>NZ_JCAFSU010000001.1:0-615088 GCF_059369555.1 Stenotrophomonas sp. YJH_SMC_21
CAACTGTTCGGGCGGTTCAGGGAGAATCCGGCGTGGGGACCCAAGCTACTTCTCGGTCGCAAGACCTGGATCCACACGGTCGCCCACGCCGGGCTCTCGGCACCCAAGGTGCCAGATTGGCAAGAGATAAGATCCACGCCACGCGTGGATGCGTGGATGCGTGGATGCGTGGACCAAGGTCCACACCCATCAAGGTGGCGCTACGCCGAGGCGTAGCGCACGGCGGTGCCGATCCAGCGCTGCACCACACGATCGGCCAGCGTGGGTTGCTGGTCCAGCAGGCGCTCGGCCAGGTCGTGCACGCCGGGCAGCAGGCCGGCGTCGCGGGCCAGGTCGGCGATGCGGAAACCGGCCAGGCCGGTCTGCCGGGTACCCAGCAATTCACCGGGACCACGCAATTCCAGATCCTTCTCGGCAATGACGAAACCATCGTTGGTTTCGCGCATGGTCTGCAGGCGCTCGCGTGCCATCTGCGAGAGCGGTGCCTGGTACAGCAGCACGCAGCGCGATACCGCCGAACCACGGCCGACGCGGCCGCGCAGCTGATGCAGCTGGGCCAGGCCCAGGCGCTCGGCATTCTCGATCACCATCAGCGAGGCGTTCGGCACATCCACGCCCACTTCAATCACCGTGGTCGCCACCAGCAGGTCGATGTCGCCGGCCTTGAACGCCACCATCGTCGCCAGCTTTTCGGCGGCTTTCAGACGGCCATGTACCAGCCCCACGCGCACGCCCGGCAACAGCGCCTGCAGCGATTCGTAGGTGGCCTGCGCCGGGGTGGCATCCAGTTCTTCGCTTTCCTCGATGAGGGTGCACACCCAGTACACCTGCCGCCCTTCCTGGCAGGCCAGTGCGATGCGCTCGATCAACTCGGGACGACGATCGTTGTTGAGCGCGACGGTCTGCACCGGGGTACGGCCCGGCGGCAGTTCGTCGATGGCCGACACATCCAGGTCCGCGTATTCGGACATCGCCAGCGTGCGCGGAATCGGCGTGGCGGTCATCACCAGCTGGTGCGGCACGCTGTTGCCGCCCGCGCCCTTGTCGCGCAGCGCCAAGCGCTGGTGCACGCCGAAGCGGTGCTGCTCGTCGACGATGGCGAGCGCCAGATCCTGGAACACCACCGCCTCCTGCATCAGCGCGTGGGTACCAACCACCACCTGCGCTTCGCCGCTGGCGACCTGCTCCATTACCTTGGCGCGCGCCTTGCCGGTGACTTTGCCGGCCAGCCAGGCGATGCGCACACCGAGCGGCTCCAGCCAACCGCGCAGGTTGTTGAGATGTTGTTCGGCCAGCAGCTCGGTGGGCGCAGCCAATGCAACCTGCTTGCCCTGCTCCACCGCCAGCATCGCCGCCAGCGCGGCGACCACGGTCTTGCCGGAGCCCACATCGCCCTGCACCAGCCGCAGCATCGGGCTGGGCCGCGCGAGGTCTTCGCGGATCTGCTTGAACACGCGCGCCTGCGCGCCGGTGAGCGCGAACGGCAGTTGCTTCAGCAGCGCCTTGGCCAGCTTGCCAGGACCGGCCAGCGGCGGCGCATGGTGCGCCTGCAAGGCAATGCGCTGGCGACGCAGGCTGAGGTGATGGGCCAGCAGCTCTTCCATCGCCAGGCGGCGCTGCGCCGGGTGGGTGCCGGCGGCCAGCGCGACCAGATCGGCATCTGGTGGCGGCCGGTGCACGGTCAGCAGCGCGCTGCGCAGTGACGGCAGGCCGAGGCCATCGAGCCAGCCGCTGGGCAGCAGTTCCAGCGCGCTTTCCTCGGGCAGGCGGTCCAGCGCCTGGCCGATCAGCTTGCGCATGGTCATCGGACCGACGCCTTCGACGGTGGGATACACCGGGTCGAGGCGGTCGCCGAGTTCGGGATCGTCGTTGCGACCCAGCACCTGGTAGCTGGGGTGGACGATTTCCAGGCCGAGCTGGCCCGGTTTGGGCGTGCCGAAGCAGCGCAGCCGGTTGCCGACCGCGAACTGGCCGACCTGCTGCTGGCGGAAGTGGAAGAAGCGCAGCACCAAAGTGCCCCGCCCTTCGTCTTCCACCGCCACTTTCAGCATCGGCCGGTAGCGCATGCCGCGCTCGACCGCGACCACCCGCCCTTCCACCTGCGCCGGTACGCCGTTGCGCAGGTCTTCGATGCGGGTCAGCCGGGTCCGGTCTTCATAGCGCAGCGGCAGATGAAGCCAGAGATCCTGCAGGGTGGCCAGGCCACGCGCCTGCAGTTTGGCGGCCACGGCCGGACCGACGCCCGCGAGCATCGCCAGGGATGCTTCGCCGGACGGTGACAGGACCGGGGTGACCGCCGCCTTGCGTGCCACGTGGCGGTCAGTCGATGACCATCACCGCGTCGACCTCGAAGTTGGCGCCCTTGGGCAGGCCGGAGACTTCGATGGTGGAACGGGCCGGGTACGGGGCCTGAAAGTAGTCCTGCATGACCGCGTTGACCTTGGCGAACTCGCCCAGATCGGTCAGGTACAGGCCCAGACGCACGACCTTGTCCAGCGAGCCGCCAGCGGCTTCGGCCACGGCCTTGAGGTTGTCGAAGGCGCGGCGGGCCTGTGCTTCGACGTCGCCGGCGCCGACGATGTCGCCGGTGGCCGGGTCGAGCGGGATCTGGCCGGAGAAGTACACGGTGTTGCCGGCGCGCACGGCCTGCGAGTACGGGCCGATGGCGGCGGGGGCCTTTTCGGTGTTGATGATCTGGCGGGACATGGGTCGCTCCGGTGCTTGGGGGAAAACAGAGCGGTGATTGTACCGGGTGGGGGTGCATCCACGCATGGCGTGGATCTACCGCACCGCTCCGGTAGTGCCGGCCGCTGGCCGACAACCTCATGAACATCGGAAGCACCGCGACGTTGCCGGCCAGCGGCCGGCACTACCGGGTCCGCGCAGGACCTACTGGCGGCGTACCGACTGCACGACCGACAGGCGGCGCAGGCGGCGCATCACTTCGGCCAGGTGGTTGCGGTCGCGTACCTGGATGTTGAACGCCAGCACGGCGGCGTTGAAGTCGCGGTCCAGGTAGTCCACGCGCTCGATGTTGGAATGGCTCTGGGCGATGGCGGCGGCCAGCTGCGCCAGCACGCCGGTGCCGTTCTCTACTTCCACCACCAGCGAAGTGTCGTAGTCGCCGGAAACGGTGGTGTCCCAGCCGATCGGCACCCAGCGCTCGGGCGACTTGCGCAGCTCGGCCAGGTTCGGGCAGTCCATGCGGTGCACCACGATGCCCTTGCCGGCGGTGTGGTAGCCCATGATCTCGTCGCCGGGAATCGGCTGGCAGCAGCCGGCGAAGGTGACCACGCCGCGCTCGCTGCCGTTGATCAGGATCTTCTCCTGCGAATGGTGGCGCGAATGCGGGCCGCCACGCAGTTCGGCGTAGGCCATCAGCGCCTGCGCGGCCTGGGTCGGCATCCAGTTGCCCAGCGCGACCTCGGCCAGCAGCGCCTCCAGGCGCGGGAAACGATGCTCGGCCAGGAACGCATCCAGGCGCCCCTTCGGCAGCCGTTCCAGCGACGAATCCATCGCCTCCAGCGCACGGTCGAGCATGCGGTGGCCCAGCTGCACGGCATCTTCGTGTTCCAGCTGCTTGAGCTGGTGGCGGATGGCAGTGCGCGCCTTGCTGGTAACCACGAATTCCAGCCACTGCGGTTTCGGCGTGGCCGAGCGTGCGGTGATGATCTCCACCGACTGCCCCGACACCAGCTTGGTGCGCAGTGGCACCAGCTTCTTGTCAACGCGCGAGGCCACCGCCATGTTGCCGACATCGGTATGCACGGCGTAGGCGAAATCGAGCGCGGTGGAATTGCGCGGCAGGGCCAGGATCTTGCCCTTCGGGGTGAACAGGTAGACCTCGTCCGGGAACAGGTCGACCTTGACGTTGTCGAGGAACTCCAGCGAAGAGCCGGCAGCGCGCTGCGAGTCGATCAGTTCGACGATCCAGGCGTGGGCACGGCTCTGCGCGCTGTTGGGCGAATCGCCACCAAACTTGTAGGTCCAGTGCGCGGCCACGCCGCGCTCGGCGATCAGGTCCATTTCCTCGGTACGGATCTGCACTTCGATCGGCGAGCCATACGGCCCGAACAGCACGGTGTGCAGCGACTGGTAGCCGTTGGCCTTGGGAATGGCGATGAAATCGCGGAAGCGGCCATCCAGCGGTTTGAAGGTGGCATGCACCGAACCCAGCGCGTGGTAACAGCTGGGCACGCTGCGCACGACCAGGCGGAAGCCGAACACGTCCATCACCTGGTCGAAGGATTTGTTCTCGTCGCGCATCTTGTTGTAGATGCTCCACGGGGTCTTGATGCGGCTGATCAGCCGATGCTCGATCCCCTCCTTGGCCAGGCGCTGCGACAGCTGCACTTCCACCTGCGCCATCGCCTCGCGGCGCACCACCGGCTGGCTGCGGATGTGTTTTTCAATGATGGCGTGGCGCCACGGGTAGAGCGCCTTGAAGCCGAGGTTCTGCAGCTCGCTCTTGACCAGGCTCATGCCCAGGCGCTGGGCGATGGGTGCGTAGATCTCCAGCGTCTCGCGGGCGATGCGGCCGCGCGCTTCGCGGCTCTGCGCGCCCAGCGTGCGCATGTTGTGCAGGCGGTCGGCCAGCTTGATCATGATCACGCGCAGGTCGCGCGACATCGCCAGCAGCATCTTGCGGAAGCTCTCGGCGGCCGCTTCCTGGCGGTCGCGGAACTTCAGCTTGTCCAGCTTGGTCACGCCGTCGACCAGTTCGGCCACGGCCTCGCCGAACTCGGCAGCCAGCGCCTCGCGGGTGAGCGGGGTGTCTTCGATGGTGTCGTGCAGGATCGCGGCGATCAGCGCTTCCACGTCCAGGCCGAGCTCGGCCAGCACCTGGGCCACGGCCACCGGATGGGTGATATAGGGCTCGCCCGACTTGCGCGTCTGCCCAGCGTGCGCGGAGGCACCGACTTCCCAGGCACGGCGCAGCAGCGGCAGCTGTTCCGGCGGCAGGTAATGGGCGGCGCGTTCAAGCTGGAGGACGTAGTCGGGTACGGCGGCAGCGGGGGCTGCGGCGACCTTGGCAGTGGGGCCTGGGTTCATGCCCGAAGCCTATTCCAGCGCGACGTTTACGGCAAATCCTGAATGCGAAACAGCCCGCACGGGGCGGGCTGTTCGGCGATCCAGCAATGACGTTGATCGATGCGATCAATCGTCGTTCTTGGACATGTCTTCGTCGGCGACCACTTCGGCGGCAGCCCACTCCAGCGCTTCGCGCTCGGCGCGCTCACGCTCGGCCTTCTCGACTTCGTCGATCAGCGCGTTGTCGATCTTGCGGGCGGCGATTTCGCGCAGCGCCAGCACGGTCGGCTTGTCCTCGGTCTCGCTGTTGTCCAGCGTGGCCTGCACGCCGTTGGCGAGCTGGCGGGCACGCTTGGAAGCCATCATGACCAGTTCGAAACGGTTGTTAACGACTTCCAGGCAATCTTCTACGGTGATGCGGGCCATACGGGCTCCCGGCGACCGGTCGGCCGCTCAGTCGAATGAGGGAAAGGGGACGGAGTGTACTGGCAGGGGCTGGACAAAATCAAGCCAACCCCCACCCGATTCTTTTGGAATCAGTCAGTTGCACCCGGATCGGGGGTCAGCAGGGCCTGGATCAGGGCGGCGTGGCGCACCTTCTGGGCCTCCCGGCGCAGGCGGCTGGCGGTGAAGATGGCGCACAGCTCGTCCACGGCAGTGTCGAACACCTCGTTGACGATGACGTAGTCGAACTCGTTGAAGTGCAGCATTTCATCGCGGGCTGCGCCCAGCCGCTGGGCGATGACCGCCTCGCTGTCCTGGCCGCGCTTGCGCATGCGGTCCTGCAACGCCTGCTTGGACGGCGGCAGGATGAACACGGTGACCGTGCCCGGCACCAGCTGCCGCACCTGCTGGGCGCCCTGCCAATCGATCTCCAGCAGCACGTCCTGGCCGGCGGCCAGCTGCGGCTCCACCGACTGCCGGGCCGTGCCCTTCCAGTCGCCGTGCACCCAGGCGTGTTCGAAGAAGTCGCCGGCGGCGATCATCTGCTCGAACTTCTCGGCACTGACGAAGTGGTAGTGCTGGCCGTTCACCTCACCGGGGCGCATCGCGCGCGAGGTGAAGGAAATCGACAGGGCGATCTGCGGGTCACGCGCCAGGGTGGCGTTGACGATGCTGCTCTTGCCGGCGCCGGACGGGGCGGCCACGATGTACAGCGTGCCGCGCGCAACGGCGTCCGACGGCTTCGACGGGGCGCTCATGCACGGCTCCCAACTGGTTGATTTCGCAAAATTTTTCCTCGGTGTTCCAGATCCGGCGCGGCGGATCGCGGCCGGACGGCGGGGGCTGCGCGGAACATCCTGGAACCAGGCCCGGCAGACGCTTCCCCGGGGGGGCGGGCACGCAACTTTACCAGAGCAGGCCCTTTCCGGGCCCGTCCGGCAGGCGCCGCGCCTTGTGCCACATGGGCATGCGGGGGCCTGTGCTATAACCGGCCCGTACCCAACGACAGCCCGGAGGCCTGCGCCTCCCCGCCATCCCAGGAGAACGGCATGCCATCGATGAGCCGCCGCCAGTTCCTGAAAGTGACCGGGACAACCCTGGTCGGCTCCAGCCTGGCACTGATGGGCTTCGCGCCCGGCATCGCGCTCGCGGAGGTCCGGCAATACAAGCTGACCCGCGCGACCGAGACCCGCAACACCTGTACGTATTGTTCGGTGGCCTGCGGCATCCTGATGTACAGCCTCGGCGATGGCGCCAAGAACGCCGAACCGAGCATCTTCCATATCGAAGGCGACCCGGACCATCCGGTGAACCGCGGCACGCTGTGCCCGAAGGGTGCCGGCCTGGCCGACATCATCCACAGCAAGTCGCGCCTGCTCTACCCCGAGTACCGCGCGCCGGGCTCCAACGAGTGGAAGCGGCTGAGCTGGGACGATGCGCTGGACCGCATCGCGCGGCTGATGAAGGAAGACCGCGATGCCAACTTCGTGCAGAAGAACGAAGCCGGGCAGACGGTCAACCGCTGGCTGACCACCGGCATGCTGGCGGCCTCGGCCACCAGCAATGAAACCGCGGTGCTGACCCACAAGGTCGTCCGCTCCCTGGGCATGCTGGCATTCGACAACCAGGCACGTGTCTGACACGGCCCGACGGTGGCAGGTCTTGCCCCGACGCTAGGCCGTGGTGCGATGACGAACCACTGGGTCGACATCAAGAATGCCGACCTGATCCTGATCATGGGTGGCAATGCCGCCGAGGCACACCCGTGCGGGTTCAAATGGGTAACCGAGGCCAAGGCACACAACAAGGCACGCCTGATCGTGGTCGATCCGCGCTTCAACCGCTCGGCGGCGGTGGCCGACGTGTACGCGCCGATCCGCACCGGTACCGACATCGTGTTCCTGGGCGGCCTGATCAACTACCTGCTGACCGAGGACCGCATCCAGCACGAGTACGTGCTGAACTACACCGACATGTCGTTCCTGGTGAAGGACGAGTTCGCCTTCAAGGACGGCCTGTACTCGGGCTACAACGCAGAAAAGCGCAGCTACGACCGCTCCAGCTGGGACTACGCCTACGGTGACGACGGCTTCGTGCGCAGCGACCCGACGCTGAAGGACCCGCGCTGCGTCTACAACCTGCTCAAGCAGCACTATGCGCGCTACACGGTGGAGATGGTCGAACGCATCTGCGGCACGCCGGCCGACAGCATCCGCCAGATCTGGGACATGATCGCGTCCACCGCCGGCAAGGACAAGGCGATGACCATCCTGTACGCGCTGGGCTGGACGCAGCACTCGATCGGCGCGCAGAACGTGCGTGCCGGCACCATGGTGCAGCTGCTGCTGGGCAACATCGGCGTGGCCGGTGGCGGCATGAACGCCTTGCGCGGGCATTCCAACATCCAGGGCCTGACCGACATCGGCCTGATGTCCGACCTGCTGCCCGGCTACCTGACCCTGCCGAAACAGGACGAGCAGGACTACGAGGCCTACATCGCCAAGCGCACGCAGAAGCCGCTGCGCGCCAACCAGATGTCGTTCTGGCAGAACTACCCGAAGTTCCACGTCAGCCTGATGAAATCGTGGTGGGGCGACGCCGCCACCGCCGACAACAACTGGTGTTTCGATTACCTGCCCAAGCTCGACAAGCCGTACGACATGCTGCAGGCGTACGAGCTGATGAACGAAGGCAAGATCCACGGCTACATCTGCCAAGGCTTCAATCCGCTGGCCTCGGCGCCGAACAAGGGCAAGCTGATCAGCGCGTTCTCCAAGCTGAAGTTCATGGTCAGCATGGACCCGCTGGAAACCGAGACCATCGCCTTCTGGCAGAACCACGGTGCGTTGAACGACGTCGACCCGAGCACGATCCAGACCGAAGTATTCCGCCTGCCGACCACCTCCTTCGCCGAGGAGAACGGCGCGGTGGTGAATTCCTCGCGCTGGCTGCAGTGGCACTGGAAGGGTGCCAACCCACCAGGAGAAGCACGCAGCGACATCGAGATCATGTCCGAGCTGTTCCATCGCATCAAAGCGATGTACGAGAAGGACGGCGGTGCGTGGTGGGAGCCGGTGCGCGACCTGGCCTGGAACTACGCCAACCCTGAGGTACCCACGCCCGAAGAACTGGCGATGGAATACAACGGCAAGGCGCTGGCCGACGTGTTCGATCCGAAGGACCCAACCAAGCTGGTGCGCAAGGCCGGCGAGCAGCTGGCCGCATTCGGCGACCTGCGCGACGACGGCAGCACCGCCTCCGGCTGCTGGATCTACATCGGTGCCTGGGGCCCGACCGGCAACATGATGGCGCGGCGTGACAACAGCGACCCCACCGGCATCGGCAACACGCTGGGCTGGGCCTGGGCGTGGCCGGCCAATCGTCGCGTGATGTACAACCGCGCCTCGTGCGACGTCGCCGGAAAGCCATTTGATCCGCGGCGCACGCTGCTGGCGTGGAACGGGAAAAACTGGGGCAGCGTGGACGTGCCCGACTTCAAGGCCGACGAAGATCCCGCCGGCGGAATGGGCCCGTTCATCATGAACCCGGAGGGCATCGCGCGCTTCTTCGCCAAGGCCGGCATGGCCGAAGGCCCGTTCCCTGAGCACTACGAACCGTTCGATACACCGCTGCGCAGCAACCCACTCAGCCCCGGCCAGGCACTGACGCTGAACAACCCGGCCGCCCGCGTATTCGCCAGCGATCGCGCACAGATCGGTTCGCCGGACGAGTTCCCGCATGTGGCCACCACCTACCGCCTGACCGAGCATTTCCACTTCTGGACCAAGCACGGCAAGTTGAACGCCATCATCCAGCCCGAGCAGTTCGTCGAGATCGGCGCGGCGTTGGCCGACGAGCTGGGCATCAACAACGGCAGCCGCGTGCGGGTCAGTTCCAAACGCGGCCACATCGAAGCGGTCGCCATGGTGACCAAGCGCATCAAGGCCCTGCAGATCGATGGCCGGACCGTGCACCAGGTGGGCGTGCCGATCCACTGGGGTTTCCTCGGTGCGGCCAAGCCCGGATACATCGCCAATACGCTGACCAACGCCATCGGTGACGGCAACTCGCAGACGCCCGAATCGAAGTGCATCCTGGTCAAGGTCGAGAAGGTGTAGGAGACACGCCATGTCACTGCAATCCCTGGACATCATCCGCCGCTCGGCCACCACCACGCCCTCGCCGGAGGCGCGTGGTGCGCACACCGGCCAGGTCGCCAAGCTGATCGATGTGAGCAAGTGCATCGGCTGCAAGGCCTGCCAGGTCGCCTGCATGGAGTGGAATGACCTGCGCGACGAAGTGGGCAGCTGCGTTGGCAGCTACGACAACCCGCCCGACCTGAGCGACCAGTCGTGGACGGTGATGAAGTTCCGCGAGTACGAGGACGAGAAGGGCAAGCTGGAGTGGCTGATCCGCAAGGAAGGCTGCATGCACTGCAGCGATCCGGGCTGCCTGAAGGCCTGTCCGTCGCCCGGTGCCATCATCCAGTACGCCAATGGCATCGTCGACTTCCAGGAAGAGAACTGCATCGGCTGCGGCTACTGCGTGACAGGTTGTCCGTTCGACGTGCCGCGCATCTCCAAGAAGGACCACAAGGCCTACAAGTGCACGCTGTGTTCGGACCGGGTGGCGGTGGGCCAGGAGCCGGCCTGCGTGAAGACCTGCCCGACCGGCGCGATCACCTTCGGCAGCAAGCAGGCGATGACCGAGCACGCGGCCGGACGCGTGGAAGACCTGAAATCGCGCGGCTACGAGAACGCCGGCCTGTACGATCCGCAGGGCGTCGGCGGCACCCACGTGATGTACGTGCTGCAGCACGTGGACAAGCCGGAGCTGTATGCCGACCTGCCCAAGGATCCGCGCATCAGCCCGATGGTGGAGGTGTGGAAGGGCGTGGCCAAGCCGCTGGGCGTGCTGGCGATCGCCGCCACCGCCTTCGCCGGCTTCCTGCATTACATCGGCATCGGCCGCAACACGGTCAATGACGAGGAAGAAGAGGAAGCCGAGCACGAGGCGAAGAAGATCGAAGAGGAGCAGCGGCCATGAAGTACGCCCCGCACCCGCGCCAGATCATCCGCTACCGCGCACCGACCCGCATCAACCACTGGATCGTGGCGATCTGCTTCGTGCTGACCGCGCTGTCCGGGCTGGCGCTGTTCCACCCTGCCCTGTTCCCGTTGACCCAGCTGTTCGGTGGCGGCCCCTGGACGCGCATCCTGCATCCGTTCATCGGGCTGGCCATGGTGGTGGGCTTTGCGCTGCTGGCGTTCCGCATGTGGCGCGACAATCTGCCGACGGCCGACGATCGCGCATGGATGCGCGGCATGCGCGATGTACTGCGCAACGAGGATGAGAAGCTGCCGCCGGTGGGCCGTTTCAATGCCGGCCAGAAACTGCTGTTCTGGGCCATCATCGGCTGCCTGTCGGCGCTGCTGCTGACCGGCTTCGTGATCTGGCGGCAGTACTTCAGCCACTTCTTCCCGATCGGGGTGATCCGCTTCTCGGTGCTGGCCCATGCGCTGTTCGGCTGGGTGCTGGTGTGCGCGATCGTGGTGCACATCTATGCGGCGATCTGGATCAAGGGCTCGGTGCGGGCGATGACCCAGGGCAAGGTGACCTATGGGTGGGCGTACAAGCACCACCGGCAGTGGTTCAGGGACATCCTGCGCGGACGTCGGGAAGAGGGTTAGCGGCAGGGCCTGCGGCCCTGCACCCGCAGAGGCAACGTCAACGTCAAAAGCTGGCTATACGTGGGATGGCGGGGCACTGTGGATTTGCGGGGACGCCGTGAACCCGTCCCTGGGGGCTTGGCCGCGGCATCCATGCCGCGGACACCCCGCAAACCCACAGTGCCCCGCCTTCGACAGTTTCCCGCTGCTGTTGGTGGGTGTCGACCTTGGTCGACACGATGAACATGGCAACGACCGAAACCGGTTTTTGTAGAGTCGAGCCGTGCTCGACTGCTTTGCTCGACTGCGTTGCTTGAACGCGCTGGACGCGAGCGCTGACAACGGCGAGGATGGAGGCTGGTTCTTCTGGCTCGCTCTGCATGGCGCAACGCATCCTTGAACCCGGTGAGATCGAGACGCTCGCCTCGCGCGATGTGCCGCGCATCATCCTGCCCGATATCGAGTCACTGTTCGCCGAGCGCGCGACGCGCCTGCGCAGCCTGGCCGCGCACAGTGCCATCGGCGGCTACCTGCAGCTGCTGGCGGCGTTGGCCGATGCACAGCAGGCGCTGCTGGATGAGCTGACACCGCAGCAGCGCGAGGCGCTGCAGTCGCAGGCGCGTGCGCAGCAGTCGAGTGCGGCGGCCGGTGCCGGCATGCCGTTGCGGCCGGCCAACACGCTTCAACTGGATGGATGCTGGCGCGACTGGCTGCGCACGCTGTGCCAGCACTGTGCCGACGAAACGGGGCTGCCGCTGGAAACCCGGCAGGAGCTGCAACGCGTCGCCGCGGCCGACGACGCCTGGCTGGATGCGCAGGCGCACGCGGTGCTGGAGCGCGATGACGCGCCGTCGGTGGATGCGGTCGCTGCGCTGCTGGTGATGAACGCACTGCAGGTTTACTGGGCGGTGCTCGCAGCCAGCTTCCGCCCTACCGACCTGAAGCCGCTGGCTGATGCGCCAGGGCTGTGCCCGCTGTGCGGCACGTTGCCGGTGACCAGCGTGGTGCAGGCACGCCCACCCTATGCGTCCTACCGTTACCTGTCGTGCTCGCTGTGCGCCTGCCAGTGGCATTACGTGCGCGTGCAGTGCAGCCAGTGTGGTGCCGCCGGCAAGGACATCGTCTATCGCGCCCTGGCCGATGTGGACGGCGACAGCGGCGAGGCGGTGCGCGAGAGCGCGGTGCGTGCCGAGACCTGCGACCACTGCCACAGCTACCGCAAGATCCTGTATCTGGAAAAGGACCCGTCACTGGAGCCGGTGGCCGATGACCTCGGCACGCTGGCGCTGGATCTGCTGCTGGCCGAGGAAGGCTATGCGCGTGCCAGCCAGAATCCTCTGCTGTGGCAATCCGACGGCGATTGAGGCGATGACAGCCATGCCCCCCGCCCCGGCATCGGCCGCCGCCCTGCCCTCGCTGGACCGGGTGCTGCGCCTGCCTGCACTGGCGCCACTGATCGAAGGCCACGGTCGAAGCCGCATCACCCAGCTGCTGCGTTCGCACCTGCAGGTGCTGCGTGAGCGTGTCAGCGCCGGCCAGTTGTCGACCGCGCAGCTGCAGGAAGCGGTCGACGGCCCGGTGCTGGTGGCAGCGGTCGAGGCCGCACTGGCAGCCGATGCACGGCGGGACCTGCAACCGATGTTCAACCTGACCGGCACCGTACTGCATACCAACCTGGGTCGCGCATTGCTGCCCGAGGCCGCGGTGCAGGCAGTCACCCGCGCGATGACCGCGCCGGTCGATCTGGAGTTCGACGTCATCCGTGGCCGTCGCGGCGACCGCGATGCGCGGGTACAGGCATTGATCTGCGAACTGACCGGTGCCGAAGCCGCCACTGTGGTCAACAACAATGCGGCAGCGGTCCTGCTGCTGCTCAACAGCCTGGCCAACCGCCGCGAGGTGGTGGTGTCGCGCGGCGAGCTGGTGGAGATCGGTGGTGCCTTCCGCATCCCCGATGTGATGCGCAGCGCGGGCGCGCGGCTGCTGGAAGTAGGTACCACCAACCGCACCCATCCGGCCGACTTCACCAACGCCATCGGCGCGCGCACAGCGCTGCTGATGGAGGTGCATGCCAGCAACTACGCGATCAGCGGATTCACTGCCAAGGTCGACACGGCGGCGATGGCCACGATCGCGCACGAACACGGCCTGCCGCTGGTGGTGGACCTGGGCAGTGGCAGCCTGTGCGATCTGGCCACGTTCGGCCTGCCGCACGAGCCCACCGTGCAGGAAACACTGGCGGACGGCGCCGATCTGGTTTCGTTCAGCGGCGACAAGCTGCTGGGTGGCCCGCAGGCCGGCATCATCGCCGGTCGCGCCGACCTGATTGCACGGATCAACCGCAACCCGCTGAAGCGGGCACTGCGCATGGACAAGATGGGCCTGGCCGCACTGGAAGCGGTGCTGGCCCTGTACCGCGAACCCGAGCTGCTGGCACAGCGGCTGCCGACACTGCGCACGCTCTCGCGCACGCAGGATGACATTGATGCGCAGGCCCAGCGCCTGCTGCAGCCGATGCGTGCCTCACTGGCGGCGGACTACAGCCTCGAGCCTGCTTCGATGCACAGCCAGATTGGCAGCGGCGCGCAGCCACAGGCGCAGCTGGCCAGCGCCGGACTGCGCATTACCAGCGCGCGCCGTGGCGGACTGGATCTGCTGGCCAAGCGCCTGCGTCAGCTGCCGCGACCCGTGCTGGGCCGCATCTCCGATGATGCGTTGTGGCTGGACCTGCGCTGCCTGGAACCCGCCGACGAAGCGCGCTTCCTCGACCAGTGGAGCACGCTGAAGGCATGATCGTCGGCACCGCCGGGCATATCGACCATGGCAAGACCAGCCTGGTGCGGGCACTGACCGGCATCGAAACCGATCGCCTGCAGGAAGAGCGTACGCGTGGTATTTCCATCGAGCTGGGCTATGCCTATGTTCCTGTGGAACGCAGGGACGGCACAGGTCCTGTCGCGACACTGGGTTTCGTCGACGTGCCGGGCCACGAGCGCTTCGTGCACACGATGGTGGCCGGCGCCACGGGTATCGACGTCGCCCTGCTGGTCATCGCTGCCGACGACGGCGTGATGCCACAGACCCGCGAGCACCTGGCCATCCTGCAGCTGCTGGGCGTGAACCGGGGTGCGGTGGCGCTGACCAAGATCGACCGTGTGGATGCGGCGCGCCTGGCCCGGGTCGAGATCGAGGTCGCTGCCCTGCTGGCCGGCACGCCGCTGCAGGATTCCCCTGTGTTCACCTGCAACAGCACCGCACCGGACGATGCTGGCATCAACGCGCTGCGTACCCAGCTGCACGCGTGGGCGGCGGACGACGCCAGCACGCGCCAGGCCGAACTGCGCAGCGAGCTGTTCCGCATGCCGGTGGACCGCGTGTTCTCGCTGGCCGGCCACGGCACGCTGGTGACCGGCGCAGTGCACGGCGGCATCGCCTCGGTGGGTGAGCATCTGCAACTGATGCCGGCCGCCACTGAAGTGCGCATACGCAGCATCCACGCGCAGAACCAGGCCAGTGACCACGCGATGGCCGGGCAGCGCTGCGCGCTGAACCTGGCGGCCATTGCCCGTGACGATATCCACCGCGGTGACTGGATCGCCGACGCACGCGCACTGCTGGCCACCACCCGCGTTGATGTGCGGTTGCGGCTGTCCGCGTTGGCCGCACCGTTGCGCGACTGGGCACCGCTGCATATCCACTGGGGCACGATGCACCGGCAGGCCCATGTGGTGCTGCTGGAGGACCATGACCACGGTGATGGGCAGTTGGTGCAGCTGGTGTTCGATGCTCCGGTCTGTGCGATGTGTGGCGATCGCTTCATTGCCCGCGATTCAGCGGCCACCCACACGCTGGGCGGCGGCCTCGTGCTCGATCCGGACCCGCCACAGCGGCGCCGGCGCAGTCCTGCACGGCTCGCATGGCTGGGAGCACTGGAGCAACTGGCCGCGGGTGCGGGAATCGGTCCACTGTTGCAGCAGGCGCCCTTCGGCGTTGCCATGGCCGCGCTGCAGCGCTACTGCCGGCGCGCCGCCGACCGGATCGATCTTCCTGCAGACACGCGACGCATCGTCACCCGCGAAGACACGGTAGTCATCCTTGTGTCGCACTGGCAGGCATTGCGCGAGCAGGTGATCGCCTCACTGCGTGGATGGCATGAGCGACGCCCGGACGAACCCGGTGTCGACAGCGGCCGCCTGCAGCGCAGCACCCTGCCCGCGCTTGCAGCGAGCCTCTGGAATGCGCTGCTGCAGGACCTGCTGGACGACGGCAGCGTGCAACGCGTGGGTGCCTGGTGGCGCCTGCCCGGGCATGACCATGCGCCACCGGAACGCGAGCGTCTGCTGCTGGAACGCGTGCTGCCGCAACTGCACGCCGGTGGCTTCGATCCGCCGTGGGTGCGCACCCTTGCTGCCGAGATCGGCCTGGCCGAAGACGAAGTCCGCGCCGTCCTGCGCCGCGCCACCGCACGTGGCGAGCTGTTCCAGGTGGTGCCGGACCTGTTCTATGCACCCGCACGCATTGCGGAACTCGCCGCGATCGTCGCGCAGCTGTCACAGGCCAGCGGCACGGTGGATGCGGCCACGTTCCGCGATGCCATCGGCCTGGGCCGCAAACGTAGCATCCAGATCTTGGAGTTCTTCAATCGCGTTGGCTACACTCGACGCGTCGGTGACCAGCATCGGCCGCGCGGCGACCTGCAGTGGAACGCAGCCCGCGACTGAGCCCACCGGTACCGCCGTACTTTCGGAAGGCATGCGCATCCGGGCATGCGGCTGGGCTTCAAACCCAGTAGGGGGCGTCGATCGTTCCCTGGTAGGTTCGACTCCTGCTGCCTTCCGCCATTCGCGTTCCCGCAGGAGATGTCGGCATGGCCACGCACGCGCAGTCCCCCGCCCCTTCAACGGCCGATGCCCCGCAACGACTGACCTCTCTCGCGCATGGCGGCGGCTGCGGCTGCAAGATCGCGCCGGGCGTGCTGAGCGAACTGCTGCGTGGCGTTACAGCACTTCCGGCACCGGCTGAGCTGCTGGTGGGCCGTGAGAACAGCGACGACGCCGCGGTGTATCGCCTCGATGACCGGCAGGCGATCGTCGCCACCACCGACTTCTTCATGCCGATCGTCGACGACCCGTTCGACTTCGGGCGCATCGCGGCCACCAACGCGCTGTCGGACCTGTATGCGATGGGCGCGCGCCCGCTGTTCGCACTGGCCATCGTCGGCATGCCGATCAATACGCTGCCGCAGGACACGATCCGCGGCATCCTG
The DNA here is from genome assembly GCF_059369555.1 of Stenotrophomonas sp. YJH_SMC_21. Classification (NCBI taxonomy): domain Bacteria; kingdom Pseudomonadati; phylum Pseudomonadota; class Gammaproteobacteria; order Lysobacterales; family Lysobacteraceae; genus Stenotrophomonas; species Stenotrophomonas sp. YJH_SMC_21. The sequence continues at coordinate 16,411 of NZ_JCAFSU010000001.1, forward strand.
CAGGGTGGCGAACGCGCCTGCGCCGATGCTGGCATCGTGGTCGCTGGTGGCCACAGCATCGATTCGGTGGAACCCATCTACGGCCTGGCCGCGATCGGCGTGCTCGACCCGCAGCGACTCAAGCGCAATGCCGATGCCCGCGCCGGCGACGTGCTGGTGCTGGGCAAGCCGTTGGGCGTGGGCGTGTATTCGTCAGCACTGAAGAAGGAAGTGCTGGACGCCGACGGCTACCAGCAGATGATCGCGTCGACCACCCGCCTGAACACCGTGGGCGTGCCGCTGGCTGCGCTGGACGGCGTGCATGCCATGACCGACGTCACCGGCTTCGGCCTGCTCGGCCACCTGCTGGAAGTGTGCCGCGCCAGTGGTGTCGCTGCCGAGGTGGACAGTGCACAGGTGCCGCTGCTGCCGCAGGCGCTGGAGCTGCTGCAGCGTGGCTGCGTGACCGGCGCCTCCAACCGCAACTGGGCCTCCTATGGCACCGAGGTGCGCTTCGCCGATGGGTTGCCGGCACACTGGCAGCCGCTGCTGACCGACCCGCAGACCAGCGGCGGACTGCTGGTGTCGTGCGCCCCGGACGCGGCGGATGCGGTGCTGGCCTGCTTCCACGACGCGGGGTTCGGCCAGGCAGCCGTGGTCGGGCGTTTGAGCGAAGGAGCGCCGGGCGTCAGCGTGCGCTGATGCGCTGGAACGACAAGGGCGCCCGAAGGCGCCCCTGCTGTACCGCTGGGTGCAACATCACTCGATGTTCTGCACCTGTTCGCGGATCTGGTCGATCAGCACCTTCAGCTCCACCGCGGCATTGGACGTACGGCTGTCCACCGACTTCGAGCCCAGCGTATTGGCTTCGCGGTTGAACTCCTGCAGCAGGAAGTCCAGGCGGCGACCGACCGGCTCGCGCTGCTTGAGCACGCGGCGGATCTCGACGATGTGGCTGCCGAGGCGGTCCAGCTCTTCATCCACGTCCAGCTTCTGCAGCCACAGGACAAGTTCCTGCTCTGCGCGGCCGGGGTCGACCGGGTGCGGCAGGTCGGCCAGGCGTGCGGCCAGCTTGGCGCGCTGGCCGTCGCGAATGGCCGGAATCAGCGTGCGGACTTCGGTGGCGATGCGTTCGATGCCGTCCACGCGCTCGCTGATGGCCGCAGCCAACTTGCCGCCTTCGCGCTCACGGGCCTCGACGAAGCCATCCAGCACCTGGTCCAGCAGCGCCAGCGCCTCGACCTGCAGGGCGGCGGCGTCGGTGGCCTCGCCACGGGTCACGCCCGGCAGCTGCAGCAGGTCGGTGAAGCTGACCTGCAGGTTGGGGAAATCGGAGGTCAGGCGGTGCGCCAGGCGGCCCAGCTGGCCCAGCAGGGCCTCGTCCACCTGAAGGTTGGCCGCCGCTTCCGGCGCGCGCAGGCGCATCACCAGATCCAGCTTGCCACGGCTCAGGCGCGCGGCGATGCGCTCGCGCAGCTGCGGTTCCAGCGCCCGCAGCTCCTCGGGCAGGCGGGTGCCGACCTCCAGGAAGCGGTGGTTGACCGAGCGCAGCTCGCAGCCCAGCGTGCCCCACGGGGTGACCCGCTCGCCGCCGGCATAGGCGGTCATGCTTCGAATCATGGATTGTGTCCGGTGCGTGCAAAGGGGGAATGGTACCCTAGCGCCCTCACCAGAGCCCCCTTGCCCGCCCCGTGAAGGCCGCGGGCGTGGCGGCGTACTCCCTTGCCATTACGGAACCCGCACCATGTCCGATTCCCGCCCCAGCGGCCGCCAGCCCGACCAGCTCCGCCCGGTCGTCATCCAACGCGGCTTCACCCGCCACGCCGAAGGTTCGGTGCTGGTGTGCTTCGGTGAAACCCGTGTGCTGTGCACCGCCAGCGTCGAGAACCGCGTGCCGGGCTTCCTGCGCGGCAAGGGCGAAGGCTGGGTCACCGCCGAGTACGGCATGCTGCCGCGCGCCACCCACACCCGCAGTGACCGTGAAGCGGCCCGTGGCAAGCAGGGTGGCCGCACGCTGGAGATCCAGCGCCTGATCGGCCGCAGCCTGCGCGCCTGCGTGGATCGCAACGCGCTGGGCGAGCGCACCATCACCCTCGACTGCGACGTGCTGCAGGCCGACGGTGGCACCCGCACCGCCGCCATCACCGGCGCCTACGTGGCGCTGGTCGATGCGGTGAACGTGCTGATCAAGCGTGGCGACATCAAGCGCAACCCGATCCTGGGCGCAGTAGCCGCCGTATCGGTAGGCGTGTACCGCGGCACCCCGGTGCTGGACCTGGACTACGCCGAAGACAGCGACTGCGACACCGACATGAACGTGGTGATGAACGACGGTGGCGGCTTCATCGAGCTGCAGGGCACCGCCGAAGGCCACGCCTTCCGTCGCGATGAACTGGATGCGCTGCTGGGCCTGGCCGAAAAGGGCGTGGGCGAACTGCTGGCCGCACAGCAGGCGGCGCTGTCGGCATGAACCGCCGCATCGCCCTGACCACCCTGGTGGTGGCCGACTATGACGAAGCCATTGCCTGGTACACCGGCAAGCTCGGCTTCGCACTGTTGGAGGACATCGACCAGGGCCACAAGCGCTGGGTGGTGGTCGGCCCGACCGACGGCAGTGCCGCCGCCCTGCTGCTGGCCCGCGCCAGCGACGAGGAACAGCGCAGCCGCATCGGCAACCAGACCGGCGGCCGCGTCGGCTTCTTCCTCAACACCGACGACTTCCGCCGCGACCACGCGGCGATGGTCGCCGCCGGCGTCGAGTTCCTGGAAGCGCCGCGCGAAGAACCCTATGCAACGGTTGCGGTGTTCCGCGATCTGTATGGCAACACCTGGGACCTGCTGGAGCCCCGTCAATGAAGAAACTGGTACTGGCCAGCCACAACGCCGGCAAGCTGGTGGAGATGCAGGAGATCCTTGCCGATCTGCCGCTGCAGATCACCTCGGCCGCCGAACTGGGCCTGGGCGATGTGGAAGAGACCGGCCTGACCTTCGTCGAGAACGCGCTGCTGAAGGCACGCGCAGCCTGCGAAGCGACCGGCCTGCCGGCGCTGGCCGATGATTCGGGCCTGATCGTCGATGCCCTCGGCGGTGCGCCGGGCCTGTACAGCGCACGCTATGCCGGCCACCCGACCAATGCTGCGGCCAACAATGCCAAGCTGCTGGACGCGATGGCCGACATTCCCGATGGCCAGCGCAGCGCCCGCTTCTATGCGGTGATCGTGCTGCTGCGCCACGCCACCGACCCGCAGCCGCTGATCTGCGAAGGCCGCTGGGAAGGCCAGATCATCCGCGAACTGCGCGGCACCAATGGTTTCGGCTACAACCCGGTATTCCTGGACACCACCCACGGCCTGACCGCCGCGGAAATGGAGCCGGCGCTGAAGAACGCCATCAGCCACCGCGCCATTGCCCTGCAGCAGCTCAAGCAGCAGCTGGCGACGCTGTACTGACGCCACCCGATCGACCCAGGGAAGCCGGCCAGCGGCCGGCACTACCGAAGAAGCCCATGCCGCACGCCCACGACCACTGCAACCACCTGCCCGGCGAAGCCTGCTCCGCCGACCACGACAACCCGCCGCGGCTGGTGCCGCCACCGCTGTCGTTGTACGTGCACCTGCCGTGGTGCGTGCGCAAATGCCCGTACTGCGATTTCAATTCGCACCAGGCCAAGGGCGAGCTGCCGTTCGACGCTTATATCGATGCGCTGCTGCGCGACCTCGACCAGGACCTGCCGCTGGTCTGGGGCCGGGTGGTGCACAGCGTGTTCTTCGGTGGCGGCACGCCCAGCCTGTTCCCGCCGGAGGCGATCGACCGCTTCCTGCAACAGGCCAGCGCACGCCTGCGTTTCGCGCCCAATGCCGAAATCACCCTGGAAACCAACCCGGGCACCGCCGAGCATGGCCGTTTCGACCGCTACCGCGCGGCCGGCGTGAACCGCCTCAGCTTCGGCATCCAGAGTTTCGACGACGCCATGCTCAAGCGCCTGGGCCGCATCCACGACAGTGGCGAAGCCGAGCGCGCGGTGAAGATGGCGCAGGACGCGGGCTACGACAACTTCAACATCGACCTGATGTACGCGCTGCCGGAACAGACCCTGGCCGGTGCCGAGGCCGACCTGGAACGCGCGTTCGCGCTGCAGCCGGCACACATCTCCCACTACCAGCTGACCCTGGAACCGAACACGGTGTTCTTCGCGCGGCCGCCGCAGGGCATTCCCGATGAAGACAACGCCTGGGACATGCAGGAACACTGCCAGGCATTGCTGGCACAGGCCGGTTTCGGCCAGTACGAGGTCAGCGCCTATGCGCGCCCCGGCCGGCAGAGCGCGCACAATCTGAACTACTGGCGCTTCGGCGACTACCTGGGCATCGGTGCCGGCGCGCACGGCAAGATCAGTTCCGGCGCCGAGGAGCATGTGCTGCGGCGTTGGAAGCTGAAGCACCCGCAGGCCTACCTGGACAGCGCCGGCACGCCCGCCTCGTTCGGCGGCGACGATGTGATCGCGCCGGAGCGCCTGCCGTTCGAATACATGCTCAACCTGCTGCGCCTGCACGAAGGTTTTGGCCTGCGCGATTTCGAGTCGCGCACGGGGCTGCCGCGCAGCGTGCTGGACGCTCCCCTGGCCGAGGCCGTGCAGCGCGGCTGGCTGGACATGACCGATGGGCATGTGCAGCCGACCGAGCTGGGCCGCCGCTTCACCAACGATGTGGTGAGCCTGTTCCTGGAAGATTGATCCTCGCCTGACAGAGGATCGTTCCGGCCGCTGGCCGGCAATCCGGTGAAGACATATCTGCCGGCCAGCGGCCGGCACTACCGTTCATCGGTCGGGCCAGGCCCGGCGGATGCGATTCACGTTCAGCCTAAAGTAGCGCCGACATCGGCCGACACGGTAGATTCACCAGATCGATCCGCGGGAATCCGGGTACCGCCTGCCGATGTCAGCTGTCTTTTCCATCACTCCTGCCGACAAGAACCGCCTGGCCGCCAGCGATCTGCCACCGCGGGTACGTGAGCTGCTGGGCGCGCTGATCGGCCTGTGCCGGCAGACGCTGGCGGCGCCCCTGATCCTGACCGTCGAGGCGCTGGAGCAGACCCTGCTGCACGACGCCGACCGCGCACGCAATCCGCAGCAGCAGGCCGAGCTGATGGCCCAGCGTGGACAGCTGCACGCCTTCGCCGGCCATTTCGCCGATCGCATGCTCGATGCCGTGGCCGACGCCCTCGCGCGGTTGCGCGAACCGGTCAGCGGTGTCAGTACCAGTGCTGGGCCGCCAGCGCTGCCGGGCATGCTCGGGCTGTCGCTGGTTGATGAGCACGAAGTGGATCGCGACCTGCTGCTGACCGAGATGGTGCGGCGCGAAACCCTGCGTTCAACCAACACACTGAACCTGCTGGGCCAACGCCTGGGCGTGCTGGCGGCGGCGCCGGCCTTCGAGGCCGACACCCTGCCACTGGCACCGCAGGCACTGTGCGCGATGGTGCGCCGGATTGCCGAACAGGACGCGCTGAGCGTCGAGGTACAGCTGGCGCTGTATCGCAGTTTCGAACGGCAGGTGCTGGAACGGCTGGGCGATATCCTTGACCGTGCCAATGCCCTGCTGGCCCAGTCCGGTGTACTGCCGGGGCTGGTCTACACCCCCTACCTGGCACGCTCGTCGAGCACGCGGCGGATCATCACCCAGTCGGTGGGGGGCGGCCGCACCACGCAGCCGGCCAAGCGCACCGCAGCCCCCTTGACCGGCTGGAACGGTTCGGCACCGGCCGGCTCCTGGTCCAGCCTGGTACAGGACGCCTTCCACGAGGGCGGCGCAGCCGGCCCCGCCACGCCGGGCGTGACCACCTCCACTGGCAGTGCACTGCATGAGCTGCTGCAGCAGGCACGGCACGGCAGCCCTGCCCCGGGGGACAGCGGCGCGGTGCCCAGCGCGGCAGTCGACGCGGTACTCGCGCGCCTGCAGGCCCAGTCCAGTGCGGCAACCGGTGTGGCCGACCTGCAGGCTGCCGTGGTCGCGCAGCTGCGCAGCGAGCATGGTGCGCAGGCCCAGCTGGGCAGTCACGACCGGGACAACCTCGACCTGCTGCGCATGCTGATGCAGCAGGTGCAACAGCAGCAGCGTCCCGATCCAGTGCCGGCCGCGCTGCTGGCCCGCCTGCAGGTACCCCTGGCACGCGCCGCCATGGCCGATCCGGGCTTCTTCGTGCGCGACGAACACCCCGCGCGTGAGCTGCTCAATCAGATCGCCGAAGTCGGCGCCAACTGGCTGGGCGATGAGGATGTCGACCCGCAGCTGCTGCAGCGCATGGCGCAGAGCGTGCAGGGCCTGCTGGGGCAGGATGCGCGTGCGCCGGAAGTCTTTGCCGCCGCCAGTGAAGACGTGCAGCAGCACCAGCGCGCGGCGGCCCATCGTGCCGAACTGGCCGAGCGCCGCCATGTGGAAGCCGCGCGCGGCAAGGAACGATTGGAACTGGCCCGTCGCCAGGCCACCGCACAGATCGACCAGTGCTGCGACACCCGGTCGCCACCGCGTTTCGTGCAGACCTTGCTGCGCCAGGCCTGGGCCGATGCACTGACCCTCACCCGCCTGCGCCATGGCGACGATTCACCGCAATGGCAGGAGCGCCTGCAACAGACCGAGCGCATCGCTGCCATCACCGCGCAGGCCATCGACGCCCCCCGCGGCACCGATACCGCACTGGCAGCGGACGTGGAGGCCGCATTGCTGCAGGTCGGCTACCACGCCGAGGAAGCCGCCGCTGTCGCGCGCAGGCTGGCCACGCCCGGCGGCGAGGATGAAAGCACCTCGCGTACCGAGCTCAGCGCACGCCTCAAGGCACGTGCGCGCCTGGGCGAGCACGCCGGCACGAACAGTGGCGCCGCACCTGCCACGCCGCGCAGCAGCGCCGAAGAAGCGGCCTACCAACAGCTGTCCAGCCTGCCGTTCGGCAGTTGGTTCGACATCGACATGGGCGATGGCACGATGCGCCGCCAGCGCCTGTCCTGGTACAGCCTGCTGACCGGCCACGCGTTGTTCGTCAATGCGCGCGGGCAGAAGATCACCGATACCGACCTGGATGCGCTGGCACGGCAGATCAGTGCCGGGCGCGCGCAGCTGGTCACCGAAGACAAGGGCCGGCTGGTCGACCGTGCCTGGGAAGCCAGCCTCGGTGCGCTGCGCGCACTGGCCACGGCTCGCGCACAGGAGACCCCCGCATGAAAGCCGTACCGCCGCAGGACACCCGCCGCGCGCCGCGGCGCCAGGTCTCGGACCTGGTGCCGGTTACCGACCAGATGCGCGAGTGCGTGGTCGGGCGCCTCGGCAATGTCTCCGAAACTGGCATGCTGATGCTGGCCAGCATGCCGCTGCGCGAGGATGCGCTGTACCAGCTGCGCTTTCCCTTGCCATTGGGTGATGGCCGCCAGCAGGCCATCGACGTAGGCGTGCATCTGCTGTGGAGCGAGCCCGCACACGTTCCCGGGCAGAGCTGGACCGGCTTCCGCTTCCTGACCCTGTCGCGCGAGCATCGGCAGCTGCTGCGGCAGTGGGTGGGCGAGGACAGCGACGAGGGACCGGTTTCGACGGCCTGAGTGCCGGTTCCGGCACAGCGGTTTTTCGCGGTATGCGGCAGAATCTAGGGCCGTTTTCCGTGTCGAGCCACCGCAATGATCCAGCAAGACCCCGGCGCCCTGTATTCCGACCACCTGGCCGTGCTGTGCCGACGCGCCGAACAGGCGCTGGCCCGCGGCGGCTTCGACCATCTGGTGGTGCCCAGTGGCACCCTGCACTACCAGGTGTTCGACGACCGCGACTACCCGTATGCGGTCAACCCGCAGTTCAAGGCCTGGCTGCCGCTGACCCGCGTGCCCAACAGCTGGATCGTGTTCACCCCGGGCAAGCGCCCGGCGGTGATCTTCCACCAGCCCTTCGACTACTGGCACGTGGTACCGGACGCCCCCAGTGGCTGGTGGGTGGAGCACTTCGACATCCACATCATCCGCAAGCCCGAAGAGGCGCTGGCCCTGCTGCCGGCCGACCCGTCGCGCTGCGCGATCCTGGGCGAGCCGCAGAGCGCACTGTGCAACTACGTGCCGAACAATCCAGCGCCGGTGGTGAACTACCTGGAATGGCACCGCGGCAGCAAGACACCGTATGAAATCGCACTGATGCGCCAGGCCCAGGTGCTGGGCGTGCGCGGCCACCGCGCCGCCGAGGCCGCGTTCCGCAACGGTGCCGACGAATTCAGCATCCACATGGCGTACTGCCAGGCCGTCGGCCAGGATGCCAACGAACTGCCCTACGGCAACATCGTGGCGTTGAACGAACACGCCGCCGTGCTGCATTACACCGAGCTGGGCCGCAAGGCACCGCAGCCGCTGCGCAGCTTCCTGATCGACGCCGGCGCCAGTGCGCACGGCTACGCCAGCGACATCACCCGCACCTACGCCGCGCAGGGCCACGACGAATTCGCCGCGATGATTGCGGCCGTCGACGCGGCCCAGCAGCAGATGTGCGCAGCGGTGCGCCCGGGCTTCGACTACAAGCAGCTGCACGTGGACGCACATCTTTCGCTGATGGGCGTGCTGAAGGACTTCGGCGTGATCAAGGTGTCGCCACAGACCGCGCTGGAGACCGGCGTCAGCGCCGCATTCTTCCCGCACGGCATCGGCCACCTGATCGGCCTGCAGGTGCACGACGTGGCCGGCTTCGCCGCCAGCGACGAAGGTGGCCGCATCGAGCGCCCGGCCGGCCATCCCTACCTGCGCCTGACCCGCGTGCTGGAACCGGGCATGGTGGTGACCATCGAGCCAGGCCTGTACTTCATCGACATGCTGTTGAACGAAGTGAAGGACGCCGGCCATGGTGATGCGATCAACTGGGAGCGCGTGGACTTCTTCCGTCCGTATGGTGGCATCCGCATTGAAGACGAAGTGCTGTGCACTGATGGCGAGGCGGACAACCTGACGCGACCGGCGTTTGCGGCGGCGAACGGCTGAGCCCCTCGTGGTTGGTCGCTTGGAGCAAAAGCCGCGCTTTGCCGGGCGGGGTGGGTTTGCAGGACACGCCGTAAACCCATCCATGGGGGCTCGATGGCGCCATCCATGGCGCCAACGGTCCTGCAAACCCACCCCGCCCGGCCTTTGACAGTTTCCTGCGCGCGTCCAACCACGGAAAAGAAAAAGAAAAGCAAAAGCGGGTCGCTCGCTGCGCTCGCTCTGTGTCGACCAAGGTCGACACCTACCAACAGCCGCAATTGCCCGTAGATCCACGCCATGCGTGGATGATTCATTCGATATCTGACAGATGTGCCGACCAACGGTCGGCACCCACCAACAGCCACAGGAATCTGTCAGGGGTGGGGCGGTGTGGGTGGGCAGGACCGTTGGCGCCATGGATGGCGCCATCGAGCCCCCATGGATGGGTTTACGGCGTGTCCTGACCACCCACACCGCCCCGCCATCCCACGGAATGCCGCTCTGGCATTGGCAGTTGCCGTTGATTGCAGCGGGTGCAGGGCTGCAAGCCCTGCAGAACACCCCTTACCCCGCCATCACCGCTTCAATCTCGTCGGCGCTGCGCGCCAGGCCTTCGGTCAGCACGCGATGGCCGTCATCGGTGATCAGCACGTCATCCTCGGTACGGATGCCGATACCGCGCCAGCGCGGTTCCACCGTCGTGTCATCCACGCCGATGTACAACCCCGGCTCGATGGTGAACGCCATGCCCGGCTCCAGCAGACGCGAGTCACCGGCCAGGCGGTAGTCGCCCACGTCGTGCACGTCCATGCCGATCCAGTGCCCGGTCTTGTGCCGGTAGAAGCGCTGGTACAGGCCTTCGGACAGGTTCTTTTCCAGCGTACCCTTCAGCAGGCCCAGCCGCAGCAGGCCCTCGGTCAGGGTCTGCACTGCGGCGAGGTGACCGGCTTCGTACGGCACGCCCGGCCTGGCCTGGGCCAACGCAGCGGCCTGCGCATCGCCGACCAGGTCGTGCAGTGCACGCTGCTCGGCGCTGAAGCGGCCATTCACCGGGAACGTGCGGGTGATGTCGCTGGCGTAGCCACGGTACTCGGCACCGGCGTCGATCAGCACCAGCTCGCCGTCGCGCGAACGCGCGTTGTTGTCGCGGTAATGCAGGATGCAGCCGTTGCGGCCGGCACCGACGATGCTGCAATAGGCCGGCACGGCGTCGTTGGCGCGGAACACGCGTTCCAGCTCCGCCTGCAGTTCGTACTCGTGGATGCCGGCCCTGGCGGCCTTCATCGCGGCCAGATGCGCACGCACGCTGATCTGCGCGGCGTGGTGCATCAACGCCACTTCGGCACCGGACTTGAACAGGCGCTGCTCGTGCAGCAGGTGGCCCAGTTCGAGGAACTCGTGCGGCGGCTGCGCACCGTGGCGCACCTGCGAACGCACGCGGTTGACCCAGCCGATCAGCTTCAGGTCGAAGTCGGCATCCCGGCCGAAGTGGTAGTAGACGCGCGAACGGCCTTCCAGCAGGCCCGGCAGGATGTCGTCCAGATCATCGATCGGGTAGGCATCGTCCATGCCGTACTGCGCCACCGCGCCTTCCTGGCCGGCGCGGCTGCCGTCCCAGGCTTCGCGTTCGGCATCGCGCTCGCGGCAGAACAGGATGGCCTCGCCGTGGCGTCGGCCCGGGATCAGTACCAGCACTGCTTCCGGCTCCGGGAAGCCGCTCAGGTACTGGAAATCCGAATCCTGCCGGAACGGATAATGGGTATCGAGGCTGCGCACCTTCTCGGCCGCGGCCGGCAGCACCAGGATCGCGTCCTCGCCGGCCATGTCCATCAGCTGGCGGCGGCGACGCTTGTACTCGCCGGCGGCAATGCCGGTGCGCTGCTTGATATCCATCAGTTCAGGCGCTGACGATGGCGCGAGGCCAGCACCACGTCGCCGTGCAGCAAGAGCACCGCCACGCGGATGAATTCCTCGATCTCCGACAGAGCTTCGTCGTCATCATCGCCACCGGCCTCGAAATCCTCGCTGGAGGCACGCGCCAGGCTGGCCATGTCGGTCAGCGCTTCCTCGCCCTCTTCGGACAGGGTCGGGCGGCGGCCGCCGCTGCCCAGGCCGAAGCCGCCCAGGAAGGAACGGGTCCAGCTGAACATGGCATCGGCCTGCGCGGATACGTCGTCGCCGTCGGTCAGCAGCAGCTCGAAGGCGAAGTCGCGGTCTTCCAGCTGCTTGATGGTGGCCTGCAGCAGCTGTCCCAGCACGCTGTCGGCAGCCACCGGCGGCAGGTTGTCGTCGGCCAGCACGCGCGCCGGCCAGTCGTTGCCGGGGGCACCGCCGGCAGCCAGCCAGCCGCACAGCGCGCCGTGCAGCTCGGCAGCGGTGGCGCCCAGGCCCAACGCCTGGCTGGCGCGGGTAACGTCGTCGACGGAGGGAAGTTCGGTCATCGTGCGGCTCGTTCGGAAAGGAAACCCGGGGCGCGCACGCGCGCGCCCGTGAGACCCCGTAGTGTAGCAACCCGACGGCATCCTCTCCGCAGGCGTCCAGCCTTGCTGCGACAACGCTTGACCGCCCTTGCCCGGCTTGCCTATCGTGCCCGCATGGAACCCGCCGATCCCCTTGCCCAGCTGCAGGACTTCGCCGCCCGCGTGGAAGCGTTGCTTGAACGCAACCAGCGCCTGGCCGAGGAGAACCGCAGCCTGCGCCACCAGCAGGAACAGCTGGTGGCCGAGCGCTCGACGCTGCTGGCCAAGAATGAGCAGGCACGTTCGCGGGTGGAAGCAATGATCAGCCGGCTCAAATCCCTGGAGCAGCACACATGAGCGCCGAACCGGTCAGTGTCCGCATCCTCGATCGTGAATACACCGTGGGCGTCGGCGGCGATGAACGTGACAGCCTGATGGCCGCCGCACGCCTGCTGGATGCGCGCATGCGCGAGATCCGCGGCAGCAACCGCATGGCCGCGGTTGATCGCGTTGCCGTACTGGCCGCGTTGAACCTGGCCCACGAACTGCAGCTGCTGCGCGACGAGAACGCCCGCCAGGCGGTGGCGCTGCAGCAGACGCTGGCCGATCTGAACCGGCGCCTGGACCGCGCCATCGACGGCACCCCCTAGAAAAAGGGGACGGAGGGGATTAAGGCGCATTCGCCCCCATCCGTGCCGGAAACGTCTTAATCCCCTCCGTCCCCTTTTCGCATATCTGAATTGGCACGGACTGTTGCCGACGAACGGCCTATCCAGATCCTGCGTGCTGGCTATAATGGCCACGCGTTCTCTGCGGTACTCGACGGCATGTGCAAACATTCGCCTTGTCCCTTAAGAACGACACCGGGAGCGCGACAGCGCCGGGAGTGCAGGTCCGCCTTGCAGCGGGAAGCCCGATGGTTCTCCAGCGTTCCCACTTGAGCCCCCGGGTTCAAGGTCGTTTCGCATGCATCGACATTGCGGAGAATGCAATATTCCAGCAAGGGCGGCGTCTTCGGGCGTCGCCCTTGTTCTTTCCGGCACAATGACGGCTGATCCTTGCCGCACGCTGCCATGACCGACCCGCGCCAGGCCCTGCGCCACGACCTGCGGCAACGCCGCCGCGACCTTTCCGCCGCTGAGCGCATCGCCGCCGCCGAATCGCTTGCCGATGCCCTGCTCGCCCTGCCGTTCGCCCCGCGCGAAGGCGCCGTGGCCGGCTACTGGGCGCTGGATGGCGAGATCGCCCTGCACCGCTGGCAGTTGCAGTTGCCCGAAGGCCTCACCTACTGCCTGCCGATGCTGGCCGGCGACGTGCTGCGCTTCGCGCCGTGGCGGCCGGGGCAGCCGCTGACCAGCAACCGCTACGGCATTCCCGAGCCGGACGTGGCGCTGGAAGACACACTGGAACCAGCACAGATGGCGCTGGTGGTGGCCCCGCTGGTGGGTTTCGACACGCAGTGCCGGCGGCTGGGCATGGGGGGCGGCTGGTATGATCGCAGCTTCGCCTTCCGCCACGACCGGCCGGCGCCGCCCTGGCTGGTCGGTGCTGCGTTCGCGGTGCAGCAGGTCGAGTCCTTGCCGGTGGCGTCGTGGGACGTGCCGGTGGATGCGATCTGCACCGAAGACGGCACCCTGTTCCCCTCCGCTGCCCCCGTGAACGCATGACCGCCCGCAAGCGCTACTGGCTGATGAAGTCCGAACCGGACGCCTTCTCCATCGATGACCTGGCCAAGGTCAAGGTCGAACCCTGGAACGGGGTGCGCAACTACCAGGCGCGCAACTTCATGCGCGATGGCATGCAGGTGGGCGACGGTATCCTGTTCTACCACTCCAATACCAAGGTGCCGGGCATCGTCGGCCTGGCCACGGTGGCCAGTACGGCCTACCCGGACGACACCCAGTTCGATCCGAAATCCGACTACCACGACCCCAAGAGCACGCGCGAAAACCCGCGCTGGATGCTGGTGGACGTGGCCTTCGACCGCAAGCTCAAGCAGGTGATCGCGCTGGACGAGATCAAGCTGCACGCCGAAGAACTCGGCGAGGGCTTCCCGCTGGTTGCCAAGGGCAACCGCCTGTCGGTGTTCCCGGTGACCGCCGCGCAGTGGAAGCTGCTGCTGTCGCTGGAAAAGAAATCCTGATTCCCTGCCTGAGAGTTCTCCCATGTCCGAAGCCAAGCGCCTGGCCGCCGAGAAAGCCATCGAGTACGTTGAAGACGGCATGATCGTCGGTGTCGGCACCGGTTCCACCGTGGCCTATTTCATCGATGCCCTGGCCCGCATCCAGCACCGCATCAAGGGCGCTGTTTCCAGCTCCGAGCAGAGCACCGCGCGCCTGAAGCAGCACGGCATCGAGGTGATCGAGCTGAACCACAGCGGCAACCTGTCGCTGTACGTGGACGGCGCCGATGAGTGCGACGCCAACAAGTGCCTGATCAAGGGCGGCGGCGCCGCGCTGACCCGCGAGAAGATCATCGCCGAGGCCAGCGAGCGCTTCATCTGCATCATCGACCCGAGCAAGCAGGTGCCGGTGCTGGGCAGGTTCCCGCTGCCGGTGGAAGTGATCCCGATGGCGCGCAGCCTGGTCGCCCGCCAGATCCGCGACATGACCGGCGGCCAGCCGACCTGGCGTGAAGGCGTGGTCACCGACAACGGCAACCAGATCCTGGACATCCACAACCTGCAGATCACCGATCCGGAAAAGCTGGAGCGCGAGCTCAACCAGCTGCCGGGCGTGGTCTGCGTTGGCCTGTTCGCACGCCGCCGCGCCGATGTGGTGATCGTCGGCGGCGAGCCGCCGGTCGTGCTCTGACCCTTTCGAAGGATCCTGACGATGTCGCTGTTGCGTTCGCTGCTGATGCTCCCGCTGCTGGCCCTGGCTGGCTGCGCCACCGACGCGGCCCGCCACTGGGTCGAACTGGATGGCGCCCGCTACCAGGTCGAGCTGGCCACCAACGATGAAACCCGCGCACGCGGTCTGATGTTCCGCGACCAGATGGCGGCCGACCACGGCATGCTGTTCATCCACGACCGCGAGGAAATGCAGGCGTACTGGATGAAGAACACCAGGATCGCGCTGGACATCCTGTACTTCGACAGCCAGCGCAAGCTGGTCAGCCAGCAGCGTGATGTGCCGCCGTGCTCGGCCGGCGACATGTGCCCGCCCTACCCCAGCGGTGGCCCGGCACGTTACGTGCTGGAGCTCAACGCCGGCCAGGCCGAGAAGCTCAAGCTGAAGGACGGCACGGAGCTGAAGTTCGGCCCAGGCATCGAGTAACAGGGTTCTGCCCGCGGTAGTGCCGACCGCTGGCCGGCAACCCTGCAGGGGTCAGCTCCCTTTCGCACGCGAAAGGGATCTGACCCCCGGATTTTTCACGCGGCACCGCTTGAAACCGCCTGCGAATGACGCCAGTCTGTGGTCATGCAGGACCGGATCACACTCCCCGACTGGGATGCACTGGCCGACCTCGAAGACGAGGCGCTGCCCTTGTTGCCGACCGCGCTGCTGATCGCGCGCGATGAATACCCCGATCTGCAGCCGTCCACCTACGACGCGCTGATCCAGAGCCATGTCGACCACCTCCGTTCGGAAGTGGAGAGCATCGACAACAGCCCACTGAAAATGGCGGCGATCAACCGCCACCTGTTCGACGAGCTGGGCTACAGCGGCGACCACGACGAGTATTACGACCCGCGCAACAGCTACCTCAACCAGGTGTTCGAGCGGCGCCTGGGCAATCCGATCTCGTTGGCGCTGGTGCAGATGGAAGTCGCGCGCCGGCTCGGCATACCGTTGGATGGCGTGTCCTTCCCCGGCCACTTCCTGGTGCGCTTGCCGGTGGACGACGGCGTGCTGGTGATGGACCCGTTCAACGGTGGCCGGCCACTGGACGTGGACGAACTGCGCGAACGCGCCAAGTCACACCTGGGCGGACAGATGCCCGATGACCAGGTGCTGGCGCAGATCCTCGACCCGGCGCCGGCGCGCGCGATCCTGATGCGCATGCTGCGCAACCTGCATGGTGTCTACGCCGAAGCCGGTGAATGGGATCGTGCCGCACGCAGTGCCGACCGCCTGCTGAAACTGGCGCCCGAGCAGGACGACGCGCTGCGCGACCGCGGCTTGGCGTACCTGCAACTGGAGTATCTGGCCGGTGCCCGCCATGACCTGGGGCAGTACCTGAAGCGCAATCCCGAGGCCAGCGATGCGCAGTGGCTGCGCGAGAAGCTGATCGACTTCGGCGGGCCGATGCCGCGGCTGCATTGAGGGTGTCGGTGTGTGGACCAACGGTCCACACCCACCCCAACGGTCCGCACCCACAGGATGGGCCGGGTGGCCCGCCGGTCAGTCGACCTCGACCATCTCGAAATCGGCCTTGGTCACCCCGCAGTCCGGGCAGGTCCAGGTCTCGGGAATGTCCTCCCAACGCGTCCCGGGCTCAATACCCTCCTCCGGCAAGCCTTCCGCTTCGCTGTACAGGAAGCCGCAGACCACGCACATCCAGGTTCGCAGGGTGGTGGGGCTGGCGTCGCTCATCGGATAATCGGGGCTGGATTCACGGGCGGCCATTGTCCCATTGCAGCCCACGCACCGGTAGCCATCGATGACTTCTGCTTCCCCGGCGCCCCGCGGCGTCTACCTGATCACCCCCGACGAGCCCGATACCGCGCGCCTGCTGGCCCGTACCGCGCCGCTGCTGGCCGCGGGTGCCACCTGGCTGCAGTACCGCCACAAGACCGCCAGCGACGCGCTGCGGCAGGAACAGGCGACGGCCCTGCAAGGCCTGTGCGCCGCCCACGGCGTGCCGCTGATCGTCAACGACGATCCGGTGCTGGCCAAGGCCGTGGGCGCGGCTGGCGTGCATCTGGGCGGCACCGACGGGGACATCCCCAGCGCGCGCGCGCTGCTCGGTGCCGAGGCCATCATCGGCGCCTCCTGCTACGACCAGCTGGCCAATGCCGAGAAGGCCGTGGCGGCCGGCGCCAGCTATGTGGCCTTCGGCGCCTTCTTCCCGACCACCACCAAGGTCACCAGCAGCCGCGCCCACACCGACCTGCTGCGGCAAAGCGCCGCACTCGGCGTGCCGCGGGTGGCGATCGGCGGCCTGACGCCGGACAATGTCGGTCCCATCATCGACGCCGGCGCCGATCTGGTGGCCGTGGTCAGCGGTATCTATGCCGCATCGGACCCGGTCGCGACCCAGCGCGCCTATCTCGCCCAGTTCGCGTAATGCCCAGGAAAGCCCCATGAACCACGACCAGTCCCACGCCCTGTTCTCCCGTGCCCAGCAGCTGCTGCCGGGCGGCGTCAATTCGCCGGTACGTGCGTTCAAGTCGGTCGGCGGCGAGCCGTTCTTCGTTGAACGCGCCGATGGCGCCTACCTGTACGACGTCGATGGCAACCGCTACATCGACTACGTCGGTTCCTGGGGCCCGATGATCGTCGGCCACAACCACCCGGCCGTGCGCCAGGCGGTGAAGAAGGCGATCGACAATGGCCTGTCCTTCGGTGCGCCGTGCGCGGCCGAAGTCACCATGGCCGAGACCATCACCCGCCTGGTGCCATCGTGCGAGATGGTGCGCATGGTCAACTCCGGCACCGAGGCCACGCTGTCGGCGATCCGCCTGGCGCGTGGCGCCACCGGCCGCAACCGCATCGTCAAGTTCGAAGGCTGCTACCACGGCCACGGCGACTCGTTCCTGGTCAAGGCCGGCAGCGGCATGCTGACCCTGGGCGTGCCGACCTCGCCGGGCGTCCCGGCCGGCCTGAGCGAACTGACCCTGACCCTGCCCTACAACGACTTCGAAGCGGCCACCGCCCTGTTCGAACAGCAGGGTGGCGACATCGCCGGCCTGATCATCGAACCGGTGGTCGGCAACGCCAACTGCATCCCGCCGCGCGAGGGCTACCTGCAACACCTGCGTGCGCTGTGCACGAAGCATGGCGCGCTGCTGATCTTCGACGAAGTGATGACCGGCTTCCGTGTTGCCCTTGGCGGTGCGCAGGCGCATTACGGCATCACCCCGGACCTGACCACTTTCGGCAAGATCATCGGCGGTGGCATGCCGGTGGGTGCCTATGGTGGTCGCCGCGAGCTGATGCAGCAGATCGCACCGGCCGGCCCGATCTACCAGGCCGGCACGCTGAGCGGCAATCCGGTGGCAATGGCTGCCGGCCTGGCGATGCTGGAGCTGGTCCAGCAGCCGGGTTTCCATGCCGACCTGGCCGAGCGCACCGCACGCCTGTGTGCGGGTCTGGAAGCGGCCGCCGCCGACGCCGGTGTGGCCGTGACCACCACCTGCGTGGGTGCGATGTTCGGGCTGTTCTTCACCAGCGAGAAGGTGGAGACCTATGCGCAGGCCACCGCCTGTGACATTCCGGCGTTCAACCGCTTCTTCCACGCGATGCTGGAGCAGGGCGTGTTCCTGGCCCCGTCGGCGTACGAGGCCGGCTTCCTGTCCAGCGCGCACGACGATGCCGTGATCGAGGCGACGCTGGCCGCAGCACGCGTGGCGTTCAAGGCTGCCAAGGGCTGATCGCAAAAAAGGGGACGGAGGGGATTAAGTCGTTTGTGCACAAACGACTTAATCCCCTCCGTCCCCTTTTTTTCAACCGAAGACGAACTTGCCCTTCATCATCGCAAAGTGGCCAGGGAACGAGCAGAAGAAGGTGTAGTCACCGCCCTTCTGCAGGCCCTGGGTGGAGAAGCGCACGCGCGTGGTCTCGCCACCGCCGATCACCTTGGTGTGCGCCAGCACGCGCTTGTCGGCCTTCGGCAGGTAGCTGTCGGCCAGGGTCATGCGCATGCCCGCCATCGCCACCGGCTGGTAATCGGCGGTACGGGTCAGCACCCAGTTGTGACCCATCGCGGTGACAGCCAGCTTGCCGGTGTGGCGCAGGGTCAGGTCCACGGCGGTGCAGTCGGTGGCGACCTTGATCTCGCGGCTGCTGAAGCTCATCTGGTCGGTGCTGTCGATGCTGACCGCACATACCCGCGCCATCGCCGACGGCGCCAGCATCAGCGCGCCCAGTCCCACTGCCACCATCCAAGCCTTCATCGTTGCATCTCCTGCGGATTCAAGCGCCATTCTAGGCAGCCCCCTGTGGCCGCGTCTGCGACCATCTGTCGCACGCGCACTCCAGGGTTTCCGCGCATCCACCGCGATGGCATGCTCGGCTGATGCGGATCGATCTGTTGCTGCTGGATGTGGACGGCGTGCTGGTGCAGTACCAGCGCGCGCAGCGCGTGCTGCATCTGGCACAGGCGCTGGATGTCGCGCCGGAAACCGTGCAGGCCGCGCTGTACGACAGCGGGCTGGAAGCAGCACATGACAATGGCACGCTGGATGGCCCGGCCTATCTGGCGCAGCTGAGCAAACAGCTGGGCCGCACCGTTGATGTACACACGTGGATCGCGGCGCGACAGGCCGCCAGCCATCCACAGCCGGCCGTGCTGCAGCGGCTGCAGGCCCTGCAGCTGCCGATGGCGGTGCTGACCAACAATGGCGCACTGATGCAGCAGGCCTTGCCGACTCTGCTACCGGAACTGTTCCCGGCCCTGCATGAGCGCGTGTTCTGCAGCGCGGAGTTCGGCCTGCGCAAACCGGCGCCCGCGGTGTTCCTGCGCACGCTGGAAGCACTGGACGTGGCACCTGCGCGCACGCTGTTCGTCGATGACCTGTTCGCCAACGTGCGCGGCGCACGCGCCGCCGGCCTGCACGCGGAAACCGTGCGCGATGGCCGTGGGCTGGGCAAGGTGTTGAAGCGTTACGCGGTGGGCTGATCGGGGCCAGAGCCCTCTCCGCAGGAGAGGGATCCGACCCCGACGCCAAGGCGTCAGCGCGCGGCGATGAACGCGGCAATTGCCGCGCGCAGGCGCTTGAGGCCTTCAGCCACTTCTTCGTCGGTGATGTTCAGCGACGGCACGAAGCGCAGCACGTCCGGGCCGGCCTGCAGGGTCAGCAGCCCCTGCCCGGCAGCGTGGTCGAGGATCGCACCAGCCTGGCCGGCGAAATCCTTGCTCAGCACCGCACCCAGCATCAGGCCGCGACCACGCACCTCGCTGAACACGCCGAACTCTTCGTTGATGCGCGCGAAGCCATCGCGCAGCGCCTTCGACTGGCGGCTGACGTTGGCGGCGATCTCCGGCGAGGCCAGCTTGCGCAGCGCCACGCGGGCCACCGCAGCGGCCAGCGGGTTGCCACCGAAGGTAGTGCCGTGCGCGCCAAACTGCATGGTCTCGGCCACCTTCGGGCCGGCCAGCATCGCACCGATCGGGAAGCCGCCACCCAGTGCCTTGGCCAGGGTGACCATGTCCGGCACCACGTCGTCCTGCCAGTGCGCGAAGAGCGTGCCGGTGCGGCCCATGCCGGCCTGGATCTCGTCCAGCACCAGCAGCGCGTCGTGCTGGTCGCACAGTTCGCGCACGCGCTTGAGGAAGCCGGACTTGGCCGGCATCACGCCGCCCTCGCCCTGGATCGGCTCCAGCATCACCGCCGCCACGTCACCGGCGGCCATCGCGGTTTCCAGCTGCACTTCGTCGTTGAAATCGATGTAGCGGAAGCCACCCGGCAGCGGCTCGTAGCCTTCCTGGTACTTCGGCTGCGCGGTAGCGGTCACCGCGCCCATGGTGCGGCCGTGGAAGCTGCCACGGAAGGTGATGATGACGCGCTTGTCGGCCGGGCGGCCCTGGCTGGAGGCCCACTTGCGGATCATCTTGATCGCCACTTCGTTGGCTTCGGCGCCGGAGTTGCACAGGAACACCCGCTCGGCGAAACGACTGGCCTTCACCAGTTCCTCGGCCAGGTGCAGCGGCGGTGCGCTGTAGAACACGTTGCTGGTGTGCCAGAGCTTGCCGGCCTGCTCGACCAGCGCGGCCACCAGGTCCGGATCGTTGTGGCCCAGGCCGCACACGGCGATGCCGGCAGCCAGGTCGATGAACTCACGGCCCTGGCTGTCCCATACGCGGGCGCCCTGGCCTCGCTCCAGTACCACCTGGCGGGGCTTGTAGACCGGCAGGTAATAGTGCGAAAGGGAGATCAGCGGATCGGTCGCGGCGGTCATGGCAGTCGGCAGGGTTCAGGAACGCCCATTCTCGCGCCGGAACCCCTGCGGCACAATGCGCCCATGCGACCGTTTTCCGCCCCCCAGCTCAACCCCGCCACCGAGACCGGCTGGCGCCGTCGGTGGTTCGACATCATCTACCGCCATGACACCCGCCCTTCGCGCAATTTCGACCTGATCCTGGTGGTGGCGATCGTCGCCAGCATCCTGGTGGTGATGATCGACAGCGTGCAGCACCTGCATGCCGAATGGTCCACCGGCCTGTACATCCTGGAATGGGGCTTCACGATCATCTTCACCGCCGAGTACCTGCTGCGGCTGGCGGTGGTCAAGCGCCCGCTGCGGTATGCAGTGAGCATCTGGGGCATCATCGACCTGCTGTCGATCCTGCCCGCCTACCTGTCGATGTTCATCCCCGGCGCGCAGAGCCTGCTGGTGGTGCGCGCGCTGCGCATCCTGCGGGTGTTCCGCATACTGAAGCTGACCCGCTACATCGAGGAAAGCGGCGTCCTGATGACGTCGCTGTGGCGCAGCCGGCGCAAGGTGCTGGTGTTCCTGTTCACGGTGATCACCATCACCATCATCGCCGGTGCGCTGATGTACGTGATCGAGGGCCCCGAACACGGTTTCACCAACATCCCGGCCAGCATGTACTGGGCGGTGGTGACCATGGCCACGGTCGGCTTCGGCGATATCGTGCCGCAGACCGTGCTCGGCCGCTTCGTCACCTCGGTGCTGATCCTGATCGGCTACAGCATCATCGCCGTGCCCACCGGCATCTACACCGCCGAACTGGCCAGCACCATGCGTGAAGCCGAGCAGGCCGCACGCCGCGATGCGCGTGGCTGCCCGGACTGTGGGCTGGAAGGCCATGAACCGGATGCACTGCACTGCCGCAAGTGCGGCGGCAAGCTGCCGGATGCGTTCAGTCATTGATGCGAGCGCCGGCGATATACACCGGCGCACGCTGATCACGCCATGAGCGGGAGCACTACTGGCGGTTGCTCTGGAAAACGAGCGTGTTGTATTCCTGCATCAGCTTGCTGGCCGATCCACGCGGCGCCATCGACGGCGAATCAAGCATGCGTCGTTCGAAATCGGTGTAAGGCTCTTTCTCGCTGACGCGCTGCAGCCGCGCCTTGCCTTCCCGACGGAAGTTCTCGGCCTCACGCTCGAAGCTGTTCCAGTCCAGCTTGCCCGGTTCCTGATCAGCCACCTTCGCATGCGCTTCGTCGGAAATGCGGTTGAACGCATCCAGACGCTCGCGGGCCTTGGCCTGATCGAAATCATCCTCGCTCATCAGATCCATGATGGCCTTGGCTTCCAGCATCATCGCCAGGCGGTAGTACTCGCGCGTGCGACCCTCGGCCTGCTCCAGTGCCTTGAGCTGCTCGCGCTGGGCGGCGTCGTTCTGGCGCTCCAGCTCGGCATTGAACGTTTCGCTGGCAGCCACGAAATCCTTGAAGGCGGCCATCAAGGGCGCGTGCAGCTGCTTGCCCTTGGCGAACTGGTCGTCTTCGTAGTCCTGGCGATCGTAGTAGTCGTGCGCGTCCTTGCTGATCGGCACCAGCGCCTTCAGCGCCTGCTGGTAGTGGCCGGCAGCAGCATCGAGTTCGGCCAGCACTGGCTTGGCAGCGATCGCC
This sequence comes from Stenotrophomonas sp. YJH_SMC_21, assembly GCF_059369555.1. Classification (NCBI taxonomy): domain Bacteria; kingdom Pseudomonadati; phylum Pseudomonadota; class Gammaproteobacteria; order Lysobacterales; family Lysobacteraceae; genus Stenotrophomonas; species Stenotrophomonas sp. YJH_SMC_21. The sequence goes on from NZ_JCAFSU010000001.1 coordinate 38,528, forward strand.
TCGGTCACGGGGGCATCGCACTGCTTCATGTCGTAATCGCTGATCTCGAACGGACCGTACACCTGTGTCTCGCGACCGGTCGGGCCGGCGGCGACATCCTTGATCCAGCGCGTATAGGACTCGATGCTGCCGTGGGTCTTCGAATCAAGCGCGTTGAAGCAGCCGATGTAGGCGTTGAGCTTGGCGGTCAACTGCTGCTGCGGGTCGGACGGCGCCGCGCTGGCGTCCGGCGTGCCGGAGGCAGCGCCGCCGCCCGCAGCGGCGGGTGCCTTGCCACCGCAGGCGGCCAGGATCAACGACAGCGAAGCGGCCAGCGCCGCGACGGAAAGAGTGCGTGGCATGTGTTCACATCCCTGTTGAAAACGATTACAGACGCACATTCTAGCGCAGCAGGCCGAAGCTCGCAGCCCTCGGCCTCTTCCGGCGACGTACGATCAATCCAGGAACAGATCCGGCAGCAACGGACGCGATGGATCCACTGCGTAGCCCGAAAGATCGGTGATACCCGCCTGCGCCAGCACGTCATCGTCGATCAGGAACTGGCCATGGAAGCCCGCCGCTTCGCGCACCAGCACCGCATGCGCGGCATCAGCCATGATCTGCGGCATGCGGCAGCCGGCCGCATCCACGCCCGGGATCATGTTGATCGCATCGGTGGCGATGACCGTGCGCGGCCACAGCGCATTCACCGCCACGCCCTGCGGGCCGAATTCCGCGGCCAGGCCCAGGGTAACGAAGCTCATGCCCATCTTCGCCAGCGTGTAGCCGGTATGCGGTGCCCACCACTTCGGCTCCAGACTGGGCGGCGGTGCAAGGGTGAGGATGTGCGGATTCGGCGCCTGCAGCAGGTACGGCAGGCAGGCCTGCGCGCACAGGAAACTGCCGCGCGCATTGACCTGCTGCATCAGGTCGAAACGCTTCATCGGCGTATCCAGCGTACCGTGCAGCCAGATCGCGCTGGCGTTGTTGACCAGGATGTCGATGCCACCGAAGGTATCGACCGTGGCCGCAACCGCCGCGTGCACCTGCTCTTCCTCGCGGATGTCGCACTTCAGGGCCAGTCCCTGCCCGCCTGCCGCCGTCACCGCTTCGGCCGCGGTATGGATGGTGCCCGGCAGCTTCGGATTCGGCACCGACGACTTGGCCGCAATGGCCACGTTGGCGCCGTCGCGCGCAGCGCGCAGTGCGATGGCCAGGCCGATCCCACGCGAGGCTCCGGTGATGAAAAGCGTTTTGCCCTGCAGACTGCCCACGTTCCACACTCCAGCGTATGCAATGAGCCGCTAGTATGCCGCGCCGACGCGGAGTTCACCCGGCCTTGACGATACTCGGGCCTCCAGCCAACGCACGAGGTCCACGCCATGCGCCGTTCCCGCCTGTTGCTGCCTGCCCTGGGGCTTGCCCTGCTGACTGCCTGCCAGGGCCGTTCGCCGGAACCCGGCAAGGAGCCACCCGCCGGTGACGCGCCCAGCGCGGAGAAGGCCGCCGCCGACGGCAAGATGCGCTGGAGCGAGGCCGTGGTCTGGGATGGCGATCTGAACGCATGCCGCCAGGGCGAGAATGCCGCCACCCGGGATTGCCTGCGCGATGCGATGCGAGCGGGGGGAGCAAGCGCCGAGGCGATCACCGCGGCCGAGCAACTGTCCAGCGCCGGGGAACTGGCGTATGTCACCGCCTGGCATGAGAACGAGGGGCTGGGCATTGCCACGGTCGAGTATCCCTTCCGGGCCAACACCAACGAAGGCACCCGCCTGGTCGACGCCAGCGGCAAGCGCATCGATGTGGATGCCGTACAGCTGGACGACACGCTGCGTGCCGACCCGGCCGTGCAGGAGCTGTTGAAGGCCAACCCGCAGGCCACGCCATTCGCGCCGGCGCAATCGGCCGGAGCGACACCGCTGGAGGGCGGCGGGATCCGCCTGCTGTACCGCACACCGCTGCGCGACTGCCACGCCTGCCCGGACGTGGGCCAGCTGCAGATCGCCTATGACTTCGATGCCAAGCGCAACTTCATCGGCCAGCAGGTGGTGCCGGCGACGCCGTAATCCGGAAACGCCGCGTGTCGCCGGGCATGGCCCGGCGAGCGCAGTGTCGAATCACCGGTACGCCTGCACCTGCTTCTGCAGCAGATGCGGCACGATCAACCTGTGCACGGGCGCGACCGGCAGCATGTAGAGGCGCCCGAATGCGTTATGCGTATGCACCACCGTCACCACTTCCAGCACATCGCCCTGCCATTGCAGGGCCAGCTGTACGCGCAGGTGGCGATCATCGTCTTCCAGCACGATGGCATCGTCATCCAGCGACTGCAGGGTGAAGATGCCCAGCCGCTGGCCGGCAGCCGGATCGTCGGTGTCCTGCACCGCACGCAATGAGCCAAGGTGCTTCATCCCAAGCAGGCGCATGCCGTGGTTGCGCAGCGCCATCAGACCGTCGAACCAACCGGGAATGCTCGCGGCCATGTCGCGATAGGCCTGCAAGGCCGAGCGCCCGTCACGACGGGTGGTCGCATGGCACGCATGCACGAAATCCGCACCGGGCAGCTGAGTTCGCAGCACGCTGCCCGCGCTCGGCGGCGCGCTCATCACCTGCGATGCACTCACGGCTTCGGTCCCTGCCCCTCGTTGTCTTCCCAGTGCAGGATGCGGCGGGTGACGAAGCGGTAGACCGGCTTGCCGGTGGCGAACCACAGCTCGCGCACCCACGACGTACGCTTGAGCACGCGCTTCTCCACCGGGGTGAGTGATTCGCGGCAGTACATGCGCTTGTGCTTGAGCAGGTGGCGCAGGTCCTCGCGGGCCAGCAGCCGCATCCAGCGCGAGCGCGGGTTGCCGATCACCGCCAGCTGGAAGTCGATCAGCGCCGGTCGTCCATCTTCAGTGACCAGCCAGTTGGCTTCCTTGGCCAGGTCGTTGTGGGCCACGCCATTGCGATGCAGCTGCTGCAGCAGGCGACGCGCGGCGCGGAACCAAGCCAGATCGCCGCGCGGCGGACGCTGGTACATGGCATCGCCGGCCATGAAGCTGCGGTCGAGGTGGCGGCCATCCCAGGCCAGCAGCTGCGGCACATCGGCCATGCCATGGATATGGCGCAGCGCGCGTGCTTCGCGACGTGCAAGCCACCACGCGGGCAACCGCAGCCACAGCGGCGTGGCCCCCAGATCGCGGCGTACGAACCGGCCATCGGGCCCTTTCACAAGAAGGATCCGGCCGAAGCTGTCGGCCTTCAGAGCATGGTGGGGAGCGTCTGGCGTATGCGGCATGACTCCATTCTAGGCGATGGCGCCGGTTGCAAACGGTCACGAAGCGGCTGGGAACCAGTCACCTTCACGCCCCTATAATCGGGCAATGGACTCTTCATGGATCGACGCCACGCTCGCGTGGATTGCCGCTCACCCCGTGCTGGCGGGCGCCGTTATCTTCCTCATCGCGTTCTGCGATGCGGTCATCATTCTTGGCGCCATCGTGCCGGCGCTGCCACTGCTGTTCGCGGTGGGCGTGTTCATTGGCCTGGGCCAGATCTCCGGGCCGTACGCGGTGGCGGCTGCGGCATTGGGTGCGTTTGCCGGCGATGGCATCAGTTACTGGATCGGCCGCCGCTGGGGCGACCGCCTGCGCGGCGTGTGGCCGTTCAGCCGTTACCCGCAGCTGCTCGACCGCGGCGAAAACCTGTTCCGCCGCAATGCCTTCAAGAGCATCCTGGTGGCACGCTACGTCGGCGCGATCCGCCCGTTCGTGCCGGCCATCGCCGGCATGATGAAGATGCCCGCCAGCCGCTACGTGCAGGCCAGCGGCATCGCCAGCATTTCCTGGGCGGTGCTGTTCCTGGCGCCGGGCTGGATCCTCGGCGAAGCGTACGACGCGGTGGCTGCTGTGGCCGGGCGGCTGGTGGTGGTGGTCGGCCTGCTGGCGGTGATCCTTGGCCTGGTCTGGGCCATCGTGCTGTACGGCTACCGCTGGTCGGCCGCACGCATGGACAACTGGCTGGCACGCCTGCTGGACTGGTCCAACCGCCACCCGACGCTGGGCCGCTACACCGTTGGCGTGCTGGACCCGAAGCGGCGCGAATCGGTGCCGCTGGCGATGCTGGCGCTGATGCTGCTCCTGCTGGGCTGGGGCTGGTTCGCGCTGTTGACCGTGGTGGTCGCACACGGCGAGCCGCTGGCGATCGACCTGCTGGTGCACCAGGCCATGCTGGCGCTGCGCAATCCGCTGGCCGACTACCCGATGGCTGCGCTGGCGTCGCTCGGGGCCTGGCAGGTCCTGCTGCCGGCCACCGCCGCGGCCATGGGCTATCTGATCTGGCGCCGACGCTGGATGGCCGCTGCACACTGGCTGGCGGCACTGGCCTTCGGCCTGGCGCTGACCATGCTGCTGGGCGCCACCGTGGATGTGGTGCGCCCGATCGACGCCAGCAGCGGCTTCGGCTTCCCGTCGGTGTCGGTGACCATGGCTACCATCACCTTCGGCTTCTTCGCGGTGCTGATCGCACGCGAGATGCCCGGCCGCACCCGCGTCTGGCCGTACCTGGTCTCGGGCATCGTGGTCAGCCTGATCGGCTTCTCGCGCCTGTACCTGGGCGCGCATTGGCTGAGCGACGTGATCGGCGGCATGCTGTTCGGCACGTTCTGGCTGCTGGTGCTGGGCATCGCCTATCGCCGCCGCTTCAACCGCTCGTTCTGGGTGAAGCCGGTGGCCTGGCTGTTCTACGGCGTCTTCGCCGTGGCGGCGATGTGGTACGCACCGCGCAACATCCCGGTGAAGCTGGAACGCTTCGAACCGACCCTGCCGGCCCCGCAGGCGATGGACATGCAGGCCTGGTGGCAGCACGACTGGGCCACGCTGCCGGCGCGCCGCAACGAGTTCGACGACGACCAGCGCTGGCCGCTGGACGTGCAGGTGGCCGGGCCATTGGCACCGCTGCAGGCGCAGCTGGAAGCGCGTGGCTGGAAGCGGCAGGAACAGGCCGGCTGGCAGCAGGCGCTGCTGATGCTGGACAAGAACACCGGCGCCGATGAACTGCCGGTGCTGCCGGCGACGCTGGACACCCGCGTGGAAGCACTGCTGATGGTGCGCCAGGGTGCGAAGCCGGACGAACGCTATGTGCTGCGCCTGTGGCCGGCACCCGCGCAGCTGCAGGCGGGCAACACGCCGCTGTGGCTGGGCAGTGCACAGACCCTGCGTTACGAACGCCACTTCGAGTGGATCGGCATGTGGCACCCGCTGCGTGGCGTCGACCCGGCGTTGAACGCGGTGAAGGACGCCGTGCAGGACCTGCCGCAGCGCGAGGACGTGCACAGCGAAACCGGGTTGCCGGTGCTGCGGTTGAGGACGACAACGCCCTGAGGCCGACGCCGGGCATGACCCGGCGCTGCCGGAACACGGACAGGTAGCGCCGAACCATGCCCGGCGGAGTAGATCCACGCCATGCGTGGATGACATTCCCCGCATGCACCAGCGTGTGCACCAAGGTGCACACCCACCCAAAGCAGGCTGCTACGGCATCCAGCCCAGCAACTGCTGCAACCGCTGGTGCGGGTCGTCCATCTGCAGCAGCTGCAGGCGCTGCTGCTCGCTCAGCGGCAGCAGTTCGGCCAGCCGCCAGCCAACCCAGCTGGCCTGGTCCAGCAACGCCGGATTGGCCGGCGCATAGGCCTCACCGGCCTGCTCGATGATGTGCCCCAGCACCGTGGCCAGCAGCGCATGCTGCGGCCGCAGCTCATCGTCGGGGTCTTCGTCGCACCAGCGCACGTCGGCCACCACCAGGCCGTTGTCGCGTACGCGGGTGCGCTCGACATGGAAGCGGCGGGTGCCTCGCAGGCGCAACTGCAGCACGCCGTCGGCGCCGACATCGAAGTCTTCGATGCGTACCTGCACGCCATACGCTGCCGGTGTCGCCGGGGCTCCCACTTCCTGGCCGTCGAGGATCAGGCAGACACCGAAGCCCTCGCCACTGCGGCCGCTGTCGCGGACCAGATCCAGGTACCGCCGCTCGAACACGCGCAGCCCGACCGCTGCACCCGGCACCAGCGTGGTGTGCAGCGGAAACAGCGGCAGTGACGTGTCGCTGCTCATCGGGCCTGCAGCGCGGCGAGGAAGCGGCGCGGTGCGCCGTCGAAGCCCCCATTGGACATGAACACCACGTGGTCGCCGCTGCGCGCGCTGGCCTGCAGCTGCGCCAGCAGCGCGTCGGTATCGGGCACCGCGTGCGCTTCGCCGCGCACCGCGGCGATCACCGCGGCCGCATCCCAGGCCAGTTCCGGGCGATGCAGGAACACGACCTCGTCAGCCAACGCCAGCGACGGGGCCAGCGCCTGCGCGTGCGCCCCCAGCCGCATCGAATTGCTGCGCGGCTCCATCGCGACCACGATGCGCGCGTCACCCACCTTGGCACGCAGGCCTTCCAGCGTGGTGGCGATCGCGGTCGGGTGATGGGCGAAATCGTCGTAGATGGTGATGCCGTCATGGCGGCCGATCACTTCCATGCGGCGCTTGACGCTGCGGAAGCGCGCCAGCGCAGGAATCACGTCGGCCGGCGCCACGCCCACCGCATGTGCGGCAGCCAGCGCAGCCAGGCCGTTGAGCACGTTGTGGCGGCCCAGCAACGACCAGTGCACATCGCCCATTGCCTGCCCGCGGTGGTGTACGCGGAAGGCGCTGCCATCGGCGGCCAGCAGCTCGGCATGCCATTCCAGCGACGGGTCGAAGCCGAAGCGCTCGACCGGGGTCCAGCAGCCCATCGCCAGCACTTCGGCCAGATGCGGGTCCTCGCCGTTGACGATCAGTCGGCCACGCGCCGGCACCGTGCGCACCAGGTGGTGGAACTGGCGCTGGATCGCGGCCACGTCCGGGAAGATGTCGGCGTGGTCGTATTCAAGGTTGTTGAGGATGGCCACCAGCGGCCGGTAGTGCACGAACTTGCTGCGCTTGTCGAAGAACGCGGTGTCGTACTCGTCGGCCTCGACCACGAACTCGCGGCCCTGGCCCAGCCGGGCGGAGACGCCGAAATCCTCGGAGACGCCGCCGATCAGGAAACCGGGCGAACGACCGGCGCTTTCCAGCAGCCAGGTGAGGATGGTGGTGGTGGTGGTCTTGCCATGGGTACCTGCCACCGCCAGGGTGTCGCGACCCGGCAGTACCTGTTCGGACAGCCATTGCGCTCCGGAAATGTAGCGCTGGCCGGCGTCGAGCACGGCCTCAACGGCGGCATTGCCGCGCGAGAGGGCGTTGCCGATCACCACGTCATCGGTGCCGGCCGGCACGCTGTCGGCGCGGTAGCCCTGGTCCAGGGCGATGCCCAGCTGCTCGAGCTGGGTCGACATTGGCGGATAGATGGCCTGGTCGCTGCCGCTGACCGTATGGCCCAGTTCCCGCGCCAGGGCGGCCACGCCGCCCATGAAGGTGCCGGCGATTGCAAGGATATGTACGCTGCTCATGACCGAGGATTGTGACCGATGACGGCTGTATAGGGCCAATGTCCGCCCCCGGGTAAGACAAGTCCTACACGGGATGTGAGAAAACTCCAATCACCTGTCAGGGAATTCCCGATAGCGATGTTCTGTGAACCCGGACACAATTCGAACTGCCAGCCGCAGTACCCGAACCGGTCCTACTCCCCAAGAGGCCATCCCCAAGGGAGCTCATGCTGCGGGGCCCTGAGCAAGCCCTTCGCTGGCGCCTGTCAAACGACACAGGCCTGATCCTCACGGACCAGGCCTGTGTTTTTTTGCGCCCGAAGGGCCGGCAACAGGCCGGCCCCCGCCGGATCAGGCCTTGATCGCCGCCAGGATGCGGGCTTCGATCTCGTCCAGCTCACCGACGCCATCGACGCGGGCCAGGGTGCCACGGCCGGCGTAGAAGTCGACCACCGGGGCGGTCTGGTCGTTGTAGACCTGCAGGCGCTGGCGCACCGCTTCCGGCGTGTCGTCGGCGCGGCCCTGTTCCTTGGCACGACCGGCGATGCGCTCGACCAGCAGCTCGGTGGCCACGTCCAGCTGCACCACGGCATCCAGCGGCTGGCCGATCTTGGCCAGCAGGCCGTCCATCGCATTGGCCTGGGCCACATTGCGCGGGTAGCCATCAAGAATGAAGCCCTTGGCGACATCGGGCTGGGTCAGGCGCGACTCCAGCATGCCCAGCAGGATGTCGTCCGACACCAGGTTGCCGGCATCCATCACCGTCTTGGCCTGCTTGCCCAGCTCCGTGCCCGCGGCGATTTCCGCGCGCAGCATGTCACCGGTCGAAATGTGGGCGATCCCCAGCTTTTCCTTCAGGCGCGTCGCCTGTGTCCCCTTGCCCGAACCGGGCGGTCCCAACAGAACCAATCGCATTGACCTGACTCCAACGTGTTGAAAACAAAGAAGGTTCGCGTCCCGGACGGACCGGTATCGCTGCACCGCAATAGCGCCACTTTACCGCATCCGGGTAATGTCCCTGCAATGTCCTTTCCCCCGAGCAGGTAGACGCATGCGCAACGGTACTCTCCTCTACGCCCAATCCGGTGGTGTCACCGCGGTCATCAACGCCACGGCGGCGGCGGTGATCGAGCAGGCCCGGGCCAAGGGCATCAAGGTCCTGGCCGCGCGCAACGGCATCCTCGGCGCGCTGCGCGAGGAACTGATCGACACCAGCAAGGAGAGCGCTGCGGCCATCCGCGCCCTCGCCCATACCCCGGGCGGCGCGTTCGGCTCCTGCCGGGTCAAGCTGAAATCGCTGGACGCCGACCGCGCCCGCTACGACCGCCTGCTGGAGGTGCTGCGCGCGCACGACGTGCGCTGGTTCCTCTACAACGGCGGCAACGACTCGGCCGATACCGCGCTGAAGGTCTCGCAGCTGGCCAAGGCCTCCGGCTACGACCTGACCTGCATCGGCGTGCCCAAGACCATCGACAACGACCTGGCGGTGACCGACACCTGCCCCGGCTTCGGCTCGGCGGCCAAGTACACTGCGGTGTCGGTACGCGAGGCGGCGCTGGACGTGGCGGCGATGGCCGAGACCTCCACCCGCGTCTTCATCTACGAGGCGATGGGCCGCCACGCCGGCTGGCTGGCCGCGGCCGCTGGCCTTGCCGGCAACGGCGATGACGAAGCGCCGCACATCATCCTGCTGCCCGAACGCGCCTATGACGAGGCGGCGTTCCTGGCCAAGGTGAAAGCGGTGGTCGAGCGCGTCGGCTACTGCGTGGTGGTGGCGTCGGAGGGCATCGCCACCGCCGATGGCCGCTTCGTCGCTGACGCTGGCGGCGGCAAGGACTCGTTCGGCCACTCGCAGCTGGGCGGCGTGGCCGCGCACCTGGCCGGCCGGGTCAAGGACCAGCTGGGCCTGAAGGTGCACTGGGCGCTGCCCGACTACCTGCAGCGCTCGGCCCGGCACCTGGCCAGCAGGACCGACTGGGAGCAGGCGCAGGCGGTCGGCAAGGCCGCCGTGCAGCTGGCGCTGAAGGGCCAGAACGGCGTGATGCCGGTGATCGTGCGCAGCAGCGATGCGCCCTACCGCTGGAAGATCGAGGCGGCGCCACTGTCGAAGATCGCCAACCATGAAAAGAAGATGCCCGCCGGCTTCATCCGCCGCGACGGCTTCGGCATCACCGCCAGGGCGCGGGCCTACCTGTCGCCGCTGATCAAGGGCGAAGCACCGCTGCCGTATGGCGCCGACGGCCTGCCGAAATACGTCACCCTGAAGAACGTGGCGGTGAAGCAGAAGCTGCCGCCGTTCGAGGGCTGACCCGAAAAAGGGGACGGAGGGGATTAAGTCGCATACGCCCCTCTGTCATCTCCAACAGCGTCAGCAGTGGGTCGGATACGACTTAATCCCCTCCGTCCCCTTTTAGTGGAGGAACACCATGGCATTGCGTGTTGTTCGACTCGGTACGCCGCGCGTGCCTGGCGAGGGCCTGCGCATCGGCACCGTGCGGCGGCCGCCGCGCGGCGTGCCGCGCAGCGAGTTCGCCCGACAGGACTGGTACGACGTCTGGTTCCCGACCCTGTCACCGAGCGCGGAACTGGTGAAGCGGGCGCATGAGGCGAAGACGGCCGCCGACTGGACCGCGTTCTTCCGCCACTACAAGGCCGAGATGAAAGCGCCGGATGCCGCCCATGCACTGGACCTGCTTGCCGCACTGTCGCAGCACAACGACATCAGCGTGGGGTGCTACTGCGAGGATGAGGCGCACTGCCATCGCAGGGCTTTGCGCGAGCTGCTGGTGGCGCGCGGGGCGACGCTGGCGGAGTGATGATTGCAGGGTTGCCGGCCAGCGGCCGGCACTACCCGTGGATGACCGCTTGGGTACACCGCCCAGGCAATTTCAGTTGCAGGCCTTGCCTTCCATCTGCAGCTGCGCGGCGAACATCGTCACCTGCGGAATCTGGCCGGCAGCGGCCTGCTTCTTCGCTTCCTCCAGATAGATGCGCGACTGGCCCTGACCGTCCAGCTCGACCTTGTTGGTCGACGGCAGCCGCCACACGCGCACCACCGCCTGCTGTGCGGGGCACGCGGCGCTGGGCACGCGGATCACATCATTGAGCTTCCAACCCTTGTCGGCACTCGGTTGGGCCTTGGCGTAATCGACGAAGCGCGCGCGCGGCTGGCACTGCTCACTGGTACGCACCGCAGAGAAGCGGTACGGCTCGGCCGCCTGCCCGGTGAAGGCGCCTTCCAGGCGCGCACAGGCCTCGGGGATCTGCCGCAGCGTATGCACCGCGCCTACCGCCTGCGGAGCACCCACGGCGCGCTGTAGCTCCGGGGTTTCCGCGGCGAGTGCTGGTACAGCCGGGACCAGGGCGGCAAGCATCAACAGGGACAGGCGCATGGGAGATCTCCTACAGGACTGAGCGCAGGCTTGCAGAGCTTGGCTTAACGGGGTGCAAAGGCCTGTGACTCTCGTGCCCATGGCCCGGCGGCAGGGCCCGCGCGCATGGCGATGCCTTCCACCCTGAGGGCACCCACAGGATCAGGAGGCGCGGCTCGCAGAAGCCAGTCGAGCACGGCTCGACTCTACAGTGCACGGCACGCATACTGCGGGCACCAGGGAATGCTGAACACCGCCATACGTCGGACGACCGCCAAGGTCGGTACGGGTTGGTTCCAGGCTGCAGCCCGTCGTCCCCCTCGTGGTGCCGTTCATCGCCACTGGATGCCTACATCCATTCTGCGGAGGGGTCTAATGCTGGAACGTCACGGGCTGTCACTGGCGCTGGGCTGCGCCATTCTCGCGATCCTGTTCGGAATCGTCTCGGCGCGCTGGATCCTGCGCCAACCCACCGGCAATGAACGCATGATCGCGATCGCCACGGCGATCCAGGAAGGTGCGCGTGCCTATCTCAACCGCCAGTACCTGACCATCGGCGTGGCCGGTGTGGTGCTGTTCGTGCTGGTCGGTGTGTTCCTCAGCTGGTACACCGCGATCGGCTTCGCGGTCGGCGCGATACTGTCCGGCGCGGCCGGCTATATCGGCATGAACGTGTCGGTACGCGCCAACGTGCGCACTGCCGAAGCTGCACGCCACGGCATCAGCGCCGCAATGGACGTCGCCTTCCGCGGCGGTGCCATCACCGGCATGCTGGTGGTCGGCCTCGGCCTGCTGGGCGTGGCCGGCTACTACGCGCTGCTGCTGCGCATGGGCCTGCCGATGGAACAGGCGCTGCATGCGCTGGTCGGCCTGGCCTTCGGCTCGTCGCTGATCTCGATCTTCGCGCGGCTGGGCGGTGGCATCTTCACCAAGGGTGCCGACGTCGGCGCCGATCTGGTCGGCAAGGTGGAAGCCGGCATTCCCGAGGACGACCCTCGCAACCCGGCGGTGATCGCGGACAACGTGGGGGACAATGTGGGCGACTGCGCCGGCATGGCCGCCGATCTGTTCGAAACCTACGCGGTGACCGTCATCGCAACGATGCTGCTGGGCAGCCTGATGCTGGCCGAGGCAGGCGCCAATGCGGTGCTGTATCCGCTGGTGCTGGGCGGCGTATCGATCATCGCCTCGATCATCGGCGCGCTGTTCGTCAAAGTGAAGCCTGGCGGCTCGATCATGGGCGCGCTGTACAAGGGCGTGATCGTCTCCGGCGTTCTGGCCGCCATCGCCTTCTACCCGATCACTACCGGCCTGATGGGTGACAACGTGCACGGGCCGATGGCCCTGTACGGCTGCGCGTTGATCGGCCTGGTCCTGACCGGGCTGATCGTGTGGATCACCGAGTACTACACCGGCACCCAGTACAAGCCGGTGCAGCACGTGGCGCAGGCCTCGACCACCGGCCACGGCACCAACATCATCGCCGGCCTCGGCATCTCGATGAAGTCCACCGCGCTGCCGGTGGTGGCCGTGTGTGCGGCGATCTGGGGCGCGTTCGCGCTGGGCGGGCTGTACGGCATCGCCATCGCCGCCACCGCGATGCTGTCGATGGCCGGCATGATCGTCGCTCTCGATGCCTACGGGCCGATCACCGACAACGCCGGTGGGATTGCCGAGATGGCCGAGCTGCCCTCGGAGATCCGCGACATCACCGATCCACTGGATGCGGTGGGCAACACCACCAAGGCGGTGACCAAGGGCTATGCGATCGGTTCGGCCGCACTGGCCGCATTGGTGCTGTTCGCGGACTACACGCACAACCTGCAGGCTGCACATCCGGGGCAGGAATTCCGCTTCGACCTCAGCGACCACACGGTGATCATCGGCCTGCTGATCGGCGGCCTGATTCCCTACCTGTTCGGTGCGATGGCGATGGAAGCGGTCGGCCGCGCGGCGGGTGCGGTGGTGGAGGAAGTACGTCGCCAGTTCCGCGAGATCCCCGGCATCATGCAGGGCACCGGCAAGCCGCAGTACGACAAGGCGGTGGACATGCTGACCCGCTCGGCGATCCGCGAAATGATCGTGCCCTCGCTGCTGCCGGTGGCGGTGCCGGTGGTGGTCGGCCTGCTGCTGGGGCCACGCGCACTGGGTGGCCTGCTGATCGGCACGATCGTGACCGGCCTGTTCGTGGCCATTTCGATGACCACCGGCGGTGGCGCCTGGGACAACGCCAAGAAGTACATCGAAGATGACCACTTCGGCGGCAAGGGCAGCGAGGCGCACAAGGCTGCGGTGACCGGCGATACCGTCGGTGACCCGTACAAGGACACGGCCGGCCCGGCGATCAATCCGCTGATCAAGATCATCAACATCGTCGCGCTGCTGCTGGTGCCGTTGCTGTAGATCCACGCCATGCGTGGATGACGGCCTCGATGGGGTCAGAGCCCTTTCCCAGGAAAGGGATCCGACCCCACCGTCAATCACCGCCCGCGCAGGAAAAACGACACCGGCACCATCACGTCCACCGGGTCGCCGGCCACTTCGGCCGGCGGCGCCGGTACCGGGCTGGCGCGCTGCACGGTGTCCAGCGTCTCCTGGTCAAGCAGCGCGAAGCCACTGCTGCGGCCCAGCTTCAACCCCGAGACCGCGCCATCGCGGGCCACGGCAAAGCGCACGTAGACCACGCCCTGCTGGCGTAGCCGCTCGGCCTGGCGCGGATAGCGGCGATGCTTCTGCAGGTGCCCCAGCAGGCGACCTTCCCAGCTTGCCTCGGCGCGACTGCGCTCACCCGCCGTGGTCTGCGGTGCGGCGTAGCGCGCGGCGGCGTCAGCGGCCACCTGTGGCGGTGCGCTGGTCTGCGCGACATTGGCGTCGGCGACATCCGGCGAGGGCGTCGGCTCTGGTGTACGCGGCGGTGGCAGGTCACCCTGCGGCTGCACCGGCGCCTCCGGTTGCTCGCGCAGGGCCGGCTTCGGCGCCTGCCGCTGCTGTTGCTGCTGCAGTGGACCGGTGGCGACCTCGCGCGGCGGCACCGGAGGCGCCTGTGCCATCGGCGCCAACTCCAGCATCAATGCAGCGGGCGGCGCTGCGGCGGCCACCGCCGGTGCGCGCGCCGCCCACCAGCAGGCCACGCCGATCAGCAGCGCGTGCACCAGCAGCACGATCGCCAGGCTGGTCGCCCAGCGCCGCAATCCGCTCATCGCGCGCCCTGCTCCAGTCCAACCAGTGCCACCTTCAGGTAGCCTGCGCCACGCAGCGCGTCCAGCGTCGCCATCAGTTCACCGTAAGGCACGCGGGTATCGGCACGCAGGAAGATGCGCTGCGCGGTGTCGCCGTGGGTGGCCGCCTGCAATGCAGCGGCCAGCCCGTCACGCGCCACCGCCTGCTCGCCCACGCGCAGCGACAGATCGGCCTGCACGGTCACATACACCGGCGCCTGTTCGGGCGGCGTGGCACTGGCGCTGCTGGCCGGCAGCTGCACCGGCACTGATACGGTGGCCAGCGGTGCGGCTACCATGAAGATGATCAGCAGCACCAGCATTACGTCGATGAAGGGCGTGACGTTGATCTCGTGTGCTTCTTCCGGTGCGTCGTCGCGGTCGGACGCGGTCCTGATCGCCATCGTCGCGCCTCAGTGCACCGCGCGCAGCGGTGCCGCTGCGGTACGCGGCACGGCACGATCAAGATCGCGCGAGACCAGCTGCTGCACGGCCGCCGACAGATCGCCGAGCAGGCCCCGCAGGCCGGCCAGCACGCGGCTGAAATGGTTGTAGACCAGTACCGCGGGAATCGCCGCGACCAGGCCGAGTGCGGTCGCCAGCAGGGCCTCGGCGATGCCGGGCGCAACCACCGCCAGGTTGGTGGTGTTGCTGTGTGCGATGCCGATGAAACTGTTCATGATGCCCCACACCGTGCCGAACAGGCCGACGAAGGGCGCCACCGCGCCGATGCTGGCGAGCACACCGATGCCGCGCCGCTGCACGCGCGCGGTCTCCAGCTCGATGCGGTCCAGGCGCGAGGCGATGCGCTCCTTGATGCCGTCGCGACTATCCAGATCCTGCGACAGACGCAGTTCGGTGCGGGCGGCGTCCAGCATCGCCAGCGCGATGCCCTGCTGCAGACTTGCCTCTTCGCTCTGCGGCGGCAGCTGTGCGGACTGCAGCAACAGCGCGCGCGCCGCGCGCAGCTGCCGGGCCTGGCGGGCCAGCTCCCAGCCCTTGGCCAGCAGCACGGTCCAGGTGGCCAGCGACGCCAGTGCCAGCGCGATCATCACGGCCTTCACCACCACGTCGGCGGCCAGGTACATGCCCCATGGGGTCAATGCGGGGGCGGCCACGGGGGCCAGGTCAGCAGGCAGCATCGTCTCGGTTTCCATCAGCATCAGGGGTCGCTGCGCGACGACGGGCCGCGCGCGGATCATTGGCGTCGTCCACTTCCACGACCGGATGGGACTCCAGCCGGGGGGCCGGTCGGCTCAGCACGTAGCCGGCGCTGACCGCGAAGAACAGGCCCACGCCCAACAGCAGGCGCCAGGACGGGTGCGCGCCCCAGCAGAACAGGGCAAAGCCCAGCGCCATGCCGGCACTGGCAAACGCCTTGCCCTTGCGCGATACCGCGCCCTGCTCGCGCCACAACCGCAGCGACGGGCCGTAGCGCGGATGCGCCAACAGGCGCTGCTCGAACTTCGGCGAGCTGCGCGCGAAGCAGCCCACGGCCAGGATCAGGAAGATGGTGGTCGGCATCACCGGCAGCAACGCGCCGATCACCCCGAGCCCGACCATCAGCCAGCCCAGCGCGAACCAGAGCCAGCGCATCAGCGCTGCACCTGTGGGCGCACGCCGTGCATCAGGCGAATTCCACTTCGACGTGGCCGTGCACGCTGCGGAACGCGGCGTCGGCCGCATCGATTACCTGCTGCTCCTGCTCGACACTCAGCGGTACCGCGTCCAGCGCCGCGGTGAACTCACGCCAGTGGCGCGCCGCGCCATCGGGATGCGCGGCCAAGTGGCGGGCGCCAAAATCACGGTCCAGGCCGAGCTTGGCAGCCATCTTGTACAGAATGGTGCCGCCCAGGTTGGAGCCTTCAGCCACGTACAGCCACCCCAACGCGGCGGGCAGTTCCAGATCGGACGGCAACGCCGCGATGTCAGCCCCCGGCAGGGTCTGCTCCAGGTCCTGCAGGTCGCGCGCGACCTGGGTCAGGCGGCGGCGCTCGCCCAGGTCCGGCAGCAGTGCGTCCAGCGCAGGGTTGGCATACAGCGCATCGATGCTGCGGTGGAAGCGATACTGCACGCGCAGGAAACGGGCGAAATTGCTGCGGTCGGCGAAGATGTCGCCGGCCATGATGCGCTTGTCCAGGGCACCGTGGCTGTCGCGGGTGGCGGCCTTGAGCCGCAGGCTGCGGCTTTCTTCAGGGGCGATGTGTGCGTTCATGGGGGAATGCCAAGGGGGTCGTCGTGCTGTAGACGTCTGCCACGGGGCTTTCCCCAAGGCCGTCTACACCGATAATGGGCCATCCCCTTGTCCATCCGGAACCGACGATGATCACCACCGAACCGCGCATGACCAACCTGTTCCTGCAGCTGGGCCTGGATGCCAGCGCAGAGGGCATCGCCCGCTTCATCCGCGAACACCAGCTGGCCACCGATGTCGAAGTGGTCGAAGCACCGTACTGGAACGATGCCCAACGCCAGTTCCTGTCTGAATCGCTGCAGGCCGATGCGGCATGGAGCACCGTGGTGGACGAGCTGAACGAGTCGCTGCACGAGGATGCGGTAAAGGCTTCGAGCGGGCTGTAAATAGACGCCGGGCATGGCCCGGCGCTGTCGATTGCACGGCAGAAGCGGTGCGGACCAAGGTCCGCGCCCACCGAGGGCGGTTGGGGCTCGCTGGGGTCAGAGCCCTTTCCGCAGGAAAGGGATCCGACCCCACCACTCATCCGCGACCGATCAGTACTTCCAGGTCAAC
Organism: Stenotrophomonas sp. YJH_SMC_21; assembly: GCF_059369555.1. Taxonomy (NCBI): domain Bacteria; kingdom Pseudomonadati; phylum Pseudomonadota; class Gammaproteobacteria; order Lysobacterales; family Lysobacteraceae; genus Stenotrophomonas; species Stenotrophomonas sp. YJH_SMC_21. Next base: position 55,280 of record NZ_JCAFSU010000001.1, read on the forward strand.
GCCAGTCGCGCGGTGCGGCCCGGGGCTGGCATCACGCCCAGGGCCAGCGGGTCCAGGTAGTAGCGGTCGGTCAGGTTGTCCACGCCGGCTTCCACCGACAGCTGGTCGTTGAAGCTCCAGCTGGCGAACAGGTCCACCAGCGTGGTTGGCCGGTACAGCTGCTGGATCGCCGACAGGCCCACGTTCCAGTCCTTGTCCAGCTTGCTGATCGGGCCGGCGTTGTGGACCACGCGGGTGCCGAAGGTCAGGCGCTCGTCGAACAGGCGCGAGCCCAGGGTCAGGTTGACCATGTAGCGCGGTGGGTTCTGGGTATTGGTGTACGAGCCCTCGAAGCCGCCGTCCACGCAGTCGGGCGTGTTGGCCAGCTCGCCGTTCCTGCGCTGCGCCCCATAGGCACGGCGCTCGGCGGCGATATCCGGCGCGCAGGTCTTGGCCTTGAAGTAGTAGTGCGCGGACAGATCGGCAAACACCTTGCCGCTGTCATAGCTGGACTGGAACTCCATGCCGGAGACCCTGAACTGGTCGACGTTGCGGATCAGGCCGGCCGACAGCGTGCGGTAGTCACGGGTGATCAGGTCGTCGATGCGGGTATCGAAGTACGCCAGCTTCAGGGCCAGGCGATCGCCGGCGGTGAACAGGTCGTAGCGGATGGTGCTTGCACCGATTTCCCAGCTGCGCGCGCGCTCCGGCTTCAGCTCGCCCACCGGCTTGGCGGCGGTGAACAGGCCCAGCGTGGTCTCGAACAGGCTCGGCAGCTTGGTGCCTTCGGCATACTTCACGTAGACCATGGTGTCTTCGCTGAAGCGGTAGGCCACGCTGGCAGTCGGCGAGAACGCGGTGTCACGACGGCGGATCGGCTGCGACCAGGTCCAGCTGACCGGCACTTCCAGGTCCTGCGCCTTGCCGGCGTCGTAGAAGTTCCAGCCACCGATGTCGCCCACCGTGCCCTTCTTGTACGGTGAGGCCAGCAGCGATTCCCGGGTGAAGTTGCCGTTGGCATCCGGATACCAGTTCAGCAGCGCGATGCGCTTGGCCCGCCACGACGGCAGCGCCGGGTTGCCATTGAGCAGTTCGGTGTAGCGGTACTGGCCCTGCACTTCATAGGCATCGGGCGTGGCCAGGCGGTTGCGGTCATGCACATCCACGCGGTTCCAGCGGCCGCCGGCCAGCAGTTCCCAATGCTCATCGGGCTGCCACTTCAGCGAGGCCACGGCACTGTATTCCTTGCGCTCGGCATTGCGCAGGAAACGGTTGTTGACCAGATCGTCGTGCATGACCGGGCCGGAACTGCCCGGTGCGATGTCTTCGTCACTGTAGGACAGGCCGTAGTCGAGGGTGAACGCACCGGCACGAGTGTCGAACCTCGAGGTGTTGCTGGCATCCAGTCCGAAGCGCTTCTGTCGCAGCGGATTGCGGTAGGCATCCTTGTAGCCGGGGTCACCACTGAAGCTGGGCGCGTCGTACCACTCGGTGCGGCGATCGAAGTACCAGGGGGTGATGCCGGTCAGGCTGTTGTACATCACGCTGTCGGTGTCGGTGTACGCGGCGTTGACGCGCAGGTCGACCAGCTCGCTGTCCGGGTTGAAGCGATAGCGCAGGGTGTAGCTGTCCATGTCGACGTGGCCCGGATCCCATTGCGGAACGCGGTCGCGATCGACGCGGATAATCTGAGAGGCCATGATCTCGCCGGCGGTGCCTTCGTAGCGGCGGTAGCCCGCTTCCAGGGTCTGTGCATCGTCGATACGCCAGGTGCCCTTGAGCAGCGCCGACTTCGAGCGCGCCGAGGTATTGAAGACCTCGGTACGCGGCGGATTCAGCGGTGCCAGCGTGCGCCGGGTCTGTGGGAAGTCGTCGTAGCCGTGCTTGCCGGAGAAGTAGTTGCCATTGTCGCGGTAGGCGTAGGCGGCGACCAGATCGAAGCGGTCCCAGTGACCTGCCGCAGCCACGTTGAAGAACTGGCTGCCGGTGGCGCTGCGGTCGGAACGCGGCGCGGCACTGTAGGAAGGCAGGTTGTTGGCGCTGTTGTTGGCCAGGCCGCCACGCACGCGCATGCCGAAGTCGCGCCCTTCGCGCAGCACGTCGCCGATCTTCAGCGTCTCCATCTCGACCACGCCGCCGATGCCGCCAGAGGCGTTGGCCTGCAGGCTCGGGCCCTTGGTGATGGTCAGGCTGGAGATCAGGTCCGGGTCGAGGTAGGTACGCTGCGATTGACCGGCGTAGCCGCGGTAGGTATCGATGCTGGACTGGCCACCGTCGATGATCACCGGCACGCGGCCCTGGCCCTGGATGCCGCGGATGTTGACGTCGAAGCCATTGCCGACGCGTGGGTCACCGGCAGTGACGCCGGCCACGCCCTTGACGATGTCGCCGTTGGAGGTACCGCGGAAACGCTCCAGGTGCGTGCGGTTGAGCGTGGTGGTGGAACCGACGCTGCGATAGCTGTCGAGCAGGCGCGCCTCGTCGCTGGCCGCGCCACTGTCGACGCGGTCGCCGGCCACGCTGAGCGTGTCGGTGACGATCACGCCGCTGTCGGCCTGCGCCGGCGTTGCCGCTTCCAGCGTGACTGCATCTGCGCTGACCCGGCGCACCGCCAGGCCACTGCCCTGCAGCAGCTGCTGCAGCGCCTCGTTGGCCGGCAGGCTGCCATTGACCGCACGCGAGCTCACCCCGTGGGCCAGGATGGCCGGATACACGACCTGCACGCCGGACTGGCGCATGTAGCTGCGCAGCGCCTCGTCCAGGGGCTGCGCTGGAATGTCGAAGCGCTGTACGGCGGCGTGATCGCCACGGGCGTTCTGTGCCAGCACGGATGGCGTGGCACTGGCCAGGCCGGCAGCCAGCAATGCAATGCACAGGCGGGACGGGCGCGGCGCGCGGCCCGGACGGTGGGAGTCGAACATGGGGAACCTGTCAGGTAATCGGTGCCGCAGGCGCGGCGTCATCCGCAACACAGGCGGACACGGCGACGTACGTGGCGGCGGCGGGTACGTTCGCGGGGTAAGACGGCTGGGCGCACGGCAACCCCAAGGGCGATTTGCGGTCGCGGTGGGTGCCGACCGTTGGCCGGCACATCGGGAACATCATCCACGCATGGCGTGGATCTACTGATGGATGATGGCGACGCCGAGCGGCAGGCGGGTGACCTGCAGACCTGCCGTCGCCGCCAACGCGTCCAGCGCCTGTTCCGGGCGATCGATGCGTAGCGCCGCACTGATCGCCGGCAGTCGCGACAGATCACCGCGCACGAACGTCGGGCCGGCACGATAGCACCCCACCCATTGCACGGCGTCGGCGACGCTGGCCTGCTCCAGCAGCAGCTCGCCCTGGCGCCACGCGCCCACGCTGTCGGCCGCCACATCCTGCAGGCGCGTCACGCCGTTGCGCTCGCCATAGACGGCACGCTGGCCCGCCTGCAGGTAGGTCCAGCCACCGTCGGCCGGGCTGGCCACGCGCACCCTGCCCTGCCCGACCTGGGTTTCCACCCCGCCATCGCCACGCGCGACGGTGAACGCGGTGGAGATGTCCTCGACCACGCCATTGCCGGCACGCACGCTGAAACGCCGCTGCGCATCCGGGCTGACCTCGAACCAGACGCGCCCGCGCAGCAGCTCGACCTCGCGTGCGTGCGCATCGAAGCGCACGGCGATCGCGCTGTCCGCATCCAGCACTGCGCGGCTGCCATCGGGCAGCGTTACGTTCTGCACGACGTGCGTGCTGCGATGGTCGGCCTGCAGCCGCAACCAGGCCTCCGGCCATGCCACCAGCATCGCCAGCACAGCTGCAGCGGCCATCGCCCAGCGCATTCGATGCGGGCGGCGGCGTTCGGCGGACCGGGCCTGCGGGCGTGGCCCGACACTGCGCCACAGCGCTCGCTCGTGCTCGAAGGCCCGACGGTGCCCCGGTTCTGCCAGCCAGCGCTCGAACTCGTGCATGCGCCCCTCGCCGATGTCACCCGAGGCCAGCCACGCAATCCAGCCCCGGGCCTGTTCGGCCAGGGCATCGTCATTGGCGGCGGGCAGCGTGTTCGGCGGGCTCATCGGCTGGCGGACAGGCGCATTCAAGCGCGGGCGGGGGAACTAGACCGCATCCACGGTCCAGTGATCAAGACGTTTCAGCGAGGGCCAGCCCCAAGCCGGGGCGATCATCGGCCGCTGCGCGCCCAGGCCAGGCGTTGCAACGCGGTGCGCACATGGTTCTCGACGGTGGTCACCGACACCCCGAGGCGGCGGGCGATCTCGGCCTGGGTCAGGCCCTGCAGGCGGTTGAGCCGGAAGATGGTGCGGGTCGGCTCCGGCAGGTGTCCGGCCGCATCCAGCACACGCTGCAGCTCGTCCTGGGCCATGGCCTGTTCCTCGGTCGAGATGACCTCGTCCGCTCCCCACAGGTAGTGGTCGGCCAGCAGGCGGTTGCGCCGGGTCGATTCGCGGCCGTGGTCGGTGGCCAGGTTGGCGGCCAGCCGGTACAGGTAGGCACGCGGATTGTCGATGGCCTGGCTGTCATCGACACCACGCGCCTTGAACCACACCGCCTGGATCACGTCCTCGGCGCCGTTGTCGCCCCCCAGGATGCGTTGCACCCGGCGCAGCAGCGCAGGCCGCTCGCGGATCAGCAGTTCGGTGAGGGAGGCGGCATTGGAGGACATGCGCGGAACCGGGACGACAGACGGAAGGCGCCGCGCATGCTACTCCGTTAATGAGAATCAGTCACGTTCGCATCAATGGATGCACCCGGTCAGCCCGTCATAGACGCTCTGCGAGGTCCCCGGCAACGGGTCATGCAGTGGATTGCGGGCGGCGAGCGCGGCATGGAAGGCCTCCACCGGTGTGCCAGGCTCCAGCGGCAGGCGGCACAGCCAGGTCGGTTGCCGGGCGACGATCGCACCGTCATGCCGCGACACAGCCAGGTCACTGGCGGCAAATGCCCACAGGCACTCATGCACCGTGCCGCGCATCGCGTCCACCGAGCAGCGCAGGCGCAGGGCGCGGATATCGCTGTACTCGCCTTCGCAGAAGGTATCGCCGCAGATCGCGTCGAACCCGTACTGCAGACGTCCCTCCAGGGCAAAGAAGCGGTCCCAGTTGGCTTCCTGCCGCGGGTAGTCGATCAGGTCGACGTAAGGAGAGGCCTGGGCCAACGGCGCAACCAGCAGCATGCAGAACAGGGCGAACGGCAGGGCAGACACTTTCATCGGCGGACTCCTTGGCAAGGTCGATCCAGCCTGCGCCCCCGCACCGGCCGGCCCTATCAGCCAACCCCGGCCTGCCGCGTGGGTCCCTGCCCCACGCAGCGGTCAGCCCCTCCCTCTGCACAGCGCCCGGCAAAGGCATAAAATGGGGGGCTATCCGTCTATATCCCCCACCTGGAGCACGACCATGGGTCTGGAACTCGTCTCGCCCGGCAAGAACCCGCCGGAAGAAATCAACGTCATCATCGAGATCCCGAAGGACTCGGAGCCGGTGAAGTACGAAGTGGACAAGGAAACCGGCGCGATCTTCGTCGACCGCATCCTGTCCACCCCGATGCGTTACCCCTGCAACTACGGCTACGTGCCGAGCACCCTGTGCGGCGACGGCGATCCGGCCGACGTGCTGGTGGTGCTGCCGCTCCCGCTGGTGCCGGGCTCGGTCGTGCGCTGCCGTCCGGTCGGCGTGCTGAAGATGAGCGATGAGGCGGGCAGCGACGAGAAGATCCTGGCCGTGCCGGTCTCGAAGATCTTCAGTGGCTACGCCCACGTTGAAGACATCGCCCAGGTTTCGAGCCACTGGCTGGAGCGCATCGGCCACTTCTTCGAGCACTACAAGGACCTCGAGAAGGGTAAGTGGGTCAAGCTGGACGGTTGGGGCGGCGCCGCTGAGGCCAAGCAGATCCTGATCGAGGCGCACCAGCGCCACCTCGACAGCAAGGCCTGAGCCTGAACCGGATCGCTCCGGCGGTACCCTGCCGGAGCGATGCGGGTCACGTTTCATGATGACGGCACATCACTCTTGCTGCCGTATTAGGTAAATTGCGTCACTTCACACGTCATCGACATCCATCGTCGAGACAGCCAGGGGAATGTGTCGTGCGTATTCTGCTTGTTGGGGATGCAGCCAGCCTGCCGGCTGAGCTGACCGAATTCATTGCCGATCTTGGGGAAGACTGGCAGCCGCTGACCGCCACCGATGGCCAGACCGCGATGACCGCGGTTGCCACCCAGGGCGTGGACGCGGTGATTGTCTGCCCGCAGCTGCCGGACCTCAATGCCACCACGCTGCTCGGCCAGATCAGGACCCTGCGTCCGGAAACCATCCGCATCGCGCTGGTGGACGCACAGCATGGCAACCGGCCGCCGCCGGCACGCCTGATCGGTGTCGCTCACCGTTTCCTGCCGTTGCCACTGGCACCGGAAGTACTGCTGGAAGCGCTGACCAGCCTGGAAGAGCTGCGCGAAGTGCTGGACAGCCCGCGCCTGCGCGATGCCATCGGCCGCATCGAGAAACTGCCGTCGCCGCCGCACCTGTACCTGAGCCTGACCCAGGCGCTGGAGCATGACGACGACGCCGACAGCGCCGACGTGGCCAAGCTGGTGGCCGCCGATCCGGCCATCGCCGCCAAGGTGCTGCAGTTGTCGAACTCGGCGTTCTTCAGCCAGGGCCGCACCATTGCCGACCTGCGTACTGCAGTCACCCGGCTGGGCCTGGCCACGCTGCGTGACCTGGTGCTGGCCAGTGAAGTGTTCTCGGCGCCGACGCTGTCGACTGCCGAACGCAACTCGCTGCAGCAGCGCGCCCTGCTCGCCTCGCGCCTGGCCGCACGCCTGCTGCCCGAATCCAGTGCCGAACTGGGCGCAACCGCGGCACTGCTGGCCGACATCGGCCTGCTGCTGCCCGGCGTACGCAACGAGCGCACCGAGCCGTCGCTGGCCGGTGATACCCGCCCAGGCCATGCCGAAGCCGGTGCCTATCTGCTGGGGCTGTGGGGCCTGCCGATGCCGATCATCGAAGCGGTGGCATTCCACCTGCAGCCGCAGCGCGCCAACACCCGCAGCTTCTGGGTGACCGGTGCGGTGCACGTGGCCCTGGCGCTGGTCAACGGCGACCCGGTGGATGAGGACTATCTGCAGCGCGCGGGCGTGCTCAACAAACTGCCGCAGTGGCGTGAACATGCCAACAGCCTGATGGGGCTTACGCCGAGCGAAGCCTGAGTTCCACCGGCAATCCACACGATGAAGGCGCGTCCGCAGGGACGCGCCTTCGTTGCGTCAGGGCTGCGCGCAGTGGTCGTACACGCAGCGCTCGAACAGGAACTGGCAGTACGCCGCATCCTCACCGGCCTTGATGCAGTTGCTGCGCACCTCCGCGCAATAACGGCCATTGGCACACACCAGCGGACCGGCCGACACACTGCCGGCCAGGCTCAGGACGGCGAGAACTGCAGCAGCAAACATACGTGGCATCGCGTTGTTCATTTCGCGCTCTCCCTGGTCCGGAATGGACCTCTGCGAACCTACCAGCGGTCCAGTTGCGACAAGCGTGACCTTTGTCGCTGAACTGCCCGATTCAGAATTTCCCGACCCGGCTCTGCCAAACGCAAAGAGGGCGGGCCTTGCGGCCCGCCCTCCTCGTCTTGCCTTCAGGCTTCGATGGATCAGAAGCGCTGGTTGTACTGGATGAACAGGAAGCGGTCGTAATCCAGCATCGGGTCCAGCTGCACGGCACTGGCGTTGGTCACCGCGTAGGTGATCGGCGGGGTCTTGCCGAACACGTTGCGGGCACCGACGGTCACGCTGCCGTTCCACGGGGCCTGCCAGGTGGCCGAGATGTCGTGATAGACGATCGCGCCCTTCTTGTTGGCACCCAGGCCACCGCTCCAGCCACCGTTCTCGGTGTAGTAATCCGGCTGGTTGCACTCCAGGCCATTTTCCTGGTCGTAGCAGAAGTCGCGGAAGCCGCCGTAGTAACGCATGGTCCAGGTGGCCGACAGGTCGCCCTTGGTCCAGGTGCTGGCCAGGGTGCCGCGGACACGCGGGTAGTTCCAGTAGCCTGCGTAGTCATCCCATGCAGCACCCTTGGTGGCCTGCTGACGGAAGCTGGTCAGGTAGTTGGTGTCCAGGTTGAACGACAGGGTACCGAAGCTGTATTCCGGCATGCGGTAGCGGACGCCGAAGTTGTAGCCTTCGGTTTCCAGCGACCCCAGGTTCGCGTTGCCGCGGCTCAGGCCGGTGACCTGCTGGCCGTTGGCGACGTCGCCACGGCTGTACTGGTCACAGAAGGCCTGCACACCGTTCTGGTAGCACTGGTTCAGCACGTAGTTCGCCGACAGCGCGGTGATCACGTTGTCGACAGTGATCTTGTACCAGTCCAGCGAGACGTTCAGGCCGCTGACGAAGCTCGGGCTCCAGACCAGGCCCGCGGTGCGGGTCTTGCTGGTTTCCGGCTGCAGCTTGTCGTTGCCCACACCCGAGTTGAACGGGTTGTTACCCTGGGTGTCACGGGCACTGATCGGACGACCGGCAGCGTCGGTCTGACGGAAGTCGGACGCCAGGCCTTCAGCACCGCAACGGGCTGCAACGGCCGGGTTGCTGCGCTGGCCGAACACGGCATCACACGGATCGGTGAACTTGTCGAAGGTCTGCGAACCACCACCGAACGTGTCGTCCAGGGTCGGGGCACGGAAGCCCTCGCCGTAGGTCGCACGCACCAGCAGGTCGTCGATCGGCTTCCAGGTCACGCTGAACTTGCTGTTGACCGTGTTGCCGAACTTGTCGTAGTCCGAGTAGCGGCTGGCGATATCCAGCGACAGCTCCTTGGCACCCGGCAGGTCACGCAGCAGCGGCACCATCAGTTCCAGGTAGAACTCGTTGGTCTTGTACTTGCCTTCGGTCGGCTGCGCGGCCAGCTCGGTGGTGTAACCCGAGGAGGACAGTGCGTCCGGGTGATCGTAGCCCGACACTTCGCGATGCTCGTAACCGGCAGCGAAGGCGAACTCGCCCGCATCGCCCGGCATGTCGAACAGCGAACCGGTGATGTTGGCGAAGTACTGCTTGCTCTTGCTCTGGCCGGTCGAGTTCAGCAGGGTGTTGATGTACTTCAGCGCATCCGGGGTCGCGGCGCTGGCGCCACCCAGCAGGTCGAACGGAACGCAGCTGCCCGGGCTGGTGCCCAGCGCGATCGGGTTGGCAGCGGTGCCGCACTGGGCGACGCCGTTGGCGTTGATGAACGACGGGCCGAGGGCGTTCTTCAGGGCCAGCAGGTTGATGTTGCCCGAGCTGGTCTGGGTCACGTCGAACTGGTTGTAGTTGATGCCCACATCCCAGTCGAACGGACGGTTGTTGAAGTCGAAGTTGCCTTCCAGGGCCGCGTCGAAGTGCAGCGACTTGACGTTGTTCTGGGTGATGCGCGGCAGTTCGAAGATACGACGGCCCCAGCCACCGATGTCAACGCCGGCGCCCGGGTTGGCCCAGTTGCCCAGCGGGTTGTAGATGCTGTCCTTGCTGATCGCCACCGGGAACTGCGGCTGCGAGGTGCCGGTCAGCGGGTAGCCGGCGATCTGGCGCTTGGAATCGCGCTCGGAGTACATCGCCGTCGACTTCAGACGCAGGTTGTCGTTGATGTCGTAGCTGGCCGAGGTGAACATGGTCTTCGACTCAGCGCCCTGGTTCAGCATCATCTGCTGCGAGGCGTTGTAGTAGTCGTCCAGACCAATCAGGTGGTAGTTGTTGAAGTTGTTCGACGGCTGGCCAACGCCGACCGGGGTGTCCCAGGAACCGGTGTGGTTGACCACCCAGGTGTTCGGGACCCACTTGCCAGCCTTGTTGTATTCGCCAGCACCGGCGGTGCCTTCGGCACGCGGATCGGTGAAACGACCCCACGGGCCAGCCGGGCTCAGACCGTCTTCCTTGTGGCCCTGGCCATAGGAGTACTTGGTCAGGCCACGATCCTTGGCCCACACCGGATCTTCCTTGATGTAGTTCGCGCCGAACACGATCGAGGAGCGCTCGCCGCTGGCACCCAGGGTCAGGCTGTACTGGGTCTTGGAACCGTCGCCGTGGCTGTTCTGGCCATAGTAGGCACTGGCCTCGGCGCCGTCGAAGTTCTTGCGCAGGATGATGTTGACCACGCCGGAGATGGCGTCGGAACCGTAGATCGCCGAGGCGCCGTCCTTCAGGACTTCAATGCGCTCGATCAGCGAGGTCGGGATGGTCGACATGTCGGTGAAGCCGGCCAGGCTGGTGCTCCAGCGCTTGCCGTTGACCAGCACCAGCGTGCGCTGCTCACCCAGGTTGTACAGGCTGACGTACTGGCCGCCCTGTTCCGGGTTGGACGCCAGCACGGCCGCCTTGCTGAAGGTCTGGGTGCCTGCCACGGACAGGTTCTGCAGCAGGTCGCCGACGCTGACCAGGCCCGAACGCTGGATGTCCTCATGGCTTACGGTGAGGACCGGCTGGGAGGTTTCCACATCCACCGAGCGGATGCGGGAGCCGGTGACTTCCAGGCGATCAAGGGTGGTCGGGGCACTGGCTTCCTGTGCGGAAGCAAATGCCGGTGCCAGCGCCAGCGCGATGCCGGCGGGCAGCAGGCCCAGCCGCACGGCAGGGGTGCGAACGTTCATCAATCTCTCCAAGGTACGTGTTAGTAGCGTGTTAAAACGCTCCAGCACGTTACGATTGCGTTGCGATGCTGTATTTGCGCGACCCAACCGTAGACTTTGCAGAGTGTGGCGGGAGCAAGCCGCCGTTTTCCCTGAACCGGGAAGCAGACTGCCCGTAACGGGCGCGGAAGGCCCGCGCGAAGCTGCAGCAGTTGTCGAATCCGCTGGCCGCGGCGACCTCGCCCACCATCATGTCGGTGTCGCGCAGCAGATCGGCGGCCCGCTCCAGGCGCAACCGTGCCGAAAGCGACTGGGGGCTCTCTTCATACAGGCTCTGGAAGGTCTTGGAGAGGTACCAGCTGGAGAAGTTGGTCAGCTCGGCCAGCTCGCCGATCCGCACCACGCGGTGGCTGTTGCCCTCCAGATAGAGACGGGCGCGCTGCATGCGGCCGAACACCTGGCGCTTGCGGCTGCGTGAGCGACCGGGGCAGCGCTGTACGTTGTCGGCCAGGTCACGCTGCAGGCCGGCCAGATGCAACAACAGCGGGCGCAGCGCCTGCGCTGGCAGGCCGCTGTCGAGCGCATCGCGCCACAGGCGCAGGGCAACGCGGGCGTCACCGCGGCTCATGCGACCACGACCGGCATACAGGCCGCAGTCGGCCATCTCGGATAGCACCCGCATCGCCTCCGCAGTCAGGCTGAGGCCCACGCACAGTCCGTTACGGCCGGCCTGCACCAACGGGCGCGACTCCTTCTCGAAGGCAATCCACTCGCCATGGCGCAGGCGGAAACGCCCTTCCTTGGCTTCCACCCAGGAACTGCCCCGCACCTGCAGCCAGACAGTGAAGCTTGACCCTGCCGTCTGCAGGCTGCCGAGCCGGGCCACGCCCATGCAGGTCGGCGCGAGATCGTCCAGCGCCTTGTCGAGGGAGACGGTTTGGCCACGATCGGCCAGCGAGAGTTGACGCATGGGGCACCACGGGTTTGCCTGATACAGGCTTCCGTTTTGCCTAATCAGGCGTCAGCCCGTCAGGAAAATCCACCGAGATCGCCACGAATTCGCGGCGAGAACTCCACGAAAAAATCACGAAGAGATATTTTTCTTCAGGATCAATGACTTGAGAAAGGCCGGGAACAGTGCTGGCGTCGACTGGGGCAGCTGCATGACGCCGATGTCGGCACCATCGCTGACCGCCAGGGCGACGTACAGATCCCGGCCATCGGCGCTGGCACTGATGCCGTTGCCCGCGCTGAGCCGCTGCCGGTCCAGGCAGCGCTCGGGGGCTTCGGTGCCGGCCTGGATATGGATCAAGGTCGTACCGCATTCGGTCGAGTTGCCGAGATAGCCGATACCACCGGTGCCCGCCACCGTCCAGGTGCGATAGCGCCATCGGCTGGGCCGGTCTTCACTGACCTGCTGCACGCTGGCCGGGGACAGTGCCGCATCCACCGACCACAAGCCGCCGGACGCCAGGCGTGTGAACAGCACGCGGCCATCGCCGCGATCAAAACGCGCCTGGGAGACGCCGTCGATACTGGCCAGGCGGCGCCAGGGGGTCACGCTGCGATCGAACAGGCTCAACCGGGTGCGTTGCTCTGCATCGCGCTCGACTACCAGCAGCTGCTCCGGGGTTGCCCCGTACAGGGCCTGCAGCGGCTGATCCACCGGAACCGGCAGCGGTTGCAGGTGCTCGTCGCGCGGGGCGATCTCGTAGACAACGGTACGCCCATGCTCGTCACGCCCGACCACCAGCAGCTGGCGGCTGTCGGCCGACCAGTCCGGCGCCTGCCGCCCCTCCGGACGCAGGCCCTCGATCGGCCGCAGTGAGTCGGGCCGCTGCATGTCCGCCCACCACAGCGCGAAACTGCCGGAACGATCGGAGGTGAAGACCAGCTGGCGACCGTCGGGCGCCGCCATCGGCTGCCCGTCGCGCCCACTGGACGCGAACAGCCGCTCGGCGCTGCCGCCGGCCATCGGCACCTTGAACACGCCGAACTGGGCACGGCGGTGAACGAAGGCCAGCACGTCGCCGTGGCGCGACACCGCAGGCCACTGTGCGTCGTCGAGGCCCGCATCACGCAAGGTGCGGCGCTCCACGTCCAGGTAGTACAACCGCACCTCGCTGTCCACGCGCCGGCCGAACACGATGCTGCGCCCATCGCCCAGCCAGGCCCAGCCACGCTGTTCGGCGGATTCGTTGGTCAACTGCTCCAGCTCACCGCCTCCGGCCGGCATCCGCCACAGGTCGCCCATCTGTGGATTGCGCACGAACACCAGCCACTTGCCGTCGGGCGAATAGCGTGGCGCGTAGTCAAAATCATCCTGATCGACCGCGTAGTCCAACGCCCGCCACTGGCCGCTGGCCAGGTCGAGCACACGGATGCCGCGATGGGCATAGCGGCCCACCATGCTGCCAAAGACCAGGCCGCGGCCATCCGGTGTCCAGTCGAAGCTGAGCAGCTCGGTTCCATCGCAACGGGTCGCCTGGCGCACGCCGCCGCCAGTGGCGCTGGCGATCAGCACCTGGCAACCGCCGTCGGCTCCAAAGCGGGCAAAAGCGATCTCGCGCCCGTCCGGTGACCAGCTCGGGAAACGGTCACTGGCCCCCTTCGGCGGCAGCGCCAGCTGCCGGGCCGGCGCATTGCCCGAGGTCTGCACCTTGATCACACCACCTCCGGCGCCATCCTCGTTGGCGCCTTCGTAGGCAACCTGGGAGCCGTCCGGCGAAAGTGTGGGATAGGTTTCAAAACCACTGGTAGCGGTGATCAGGCGATAGGGACGCTGCGGGCTGCCGATCACCCGCACGCCGTTCTCGACCGCTGCATCCACCGGTGAACTCGGCTCCGGCCCGCGCCGCAGCAACAATGTAGCCATGACCAGCAGCGCGGCCAGCATCATCACGCCCAGCACCCACAACAGCTGGCGGCGCAGCTGGCGCCAGCCACGCCGGCGTGAAGCCGCTGCCGGCACGGCCAGCGCCGGAATCATGCCGGCACCGTCCGGCGACGGCATCACATCCGCAATGGCCAGCGCGTCCACTTCCGCCACCGGCTCGAAGTCGTCCAGCGCCTGCACCGGTACCAGCAGCCGATAGCCGCTCTTGGCGATGGTCTCGATGTAGGCCTGGCCATTGTCATCGTCGTTGGCGAACGCCTTGCGCAGCTGGGTGACGGCCTGGGTCAGCACGTCATTGGTCGGCAACGTATCGGGCCAGACCTCGGCAAACAGCTCTTCACGGGTGACCACGCGCCCAGGCTGCCGCATCAACACGCGAAGTACGCCCAGCGCTTTCGGCGTCAGCCGCCGCGGACGGCGCGCGCCTTCAACCTCGACCTCACGCGAGGACAAGGTAATGACACAGTCGCCGACCTGCACGCGGTCGGCGTCAATGGGCGTGAGTTCGCTGCTGTTCATTTTCCGCTATACAGTAGGGACGGGACCTGGGCAGGGCTCACCAGCAATACCGTCCCCACCGTCCCTGGACAGGGCCATCGAAAAGCCAGATTCCGCACAAAGCATCGGCGCATACCGCAAAAACAATAACGCCCCCGGATATTAGCCTAAGCCGGTTACCCCGCCTATGACGGGGTCGACACTCAGGCTCTCTCTCGCCGACGCATTCACATAATCTGCATCACCATTCGCGCCCTTATGGGCGCGAAATTTTTATCTGGCGTTCATTTTCACATGCGCCGAAGCATGGTCAATCCGACCAGACGCGACACCACAAGGCCGATATACATGACGCCTGCGAACTGTTCGAGCATCACCAAGGCCCGTGCCTGCGGGTGCAACGGCACGACGTCACTCAATCCAACTCCGGACAACAAGCTGAAGCTCAGATAAAGCAGCTCCATCCAGCTGCGCTCGGGGCCAGCCGTCGCGCCCTGGAAACTGCCTGGATACCACTGTTGGCACACCGCGAATGCAAAGGCGAACCCCCAGGCCAGCAGGGTGAAGGTTGCCCCGGCCGCGAACAGTTCGTCGCGTGTTACTCGATGGTCCTGCAGCATGTAGGCGATCAATGCCCCGGCCGTATAGAAGTACAGCAGGCTTTCCAGCAGCTGCGCGGTGGTCAGCAGCGCGCTGCGGTCAAGCAGGGCGCCAGCCAGCGAGAACACCACCGATGGAATGGCCAGCAGCAATGCCAGCCAGGTTCCCAGCGGACTGCGCTGGACCACCCACAGCGCCAGGCCGAGTACCGCCATGCCGAACATGCCCAGCGCCGCCCGGCCAGCGGCGGTGTCATCGAGGGCGGGATACAGCAGCACCGCGATCAACTGGGCGGCCAGGAGCCAGGCCGAAGGATGGCGGCGGGCGATGGCCAGCCAGCGGGTGGTCGTGGCAACGGGCATGGCGTCCTTTCCCCTGGGCGATGCGCGGAGGATAGCCGGGCGCGGCGTGATGAACGGTAGTGCCGGCCATTGGCCAGCACTCTCCCCGGTCCCGTGCACGACGGAATGCCGGCCGGCGGCCGGCACTACCCGTTACCCCTGGCGGTAGACCTCGGCCCCGCCAGCACGGAACTCCTGCGACTTCTCCTTCATGCCGGCCTCGGCGTAGTCGCGCACGTCCTGGGTGATCTTCATCGAACAGAAGTGCGGGCCGCACATCGAGCAGAAGTGTGCCAGCTTGTGCGCATCCTTCGGCAGCGTCTCGTCATGGAATTCCTTGGCCTTCTCCGGATCCAGGCCGAGGTGGAACTGGTCTTCCCAGCGGAACTCGAAGCGCGCCTTGCTCAGCGCGTTGTCGCGTACCTGTGCGCCCGGATGCCCCTTGGCCAGGTCGGCCGCGTGCGCGGCAATGCGGTAAGCCATGATGCCGTCGCGCACGTCCTGGCGGTTGGGCAGGCCCAGGTGCTCCTTCGGCGTCACGTAGCAGAGCATGGCCGTGCCAAACCAGCCGATCATCGCCGCGCCGATCGCACTGGTGATGTGGTCGTAGCCCGGCGCGATGTCGGTCGTCAGCGGCCCCAGCGTGTAGAACGGCGCTTCGCCGCATTCGCGCAGCTGCTTGTCCATGTTTTCCTTGATCAGCTGCATCGGCACGTGGCCGGGGCCTTCGATCATGGTCTGCACATCGTGTTTCCAGGCGATCTTCGTCAGTTCACCCAGCGTTTCCAGTTCGCCGAACTGCGCCGCGTCGTTGGCATCAGCGATGCAACCCGGGCGCAGGCCGTCGCCCAGCGAGAAGGTCACGTCGTAGGCCTTCATGATTTCGCAGATGTCTTCGAAATGCGTGTAGAGGAAGTTCTCCTTGTGGTGCGCCAGGCACCACTTGGCCATGATCGAGCCGCCGCGGCTGACGATGCCGGTAACACGCTTGGCGGTAAGCGGCACGTAGCGCAGCAGCACGCCGGCGTGGATGGTGAAGTAGTCCACGCCCTGCTCGGCCTGCTCGATCAGGGTGTCGCGGAAGATCTCCCAGGTCAGTGCCTCGGCGCGGCCGTCAACCTTCTCCAGGGCCTGGTAGATCGGCACGGTACCGATCGCCACCGGCGAGTTGCGGATGATCCATTCGCGCGTCTCGTGGATGTGCTTGCCGGTGGACAGGTCCATCACCGTGTCACCGCCCCAGCGGATCGCCCACACCAGCTTCTCCACTTCCTCGGCGATGCCGGAAGACACCGCACTGTTGCCGATGTTGGCGTTGATCTTGGTCAGGAAATTGCGGCCGATGATCATCGGCTCGCTTTCCGGGTGGTTGATGTTGTTGGGCAGCACCGCACGGCCACGGGCGATTTCGTCGCGCACGAACTCCGGGGTGATGATCTTCTGGATCGACGCGCCGAACGCCTCGCCCGGGTGCTGCTGCAGCAGGCCGGCATCGCGGATCGCGTCCAGGCGCTGGTTCTCGCGGATGGCGACGAATTCCATTTCCGGCGTGATGATGCCGCGGCGCGCGTAATGCATCTGGGTGACGTTGGCACCGGCACGTGCGCGGCGTGGCAGGCTGCGCGCGGGGAAACGCACCGCGTCGAGCTTCGGGTCATGCTCGCGATCGCGGCCGAACGAAGAACTCAGTCCTTCGAGCTGCTCGGTATCACCGCGCTCTTCCACCCAGCCGCGACGCAGTGCCGGCAAACCGGCGGACAGATCGATGCGCACCTCCGGGTCGGTGTACGGGCCCGACGTGTCGTAAACGGTCACCGGCGCATTCTCTTCGCCACCGAACAGCGTCGGCGTACGGGTCAGCGCGATCTCGCGCATCGGCACCTGCAGATCCGGGCGTGAACCGGGCACGTGGATCTTGCGCGAGCCGGGAATGGGCCGGGTCACGGATGCGGAGAGTTGCTGGGCCTGTTGCTGCAGGGCGGAGAGCTGTGCGTTCATCGGGCATCGTCCAGGAAGGTCAGGGACGAAGCGGCGGCGCACGGCACCCGCGCACGGACGGTCCTTGGGCGGAGTCCGGGCACGGCTGCATTGCAAAGCTTCCCTACGCCGGTATGAGCCGGATCAGGTTCCAAGGGACTGTCTCAACCGTGGCCACATGGCCCGGTACCCCCGCTTCTTGGTGCGCATTAGAGCATAGACCGCCCGCCTCCGGGACCAGGTCGCCATTCGTTAACGGAACCATGACGCCGCGTTCAGTAACGTGCACGCCATCGCGTTGCTGAGATCGATGCGTTCCCCGCCGCCTTCGCGGCCCCTGCCCGGTCCGTGCTGCATGCCGCCGGCCCTTCGCCGCAAGCTCTGCTCGCTCCCCTCAATCCCCCTTGATCGGAGAAGCTCCTTCATGGTGTTTCGCGTTTCCATCGCACTGGTTCTGCTGCTGGTGCTGCTCGCCGGTATCGCCCCCGGCCCCTTCAACACCGTGGTCCAGTCGATGCTGGCAGAAGTCATCCGCAGTGTCGGCTGGCTGTACCTGCTAGTGGTGTTCCTGGCGCTGGTGTTCCTGATGTACCTGGCGTTCGGCCGCTTCGGCAACCTGCGCATCGGCGGCGAGGACGCCGAACCCGAGTTCTCGCGTGCCAGCTGGATGTCGATGCTGTTCGCCGCCGGCATGGGCATCGGCCTGGTGTTCTGGGGTGCGGCCGAGCCCATCTCGCATTTCAGCAAGCCGCCGGAAGGCCTGGCGCCGCAAAGCCTGGATGCGGCGCGCGCATCGATGCGCTATGCGTTCTTCCACTGGGGCCTGCACCCGTGGGCGATCTACGCACTGATCGGCCTGGCGATGGCCTGGTTCCAGTTCAACCGCAATGGACGCGGCCTGGTCAGCGACATGCTGCAGCCGATCATCGGCCGCCACCATCGCGGCTGGATCGGTCGGGTGGTCAACATCGCCGCCGTAGTTGCCACCGCGATCGGTGTCGCCACCACGCTCGGCTTCGGCACCATCCAGATTGCTGCCGGTATCGAACGCGTCTTCAGCGTGCAGGCTACCGTCGCCGTGCAGATGACCATCATTGCCGTCGCCTTCGTGTTGTACATGGCCTCCACCGCCAGTGGCGTGGAGCGAGGTGTGAAGTGGCTGTCCAACTTCAACCTGGCGTTGGCTGCCCTGCTGGCAGCCATCCTGCTGGTGCTGGGGCCGACCGGCTTCATCTTCGATACGTTCACCACCACGCTGGGCTCCTACCTCAACCAGCTGGTGACGATGAGCCTGCGCATGTCACCGTTCTCCGGCAGCACCTGGGTGGCGGACTGGACGATCTTCTACTGGGCCTGGTGGATCTCGTGGGCGCCGTTCGTGGGATCGTTCATTGCGCGCATCTCGCGCGGCCGCAGCGTTCGCGAGTTCGTGATCGGCGTCGTGCTCGCACCGACGCTGCTGGGCTTCTTCTGGTTCGCGGTGTTCGGCGGCACTGCGTTGTGGGCACAGATCTTCGGCCACGCCGATCTGGTGCAGGCGCTTGGCAATGGCTACGAGACGGTGTTGTTCACACTGTTCGACAGCATGCCGCTGCCGCTGTTGCTGTCGTGCATCGCGCTGGTGCTGCTGATGATCTTCTTCGTGACCTCGGCCGATTCGGCGGTCCTGGTGCTGGCCAGCATGTCCACCGACGAGGCCGGCGACCCACCGTTGAAGCGCAAGCTGGCCTGGGGCATTGCGGTGGCACTGATCGCAGCGGCGTTGCTGCTGGCCGGAGGCCTGGACGCGCTGCAGGGCATGATCACGATCGCGGCATTGCCATTCGCGCTGCTGATGGTGCTGGTGATGGTGTCGCTGTACCGGGTGCTGGACCAGGAGTACACGCGGGAGCGGCGGCAGGCGCAGCGCCAGCGGCACATGATCGATGCGTGGATTGCACGCGAGATGGCGGCGCAGGAGGAGACGCAGGCCGAGGCAGCGCGCGCGCACGATCAGGATTGAGGGTTGTTTTGCAGCCTGCGGCTGCACCGCTTTTTTCAAGCAACGGCAACAACAACTTCAAAAGCGGCTCTGGATTTCTGCTGGTTTGGCGGGGAGGGGGCCGATGGCGGGACACGCCGCAAGTACGTCCCTGTAGGCTCGGCCACGGCATCCATGCCGTGGACGGTCCCGCCATCGGCCCCCTCCCCGCTTCCGACAATTTCCCGGTGACGGTTGGTTTTCCACGCCATGCGTGGAAGAGGTGTATCGGAAAACAAGAAGGGGTCGGATCCGTTTTCCTGTGGAAAACGGATCCGACCCCAATACACAGCGCGCGGCTGTTGCCGTTGCTGTTGTCTTTGCTTTTGATCTTCTTCTTTCTCTTCCTGCGGTGGCGGCCACGGAAACTGTCAGGGGCCGGGCGGGTGGGCTGGGCGGGGGTGTCAGCCGCATGGATGCGGCTGCCAAGCCTCCAGGGACGGATTCACGGCGTCCCCCGAACAGCCCACCCGCCCGGCCCAATCACATGATCCCGCTTCCACGAACCACCACCGCAGAGGGGGCTCAGCCCGGTGGCCGGGAAACCTCAATACCCCGCCGCCTGCCCATCCTTGCGGCTCTCCGACGCACCGTAATACACCCCGGTATCAGGATCACGCATGATCGCCTGGTACCCGCCATAAGGCCCATCGGCGAACACGATGCGATGCCCCTTGCGCATCAGCGCACGCACCGTCTCGTACGGGAAGCCGGTTTCCAGATTCACTTCGCCGCCATCGGTCATCGCCGTGGCCTGACCCGTCGGTTCAGTCGAGCCTTCGTGCTGGATGCGCGGCGCATCGCCGGCTTCCTGCAGGTTCATCCCGAAATCCACCAGGTTCATCACGATCTGCGCATGGCCCTGCGGCTGCATCGCGCCGCCCATCACGCCGAAGCTGGCATACGGCTTGCCGCCCTTGGTGATGAACCCCGGAATGATGGTCTGGAATGGACGCTTGCCCGGCGCGTAGCCGTTGGGATGGTTCTTCTGCAGCACGAACATCTCGCCACGGTCCTGCAGGATGAAACCCAGACCGGGCGGTGCCATGCCGCTGCCCATGCCACGGTAGTTGGACTGGATCAGCGAAACCATCATGCCGTCGGCGTCGGCCACGGTCATGTAGATCGTGTCGCCCTCCTCCAGCTGCTTCGGCGTGCCCGGCTGCACTTCCTTCAACGCCTTGTCCATCGAGATCAGCGCACGACGCCGCGCGGCGTACTCCTTGGAGATGAGCTTCTGCACCGGTGCCGGCTGGAACGCCATGTCGGCGTAGAAACGCGCACGGTCGGCAAAGGCCAGCTTCTTCGCTTCGACAAACAGGTGCACGTGTTCCGGTGAACCGAACGGGATCTTCGAGAAGTCGTAGCCTTCCAGCACGTTGAGGATCTGCAGTGCGGCGATGCCCTGGCTGTTCGGCGGCAGTTCCCACACGTCGTAGCCACGGTAGTTGCTGCTGACCGGTTCGACCCACTCGCCATGATGGTCAACCATGTCCTGGTAGCTCAGGTAGCCACCATTCGCCTTGAAGTAGTCACCGATGGTGTGGGCGATCTCGCCCTTGTAGAAGGCGTCGCGGCCACCGTCGGCGATCTTCTGCAGGGTGCTGGCCAGGTTCGGGTTCTTCCACATCTCGCCCTTGCGCGGGGCGTGGCCGTTGATCGTGAACTGCTCCTTGAAGCCCGGGTACTGCGACAACTTGGGTACCGAACGGTCCCAGTAGTAGGCGATCACCTCGGCCACCGGGTGACCCTCGCGGGCGTAGCGGATGGCCGGCGCCAGGTTGTCGGCCATCGGCTTGCGACCGAAGCGGTCGTGCAGCGCGAACCAGCCGTCGACGGCACCCGGCACCGACACCGGCAGTGGACCGGTGGCCGGGATGTCCTTCAGGCCACGGCGCTGGAACTCGGCAAGGGTGAGCGACTTCGGCGAGCGGCCCGAGCCGTTGTAGCCGTAGAGCTTCTGCGTCTTCGGATCCCACACGATGGCGAACAGGTCGCCGCCGATGCCGTTGCCGGTCGGCTCCATCAGGCCGAGCGCGGCGTTGGCGGCAATCGCCGCGTCCACTGCCGAACCGCCGCCCTTCATCACGTCCAGCGCGATCTGGGTGGCCAGTGGTTGCGAGGTCGCGGCCATCGCATGCGGGGCGATCACCTCCGAACGGGTGGCGAAGGTGTGGCCGGTGATGCGGTCGGCGCCGAAGGACAGCGCGGGTAAGGTAGCCAGTACGGCGGCGGCGAGCAGGGAACGGGCAAGGCGTCGGGACACGGTCGGGTTCCGATGGACGGGTGGTTCCCCGATCTTCGCCGCTGCGGCCTTCACGCGGTATCGGACAGACGTCATGGACGTTGATCCTTGGGCGGAAAAATCCACCGGATTCCGCGCAAAAACCGCCCTGAAAGGAGTGAATTCGGGTTCACCGAAACACTTTCAGCAGCAACCATCCTTGTGCCGCAAGCGATTGCGCTGGATGCAGCGGAAACCGATAGAAAATCCGTCGCGAGGGTTGACACCGTCGAAATGGCTGTGTTTCTCTCGATCACATGTTGCATCACAACACGCCACCGCGAACCCACATCGAAGCCGCCGACACCGGCGCCGCCTCGCTGCGTTCGATTCTTGTGCTCGTACTTATTACCCAACCAACAGGTGCGGGACGAGCCAGCGTGTAAGCAACACACACACACCGGAACTCTTCAAAAACCCGCACCCGCCCCGGTGCGGGTTTTTTCATTTCAGAACCTGGTTTCAGACGCAACCACCATGACCAACGCTCATCGCACAACCCGGACCTGCACCACCACGCCTCGTGGTGGCTGTGCCTGTGCGATGCGCGGCGCCTCCTCCACCGCTTTCCCCTGACCGGCCGGCACGTCACCTCGACGACCGGCCGTTCTTTTTTCTTCCCACCGCAAGGAACCTCCCCCATGAGCACCAACGACCTGCCCCAGACCAAGATCGCCGTCATCGGCTACGGCAGCCAGGGCCGCGCCCACGCACTGAACCTGCGCGAATCCGGCTTCGACGTGGTGGTAGGCCTGCGTCCGGGCGGCCCGACCGAAGCCAAGGCGCAGGCCGATGGCTTCACCGTGATCGCGCCCGCCGAGGCAGTGAAGGATGCCGACCTGGTTGCCGTGCTGACCCCGGACATGGTGCAGAAGAAGCTCTACAACGACGTGCTGGCGCCGAACATGAAACAGGGTGCATGCCTGCTGTTCGCGCACGGCCTGAACGTGCATTACGGGATGATCGAGCCGCGTGCCGACCTGGACGTGGTGCTGGTCGCGCCGAAGGGCCCCGGCGCACTGGTGCGCCGTGAGTACGAGATCGGCCGTGGCGTGCCGTGCATCTGGGCGGTCTACCAGGACATCAGCGGCAAGGCCGCGCAGCATGCGCAGGCCTATGCGGCCGGCCTCGGCGGTGCGCGCGCCAACCTGATCCAGACCACCTTCAAGGAAGAGACCGAGACCGATCTGTTCGGCGAGCAGGCGGTGCTGTGCGGCGGTGCCTCGGCGCTGGTGCAGGCCGGATTCGAGACCCTGGTGGAAGCCGGCTACCAGCCGGAGATCGCCTATTACGAAGTACTGCACGAACTGAAGCTGATCGTGGACCTTTTCTATGAAGGCGGTATCTCGCGCATGTTGGAGTTCATCTCGGAGACCGCGCAGTACGGCGACTACGTCAGCGGCCCGCGCGTGATCGATGCCGGCACCAAGGAGCGCATGAAGGAGGTGCTGAAGGACATCCAGGACGGCACCTTCACCAAGAACTGGGTGGCCGAGTACGAAGCGGGCCTGCCGAACTACAACAGGTTCAAGCAGGCCGACCTGGAGCACCCGATCGAGAAGGTGGGCAAGGAACTGCGCGCCAAGATGGTCTGGTTGCAAGGACAGGCCGCGTAACCACGCGGCCCTCCCCCACCCGCTTTGCAAGGTTCCCCCATGAACTCTTCGACACATCGCAGCGCGCCGCCCAACGGCGCGCGCTGGCTGACCCAGGCGCTGGAGGCCGAAGGCGTCCGCACGCTGTTCGGCTATCCCGGCGGCACCATCATGCCGTTCTACGACGCGCTGGTGGATTCGTCGCTGAAGCACATCCTGGTACGCCATGAGCAGGGCGCGGCGCTGGCCGCCAACGGCTTCGCCCGCGCCAGCAACCAGGTGGGCGTCTGCGTGGCCACCTCCGGCCCGGGCGCCTCGAACCTGGTCACCGGCATTGCCGATGCGATGCTGGATTCGGTACCGATGGTCTGCATCACCGGCCAGGTCGGCACGCCGCTGCTGGGCACCGACGCCTTCCAGGAACTGGATGTGTTCGGCCTGACGATGCCGATCGTCAAGCACAGCTGGCTGGTGCGCAGCGTCGATGACCTGCCGCGCGTGGTGGCCGATGCGTTCCGCATTGCCCGTGAGGGTCGCCCCGGCCCGGTGCTGATCGACCTGCCCAAGGATGTGCAGCTGGCCGATGCCAGCCATCTGCCGGCGCACGTGCCCAGCAGCGTCGAACCGCCGCCGGCGCCGGCCGAGGCCGCCATCGCCGAGGCCATCGCCGCGCTGGCGGCGGCCGAGAAGCCGGTGGTCTACGCAGGTGGCGGCATCGCCCTGGGTGATGCCGTGCAGGACCTGCGCGACTTCGTCGAGGCCAGTGCCATCCCCACCGTGATGACCCTGCGCGGCCTGGGTGCACTGCCGGCCCACCATCCGCAGTCGCTGGGCATGCTGGGCATGCACGGCACCCGCGCAGCCAACATGGCGGTGCAGGAAAGCGACCTGCTGCTGGTGCTGGGCGCGCGCTTCGACGACCGCGCGACCGGCAAGCTGGCCGAGTTCGCGCCATTCGCCCGCGTCGTCCACATCGATGCGGACGCCTACGAGATCTCCAAGCTGCGCACTGCCGACATCGCCGTGCCGGGCAACGTCGGTCACGCCATCCGTGCCCTGCGTGCGGCCTTCCCCTCCCCCAGGGCCCACCAGGACGCCTGGCGCAAGCGCTGTGCGCAGCACCGCGACCGCTTCGCTGCCCGCTACGACGCACCGGGCCAGCACATCTACGCCCCGGCGCTGCTGAAGCGCCTGAGCGAGCTGGCACCGACCGATGCGGTGATCGCCTGCGATGTCGGCCAGCACCAGATGTGGGTGGCCCAGCACTGCCGCTTCAACCATCCCCGCAACCACCTGACCAGTGGCGCACTGGGCACGATGGGCTTCGGCCTGCCAGCGGCGATGGGTGCGCAGTTCGCCTGTCCGGAGCGCACCGTGGTACTGGTGTCCGGCGACGGCAGCTTCATGATGAACGTGCAGGAGCTGGCGACCATCGCCCGCTGCCGCCTGCCGGTGAAGATCGTGCTGCTGGACAACAGTTCGCTGGGCATGGTGCGGCAGTGGCAGGAACTGTTCTTCGCCGAGCGTTACAGCGAGATCGACCTGTCCGACAACCCGGACTTCGTAGCCCTGGCGCAGGTGTTCGGCATTGCCGCCACCCGCATCGACAACCGCGACGACGTGGAAGGCGGCCTGGCCGCGCTGCTGGCCGAACCGGGCCCGGCACTGCTGCACGTGGCCATCGATGCACGCGCCAACGTGTGGCCGCTGGTGCCGCCGAACACCGCCAACAGCACGATGCTGGAAAGCAACCCCGCCCATGCCCGCCAGGAGACCCCCAATGCAATACCGGCTTGACCTGGTGCTGCACCCGGCCGAGGGCGCGCTGCTGCGCGTGATCGGCATGGCAGAACGCCGTGGCTTTGCGCCGCGTGCGATCAGCGGCGCACCGGTGGCCGCCGACGATGGCCGCTGGCACCTGCAGCTGGTCGTCGATGGCCAGCGCCCGGCGGAAACGCTGTGCCGGCAGATCGAGAAGATCTACGACTGCGTGTCCGTGCAGGTCACCGCCGTGGAAGGAGTATCGCCATGAACACCCGTACCGTAGCGACCACGGTGCCGGTACGGAGGCGTCTTCTTCGCCGCCCGTGCCCGCATGCGGCGGTCTTCCGCACCGCGGTGGTGGCCCATGCCGGCCGCTGACACCAGCCAGGAAAGCGATGTCGGCGACGTAAGCGTCGCCGACGTCCTGGCAGCGCAGGCCCGCCTGCGCCGCTTCCTGCCGCCCACCCCGCTGCACCACGCCGAACGCTTCGGTACCTGGCTGAAGCTGGAGAACCTGCAGCGCACCGGTTCCTACAAGGTGCGCGGCGCATTGAATGCACTGCTGGCCGGCCGCGAACGCGGCGACACCCGGCCGGTGATCTGCGCCTCGGCCGGCAACCACGCCCAGGGCGTGGCCTGGGCCGCCTATCGCCTGGATGTGCCGGCCATCACTGTGATGCCGCATGGTGCACCCGCCACAAAGATCGCCGGCGTCGCCCACTGGGGCGCGACCGTGCGCCAGCACGGCAACAGCTATGACGAGGCTTACGCCTTCGCGGTCGAACTGGCACAACGCCACGGCTACCGCTTCCTGTCCGCGTTCGACGATGCCGACGTGATCGCCGGCCAGGGCACGGTCGGCATCGAGCTGGCCGCGCACGCCCCGGACGTGGTGATCGTGCCGATCGGTGGCGGTGGCCTGGCTTCCGGCGTGGCCCTGGCGCTGAAATCACAGGGCGTGCGCGTGGTCGGCGCGCAGGTGGAAGGCGTTGATTCGATGGCACGTGCGATCCGCGGTGACGTACGCGAGATCGCACCCGTCGCCTCGCTGGCCGACGGCGTGCGGGTGAAGATCCCCGGCTTCCTGACCCGTCGCCTGTGCACCTCGCTGCTGGACGATGTGGTGATCGTGCGCGAAGCCGAACTGCGCGAAACCCTGGTCCGGCTGGCACTGGAAGAACACATCATTGCCGAGGGTGCCGGCGCGCTGGCGCTGGCCGCTGGCCGCCGCGTCGCGGGCCGCCGCAAGTGCGCGGTGGTCTCCGGCGGGAACATCGATGCCGGCGTGCTGGCCGGCCTGCTTACCGACATCCGACCGCGCCCGCCGCGCAAGCCACGGCGACGGCGCAGCGAAACACCCCGCTCGCCCGCCAAGGCCAGCGCGCCGCCCTCCCCCATGCCTTCCCCTTCCCACCTGCAAGCCGCAACGCCCGCTGTCGAGGAGATTTCCCTGTGACCACCATCGAACGAATTACCACCCCGCGCATCCGCATCTTCGACACCACCCTGCGTGACGGCGAGCAGTCCCCTGGCTGCAGCATGAGCCCGCCGCAGAAGCTGGTGATGGCGCGTGCGCTGGACGAACTGGGCGTGGACATCATCGAGACCGGCTTCCCGGCCAGCTCGCAGTCCGACCGCGAAGCGATGGCACTGATCGGCCGCGAACTGCGCCGCCCGAGCCTGACCCTGGCGGTGCTGTCCCGCTGCCTGCAGGCCGATATCGAGACCTCGGCACGCGCACTGGAAGCCGCGGCCAACCCGCGCCTGCATGTGTTCCTGTCGACCAGCCCGCTGCACCGCGAGCACAAGCTGCGCATGACCCGCGAACAGGTCCTGGAGTCGGTACGCAAGCACGTATCGCTGGCCCGCTCCTACATCGACGATGTCGAGTTCTCGGCCGAGGATGCCACCCGCACCGAGCTGGACTACCTGATCGAAGTCTCGCGCGTGGCCATTGCCGCCGGCGCCACCACCATCAATCTGCCCGATACCGTCGGCTTCACCACGCCCGAAGAGATCCGCGCGATGTTCCAGCAGGTCATCGCCGGCGTCGCCGATGTACCGAACGCGGCCAACGTGATCTTCAGCGCGCACTGCCACAATGATCTGGGCCTGGCCGTGGCCAACTCGCTGGCCGCCATCGAAGGCGGCGCGCGCCAGGTCGAGTGCACCGTCAACGGCATCGGCGAGCGCGCCGGCAACTGCTCGCTGGAAGAGATCGCGATGGTGCTGAAGGTGCGCCAGGCCTTCTACGAGCAGGACAGTTCGATCAACACCCCGCGCATCGTCGGCACCTCGCAGTTGCTGCAGCGCCTGGTCGGCATGCCGGTACAGCGCAACAAGGCCATCGTCGGCGCCAATGCGTTCGCCCACGAATCGGGCATCCACCAGCACGGCATGCTGCGCCATCGCGGCACCTACGAAATCATGCGCCCGGAAGACGTGGGTTGGGAGGACTCGCAGATGGTGCTGGGCCGCCACAGTGGCCGCGCCGCTGTTGAAGCGCGCCTGCGTGCGCTGGGCTTCTGGCTGGACGAAGACGAACTGAAACTGGTGTTCGAGCAGTTCAAGGGCCTGTGCGAACAGCAGCGCGTGGTCACCGATGCCGACCTGCAGACGTTGATGCAGGGCGGCTCCAACGCGCAGGGCTACCGCCTGGCCTCGATGACCATCAGCGATGTCGGCAGCCGCGCCAACGCGCTGGTCGAACTGTCCGACCCGGACGGCAACCGCGTGGCCGAGACCGCGCAGGGCGATGGCCCGGTCGATGCGCTGTTCGGCGCGCTGTCGGCCGCTACCGGCGTGCAGCTGATGCTCGACAGCTACCACGTGCACAGCGTCGGCATCGGCGCCGATGCGCGCGGTGAGGCCAACCTGAGCGTGCGCCACGAAGGCGTGGAGTACGACGGCACCGGCACCAGCAAGGACATCATCGAAGCCTCCGCGCTGGCCTGGCTGGATGTGGCCAACCGCCTGCTGCGCCAGCGCCAGGCCACCGCCCACAACAGCACCGACGTTCCCACCCCTGCCACCGCCTGAGGAACCCGCCATGAGCGCCTTCGACACCTTCACCCCGGCCAGCGCCGCTGGCCAGCAGTGGAACGCCCAGGACTATGCGATCGACGCCGGCTTCGTCCCGCTGCTCGGCGGCGCGGTCTCGCGCCTGCTCGACCCGCGCGCCGGTGAGCGCATCCTCGACCTGGGCTGTGGCGATGGCGTACTCAGTACCGAACTGGCGCTGAGCGGCGCACGCATCCACGGCGTGGATGCTTCGCCGGAACTGGTGGTCGCCGCCCGCGCACGCGGTGTCGACGCGCAGGTGATGGACGGCCACGCGCTGTCGTTCGACAGCGAGTTCGATGCAGTGTTCAGCAATGCCGCACTGCATTGGATGACGACTCCGGACCGCGTGCTGGAAGGCGTGCGCCGCGCCCTGCGCCCCGGCGGCCGCTTTGTCGCCGAATTCGGTGGCCACGGCAACGTGGCCACGATCATCGCGGCGGTACAGGCCGCGCGCGTGGCCCACGGCCATGGCGCCAGCACCTTCCAGTGGTATTTCCCGACCGCCGATGCCTACGCCGACCGCCTGCGCCAGCATGGCTTCCAGGTGCAACTGATCGAGTGCACGCCGCGCCCGACCGCACTGCCGACCGGCGTGGCCGGCTGGCTGCGGGTCTTCGCTGCACCACTGCTGGACGACCTGCCGGCCGAGGCCCGCGCTACCGTGCGCGAGGCCGCCACCGCGTTGCTGGCCGAGCTGCCGCGCAATGCCGCCGGCCAGCCGCTGGCCGACTACGTGCGCCTGCGCGTGCTCGCCCGCCGTCGCTGACTTGACCGTTCCGTTTCCTTTACTGATGTTCGCTATTTCGTACTTCTGCCAGGCATACGCATGACTTCCGCACCCCGCACCCTGTACGACAAACTGTGGGACGCCCACGTGGTGGTTCCCGAAACCGACAGCGCCCCCGCCGTGCTGTACATCGACCTGCACCTGATCCACGAGGTGACCTCGCCGCAGGCGTTCACCGAACTGCGCGAGCGCGGCCTGTCGCCGCGCCGGCCGGACCGCACCAAGGCGACGATGGACCACTCCACGCCAACCCTGCCGCCTGCCGCCGACGGCACGTTGCCCTACGCCAGCGCTGCGTCCGAAGCGCAGGTCGCCACCCTGGCACGCAACTGCGCCGAACACGGCATCGAACTGTTCGACATGGCCTCGGACAACCGCGGCATCGTCCACGTGATCGCGCCGGAACAAGGCTTCACCCAGCCCGGCATGACCATCGTCTGCGGCGACAGCCACACCTCCACCCACGGTGCGTTCGGTTCACTGGCCTTCGGCATCGGCACCAGTGAAGTCGGCCACGTGCTGGCCACGCAGTGCCTGCTGCAGCGCAAGGCGAAGACCTTCGCGATCACCGTCGATGGCCCGCTGGCGCCCGGCGTCGGCGCCAAGGACGTGGTCCTGCACATCATCGGCGTGATCGGCGTCAACGGCGGCACCGGCCACGTCATCGAGTTCCGTGGCAGCACCATCGAAGCGATGGACATGGAACAGCGCATGACCCTGTGCAACATGTCGATCGAGGCGGGTGCGCGTGCCGGCATGGTGGCGCCGGACCAGGTCACCTTCGACTTCGTCGCCGCTACGCCGCGCGGGCCGAAGGGCGCCGATTTCGACGCCGCCGTGGCGCGCTGGCAGCAGCTGCGCAGCGATGAGGGCGCGCGTTTCGACAGCGAAGCGCACATTGACGCCGCCGACATCCGCCCGACCCTGACCTGGGGTACCCATCCGGGCACGGCTATCGCGGTGGATGCGCCGATTCCGGCGGCCAACGATGCCGCCGCACAGAAGGGCCTGGACTACATGCATTTCCAGGCCGGCAAGGCGCTGGCCGGAACGCCGGTGGACGTGGTGTTTGTCGGTTCGTGCACCAACGGTCGGCTGAGCGACATGCGCGAAGTGGCGCAGGTACTGCGCGGTCGTCGCGTCGCTGACCGGGTGCGCATGCTGGTGGTGCCGGGCTCGGAGATCGTCAAGCGCGAAGCCGAGGCCGAAGGCATCCACGAGATCGTGCGCGCGGCCGGTGCCGAGTGGCGCGAGCCGGGCTGCTCGATGTGCATCGCCATGAACGGCGATCTGGTCGCACCCGGGCAGCTGGCCGTGAGCACCAGCAACCGCAATTTCGAAGGCCGCCAGGGCCCTGGTTCGCGCACGCTGCTGGCCTCGCCGATGAGCGCGGCGTGGGCCGCGGTGAACGGGCACGTCGCCGATACCCGCGAACTGTTCGCACAGGAGGTGGCGTGATGGCCGGTTTCCGTACCCTGACCTCGGCCAGCGTGGTGCTGCGCCAGACCAACATCGACACCGACCAGATCATTCCGGCGCGGTTCCTGTCCACCACCGAACGCGCCGGCCTGGGCCGCAACGCGTTCAATGACTGGCGCTGGCAGGCCGACGGTTCGCCGGTGGCCGACTTCGCCTTCAACCAGCCGCACAACGCCGGCCGCAGCATCCTGCTGGCGGGCCGCAACTTCGGCTGCGGTTCTTCGCGCGAGCATGCACCGTGGGCATTGACCGATCTGGGCCTGCGCGCCATCGTCAGCAGCGAGATCGCCGACATCTTCCGCGGCAACTCGCTGAAGAACGGACTGCTGCCAATCGTGCTGGACGAAGCCGACGTGCAGGCGCTGATGCAGCGCCCGGACGACGAGCTGACCATCGACGTGGCCGCGCGTGAGCTGCGCACGCCCGATGGGCGCGTCTATTCCTTCCCGCTGGATGGCTTCTCGCAGACCTGCCTGCTGGAAGGCGTCGACCAGTTGGGGTATCTGTTGGGCCGTGTCCCTGAAATCGAACGCTACGAGAGTGAGCATGCACGCTGAAATTGTTGTCCTGCCCGGTGATGGCATCGGCCCGGAAGTGGCCGCCGCGGCAGTCGCCGTCCTGAAGTCTGTCGCCACGCGCTTCAACCACACCTTCACCTTCAGCGAGCACGACATCGGTGGCATCGCCATCGACCGCCACGGCGAGCCGCTGCCGGCCTCTACGTTGACTGCCTGCCAAGCCGCCAACGCGGTGCTGCTGGGTGCGGTCGGCGGCCCGAAGTGGTCCGATCCCAACGCCAAGGTGCGCCCGGAACAGGGCCTGCTGGCGATCCGCAAGGCGCTGGGCCTGTATGCCAACCTGCGCCCGGTGCGTACCCACGAAGCCGCACTGCACGCCTCGCCGATCAAGGCCGAGCTGCTGCAGGGCGTGGACTTCGTCGTGGTACGCGAACTGACCGGTGGCATCTACTTCGGCGACAAGACCCGCGACGCCGACAGCGCCAGCGACCTGTGCCGCTACACCGTGGCCGAGATCGAACGCGTGCTGCGCAGTGCCTTCCGCCTGGCCCGGCAGCGCCGCGGCAAGGTCACCTCGGTGGACAAGGCCAACGTGCTGGAGACCTCGCGCCTGTGGCGTGACGTGGCCGCGCGCATCGGCCGCGAGGAATTCCCGGACGTTGCACTGGAGCACCAGCTGGTCGATTCCATGGCCATGCACCTGCTGGCCAAGCCGCGCGAGTACGACGTGATCGTGACCGAGAACATGTTCGGCGACATCCTCACCGACGAAGCCTCGATGCTGGCCGGCTCGCTCGGCCTGCTGCCGTCGGCCTCGCTGGGCGAACCCGGTGCAGTCGGCATCTACGAGCCCATCCATGGTTCGGCCCCGGACATCGCTGGCAAGGGCATCGCCAATCCGTACGCGACGATCTTCAGCGCCGCGATGCTGCTGCGCCATTCGCTGGGGTTGGAAACGGAAGCCGCTGCGGTGGAAGCCGCCGTGCACGCCGTGCTGGACGATGGCGTGTTCACCGCCGATCTGGCCGCCAAGGGCCAGGCGGTGAGCACGGCAGCCGCCACCGACGCGGTGCTGGCCAAACTCAACTGATCCGATAGCGCCACGCCACGCGTGGCGCCTCTCCCTTCGCACATTGCGGGCCGCCACCCATGGGGTGGCTCTACTGTAGAGCCACGCCATGCGTGGCTGCATTATTTGGTGGTGTACCCACCATTGACCAGGATGGTCTGCCCGGTCATCCACCAGCCATCGGTGACCAGGAAGCGGATCCACGGCACGATGTCGGCGATGTCGGTCAGTCCGGTACGGGTGAACGCCGAGAGCGCGGCCGCGGTCTTGTGGTACGCCTGCGCATCGGCACTCTCGGCGGGATAGAAGAACGGCGTGTCCATCGGACCCGGGCCGATCGCAGTCACCGAGATGCCGCGCTCACCGAACTCCTTCGATGCGGCGCGGGTGAAATGCTCGACCGGCGCCTTGGTGCCGGCATAGCTGGAATAGAACGGCGTGAACGCACCCAGCAGTGAGGTGACCAGAGTGCAGATGCGGCCACCGTCGTTGACGTGGCGTCCAGCCTCCTTGAGGAAGAAGAACGCGGCCTTGGCGTTGACCGCGCTCATCTCGTCGTACTCCGCTTCGCTGATCTCCAGCAGCGGCTTCTTCAGCACCTTGCCGACCGTATTGATGGCGATGTCGGGACGGCCGACTGCGGCCACGGCATCGGCGAACAAGCGCTCCATCGCTGCCGCCGACGTCAGGTCGCCCTGCAGGGCAACGGCCTTGCTGCCAGCGGCCTGTACGGCGGCCACGGTCGCCTCTGCATCGGCCTGGGTGGCGGCGCTGTTGTAGTGGATGACGATGGCTTTGGCGCCCTGGCTGGCGAAGTCGCGGGCGATCAGTCCGCCCAGGTTCTTGGCGCCACCGGCGATCAGCACGGTCTTGCCCTTGAGGGAATGGTCGGTCATGGCCTCGGTCTCGGAAGTGGGCTGTCCGGGGTGGCAACCCTGCCCTGACGACGATATCGTGCAGAAAATGCGGATAAAGCCCGCCGCATTGACTTAACCTTCCAGAGCCAGCGAACAATGGACCGGATCGATCGCTTCCGCATCTTCACCCGGGTGGTGGAGTGCGCCAGCTTCACCCGCGCCGCCGACCAGCTCGGCCTGCCCCGCTCCACCGTCTCGGCAGCCATTGCGGAGCTGGAGCAGCGTCTCGGTACCCGCCTGCTGCAGCGTTCGACCCGCAGGGTGTCGACCACCCACGACGGCGACGTGTTCCATGCCCGCTGCCTGCGCCTGATCGCCGAGGTTGAAGACGCCGAATCGCTGTTCCGGCAGGACGATGCGCAGCCGGTGGGTCTGCTGAAGATCGACGTGCCCAGTCGCATCGGCCGCCGCATCATCGCCCCGGCGCTGCCCGACTTCTTCGCGCGCCATCCGCAGGTGGAAGTCGACCTGGGCATGACCGACCGCGCGGTGAACCTGATCGAAGACGGCTGCGATGCGGTGCTGCGGGTCGGCCAGCTGGGCGATTCCAGCCTGGTGGCCCGCACGCTGGGCCAGCTGGACTTCGTCAACGTTGCCGCGCCGGCCTACCTGCGCGAGTACGGTGTGCCGCAGCAACCTGCCGACCTGCAGCAGCACCGGGCGGTGAACTACGCGTCGCCGACCACGGCGCGGGTGGAACCGTGGGAGTGGCAGGAGGGTACGCAGCTACGCACATTGCCGATGCCCGGCTGGGTGCGGGTGAACAGTGCCGAGGCATCGATTGCGTGCTGCGTGGCGGGGCTGGGGCTGCTGCAGATTCCGCGCTACGACGTACAGGCCGAACTGCAGTCAGGCGCATTGGTGGAGGTGATGCCGCAGTACGTGGCGCAGCCGTTACCGGTGACCCTGCTGCAGCCGCACCGGCAGCACCGCGCGCAACGCGTGCAGGTGTTCATCGAATGGCTGCTGCCGGTGCTACGGAGCGGCCTGCAGCTACAGTAGATCCACGCCATGCGTGGATGCGTGCCGCAGTGCCAACCAAGGTTGGCACCTACCAGGGCGGTGGTCGCAGAATCCGGGGCATTACGCCCCGGATTCGTCCGGCTTCACCCGGAACCATGCCGCATACAGCGCTGGCAGGAACACCAGGGTCAGCACCGTGCCGACGATCAGGCCGCCCATGATCGAGATCGCCATCGAGCCATAGAACGCGCTGCGCGACAGCGGAATCATCGCCAGCACGGCCGCCAGCGCGGTCAGTACGATCGGGCGGAAGCGGCGCACCGTCGCGTCGATGATCGAATGCCAGCGGTCATGCCCGGCATCGATGTCCTGCTGGATCTGGTCGATCAGGATCACCGAGTTGCGCATGATCATGCCGGCCAGCGCGATCGTGCCCAGCAGTGCCACGAAGCCGAACGGCGCGCGGAACAGCAGCAGGAACAACGTCGCGCCGATGATGCCCAGCGGCGCGGTCACCAGCACCATCGCCGCACGCGAGAAGCTGCGCAGCTGCAGCATCAGCAGCGTGGCCACCACCACCAGGAACAGCGGCATGCCGGCCTTGATCGAGTTCTGGCCACGTGCCGAATCCTCCACGGTACCGCCGGTTTCCAGCAGGTAACCGTTCGGCAGCTCGGCACGGATGCCATCCAGCGTCGGCAGGATCTGATGCACCACGTCCAGCGGCTGCATGCCATCGCTGATGTCGGCACGCACGGTCACCGTCGGCAGGCGGTTGCGGTGCCAGATGATGCCGTCCTCGAAGCCGTACTCCATCGTCGCCACCTGCGACAGCGTGATGCTGCCGCCGTTGGCGGTCGGCATCGACAGGCTGGACAGCAGCTCCAGCTGGTTGCGCTCATCGGCCGGGCCACGCAGCAGCATCTCGATCTGGCGGTTGCCTTCGCGGTACACGCTCACCGACTGCCCGGCCAGCGAACTGGACAGGAACTGGCTGACCTGGGCACTGCTCACGCCCAGCGCCCGCGCACGCTCCTGGTCGATCACCAGCCGCACCACCTTGCTCGGCTCGCTCCAGTCCAGGTTGACGTTCATCACGTGCGGGTTCTCGCGCACCTTGGCTTCGACCTGGCGCGCGATCGCCTGCACCTTCTCGATGTGCTCGCCGGAAATGCGCATCTGCACCGGATAGCCGACCGGCGGGCCGTTCTCCAGGCGGGTCACGCGCATCTGCACGTCCGGGAACTTCGGAATCACCTCGTGCAGCAGCCAGTCACGTGTGCTTTCGCGCGCCTTGATGTCCTTGGCCAGTACCACGAACTGGGCGAAGTTAGTGGCCGGCAGCTGCTGGTCCAGCGGCAGGTAGAAGCGCGGCGAACCGGTGCCCACGTAGGACACGTAGTTGGCGATGCCCTCGCGGCTGGACAGCAGCTTCTCCAGCTTCTCGGCCTGGGCCTGGGTCGAGCGCAGCGATGCGCCCTCGGCCAGCTCGATGTCCACCATCAGTTCCGGCCGGGTCGAATCCGGGAAGAACTGCTGCGGCACGAAGCGGAACATCATCAGCGAGAACACGAACAGGGCAATGGTCGCGGCAATCACCCACCAGCGGTGGCGCAGGCAGCCATCGAGGAAGCGACGGAAGCTGCGGTAGAACGGGCGCTGGTACGGATCGTGGTCGTGCCCGTGCTGCGGCGGCGCGATCAGGTTGGCCAGCGCCGGATAGCGGTCGGCCCACTGCTGGCGCTTGGCATGCCAGCGCGCGGACACGCTGCCCGGCTTCGGCGGCTGCGGATTGAACAGGTCCGGCAGCATCTTGTCGCCCAGGTACGGGATGAACAGCACCGCCGCGATCCACGACACCACCAGCGCGATGGTCACCACCTGGAACAGCGAACGCGTGTACTCACCGGTGCTCGAGGCCGCCGTAGCGATGGGCAGGAAGCCGGCCGCCGTGATCAGCGTGCCGGTCAGCATCGGGAACGCGGTGGATTCCCAGGCGAAACTGGCCGCGCGCAGGCGGTCGTAACCCTGCTCCATCTTGGTGGCCATCATCTCCACCGCGATGATCGCATCGTCCACCAGCAGGCCCAGCGCCAGCACCAGTGCACCCAGCGAAATCTTGTGCAGGCCGATGTCGAAGTAGTGCATGACGAAGAAGGTCATCGCCAGCACCAGTGGAATGGTCACGCCCACCACCAGGCCGGTGCGCAGGCCCAGCGAGAAGAAACTGACCAGCAGCACGATCACCACCGCTTCGGTCAGCACCTGCACGAACTCGCCGACCGACTCTTCCACCGACTGCGGCTGGTCGGACACCTTGCGCAGCTGCATGCCCGCCGGCAGGGTCTTCTGCAGGCGCTCGAACTCGGCATCGAGATTGGCGCCGAGCTTGAGGATGTCACCGCCATCCTTCATCGCCACTGCCAGGCCGATGGCCTCTTCACCCATGAAGCGCATCTTCGGCGACGCCGGATCGGCGAAGCCACGCTTGACCTCGGCGATGTCGCCCAGGTGCACGGTGCGGTCACCGGCGCGGATCGGGAACTGGCGGATCGCTTCGATGTCGTTGAACTGGCCGGTCACGCGCAGCTGCACGCGGTCGGTGGCGGTCTCGAAGAAGCTGGTGCCGGTGACCGCATTCTGGTCGGCCAGCGCCTGCTGTACCTGCTGCATCGACACACCCAGCGTGGCCAGGCGGGTGTTGGACAGCTCGATCCACACCTTCTCGTCCTGCAGGCCGACCAGGTCGATCTTGCCGACATCGGGCACGCGCTGCAGTTCCAGCTGGATGCGGTCGGCGTAGTCGCGCATCACCGCGTAGTCGAAGCCCTTGCCGGTCAACGCATAGATGTTGCCGTAGGTGTCGCCGAACTCATCGTTGAAGAACGGACCGACGATCTCGCGCGGCAGCGTCGCACGGATGTCGCCCACGCGCTTGCGCACCTGGTACCACAGGTCCGGGATCTGCCTGGAACGCAGGCTGTCGCGGGCCATGAAGATGACCTGCGATTCGCCGGGGCGCGAATAGGAGCGGATGAACTCGTACTCGCCGGTGTTCATCAGCGCCTTCTCGATCGGCTCGGTCACCTGCCGCGAGACCTGTTCGGCGGTGGCGCCCGGCCACAGCGTGCGCACCACCATCGCCTTGAAGGTGAATGGTGGATCCTCGGACTGGCCCAGATGCTTGTACGACCACGCGCCGATCAAGGCGAAGGCGAGCATCGCAAACAGCACCAGCGGGCGATTGGCCAGCGCCCACTCGGAAAGATTGAAGCGGCGCACCGGCTTACTCCTTGGCCTTGGCGGCAGCGGCCGGCGCGGCCGGCTTCAGCACCGGGCGGTTCTGCCGGTCCACGGCGATCACCGGCTGGCCCGCTCGCAGCAGGTGGCCACCGGCGGCAACCACCCAGTCACCCGCGTTCACGCCGGACAGCACCGGCACGGTCTCGCTGCCAAACGCACCGGTGGTGACCGAGGCGGCCTTCAGCGTGCTGTTGGCCGGATCGACCACCCACACGCTGGCGGCACCGTTGGCACCGCGCTGCAGCGCGCCCAGCGGCAGCTGCAGGGTGCCGTGGCGACCGGCGCTGCTGTAGACGCGTGCGCTCTGGCCCAGTTCGACATCGGCCAGCGCATCGGCGGCCAGGCTGACGCGGGTGGCATAGGTGCGTGCCTGCGGATCGGCGGCGGCGGCGATCTCGCGGATCGTACCGGGCAGGCGCTGGCCCGGGCGGTTCCACAGTTCCACCTCGACCGGCTGGCCGACCGCGTAGTCGCGGATGGTCGCCTCGGGCAGGTCGATCAGCACTTCGCGGCCGCCATCGGCGGCCAGGTTGAAGATGGTCTGGCCGGCGGACACCACCTGCCCGGCTTCGGCCTCGCGGCTGGCGATCACGCCATCGGCCGGCGCGCGCAGCTGCGCGTAGTCGGCCTGGTTGCGCAGCACATCGAGGTTGGCGCGGGCCGCATTGGCCTGGCCCTGCGCGGCCTTGAACGCCGCGGACTGCTGGTCCAGCTGCGAGCGGCTGACCAGTTGCTGGTCGGCCAGCACCTGGTAGCGCTTCAGGTCATCGCGGGCACGCACCAGGTCGGCCTCGGCCGCAGCCAGCTGCGCCTGTGAGGCACGGGCCTGCAGCGCGAAGTCAGCCACGTCCAGTTCGGCCAGCACGTCGCCCTTCTTCACCCGCTGGCCGGCATCGACGTGGCGCTTGACCAGGTTGCCTCCGACGCGGAACGACAGCGGGCTTTCCTGACGGGCACGCACCGTGCCCGGGAATGCCGCCGGCGCCTGTCCGGCCTGTTCGCCGGGGTGAACCACCAGTACCGGCACGGCCGCCTGCGGCGCCTGTTCCTGTCCCGAACAGGCTGCCAGCGCAGCCACCCACACCATACCGCCCATCCAGCGCACGATCTTCATCGGTCAACGTCCTGAAAACGCAGGGTTGCAACAAGGGGGAGCCGCGACTGCCGGCCCAATTTAATAAACCGGCCGGTATAGTATAAATATCGAACCGCTTGGTCTAGTATTGTTGCGATGAGTTCTTCCACTTCCCGCAAGCCGTCGGCCAAGCCCGCTGCCAAGGCCGCCGGACCCGGGCGCCCCAAGGATCTGGGCAAGCGCGCGGCGATCCTTGAAGCAGCCAAGGTACTGTTCATCGAACAGGGGTATACCGGCGTGAGCATGGACGCCATTGCCGCCCAGGCCGGCGTCTCGAAGCTGACCGTGTACAGCCACTTCGGCGACAAGGAGACCCTGTTCTCCGAGGCCGTGCAGTCAAAGTGCATTGAAATGCTGCCCGATGCCCTGTTCGTGGCCGACGCGGACGGCCCGCTGCGCGACCAGCTGATCGGCATCGGCCTGGCCTTCTTCGAACTGATCACTTCCGATGCGGCGATCTCGATCCAGCGCATGATGATGGCGCCGGAGACCGACGAACGCCTGCGCGAGCTGTTCTGGAAGGCAGGACCGGAACGTACCTGCGAGGCCCTGGCTGACTTCCTGCGGGCACGCGCCGAGCGCGGCGAGCTGGAAATCACCGACTATTCGCTGGCTGGCGAGCAGTTCCTGACCCTGGTCAAGGGCGAAGTGCACATGCATATGATGTGTGGCATGCCACTGTCACCGGTGGAGTGCGACCCTCTTGCCCACGTGACCGCCAGCATCGACTTCTTCCTGCGCGCCTATGCGCCGCGAGGGGCCGGGACGGCTGAATAACCAAAACTGAACGAACCGGAGGTCGCGATGACTTCCGGCACTGCGACCCCGGCCACCCGGCAGCTGATGCTCTGGGCGCGCCGCCGGCCTCCGGCACCGGTAAAATGGCCGGCCCACTGCGCTGGATTTGAACCTCATGACGATTGATTACGCCCACGCCCGCGAACTGATGGTGGAACAGCAGATCCGTCCCTGGGACGTGCTGGACATCAAGGTGCTCGACGTTCTGGCCCGCCTGCCGCGCGAGGCTTTTGTCGCCGATGCACACCGGGCGCTGGCCTACGCCGATGTCGAACTGCCGATCGGCCACGGCCAGAAGATGATGAAGCCGGTCATCGAGGGCCGTACCCTGCAGGCACTGGATCTGCAGCCGGGTGACGAAGTGCTGGAAATCGGCACCGGCAGCGGCTTCCTGTCCGCCTGCATCGGCGCGCTCGCGCGCGACGTGCTGAGCCTGGAGATCGACCCGGAGCTGGCCGCCGCCGCGCGTGCCCGCCTGGACGCCTCCGGCCTGGGCACCAACGTCCGCGTGGAAGTGGCTGACGCCCTGTCCTGGCAGACCGAACGCCGCTTTGACGTGATCTGTGTCACTGGTGCGGTCGACGTGGTGCCGTCACAGTTCGCCTCGTGGCTGCGTCCGGGTGGTCGCCTGTTCGTGATCCACGGCCGCTCGCCGGCGATGGAGGCCCTGCTGGTCAAGGCCGACGGCAGCACCGAGTCCCTGTTCGAGACCGATATCGATTACCTGCGTGGTGCCGCCCCGGCACCCCAGTTCCACCTCTGAGTCCAAGGAAGCCGCAATGATCCGCCGATCCCTCGCTGTTGCGCTGGCCACTGCCCTGCTGCCGTTGTCTGCCCATGCCGCCGACCTGCTGCAGGTCTACGAAATGGCACGCAACGGCGATCCGCAGCTGTCCGCCGCCGAATCGACCCGGCTGGTCGACAAGGAAGGCGCCGTGCAGGCGCGCGCCGCCCTGCTGCCGCAGATCAACGGCCAGGCCACGCTGAACCGCACGCGCAGCGAGCCGAACGCCGACATCAACTCCGGCTCGTTCACCAACAAGCGCCGCAATTACACGATCGATGGCAGCCAGACGCTGTTCAACTGGACCCAGATCAACAACCTGCGTTCGCAGCGTGAGCTGAGCAAGGCGGCGGACTTCACCCTCGAATCTGCCAACGACAGCCTGATCGTGCGCACCTCGGCGGCCTACTTCAACGTGCTGGTGGCGATCGAATCGCTGAACGCCGCACAGACCAATGAAGCGGCTGCGAAGAAGCAGTTCGACTTCGCCGACAAGCGCCTGGAAGTGGGCCTGGCGCCGATCACCGACGTGCACGAAGCACGCGCCCAGTACGACCAGGCGCGTGCCAACACCATCGTTGCGCAGAACACCCTGGCCGATAACTACCAGGCCCTGACCGAACTGACCGGCCAGCCGGTGGTCAACCTGCGCGGCCTGCCGGCCGACTTCCGTCCGGAAGTGCCGGCCAACCGTGGCAACATCGATGAGCTGGTGCACCAGGCCACCACCCAGAATCCGGCGCTGAAGGCGCAGGAACTGAAGGTGAGCGCCGCCGAAGCCGGCGTGCAGGCCGCGCGTGGTGGCCACTACCCGACCCTGTCGCTGGGCGGCAGCTGGGGCAAGACCGCGACCTGGGGCGACAGCACCGGCTCCGGCTCGCTGTCCCCCGACGCCCGCACCAACAGCATCGGCCTGACCCTGAACGTGCCGATCTTCGCCGGCGGTGCTACCCAGTCCGGCGTGCGCCAGGCACTGGCCCAGCGTGACATTGCCCAGGACGGCTACGAGCAGCAGAAGCGTGCCCTGGACCGCAACACCCGCAATGCCTACCAGACCCTGGTACAGGGCATCAGCGAAGTGGAAGCCCGCCGCCTGGCGGTGGTCTCGGCACAGAGCGCCTATGACGCCTCGCAGGTCGGCCTGGAAGTCGGTACCCGTACCGTGCTGGACGTGATCCAGAACCAGCGCATCCTGTTCTCGGCGCAGCTGGACTACGCCCAGGCCCGTTACACCTTCCTGCAGAACCGCCTGCTGCTGAGCCAGTCGCTGGGTGCGCTGGACGTGGCCGAGCTGCAGGACGTCAACCGCCTGCTGACCCAGGACGCGGGCAACCCGGCAACCACCACGCACTGAGTCGTCAGCCTGCCGGTCACGAAGAAGCCACCCGCGAGTTATTCCCCCCAGCTAAAGATACATAGTTGGGGTGGATTAGCCCCTGGAAACACCCCAGAGCCCCTCTCGTAGGGGCTTTTTTACGCCTAGCGCCCCATGAACTTCTCCCCTAAAATTACATGGTATGTGACTGTGGCGCCTGTTCAGATGCTCCAATGACTGTCGACAACTTGCCGTTGGATGTAGCCAGGCATCCTGATCTCCATCAGTCCCTGAGCGCGATCTACTGGATGCGCGGTCAGATGGCGTAGGTCTATGTTCGTGACCGTGAAGGCCCGCATCTATACAGATGCCACAGGGGCCTATTCTGAGTTGCCCGCACTGCTAACTCCTGCAGGGGTGCTGGAGCCACTTCTTGACTATTGCTTGCACCGTAGCCATGACCGTAGCCTGACGTGGATGTCGAAAGTCACCCGTTCTGTACGGCTGTTCCTGGAGTACCTGCTCTCCAACCCTGCCGAGCGTGACACCTATCGTTTGTTCCAGAACTTTGCGCAGCGGCTGTATACAGGCACCTTCGACCGAAAAACGGGGCTCGATCCGAGCGGTCTTTGTTGGGCTCCACGCGCACCGCAGGATGCCGCGAACATCGTTACCCACTTGACGGACTTCTTTGCGTGGTTAAGCGAGATACGACCTGAAGCTGCTCGGCTGAACCCGCGATATCAAGGTGGGGCCTTCGATCGACAGATAGATGAGGCTGCTTATCAGTTCCGCCGCAGCAAAGCGTTCTTAGGTCACACCTGGGCAGCAAATGCACATCCAACCGAAACTGGACATCGTGTCCGAAGCCAACGCCTGCCGAAGGTGCAGAGCGGGGAGCCTCCCGCCTTTCCCGAAGAGCGATTCGAGGAATTGTTAACGAGAGGATTTCGTGCAGGTAGACGCCAGGACTACCGCGGCATGCTCATTACCTTGCTGTTGCACGGCGCAGGCTTCCGCGAGTCGGAACCCTTCCACCTCTACATTTCGGACGTTTTTCCAGACCCGGGCAACCTAGAGGGGGCAAAAGTGCTCATCCACCATCCGAGCCACGGCTCTGCTCCTAGTGACTGGCGTGACGAACGCGGAAGGGTGCGTAAAGGTACCCGCGCTGAATACCTTTCCCAACAATTCGGCTTGGCGCCTCGCACCTTGGTCATGGAT
Organism: Stenotrophomonas sp. YJH_SMC_21; assembly: GCF_059369555.1. Lineage (NCBI taxonomy): Bacteria > Pseudomonadati > Pseudomonadota > Gammaproteobacteria > Lysobacterales > Lysobacteraceae > Stenotrophomonas > Stenotrophomonas sp. YJH_SMC_21. Next base: position 97,179 of record NZ_JCAFSU010000001.1, read on the forward strand.
CGGCGCCATGCGGGATGGAAGGGCGGCATGCATGACCAGGCCTACTACAAGCAGGCGTACTGGTTTGTGCCCGAGTATGGCGAATGGTTCCTGCAGTTGTGGCACCGCTATCTGGAACAGGTCGCTCGCATTGATCGCAACCACCCATTCGCCTTTATCAACCTGATCCGCCAGCCCGTGGGTGCCATGTACACGCTGACCCAGTACAACAAGGCACATGCGGCCGCCTGCGAGCGTATCGGGCTCACTGTGGGCAAGGCATTAGGTACTACACCTCACGGCCACCGACATGCCTACGGCCTCCGGCTGCGTACCGCAGGTGTTGAAAAAGCGCATATACGCCGCTTCATGCACCACTCCTCTGAAGCAAGCCAAGAGGTCTATACACAGCCGAGTACCCGTGAAGCGCTGATGGCACTTGAGGCGGCCGCACAACGAATGCGAGATAGGGGACTCAGCACGGCCAATGTGATTGACATAAATCTGAGTTCTGGAATTTAAGGATGACTGAGATCAATAAAGGGGCGAATGCACACCTCAAGAAGAAGGGGGCAGGACGCGAGCAGGACACATCTCTTGGATGGCTCGATCGTGAGCATCCGCACCTAACTGCTTGGCGAATCTTGGCAGTTGAATGGCTGAAAGGCGAGACTCGGGGGCTGCCCAGCAGGCTGAGAGCCTTATCAGCCTTCTTCGATCGCTTCATTGCGCGACAGGGGTTGCCCCACGAACCTAGCGTGTTCCTCGCTCGTAGCACGAGCGTGCCCAACTTCTATCTCACTGCTTGTCCGAACTCTTTTGACGGCATCAAGAACAACAATCACATCAATTCCTTCCTTCAATACGTGCTGCTAAAGGAGTTCAGCGAGGAGACTGACAACGGCCAGTTGGTTGTATCCCCGGCGTTTCACAATCCCGTCCCTCGTATGTCCAGAGAGGGTCTACCCAGGCGTGATGAGAGTGTTCATTCGCCGCTGCCCTATGGATACATCGACGAACTTCGCCAGATTCTTGCTGCTGGACCACACTTCCGCGATTGGCAATGGGCGCAGCAGGCACTGGGGGCGAAAGCTGGTACGCGCGGTAGAACTGCTCCTGACTGGTTTGAGGTAACAGAGGCGCAAATAGATCGAACAGACCCAGATTGCGTATGGCGTATCCGCAAACTCAAGTCGGGATATCGTGGCGGACAGGTTCTGGAGATGTGGAGCCCGGTGCGCTGGGTTGCGCTACTCGTAAAGCTAATCCTGCCACTGCGTACTCACCAGGTACGATTCCTTGATTCCGGCGAAGCCGACACTTGGCGCTTTGAAGCAGGTTCTTGGACGTTGAATCCCAGTCCCCTCGCTGGGGGAAGTGAGCGACGCCCCGTCCAGCTAGGCGTATTTCGACGTAGCCAGCAGCTAGGTGAGAGTGAGTCCTCCGGGGCGGTGCTCTACATCAACACCAATAAGACTGCTGACATGGCGAAGGCTGGTGAGGACAAAGGCTACCTAATGCCGTGGTGCGCAGGTGGGCCGATCCATCAAGACGTCTTCTATTGGCTAGAGAAGATGCGTAACTGGCAGGAAAAGTACAATCCTGTCTCGAGGCGAACAGCCTGGGGAGAGCTCGACGCACGTCACGTCCAAGCAAAAAGCGAGATACAGCTAAGTAGTTATCCGGATGCCTGCTTCTTGTTTAGATTGCCGGAGGAATGCGATGGATCCTCCAATCTACCTCTGCAGCGCGCCGGCCAGCTTGAGGGCTGCTGGTTCCGCCTCCTGTCAGCACTGCAAATCCGCATTGCTGAGCGAGGCGAGACTCACTCTAACGGTGCGCCAATTCAATTCCTTCCGCCTGTGGAGGAACAAAATTGCGGGCTGACCACTCTCTTTCCGCTTCATAGCCTACGCGTTTCGCTCATCACCGCACTGGCCTTAGAAGGACAAGTTCCGTTCCCCGTTCTGCAGAAGCTCGTCGGTCACAGTCGGCTGCTGATGACCCTCTACTATACAAAGCCGGGGCCGACCCATGTTCGCAAGTTGTTGCATAGCGCTGCGGAACGGCTTGAGGCAGGAAAGGAAGTCAGCATTCAGAATTTCCTTCTCGATACGGCTCACGAAGAATTGCTTCAAAAGGCGGTCTGCAATAGCGTCCCTAGCCTCGCCGTGGCCATCCCTCAACATCCCTCCGTACGCAATCCAGTGGGCTGGATGCCAATGCACCATGGGTTGTGCCTGGTTGGAGGCAATACCAGTGAGAATGAGGGCAATAGTGCGATAGGTGGCTGTTACAACGGAGGGGCATACTTGGGATCAGCAACGTCTCAAAAGTACGGACCTGTCCCCGGCGGCAGTCGCAACTGCGTACGCTGCCGCTGGTTTGTGACCGAGCCACATCACCTCCCAGCGCTTGCCGCGCACTTCAACACACTCGCCTATCACTTTGACGAAGCGCGCAACACTTGCCTCACGCGCGAAGAAGAACTTCAGAATATCAAAAGGCAGAAGGCTGACGCTGAGGACAGCGGGCATCCCTTTGTTGCGTTGAACGCACACCGACAGGCAGAGCGGGTGTGGGAAAGCGCCATGAAGCGCTTCAGTGATCTGGCAGAAGACCTGGTGGCTTGCTGGCGTCTAATTGAACGCTGCAAGTTGGCCCTCGGCGATTCGCAAGAAGGCGGTACGCAGTTGATTGCCGCTGGCGAAATGGTTGATGTACAGGCTGTCTTCGAGGAGACAGAGTCAGAACTCCTACAGCTGACGGGCATATGCGATAGCGTTGAGATGTATCCGGATCTTGACCCAGGAAAGGCGGTATTCCGCCGAAGTCAGCTTCTCGATGCCGTGCTCTACAACGATGGCCGACCGCCCTTGTTCATGACGCTCAGCGAACAAGAGCAGCTACTGGCGGGCAATGCGTTCATGCGGCATCTATCTCAGCAGATGGATCCAACCAATCCAATACTCGGCCAACGAGAAGTGATCCGTTTGATGGACGCCGGTGTGCGTCTCAGCCAGCACTTCGACGTCGATCTCTCGCATCTGCTGTCTGTATCTCAACATCCGGCGCAAGGAATCCCTGTCGACCGGGTTCTTCTGGAAGAAGTGAAAGCATGACCGACACAACGAATGTGCACCCCGACGCTGTGCTTGCCGCACTGCTGGCAAAAGGAGGGCGTTCAAATCGGCAGGCGAATCTGGCTAGGATGCATGAGATCTGTAGTAATCAGCACGCCACCGGCTCGCGAGACTTCTCGATTTCAACCATTGGCCGCTTGGCAGAGGCCGAAGGAGTGCTAAAAGGTCGAGCACTCTATAACGCAGCATCCGCCGACTACCGGTCGCTCATTGAGGCTTGGGCGGCCTACGCTGGCCCGCCTCTACCGAGAGTCAAGAAGGTCTTGGCGAGTGATGAATATCTGATGCGTATCGAAGATCCGGCTATTCGATCCATCATGCAGGGCATCATCGCCGAACGTGACAGGCTCAAATCGCAGCTCAATTTGCTGAAGGCCCACACGCAAGTGACAGTTGATCGCCGCCCCCTGGGCGCCACGATCTCGGCGACTGGCGTAGCACCGCCTCTGGCTGTATTCACGCTGTCTGAGCAGTTCACACCATCAGAACGCGAGGCACTCAGGAAAGCGATATCACCAGACTACCTGCAAGAGCGGGGCCTGAAGGAAGGAACTCACGGAGAAATCATCAACGAACGGGGACGGGTCGTGCTTGAGGTTGGCTTTGCAAGAGCGATCCGCAAGATTCTTGGAGATTCGATCACCAAAGGCCGATAGAAAAAGCGCCGACGTCACCGTCGGCGCCTCCACCGTACGATGCATTGCTATGCATCTATACATAGCAATGCAATCGAGTACATCCGTATACGTATCAGTGACATAGGAAGCCACCCATGCATCCTATGTACATTTAGGGTATGAGTCGCGAGAGGTGGCTTTTTTTGTTGGTCGCGCGGACGGAAGCATGCACCCACCGACCGTCAGCCGGGCCAGACCCGCATCCGTTCGACTGCGGCCAGCAGACACAGTGCGATGGCTACGGGAGCCAGCACCGGCAGGGCGCGTGACCGCGGTGCCCGTCCGCGCAGCACGGCCACGCACACGGCCCCCATCACCAACAGGGTTGCCGGACCAGGCAGTACCGGCAGGCTGCCCATGGGCGCCCACAACGCCAGCAATGCCGTCGACAGGACGACGGCAACCGGCACCAGTCTCTCCCGGAACTCCAGGGATCGGTCACCTGCCGTCGGCCATAGCTGCATCGCCACCCGCGCAGCCAACATCAGCAGCACCAGGATGAGCGCCACCAACCCTGCCGCTCCCGCCAGCGGCAGCAAGGGCATCACCCAGTACAACTGCGGGTGATGCTGCAGGGCGACCGACAAAGGCCGCGTGCTGGCCAGGGCCGGAAATTCGACCAGGCCCGCCTGCAACGCGGCCAGTACGATCAGCAGCACCATGGCCAGCAGCACGCACGCCGGCAGCAGCGACGGCCGTGCCCTCGCCTGCCTGCCGATGCCAGGAAATCCCAGCGCCAGGCCAACGGTGGCGAACACACCGTACAGCGGCACGCTCGCCGCCAGTACACCGCCGAACCCGAAGCGATAGGGAGCCGTTGCCGGCGGCAGCCATGGAATCCAGTACGCGTAGTGCACATGGCGGGCTGCCAGCACCAGCAACAGCAGGCCGGCGCCGACCTTCACCGTCAGCAGCACGCAGGCAACCAGCACCACACGGTGTGGCCGCAGCAATCCGACCCCTGCAAGCAACAGCAGGCTGGCAGCAGCCATCAGTTGACCCGGCATCCCGTTGCTGGCCTCTATTCCACAACCAGCCAGCAGTACATGCAGATGGTTGGCGACGGACTGCGCAACGCCAGCGGCAGTCACCACCAGTTCCAGCAGCAGCGCGCCACCGAGCAGAACGGCCGGCACGCCTCCCCAGCAGTCCCGCACCACGCCATGCAGGCCATCGGCAGCGGGCCTTTGCTGGTTCAGAACGTGCAGGCAGTACAGCAGCGGCCCTGTGCCCAGCGCGGCCAGCAGCAGGCTCAGGACGATGGCCGGGCCTGCCTGGCCTGCGGTGTGCTGGCCGACCAGCGCGACCACGCCGCCTCCCAGCAGCAAGGTCAGTGCCACCACCACAAGGCGATCGCCGTACCCGGGCTCATCGATGCCGGGGCTGCTGTCGCTGTCCATCGCAAGTTCCCTTGATATCCGCCCAAGCGCGGTCGACAGCAGACTGACAGCCTGTGCCGGGAGGCGGTATCGGAATACGCGCCATGCGCATCACGATGTGACGGCAGGCACGTTGGCAAGGAAGCTCCCGGTCCCGCTACGACAGATTCCAGGTCGCTAAGCAGAATTGACGCGGTCTTTCACGACAGTCACGTCGCGTGCGCCGGCCCTTCGGACTCAGCGGCAAGGCGGCGGCAGGTGCGGTCCGACCAGCGCCAGCGTACGCTGCAGGGCACCGCGTCCGTTGCTGATCAGCGTGCAGCCTGCCCGCGCCATGTCCTCGCGTGCCTGTGGATCTTCGAGCAGGTGCTGCAGCAGTTCGCCGACCGCCTGCACGTCTTCGCCGATCAACAGCGCGCCCGCCTCGCGCATCCGACGGGAAATCTCCGAGAAGTTGTGCAGGTGCGGGCCCGTCACCGCAGCGGTGCCCATCGCCGCCGGCTCCAGCAGGTTGTGGCCACCGATCGGCTGCAGGCTTCCACCGACAAACGCCACCTGCGCGCAGGCATAGAACGGCATCAGCTCGCCCAGGGTATCGATGACGAACACATCGGTTCCAACCTCCGGCCACTGCTTCGCGCGCCGGGTTGCCACGTTCCAGCCCTGCTCCCGCGCCAGCGCCTCCACCTTCGGGAAGCGCTCGGGATGCCGGGGCGCCCACAGCAGCAACAGGTCGGGGTGCTGCCGGCGCAGGCGACGATGCAGATCGATCACCGCCTGTTCTTCACCATCATGGGTACTGGCGGCGATCCACACCGGCCGCCGGGCCGGCACGCGGGCATGGAACTGCTCGACGAAGCCCTGCACGTCCGGCGTAGTGATGTCGAACTTCAGGTTGCCCAGCGCCTGCACCTGCTCCGGCGCGGCACCCAGCTGCACGAAACGCTCGGCATCGTCCTGCGACTGCGCGGCCACGCAGGTGACCGTGCGCAGTGCGCGGCGGATCAATGACGCCAGCAGCCGGTAGCCCCGCAGCGAACGTGCCGAGAGGCGCGCGTTGAGGATGTAGACCGGAATGCCACGGTCACGGCAGCCGAACAGCATGTTCGGCCACAGTTCGGTTTCCAGGATCAGCGCCAGGCTGGGCTGGAAGTGGCCGAGGAAGCGGTTGACGCTGCCGGGCACGTCATACGGCAGGTAGACGTGGTCCAGGGCCTCGCCCCACAGCGCACGCACGCGCTCGGAGCCGGTCGGGGTGATGGTGGTGATGACCCAGCGGATGTCCGGGCGCTCCTTGCGCAGCGCGTTCACCAGCGGCGCAGCGGCATTGACTTCGCCCACCGAGACCGCGTGCAGCCAGACCCGCGGTTGGCCGGTGGGCTGCGGATAGGAGGCATAGCGCTCATCCCAGCGCCGGAAGTATTCACGGACCCGGAAGCCGCGCCAGACCAGGTGGTACACGGTGATCGGCAGCAGGATGTAGAGCACGACCGAATACAGGCCGCGCAGGATCCATTCGACAGGGTCTTTACGCATGCGGCAAGGATACGGGAGCCCCCCGGGAAAGACACGCGGCCGCCTTGGTAGAATGGGCCAATGTCCGATGCCACCACCGCCGTCCGCCCGTCGCTGCGCGATCCCCGCAACTGGCCGATGTTCGCCGCCATGCTGGGCGCCTTCGCCATCGCCCGCCTGCCGTGGATGCTGCAGCGTGCGCTGGGCCGGGGCGTCGGCTGGATCACCTGGCGCCTGCTGGGCAGCCGTCGCCGCGCCGCCGAGGTCAACCTGCAGCTGTGCTTCCCCGAGAAGGACGAGGCCTGGCGCCAGCGCCTGGTGCGCGACAGCTTCGATGCCCTGGGTGTGGGCGTGTTCGAGTGCATCCGCGCCTGGTGGGGCAGCATCGACAGCATCCGCCCGCAGGTGCAGATCGAAGGACTGGAACATCTGCGGCAGATGCAGGCCGAAGGTCGTGGCGTGCTGCTGGTGTCCGGCCATTTCATGACCCTGGAAATGTGCGGGCGCCTGCTGTGCGACTACGTTGATCTTTCAGGCATGTACCGCAAGCACAAGAACCCGGTGTACGAGTGGGCGGTGAAGTTCGGCCGCCTGCGCTACGCCAAGGCAATGTTCGCCAATGAGGACATCCGCGCCACCGTGCGCCACCTGAAGAAGGGCGGCTTCCTCTGGTACGCGCCCGACCAGGACATGCGCGGCAAGGACACCGTGTTCGTGCCGTTCTTCGGCCACACCGCTTCGACCATCACCGCCACCCACCAGCTGGCGCGGATGACCGGCTGTGCGGTGATCCCGTATTTCCATCGCCGCGAAGGCGGGAAGTACTTCCTGAAGATCGGCGCGCCACTGGAGAATTTCCCCAGCGACGACGTGGAAGCCGATACCACGCGGGTCAACCAGGCCATCGAAGAGATGGTGCGCGAGGCGCCCGACCAGTACCTGTGGATCCACCGCCGCTTCAAGCGCCAGCCAGGCGGGCGGAGCGATTTCTACAAGTAGATCCACGCCATGCGTGGATGCTCTTCGATTCCGTGCCGGGATTCACAACGGCCAGCGGCACCAGGCGTACGGGTACTCCCCCACCACGCACGCCAAGCCCGCACGGACCGGATTGGCCAGGATGTACATCGCCTTCTCGTGAAGTGATTCGTCGGTCCGCACTGCATGGTCGTGATAGGCGCGCTGCCACTGCGCAGTTCCATCAGCCAGTGCAGATGGTCGGGCATCACCACCCAGGCGAGATTGTGGCGGAAGCCCCTACGCTCGACGAAGCGCAGGGTGTCGATCAGGATCGCCATGTTCGCCGCATCGGCGAACAACGGTTCACGGCCAAGGGTTGCCGTGGTCAATGAGTACACGTTGCCGGATCGGGAATATCGACCGTAGCGGAGTCTTGGGCTGGCCATGCCTCGAGCGTACGATACGCATGGAAACACCGGTGGGGGTGGGTTACCTGTGTTTGCGTCGGGAAAGCTCCATCCACGCATGGCGTGGATCCACCACAGCAATCTCCGTTCGGTACGCGCAGTAGAGCCACGCCATGCTGGATGGACGATCACACCGCCGTCGGCGTGTCGTCCGCGTCGCGCGCCAGCAGGCTGCCGGCGAACAGCGCGGCCAGCAATACGGTCAGGCCACCCCAGAAGGCCGAATAGAACGCCAGATGGGTGTTCAGCGGGAACACGGTCACCGCCAGCGCCAGCATCGCCGGACGCGCGCGTTCGCGGGCCATTGCCGGCGCGTAGCGCCATGCGCGCCAGGCCTGGGCCACCGCCGCCAGCCACAGCAACAGACCAATCACTCCAGTCTCTGCGAGGATTTCCAGCACGATCTGATGGGCATGAAGCGCCGGGGCATTGCCCCACACGGCCGGCCCGTCCTCCGCCACGCAAGCGGGATAGGCATCGCGGAAACCACGTGCACCCACGCCATTGATCGGGTGCTCTTCAATCATGCAGGCGGCGGCTTCCCAGATCCGCGCGCGCCCTGACAGGGCCTCGTCGACACCACGCTCACCCCCATCCAGGGCCATGGCCGTTCGCGCGAAGCGCTCGCGCAGCTGCGGCACGCTGGCGGTCAGCGCACCGGCGCCGAGCACCGCCACCAGCGCCAGCGCCGCCAGCCGTTTCCAGCCGAACTGGCGCACGCCGCTGTAGGCCAGCACCAGCGCGAAGGTGATCCACGAGGCGCGCGAACCGGCCAACAGCAGCACGCTGCCCAGCGCTGCCGCAGCCAGCAGCCAGCCCGTATTGCCAAAGCGCCGCGCGGCGGGCAGCAGCAGGAACGGCGACAGGCTGGCCAGCACCTGGCCGAACTTCAGGTTGCACGGTCCCAGTGCGCCACTGAGGCGATCTGCCAGTGCGGCCTCGTCGGCCGGGCACAGTGCGTGGCCACTGACCGCCAGCTTCAGGTGTTCCAGCGACCAGAACCATGGGCTGGTGCCGGCCACCGCCTGCACCAGCGCATCCAGCGTCCATGCGCCGGTGATCAGTGCCAGCCCCGCGAAGGTCAGCCGCCGCCGCTCCGGCGTAGCCACTGCGATCGCCACCAGCCACATGAAGGGCAGATAGCGCAGGCCCGCAGCAGCCTTGGTCCACGAGGCCGCCGGATCGATCGCATCGAATGCGGAGAATGCCTGCGGCAGCCAGTAACCAAGGAACAGGATCGAAGTCAGTGCCCAGGCCGCCGTGCTCAACAGATGCGGGCGGCGCTGCAGGCGGCGCGTCACCATGCGCGCCGCCGCGTACAGCGCGCCCAGGCCCAACACGGTTTCGGCGATGCCTGGCAACGGCCACATCGCCACGTACGCCAGCACCCACCAGGGCGCCCAGCGCCCGGCGCGGTCGTCGCGCACGATGACGGCGGGGTCAGCCGGCGAGGTTGGCATAGAGGCGGAGGGTATCGCGCTGCATGGCCTGCAGGGTAAACGGGATGCGGGTCGGCAAGGACGGGGGCTGGGCCAGCAGGGCCAGCGCACGTTCACCCAATGCCCGCGCATCGCCGAGCGGCACGGCACCTGCGGGTTGCAGCTGCCGAAGCAGCTCACCGACGCCGCCATGGTCCCAACCCAGCACCGGCCGGCCCACCGACAACGCCTCGACCACGGTGCGGCCGAACGCTTCGGGCTTGTCCGACAGCTGCAGTACCAGGTCGCTGGCCGCGTAGGCCTGGGCGATGCGTGCGGTCGGCGTGCTGATGTGCACGGCCTCGGCCACGCCGAGCGCGGCCGCCTGCCGGCGCAGGTCGGCCACGTAGGCTTCACGGCCGGGCTCATCGGTGCCCAGCATCCACAACTGTGCCGGCACGCCGGCGGCGCGCACATCCGCCAGCAGCTGCAATGCGTGTGCGTGGCCCTTCAGGCGGGTGCCACGCCCCGGCAACAGCAGCAAGGGGCCTTCAACCTGCGCCAGCCATGGGTACTCTGCCGCAAGCGCCATCCGCGGACGGCGATCGGCACGCGCCACGCGCGGGAACTGGGCCACATCGACGCCACGCGGAATCACCTGCAATGCCTGTTCGGGCACGGTCGGGTAGTGCCGCTGCACGTAATCGCGCACGGTGTTGGACACGCAGATCACGCGTTCGCCGCTGGTCATCACCGCGCTGTAGCGGCTGGGCGAATTCAGCCCATGCACGGTGGTCACCCAGTGCGGGCGTTGCGCGGCAGGCAGGGCACGGATTGCATACAGACCCAGCCAGGCCGGCAGCCGCGAGCGGGCATGCACGATGTCCGCACCAATCTCGGCAAACAAGCGGCGCAGGGTCGGCAAGTGGCGCAGGGTCAGCAGCGACTTGCGGCCGATGTCCAGGGTGAGGTGCTCGGCACCGCTGTCGAGCAGCGGCTGCACCAGGCGGCCACCGGCGGAAACCACCAGCGCGCGATGGCCGGCGGCGACCAGGGCCGCAGCGATTTCCAGGGTCGAGCGCTCGACGCCGCCGGAGTGCAGCGCCGGCAGCAACTGCACCACGGTCAATCGGCGCATCGAAGGGGCGGCCGCTTAGTCGGCCAGCACGAACACGGAACCGCAGTACGGGCACTGCGCTTCGCCATTGGGCTCGTCTTCGATCGGCAGGTACACGCGCGGATGCGAGTTCCACAGCGCCATTTCCGGGGTCGGGCAGCTCAGCGGCAGATCGCTGCGGTGCACGGTGTAGCGCTTCTCGGCGTTGGCGGGCGCAGTGGCGGTATGGCTCATGGCGGATGTCGATGAACGGGTTGCGAGGCCTGTGATTCTAGCATCCAGGCCGCCCCGACATTGCGCCGCAACGGGTCTTTGCGCGTACCGGGCCGATTCCCTGCGACCTTGCATGCCACTTCGGGATGAGGTGCCGGTGGGAATTCCCGACCGATCCTGCAGATCCACCCCGGGAAACCACCGACAACGATATTTACCGCATTTGGATCGAACTAAATGGCACTTGTCAGGTTGCCACGGCTGTTGCAGGATCGGGCCAGGTCGTGAACCGGCCTATCCCAATCCGACCCGATCGCATGGCCCGCCCCCACCGGACCGGCATCGCCTCTTCCACTGCCATCGCGGCGGGCGGAGCGATGCTGTCCGTGGTGTCCGCCGATGCGGGTTCTGCCCGCCGCCAGCCCTTCCGGGAGACCCCTGCATGACCCTGTCCGATCCACGCCGCGCCCTGCTTCCGCTCGCCCTGGCCCTGGCCTGTGCGACTACCGCGATGCCGGTGCTGGCACAGGGACTGCAGAGCTCGTTCGAGCCGGGCCAGCCGGCTCCGGAACCGGCCGCAGGCGCATTGCAGGTCACGATCGGCAATGGCCCCGCGGCGCCCTACGCCGCCAAGCGCAATGTCGGCTACAGCGGCCTGCACGCACTGCGCTACAGCAGTGGAGGTGGCAATGCGCGGCGCGAACTGTTCAAGGCGGACGTGACCATCGAGGCCGATACCACCCTGTCGTGGTTGGTGCTGCCGGAGATCGTCGGCAAGGACACCGTGGCTTCGACCTATGTGTCTCTGGACCTGCTGCTGGACGATGGCAGTCGGGTTTCGGCCGGCGCTGCGCGTGACCAGCATGGGGTGGCCCTCGGCGCCCGCGCGCAGGGCGACTCGAAGACGCTGTACCCGCAGCAATGGGCGCGCAAGGCGGTGCGGCTGGGCGATGTGCCCGCGCTGAAGGGCCGCCGCGTGGTGGCGATCGAACTGGAGGTGGCCAGTGCCGACGGCGCACCGGTCTCCGGCTGGATTGATGACGTTCGCCTGGACACCGTGCCACGGCAGCAGCCAGCGCGCGTCTCCGACTGGGTACTGACCACCCGCGGTACCCAGGCCAACGGCACCTTCTCGCGTGGCAACAATTTCCCGGCCACGGCGGTGCCGCACGGGTTCAACTTCTGGACCCCGGTCACCGATGCCGGTGCGCTGAACTGGCTGTACCGCTGGAACGAGCAGAACGACGCGCAGAACCGTCCTCAGCTGCAGGCGCTTGCGCTGAGCCACCAACCCAGCCCGTGGATGGGCGACCGCCAGACCTTCCAGGTGATGCCATCGGCCAGTCGTGGCGTGCCGGAGGCTGACCGCCGCAAGCGTGCCCTGTCGTTCGACCGCAGCCATGAAAGCGCCCGCCCTTACCGCTACGACGTGCGCTTCGACAACGGCGTCGCGGCATCGATCGCGCCGACCGACCATGCCGCGCTGTTCCGCTTTGACTTCCCGGAGGACGGCGACGCCAACCTGCTGTTCGACAATGTCGATGCACGCGGTGGCCTGACTCTGGACGCCGCCACGCAGACGCTGTCCGGCTACACCGACACGCGCAGCGGCCTGTCCAACGGCGCCAGCCGCATGTACGTGGTGGCCCGCTTCGACAAGCCGTGGCGCAGCAGTGGGCGCCTCGACACCGGCCGACCGACCGGCTACATCAAGTTCGATGCCGGCAGCGAACGACGGGTGACCATGCGCATCGCCACTTCGCTGATCTCGGTGGAGCAGGCACGACACAACCTGGCGCTGGAAATCGCCGCCACCGATACGCTGGAGAGCGTGGCCGGCCGTGCGCAGGATGCATGGGACGCACGCCTGGCCCGCTTCGACATCGGCGATGCCAGCGACGACCAGAAGACCACGCTGTATTCCAGCCTGTACCGGCTGTTCCTGTACCCGAATTCCGGCCATGAAAACGTGGGCAGCACCGCCGCACCGGAGTGGCGCTACGCCAACCAGGCCAGCGCCAGCGATGACAACACCGATGGCAGCGCGACCCGCACCTTTGCCGCCGTGCGCGATGGCAAGGTGTTCGTCAACAATGGCTTCTGGGACACCTTCCGCACCACGTGGCCGGCCTACGCGCTGTTCACGCCCGACGATGCCGGGCAGATGGTGCAGGGTTTCATCGAGCAGTACCGCGCTGGCGGCTGGATCGCGCGCTGGTCGTCGCCGGGCTACGCGGACCTGATGGTCGGCACCAGCTCGGACGTGGCCTTCGCCGATGTGTGGCTGAAGGGCGTCGGCGGCTTCGATCCGGGCGAGGCCTACGCCGCCGCGCTGAAGAACGCGACCGTGGTACCACCCGACCGCCATGTCGGCCGCAAGGGCATGGACCGTTCGACCTTCCGGGGCTACGCCAGCGCCGACGTGCATGAGGGCATGTCGTGGACGATGGAAGGCGCACTCAATGACTTCGGCATCGCCAACATGGCCGATGCGCTGGCCAAGCGCGCGGCCACGCCGGCCGCACGCGAGCGCTACAGCACCGAAGCCGACTACTTCCGCCACCGCGCTGCCAGCTACGCGACGATGTTCGACCCTGCCGCCGGCTTCTTCCAGGGCCGCAAGGCGGATGGCCGCTGGCGCGTGGACGCCAAGGACTACGACCCGCGCGTGTGGGGCCACGATTACACCGAATCCAACGGCTGGACCTTCGCCTTCACTGCCGCCCATGACGGCGAAGGCCTGGCCGCGCTGTACGGTGGCCGCGACAAGCTGGCGGCGAAGCTGGATACCTTCTTCGCCACGCCGGAAACCGCAGACCCGGCACTGGCCGGCTCCTACGGCGGCACCATCCACGAGATGACCGAAGCGCGCGACGTGCGCATGGGCATGTACGCGCACAGCAACCAGCCGGCGCACCACATCCCGTGGATGTACCTGTATGCCGGGCAGCCGTGGAAGACCCAGCAGCACGTGCGCGAGATCCTGTCGCGGCTTTACGTCGGCAGCGAGATCGGCCAGGGCTATCCGGGCGATGAGGACAACGGCGAAACCTCGGCATGGTACGTGCTGGCCTCGCTGGGCCTGTACCCGCTGCGCATGGGCGCCCCGGAGTACGTGATCGGCTCGCCGGCCTTCGAACATGCACGCGTGGAGCTGCAGGGTGGCGCGGTGCTGACCGTGAACGCGGCCAACAACTCGCGCGAGAACGTCTACGTGCAGTCGCTGAAGATCAACGGCAAGCCGTGGACGAAGACCTGGGTGCCACACGACCTGATCGCCAAGGGCGCGACCCTCGACTTCGTGATGGGACCCCGTCCGTCGCGCTGGGGCAGCGGCGTGGACGATGTGCCGCGCTCGTTGACCGCGCGCGGCCAGCGCCCGCAGCTGCTGCACGACCTGCTCGGCAGCGGCGCGAAGGCGACGCTGGCCGATGGCCGCGCCCTGCCCGCACTGGTCGATGACGATGCGAGTACCACCGTGGGCCTGGGCGGCGGCGCAACCATCGCGCTGACCGGACTGAGCGACGGCACGCCGACGATGTACACGCTCACCAGCGGCGACGGCCGCATCCAGGGCGGTGAGTGGACGCTGGAGGCGCGCAACGGCGGCGGCAGCTGGACCGTGCTCGACCAGCGCAGCGGCGAAGACTTCGAATCCGCCCGCCAGACCCGTCCGTTCCGCATCGCCAGACCCGGCCGCTACAGCGAATACCGCCTGCGCCTGGCGGCACCGGCACGGCTGCCACTGGCGGAGATCGAACTGCTGGCGGCCGGCACCGTACAATGAGCCGCATGCGCTACCGTCTTCTGCCTCTGGCCCTTGTTGCCCTGTCCTTCTCAAGTTTCGGCCAGACCCAGGCGTTCGATACGCAGCTGACCCGCGACGGCGTGACGCTGAACTACCAGGACGCCCGTGGCGCCTTGGCCGCGCCGCAGCGCAAGCGGGTGATCGATACGTTCTTCTTCGCCTACCTGCGCGAACGCGCGGACTTTCACCCGGCCGCGCCGGCGATGGTGCGCATCGTGATCGATCCGGCCTACACCGGCATCGCCTTCGTCGGCGACAAGGACCAGGCAGCGACGATCACCATCAACCCAGGCTGGTTGGCGCAGCACCCGAACGACATCGACCTGGTCACCCATGAGGCGATGCACATCGTGCAGGGCTATCCAGGTTACGGCGATGCACGGGTGCCGGGGTGGCTGGTGGAAGGCATCGCCGACTACGCACGCGACCGCTACGGCATGGACAATGCCGCCGCAGGCTGGGTACTGCCGGGCAAGGTCGAGAAGGGGCAGAATTTCGACAGCGGCTACCGGGTGACCGGTGCTTTCCTGAAATGGGCCGAGGCCGAGTATCCCGGCCTGGTGCTGGCGCTGGACAAGGCCCTGCGCGACGGCCGCTATACGCCGGCGCTGTGGCAGAAGCACACCGGCAAGGCACTGCCGGCGCTGTGGACGCAGTACGCCAAGCCGCGTTCGGATGCACCGCCGCCGGCACCAGCGCGCCGCGGCAAGCGGCGCTGACTGGGCGATCAACTGGGTATTGCGGCGACTGGGTATTGCGGCGACTGGGTAGAGTCGACTGTTAGTCGACTGCCTTTCGTACAGCCCCCGAAAACCCCGCGCTTCGCGCGATAGTCGACCAACGGTCGACTCTACCTCGCTGGCGTCTACGCCTCAGCGCGACTGCACGAAGCCGGCGTACAGCGCGAACAACTGCTGGAAGTACCGCCGCGTCACTCGATTGCGCATGACACCCTCACCCGTGGAAAGTTGGTCGGGCCCAGGGTGGGAAGGCCGGTCCGGTCCCTTCCCACGGCCGGGCCGCGTGGGCGTATTGGGCCGCAACGGCGTTGCAGGGACATGACCGGGTTGCGTAGCGCGTGTGGCAGCGGTGGGACCGGCGTTGGGACCGGCATCGGGACCGGCGTTGGGACCGGTAGAGTCGACCGTTGGTCGACTATCGCGCGATAGCGCGGGATTTTCGGCGCCCGAATCAAGAGCAGTCGACTAACAGTCGACTCTACCCGTTTCCGCTTTGCGGAAACAGAAACGCGCCCCGTAGGGCGCGTTTCTGCAGATCGAATCGGGAAGAAAGCCTCAGGCCTTCTTTTCCGCTTCGATCTGCTTCCTGATCTGCGCATCCACCGCTGCAATCGCGGTCATGTTCAGGATCCTGCGCGAGGTCGCGCTGGTGGTCAGGATGTGCACCGGCTTGTTCACGCCCATCAGGATCGGGCCGATCGCCACGCCGTCGGTGAACACACGCACCAGGTTGTAGGCGATGTTGGCCGCTTCCAGGTTCGGCAGCACGAACAGGTTGGCGCGACCCTGCAGGGTCGAGCCCGGCAGCAGCTTCTGGCGCAGCGCTTCATCCCATGCGGTGTCGCCCTGCATTTCGCCGTCCACGTTCAGACGCGGGTTGCGCTTGAGCAGCAGCTCGCGCACCTGGCGCATCTTCAGCGCGTCCTTGGAATCGTGGCTGCCGAAGTTGGAGTGCGACAGCAGCGCCACCTTCGGCTCGATGCCGAACAGCTTCATGCGGTAGGCCGCCTGCAGGGTCGCTTCGCACAGCTGCTCGGCGGTCGGGTCTTCCTGCACGTGGGTATCGACGAAGAAGAACACGCCCTGCTGGTTGATCACGCCGGTCATCGCAGAGGTCGAGGTGACCTTCGGCTCCAGCGGCAGCACGCTGCGCACGTAGCCCAGCTTCTTGTGGAAGCGCCCGACGATGCCGGTCAGCATCGCATCGGCTTCGCCACGGGCCACCATCACCGCCGCGATCAGGGTCGGGCGCGAACGCATCAGGTTCTTCGCCGCGGCCACGGTCACGCCACGACGGCCGGTCAGGCCGTGGTAGTACTGCCAGTATTCGTTGAAGCGCGGGTCGTCGTTGATGTTGGTGACTTCAACGTTCTCGCCGATCTTCAGGCGCAGGCCGAGGCGTTCGATGCGCGATTCGATCACTTCCGGGCGGCCGATCAGGATCGGGTGTGCCAGGCCGTCGTCGACCACGTTCTGCACCGCCTGCAGCACCACTTCCTCTTCGCCTTCGGCGTACACCACGCGCTGCTTGTCGCTGCGCGCGCGGTCGTAGACCGGCTTCATCATCAGGCTGGTGCGGTAGACGAACTGGGCCAGCTTGTCACGGTAGGCGCCCATGTCCTCGATCGGGCGCGAGGCCACGCCCGAGTCCATCGCGGCCTGGGCCACGGCGGCCGACAGCTCCACCAGCAGGCGGCGGTCGAACGGGCGCGGGATCAGGTATTCACGGCCGAAGCTCGGCGTCTCGCCACCGTAGGCCGAGCCCATGTCGGTGGCCGCACGACGGGCCAGCGCGGCGATGGCACGCACGCAGGCGATCTTCATTTCCTCGTTGATCGCGGTGGCGCCCACGTCCAGCGCACCGCGGAACAGGTACGGGAAGCACAGCACGTTGTTGACCTGGTTCGGGTAGTCCGAACGGCCGGTGCCGATGATCGCGTCCGGACGCGCGGCGCGCGCCACCTCCGGCATGATTTCCGGGGTCGGGTTGGCCAGCGCGAAGATCACAGGGTCCGGCGCCATGGTCTTAACCATGTCGGCAGTCAGGATGCCCGGTGCCGACAGGCCCAGGAAGATGTCCGCGCCGTCGACGATCTCGGCCAGGGTGCGCTTGTCGGTGTCGCGCGCATAGCGCTGCTTTTCCGGATCCAGGTCGGTACGACCGGTGTGGATCACGCCCTCGCGGTCGAAGGCCAGGATGTTTTCCGGCTTCAGGCCCAGCTGCACCAGCATGTTCACGCAGGAAATGCCGGCCGCGCCCATGCCCGTGGTCGCCAGCTTCACGTCCTCGATCTTCTTGCCGGTGATCGCCATGGCGTTGAGCACGGCCGCACCGACGATGATCGCCGTGCCGTGCTGGTCGTCATGGAACACCGGAATCTTCATGCGCTCGCGCAGCTTGCGCTCGACCACGAAGCACTCCGGCGCCTTGATGTCTTCCAGGTTGATGCCGCCGAAGGTCGGCTCCAGCGAGGCGATGATGTCGACCAGCTTGTCCGGGTCGGTTTCATCCACTTCGATGTCGAACACATCGATGCCGGCGAACTTCTGGAACAGCACGCCCTTGCCTTCCATCACCGGCTTGCCGGCCAGCGCGCCGATGTTGCCCAGGCCCAGCACCGCGGTGCCGTTGGAGATCACCGCCACCAGGTTGCCGCGGGCGGTCAGCTCGCTGGCCTGCTGCGGGTCGGCCTTGATCGCTTCACAGGCGTACGCCACGCCCGGCGAATACGCCAGCGACAGGTCGCGCTGGGTCAGCATGGGCTTGGTAGCGGAAACCTTGATCTTTCCCGGCGGGGACATCCGGTGGTAATCGAGGGCGGCCTGTTTGAAATCTTCGTTGGACATCGATGTGGGTTACATGAATGGGCAGAAGGGACAGGGGATGATACCCCCGTTGGAGCGTCTGGACCTGTCGCTATCCTGTCGCAGGCATGCTGCGACTGCACAATTCCGTGCCGTATGCGACGGTACCGGGATGCCAAGCATCGGCGCCCCCGATGACAGCCATGGGACGCGCTGAAACGCCGCGGGGCCGTACCACTGTCGTGATCGGCCCCGCGGTACCACACACCTGGGTCAGCCCTTGGCCGGCAGCGCCTCGGGCAGTGCGTCCACCGGCGGCGGCAGCTCGCTTTCGCGGCCATCCAGCGCCAGCTGCAGGCGGTTGCGGTCCAGCGCGCCTTCCCAGCGCGAAACCACCACGGTGGCCACCGCATTGCCGATGAAGTTGGTCAGCGAGCGGCATTCGCTCATGAAACGGTCCACGCCCAGGATCAGCGCCATGCCGGCCACCGGTACCTCCGGCACCACGGCAAGGGTGGCGGCCAGGGTGATGAAGCCGGCACCGGTGACGCCGGCCGCACCCTTGGAGCTGAGCATGGCAACCAGCAGCAGGGCGATCTGGTGGCCCAGGGTCAGTTCGGTGTTGGTGGCCTGGGCAATGAACAGTGCCGCCAGGGTCATGTAGATGTTGGTGCCGTCCAGGTTGAACGAGTAGCCGGTCGGGACCACCAGGCCCACCACCGACTTGCTGCAACCGGCGCGTTCCATCTTCTCCATCAGCGACGGCAGCGCCGACTCCGACGAGGAAGTGCCCAGCACCAGCAGCAGCTCGGCCTTCAGGTAGCGCGCCAGCTTGAACACCGAGAAGCCGCACAGTCGGCAGACCACACCGAGGATCACTGCCACGAACAGGAACGCGGTGAGGTAGAACGAGCCCACCAGCCACGCCAGGTTGACCAGCGAACCGACGCCGTACTTGCCGATGGTGAAGGCGATGGCGCCGAAGGCACCGATCGGGGCGGCCTTCATCAGGATGTGCACCAGCTTGAACACCGGGGCGACCAGCGCCTCCAGGAAGTTCAGGATCGGCTTGCCCTTCTCGCCCACCGAGGCCAGCGCGATGCCGAACAGCACCGCGATGAACAGCACCTGCAGGATGTTGCCGTCGACGAAGGCGCTCACCAGCGTCTTCGGAATGATGTCCATCAGGAAACCGACCAGGGTCAGGTCGTGCGACTTCTCGACGTAGCTGTGCACCGCGGTCTGGTCCAGCTCGGCCGGGTTGATGTTCATGCCGGCGCCGGGCTGCACCACGTGCGCCACGATCATGCCCACGATCAGTGCCAGCGTGGAGAAGAACAGGAAGTACGCCATCGCCTTGGCGAACACCCGGCCCACCGTGCGCAGGTGGGTCATGCTGGCGATGCCGGTGACGATGGTGAGGAAGATCACCGGCGCGATGATCATCTTCACCAGGTTGATGAAGGCATCGCCGAGCGGCTTCATCTTCTCGCCGATCAGCGGTTCGTAGTGGCCGAGGATGGCGCCCAGGACGATCGCCACGATCACCTGGAAATACAGCTGGCGATAGATCGGCAACGGCTTTGCAGGCGCCGGGGCTGCGGTCGGGATGTGCATGGCGGACTCCGGAAGTGGCGTTTTCAGGCACGTACGGCCCCGGGACAGCACGGGAACCGTTACCGTGGAAACTGATCGCAGGCCCTGTGCTGCATGCGCAGGAGGTGCGACCAATGGACGCCTTTGTACGCGCCGGGCACGCCGGCGCAGATAACCTATTGGTACTAGCCCCCCGGTTCAGGTGGCGGCGATGCCTACACTGGCGCCGCACCGCCCGATCCTGGGGAGGCCGGTGGCCCGTGCTGAACGGCCGGGCGCGTCATTGCGAAAGTTTCGGCCCCTGCGGCCGTTGTTGTCCTGTCCACACGCAATCTGAGAGAGCCGCACCCAACATGCGCCCGATTCCCACCTTGCTGGCCCTGTCGCTGGCCGCGCTTCCCGCCTTCGCTTCGGCTGCCGATTTCGACAACTGGCCGACCAAGTACGCCTTCGGCGACGGCACCGAGTTGGCCGCTACCGCCAACATCGCCTACGACTACAACGATTTCTCCTCGGGCAGCGGCCTGGAGGACGACGACGCCGTGCGCCGCAAGGAGTTCGGTGCGACGCTGAAGAAGAAGGGCGTCTACGACGCGATGGTCTACTACGACTTCCAGTCCGATACCTGGCTGGACGTGTTCGTGCGCTTCGAGAGCAAGGCCTTCTTCGGTCGCGACATCGGTCGCTTCCGCTTCGGCTACATGAAGACGCCGGTCGGCCTGGATGCGAACACCTCTTCGCGCGCCGGCAGCTTCCTGGAAACCGCACTGCCCGTGCAGGCCTTCTACGAAGGCCGCCGCACCGGCGTGGAATGGGTGCTGGAGCGTCCGCAGTACCTGCTGCAGGCCGGCGCCTATGGCGGCAAGGACCTGCAGGGTGACAACCCCGGGACCACCCAGGCAGTACGTGCGGTGTGGACCCCGGTGAAGGCGCCCGGTGACGTGATCCACCTGGGACTGGCCTACTCGCAGGAAAATCCGCGCGGTTACAGCGATGGCCGTGACGTGCACCACGAGGCCAGCGCGCGCCTTCGCGCACGCCCGGAAGCCGGCCTGACCGACATCCGCTACGTCGATTCCGGCGCCCTGGTCACCGCCGACCAGATCCGCCGCACCGGCCTGGAAGGCATCTGGATCCGCGGTCCGTTCTCGCTGCAGGCCGAAGCCCTGCGCGCCACGGTCACCCGCCATGACGGCAAGCCCGACTACACCGGCAGCGGCCAGTACGCGATGGCCAGCTGGGTGCTGACCGGCGAGTCGCGCCCGTACAACGCAGGTGCCGTGGCCAACATCAAGCCGGCGCACGACTACGGCGCGGTGGAACTGGTGGCCCGTTACAGCCGCATGGACCTGGACGATGGCAGCATCCTTGGTGGCCGCCAGCACGACCTGACCCTGGGCGCGAACTGGTACCTGACCAGCCACTTCAAGTTCCAGGCCAACTACGTGAAGGTCGACGCCAGCCGTCGTGGTGTGCACAGCACGCCGGAGATCTTCGAGCTGCGCGCGCAGATGCACTTCTGACCCCTTCCACGTCAGATCCCGGCGGGCGTGCACGTCACGCCCGCCGGCCCTGCGTAGACTGCCGCCATGTACTGGCTCAGCCGCCACCGGATGCTGTTGCTGACCATCCTGGTGATGGTCGGAGGCACCGTGCTTTGTGCGGTCGCCGCCGGCCACTACGCCTGGCGGCGCGCCCTCGGCGAGGAAAGCAGCCAGGTGCAACGCCAGCTGCAGCTGTACGGCCAGGGCCTGCAGCAGCGCATCGACCGCTTCGGCACGTTGCCGCAGGTACTGGCGCTGGATCCGGATCTGCTGCACGCCCTGCGTGTGCCGCCCTCGCCCACCGAACAGCAGCGGCTGAACCTCAAGCTGCAACGCGCCAATGAAGTCACCCGTGCCTCGACCCTGACCCTGGTCGGCCACGACGGCGTGGCAGTGGCGGCCAGCAACTGGGACCAGCCGACCAGCAACGTCGGCGAGAACTACAGCTACCGCCCCTACTACCGGCAGGCACTGGCGCAGGGCCGCGGCCGCTTCTACGGCATCGGCATGACCACCGGCGTACCCGGCTACTACCTGTCGCAGGCCATCGAGGAAGACGGCAAGCGGCTCGGCGTGGTGGTGATCAAGGTCGAGCTGTCGGCGCTGGAACAGGAATGGTTGAGCAGCCCGGACGTGGTGCTGGCCAGCGACGACCATGACGTGGTGTTCCTGGCCAACCGTGACAGCTGGCGCTACCGCCTGCTGCGCCCGCTGGGCGCCGATGAGCGCCGCGAAATGCTGGACGCCCGCCAATACGCCGACCGCGCGTTGCAGCCATTGCGCGCGCGTACTGAAGACGTGCTTGCCGATGGTGGCCGCATGGTGCGCCTGCTCGATCCCACACTGCCGCAGCCGATGCTGTGGCAAAGCCTGCCGCTGCCCGCCGAAGGCTGGAACCTGCATCTGCTGCACGACGCCAGCGCCGCCACCACCGCCGGTCGCGCAGCCGCCCTCACCGGAGGTGCCGCGTGGCTGGCGCTGGGCTTCCTGGTGCTGTTCGTGCAGCAGCGCCGACGCCTTGCCAAGCATCGCCTGCGCAGCCGCCGCGAACTGGAAACCCTGCTCAAGCAGCACGCACAGGAACTGCGCACCGCACAGGATGGCCTGCTGCAGGCGGCCACCGACGCCGACAGCGGACTCAGCCGCAGCCTCGAACACCTGCCGCAGGGCGTGGTGGTGATCGACCGCGAACTGCGCCTGGTCGCGTGGAACTCGCGCTACCTGGAACTGTTCCGTTTCCCACAGGACCTGGTTCGCGTCGGCCGGCCGATCGAGGAACTGTTCCGCTTCAACGCACGCCGTGGCCTGCTCGGTCCGGGCCCGGTCGATGAAGCAATCGAGCGTCGCCTGAACCACCTGCGCAGCGGCCGCCCGCACATGCGCGAGAGCGAGAAGGACGACGGCACGGTGCTGGAGATCCGTGGCAATCCGCTGCCTGACGGCGGCTTCGTCACCAGCTATGCCGACATCACCAGCTACAAGAACGCCGCGCGCGAACTGCGCTCCCTGGCCGATGCGCTGGAACACCGCATCGCCGAGCGCACCCATGATCTGGAAGAAGCCCGCCGCGAAGCCGAGCAGGCCAACCGCTACAAGACCCGTTTCGTTGCCTCGGCCGTGCACGACCTGCTGCAGCCCCTCAACGCGGCGCGCATGTTCGTCTCGGTGCTGCGCGGCAAGCTGAGTGACCCGGCGCAGCAACAGACCAGCGACCACATCGATGCTGCATTGGCCGCGCAGGATGCGATCCTCAACAGCCTGCTGGATATCGCGCGCCTGGAATCGGGCAGCCTGCCCACGCGCGTACAGGCGTTCCGGCTCGGGCCTTTGCTGCAGACGCTGGCACGCGAGTTCGGCATCGCCGCGCAGTCACGTGGGCTGGTGGTCGACTGGGTCGATACCGCTGCGGTGGTGGTCAGCGATGAAGCGCTGCTGCGCCGCATCCTGCAGAACTTCCTGTCCAACGCACTGCGCTACAGCGAACGTGGCCGCGTGCTGCTCGGCTGCCGTCGCCGCGAAGGCCTGCTGTGGATCGAAGTTCACGACCAGGGCCCCGGCATTCCCGATGCGCTGCAGGGCGAGATCTTCGAGGAGTTCCGCCGCCTGCACGACGGCCAGCAGCGCGGCGCCGGCCTTGGCCTGGCGATCGTCGACCGCATCGGTCGGCTGCTCGGCCACCCGATCCGCCTGCGCTCGCAGCTGGGCCAGGGCAGCGTGTTCGCGGTGGGCGTGCCGTTCGGCGAAGCCAGCGCGATTCCCGCTACTGCTCCTGTGCCGGTGCTGGTGCAGGAACCGGCCGCGGACAACCCGCTGCGCGGTCGCCGGGTGTGGGTGATCGACGACGATCCGCACGTCTGCGCCGCCAGCCGCGCGCTGCTGGAGCGCTGGGGCTGCGAGGTGGCGCTGGCCGACGGCCCGCAGGCGGCGCTGCAGCTGGCGGCAACAGGCGCGGTGCCGGAGCTGGTGCTGCTGGATGTGCGCATGGGCGATCACCACGGGCCGGTGCTGTACGAGACGCTGGCCGAGTTGTGGCAGGCCCGTCCGCCGGTGGTGCTGGTCACCGCCGAGCGCGATGCGGGATTGCGTGAGATGGCCGCCGAGCGCGGTTGGGGAATGATGGCCAAGCCGGTGAAGCCGCCGGCGCTGCGGGCGTTGATGAGCCAGTTGTTGATCCGCCATCGCGGGTAGTTCCCAGCCAACGGCGCAGCCCCTCGTGGGTGGTCGCACAAAGCAGTTCATCGGTGGGGCCGGGCAGATGGGCTGCACAGGGGCCGCTGCAAGTACGTCCCTGTAAGCTCGGTCGCCGCATCCATGCGGCTCACGCCCCTGTGCAGCCCATCTGCCCGGCCACGGACACGTTCCGTGCGCGTCCACCCTCGGAGAAGAAAAAAGATCAAAAGCGGGTCGCGCGCTGCGCTTGCTCGTGTAGAGCCGAGCCCATGCTCGGCTTCACGGACCGGCCAGAAAGCAGCCTAGCGTGGGCTCGGTTCTACGAAAAATGGCCTGCCAGGCTGCCTTTGCTTTTGATCTTCTTTTCTCTTCCGTGGGTGACAGGCCACCGAAATCTGTCAGAGGCCGGTCGGGTTGGGTGCGCGGGGGTGTCAGCCGCATGGATGCGGCTGCCAAGCCTCCAGGGACGGATTCACGGCGTCCCCCGCGCACCCAACCCGACCGGCCCGCTCGCAGCTTCTGCTTTCAGCGACCAACCCAAACCCACCCACGAGGGGCTGCGCCGTTGGCTGGAAACTACAACCCGATGCCGGCGTCGCCCTCAGGCTCCAGCGCCTTCACCAGTACCGCTGCCTGTGTGCGGCTGTGGCATTCGAGCTTCTTCAGGATCGCGGTGACATGCACCTTCACCGTGTTCTCGGCCAACCCCAGCGTATAGGCGATCTGCTTGTTGAGCAGGCCATCGGCCAGGCACAGCAGCACGCGGAACTGCTGCGGGGTCAGCTGGGCCAGGCGGCTGGCCAGCAGTGCGTCGGCCTCGGAGCGTTCGGCGGCCATCGCCGGGAACCACAGGCCACCATCGAGCACCGCCTGCACCGCCTCGCCGATGGTCTCGGCCGGAGCAGACTTTGGAATGAAACCAGCCGCGCCGAACTGCTGGGCACGACGGATCACCCGCGGGTGGTCGTTGGACGAGAGGATCACCACCGGAATGTCCGGATGCGAGCCGCGCACGTGCAGCAGCGCGGAGAAACCGTGCGCGCCGGGCATGGTCAGGTCCAGCAGCACCAGGTCCACATCCGGGTGGGCATCCAGCGCTTCGGCCAGGGCATCGGCACTGGCCACCTCGCGCACCTGCGCCAGCGGCAGGCTCTGCCGCAATGACTGCACCACCGCCGAACGCAGCAGCGGGTGGTCATCGGCGATCAGGATGGTGTATTCGCTCATGCCGCCATTGTACGGGCAGGCCGGAGCCTCAGCGCCCCGCCGGCTCCACGCTGCTGCGCCAGGCATCCAGGAACTGGCGGCGCTTGAGCGCGTCCAGGTACACCAGCAGGCCCGGGCCGAGCTGGATCGGGCGGCGGCTGCGGCCGGGCGCATCGTCACCACGTGCGTTGCCGGTCACGATCGGCATCAGGCGTGCCTCGCGCGACAGCACCTGCTGGCCACGCGGTGACAACAGGTAGTCGAGGAAGCGCCGGGCTTCTTCCGGGTGTGGGCCGGTACGTGGAATCACCGCGGTACGCAGCACCACCAGCGTGTAGTCCTCGGGCTCCACGATCGCCAGCGGCGCACCCGCGTCGATGCGCGCCTGCGCGTAGGAGCCGAGTACGTTGTAGACCAGCGACAGCTGTCCGCTGGCGACCTTGTCCAGCAGCACGCCGGTGCGCTCCTCGCGCACCACGTCGTTGTCGCCCAGCGCGCCCAGCAACGCGCCGGCGATGCTGCCACGCTGTGCATCCTGGGTAGACAACAGGTAGCCGACGCTGCTGCGCTCGATGTCATAGGTACCGACCCTGCCGCGCAGCGGTGCCCCCTCCGCGCGCAACCGGTCCAGCAGTTGCCGACGCGTGTGCGGCACCTTCGCAGCCGGCAGTGCGCGGGTGTTGTAGACCATCACCACCGGCTCGTAGCTGATGCCGAAGGCCTCGTTGCGCCACTGCGCCCAGGCCGGTAGCGCAGCGGTCTGCGCCGAACGATGCGGCAGCGCGTGGCCGTCGTTGACCAGCTTGGTCTGCAGGTCCATGCCGCTGGAGATCAGCAGGTCCGGCGATGCCGGTCCGCCGCGGTCGTGCAGGTACCGCGCGTACAGGTCCTGGGTGATGATGTCCTCGTACACCACCTCAGTGCCGGGGTGCAGCCGCTGGTAGTCGGCAATCACTACCGCGAACACTTCGATGTCGGTGGTGCCGTGGATGCGCAGCTGCGCAGTGGCCTTTGCCTGGGCCGGGAAGCGGCGCACGTCGCCCGGTGCTGCAAGCACCGGCAGGGCCAGCAGCAAGGCAACAGCAGCAGCAAACAGGCGGATCATGGACTGCTCCGGGGCAGGCGGATGGTGGCGACCAGCCCACCCTGTGGGCGATTGCTGAGGTCGATGCGACCGCCATGGCTGTCGACCACGCGCTTGACGATGGCCAGGCCCAGCCCGGCGCCGCCGGACGGCGCGCCTTCGCCACGGGCGAAGCGCTCGAACACGCGTTCGGCATCGGCGGCGGCAATGCCGGCACCGTGGTCGGCGATGGTCAGCACGGCCTGCCCGCCTTCCACGGTCAACGCGATCTGCAACGGGCCGTCACCGCCGTACTTGAGGGCGTTGTCGACCAGGTTCTTGATCGCCTCGCGCAGCAGCAGTGCATCACCATGCACCTGCACCTGCACCGGCTCGGCAGTCATCGCCAGCTGCACGCGCGGTGCCGGTCCGGCCTGCGGCAGCGCCTCATGCAGGGCCTGGTGCACGGTCTCGGCCAGGTCCACCGCTGCAAAGCGCTGCAGATGCGAGCGATGGATCACGCTGGCATCGCTGAGCAGCTGGTTCAGCAACCGGCTCATGTGGGTGGCATTGCGTTCGATCGCCTGCAGGCTGCGCCGCATGTCCTCGGGGTCGTCGTCATCCAGCGCCAGCTGTGCCTGCGCGCGCAGGGCAGCCAACGGCGTACGCATCTGGTGCGCGGCCTCGGCCATGAACGCGCGCAAGGTCTCGTTGCTGCTGGACAGTCGTTCCATGAAGCGGTTCAACGCCGCCACCATCTGGTCCATCTCGCGCGGCACGCGCGCATCCAGCGGTTTCAGATCGGACGGCTCGCGGCGCGACAGCTCGCGTTCCACCCGCACCAATGGCCGGAACGCGCGATGCACGCCAAAGGCCACCAGCGCCAGCAGCAGCCCGGACAGCACACCGATCGCCAGCAATGCACGGTTGACCATGTCCTGCGCAACCGCTTCACGTGCACGCCGGGTCTGGCCGACCTGCACCTGCACCTCGCCCTGCGCCGACGCGGCGGCGAAACTGCGGCCGACGACCACGAAGCGCACGGTCTCGCCGCTGTACGCCGCATCAAACAGCTGCGGTTGCGGGCCGGGCCGGCGCGGTGGCGCCGGCAGGTCGCCGTAGCCGGTGATCAGGTTGCCGCGACTGTCGGCGACCCGATAGAACACACGGTCTTCCGGAGCCATCGCCAGCAGGTCCAGCGCGGCATAGGGAAGATCGACCTGCCATTGGCCATCGACCAGGGCCACCGAATCGGCAATGGACAACGCCGAGGACACCAGCAGGTGATCGTAGGAACGGTTGGCGGCGCGCTGGCCATAGCCGCGCGCGGCAAACAGCAGGGCCACCGCGAACACCGCCAGCAACGCGCCGAGATAGAGCAGCAACGTGCGCCGCAGCGAGCCCGGTGCGGCATTCGCGGTACGCGCGTCAGCCATCGGCGTCGGCGCTGCCGTCACTGGCTTCCAGCAGGTAGCCAACGCCGCGCACCGTGGTGATGCGCAGCGGTGCGCCTGCCAGCTTCTTTCTCAGGCGACCCACATACAGTTCGATGGCATTCGGACCGGCTTCGTCGTCGAAGCCGAACAGGCCGTTGCCGATTTCGTCCTTGCCGACCACCTGGCCAATGCGCCCGACCAGGATTTCCAGCAACCGATATTCGCGGTTGGGCAGTTCGATCGGTTCACCGTTGAGGCTGACCCGGTGCGCGGCGTTATCGAACTGGAAGCCGCCGATCTGCACCACTTCGCTGGCCTGGCCACGCGCACGCCGCAGCAGCACGCGGCAGCGTGCTTCGAACTCGCGGAAATCGAACGGTTTGCCCAGGTAGTCGTCGGCGCCGACATCCAGCGCCTGCACGCGGTCTTCGATGCCATCGCGCGCGGTCAACATCAGTACCGGCGTGCTGTCGCCGCGCTCGCGCATGCCGGCCAGCACGCGCAGGCCATCGAGCTTGGGCAGGCCGATATCCAGCACCACCAGGTCGAAGCTCTGGTAGCGCAGTACGCTGGCCGCCGCCAGGCCATCGGCCTGCCAGTCCACGGCATGCCCACTGCGGCGCATGCGGCGGATGATCGCATCGGCCAGGTCCGGGTTGTCTTCGACCAGCAGCAGGCGCATGGGCACGGGGATGGGAGGGGAAACGAATGCTACCGCATGCCGCTGCCGCGCTCGCCGGGCCCCGCCCGGAGGCAGCAGCGGGCCGCTTTACGCTGCACCGCACAATCCGTTGACAGGACGATGACAGCTTGCCCGACCCAGACTGCGGCCGCGCACCGTCCGGTGCCCACGATTGCCGCGCGCCTGGCGCGCACCTGGGAGGGTTTGTGGAATTCACGTTTGCCTGGCGGCGCCCTGCCGCCATGATGGCGCTGGCTGCCCTGTCGGCGCCGGCCATTGCCGCCGAAGACGACCGTCCGGTCACCGCCACCCTCGGTGGTCGCCTGCACCTGGACTTCGCCACCTTCGACAACGACAACCGGGGCACCCCGAACAAGGACGACACCGAAATCCGCCGTGCGTGGGTTGACGTGTCCGGCAAGTTCTTCGTGGTCGACTACAAGCTGGAAGCCGATTTCTCCGGCGACCGCGTCGAGGCCAAGGACGTGTACCTGGCACGCAGCTTCGGTAAGGCCGGCAAGCTGACCGTCGGCCAGTTCAAGCAGTACTTCTCGCTGGATGACCGTACCAGCTCCAACTACGGCAGCTTCCTGGAGCGCGGCAACGCCGGCACCACGCTGGCGCCGCTGTACCGCCTGGGTGCGTCCTGGCAGGCCAACCCCGGTGACTTCACCTGGGCGGTCAGCCTCTACAGCCTGGAGAGCATCGACGCCTGGCAGGTGAAGGGTCGCGCTGCCGGTGGCCGCGTCACCTGGGCGCCCTCGCCCAGCGATGGCGACGTGCTGCACCTGGGCCTGTCGCTGGCCCGCGAGGCCTACGACAACCCCGGCGCCAACGGCGTGCCCGGCCTGCGCATCCGCCCGCGCCCGGCCGGCCATCTGTCCGACAACAGCCGCCTGACCCTGGTCGACTTCTCCGCCGGCCGCGATACCGACGTCAACAAGTGGTCGCTGGAATACGCGCAGGTGCGCGGCCCGCTGTCGTGGCAGGGCGAGTTCAGTGGCGCAACCTTCGACGACGGCGCGCAGCGCGGCGATGTAATGGCGGCCTACGGCATGCTCAGCTGGTTCGTCACCGGCGAAAGTCGTGCCTACGACCGCAAGACCGGTCGATTCGCGCGGGTGAAGGACATCCGGCACAAGGCCGGTGCCTTCGAAGTGGCGCTGCGCTACGACCAGATGTGGGGCGCGCAGCATCTCGACGGTGCGCCGGACCTGCGTCGCGGCAGTACCGAAGCCTGGACGCTGGGTGGCAACTGGTACCTGCGCGACAACCTGCGCTTCATGCTCAACGTGATCGAAAGCCGTAACCGTGATCGCCTGGCCGGGGTGACGGTGGACCGCACGCGCGCGGTCACCGGCCGCCTGCAGTACGACTTCTAGGCCCGACATTCCGGGCATTCCGCCCGGGCCCCTTCCACTCCCCACGTC
Source organism: Stenotrophomonas sp. YJH_SMC_21 (assembly GCF_059369555.1). Classification (NCBI taxonomy): domain Bacteria; kingdom Pseudomonadati; phylum Pseudomonadota; class Gammaproteobacteria; order Lysobacterales; family Lysobacteraceae; genus Stenotrophomonas; species Stenotrophomonas sp. YJH_SMC_21. The sequence goes on from NZ_JCAFSU010000001.1 coordinate 127,027, forward strand.
CTGTTTTCGCAAGGAGTCCGCAGATGATGCTGAGCATCCTCGGCTTTGGCATGGTCATTACGTTCATGTACTTGATCATGAGCAAGCGCCTGTCGCCGCTCGTCGCCCTGATCACCATTCCCATCCTGTTCGCGCTGATCGGTGGCTTCGGTGCCGGCATCGACGAGATGATGCTGGAGGGCATCAAGAAGATCGCGCCGACCGGCGTGATGCTGATGTTCGCCATCCTCTACTTCGGGGTGATGATCGACGCCGGCCTGTTCGATCCGCTGGTGCGGGTGATCCTGCGTTTCGTCAAGGGCGACCCGATGAAGATCGTGCTTGGCACTGCAGTGCTGGCGATGCTGATCTCGCTCGATGGCGATGGCTCGACCACCTACATGATCACCGTCTCGGCGATGCTGCCGCTGTACCAGCGGCTGGGCATGAACGCGCTGAACATGACCTGCGTGACCATCCTCGCCGGCGGCGTGATGAACCTGACCCCGTGGGGCGGCCCGACCGCACGCGCGGCCACCGCGCTGCACGTGGACCCGGCCGACGTGTTCGTGCCGCTGATCCCGTCGATGGTGATCGCCTGTGCCGGCGTGCTGCTGCTGGCCTGGTACCTGGGCCTGAAGGAACGCCGTCGCCTCGGCGTGGTGACCCTGCCCAAGGGCGGCAGCTGGATGGACAACAGCGTGTCCGATGACAGCAATCCGCTGCCGACCGTGGAAGACGCCGAAGACATCAAGCGCCCGAAGCTGCTGTGGGTGAACCTGGCCCTGACCGTGGCGCTGATGACCGCGCTGATCATCGGCGTGCTGCCGATGCCGGTGCTGTTCATGGTCGGCTTCGCCATCGCCCTGGTGATCAACTACCCGAACCTGGCCGAGCAGCGCCGTCGCGTGGTCAACCATGCCGGCAACGTGCTGTCGGTGGTGTCGCTGATCTTCGCCGCGGGCATCTTCACCGGCATCCTCAACAACACCGGCATGGTCGAAGCGATGTCGCACAGCTTCCTGGCCGTCATTCCGGAATCGTGGGGCCCGTACCTGGCGGTGATCACCGCGGTGGCATCGATGCCGTTCACCTTCTTCATGTCCAACGACGCGTTCTACTTCGGCGTGCTGCCGATCCTGTCCGAGGCCGCTGGCAACTACGGCATCACCCCGGTGGAAATGGCGCGCGCCTCGCTGGCCGGCCAGCCGGTGCACCTGCTCAGCCCGCTGGTGCCGTCCACCTACCTGCTGGTGGGCCTGGCCAAGGTCGAATTCGCCGACCACCAGAAGTTCACCCTGAAGTGGGCCATCGCCATCTCGATGCTGCTGATGGTCGGCAGCCTGCTGTTCGGCCTGTATCCCCTCGCCGCCTGACCCTTTGCCAAGGAGCCTTCTGCAATGACGCTTCGAATCGCTTACGTCACCAGTGGAATGGGCAGTGTCGGCACTGCCATCTGCCAGAGCCTGGCCCGCAGCGGCCACACCGTGGTTGCCGGCTGCGCGCCGAACTCGCCGCGCAAGGCCAACTGGCTGCGCGAGCAGCGCGAACAGGGCTTCGACTTCATCGCCTCCGAAGGCAACGCGACCGACTGGGCCTCGACCAGCGCGGCGTTCGCCAAGGTGCGCGCCGAAGTCGGTGAAGTGGACGTGCTGGTCAACAACTCCGGCGGCAGCCGCGACCTGCTGTTCCGGCAGATGACGGTGGAGGACTGGAACGCGGTGATCGCGTCCAACCTCAACGCGCTGTTCAACCTGACCAAGCAGGTGGTGGACGGCATGGCCACGCGGGGCTGGGGCCGCATCATCAACATCGGTTCGGTCAGTGCCCACAAGGGACAGATCGGCCAGGTGAACTACGCCACCGCCAAGGCCGCGATGCATGGCTTCAGCCGTGCGCTGGCTGCCGAAGTTGCGTCGCGCGGGGTCACCGTCAACACGCTGTCGCCGGGCTACATCGCCAGCCAGGCGATCAGCAGCTTCCCGCCGGATGTGCTGGACCGGCTGGCTGCCTCGGTACCAGTGCGCCGCCTGGGCCGCCCCGAGGAAGTGGCCGGCCTGTGCGCGTGGCTGGCGTCGGATGAAGCCTCGTATGTGACCGGTGCCGACTACGCGGTCAACGGTGGTCTGTACATGGGTTGAGCCCGTCTCCACGCAAGGCGTGGACCTCCTCCCCCACGGAGTGCGCGGGGCCGGTGAACCTTCGCTTGCGAGGGGGATGCGGCCCCTTTTTTTGCTTCTGCATATTCGGGACGCATTGCCCGATACATCGGCAGAACCGGTGCTATACCTGCCAACGCTCGCTGAGCCCGATGGACGAACGGCCGGAATCGCGGATCAAGGAGGTAGGCATGCGTGCATTGCTGATTGCGCTTCTTGTGGTCGCCAGCTCACCACTGGCGGCCACGCCACCCGCTGCCACTGCGGAAGAGGCGGGTGCAACCTGGCGGCTCGTGGAGCGCTGGTCCTTGCAGCTGTCACGCTCTGACCTTGTCGCGCAGCTATCACCCCTGGCTCCGGCCGGCTCGCGTTCGGAAGCAAGAATGGGCCGGGGCGACAGCGCCACCATCGATCTGGCGCCATTCGTGGTCGCTGGGAGGATCAAGGGGCCCTCTGGCCAGATCTACACCGACGCGTCCGGGCGAATCATCAAAGGCATTACGCTGCGGCTGAGCGGCGCCTGCATCTCGCGAAAGCAGATGGGTCGTCGCTACCCCGACTTCAATGTCCTTTCCGTGCCGTCAGGGCATAGCCTGGACGAGTCGACGGTGTTCGGCACAGTAGTGAACGGCATCCAGATCGGGTTCTCATTCTCCGAACATGACCGCGACTGCATGGACCAGCTCAAATTGAGCTGGCCTGGGGAGCGCTTCTGATTCCCACCGGCCTACCACCATGACGAACATGTTGCAGGACACGCACCACTGCCCTGCACCGTTCGTTGGTTTTCCGTAAAGAAGGTTTCATGTTCCGTTCGCATAGTGGCCATGCACCGCGCACGCGTGCCGGTGACCACCCCCAATGCAACGGACCACCATGCAGACCCGACACCTGACGATCGCCGTGGCGATCGCGCTCTCCGCCGCCACCAGCGCCCATGCCGCCACCGCCGCCGATACCGGCGCCAGCACCGATGCCGCGCTGAGCGCGCAGACGCTGGATACCGTCTCCGTGATCGGCCAGGGCGAGACCCGCCAGGTGCAGCGCATCACCACCGTCGACAAGCAGGTGCTGCCGCCGGGCACCAGCGGCCAGAAGATCCTCGACCGCCTGCCGGGCGTGTCGGTGCAGTCCAACGACGCCTTCGGTGCCAACGAGGAATCGCAGACCATCAGCCTGCGTGGCTTCGACAAGAGCCGCCTCGGCTACACGCTGGACGGTATCCCGCTGGGCGACAACAGCTACGGCAACTACAACGGCCTGAGCATCGCCCGCGCGATCATCGCCGAGAACCTGGCCGGTGCCGAGCTGTCGCAGGGCATCGGTTCGCTGGGCGTGGCCTCGACCAGCAACCTGGGCGGCACCATCCAGTACTTCTCGATGGACCCGTCCACCGAATTCGGTGGCCGCGCCAGCGTCACCGTCGGCGACAACAGCCAGCGCCGTGGCTACCTGCGCGTGGATACCGGTGACATCAACGGCTTCTCGGCCTATGTGTCCGGCGTGCACCAGGACCAGGACATGTGGGCCGCGCCCTACCAGAACCAGACCACCCGCCAGTTCAACGCCAAGGCAGTGTGGAATGTCGGCGACCACCGTTTCGGGGCGTTCGTGGCCACCTCGCGCGCCAGCCAGGCCAACTACGCCTACCTGTCCAAGGACATGCTGGCGCGTGGCCTGGGCTGGGATTGGAACATCTACGCGCCGGACTGGGATCGCGCCGTGGCCGCTGCGTACTGCGCGCCGGGCACCTACAACAAGGCGCGCTGCAAGTTCAGCGGCGGCGTCAACAGCATCGACGATGCCTACTACCAGAGCCGCGCATTGCGCGACGACAATCTCTATTCGGTCGATGCCGACCTTCGCCTGGGCGAGCAGGGCCGCCTGAAGCTGCTGGCCTATCACCACGACAACCGTGGTCAGGGCCACTGGTGGGCACCGGGCCAGCCATCCTACCCGGGCACCGACAGGATGCTGCCGATCTCGATCCGCAGCACCAACTACACGATCAACCGCGATGGCCTGACCGCCGCATTGTCGTGGACGGTGGGCATCCACGAACTGGAAGCCGGCCTGTGGTACGAGCAGAACGACCACAACGTCTCGCGCAACTTCTACTACATCAGTGGCCCGTTCCTGGACGACCTGTACCTGAAGAACCCGGACCGCCTGCTGTTCAACCAGGACTTCGACATCCGCACGCGCCAGTTCTACGTACAGGACCGCATGCGCTTCCTGGACCAGCGCCTGACCGTGGATGTGGGCATCAAGAGCCCGAACACCCGCATGCGTGCCACCGCCCAGCCGGGCGTGGAAACCAGCATCGCCTCGGGCACGCTGACCGCCAAGGAATCGGTGCTGCCGCAGGTGGGCCTGGGCTTCAAGCTCAACGCCAACAACGAGCTGTTCGCCTCGTACGCCGAAAACATCGCCGCCTTCGTCGGCGGTGGCAGCGGCGGCCCGCTGCAGGTGTCGCCGGAATCGTTCGCGGCCAGCGCCGGCCTGGAGCCGGAGAAGTCCAAGAGCCTGGAAGCCGGCTTCCGTACCTTCGGCGAGAAGTACCAGGCGTCGATCGCGGGTTACAACGTGAAGTTCGACAACCGCCTGCTGTCGTTGAACCCGTGCTCGAGCATCGAAGTCGGCACGCGTCCGGAGTGCGTGACGCGCTTCATCAACGTCGGTTCGGTGAAGAGCTACGGCGCGGAACTGACCTTCATCCTCAAGCCGATCGACGGCCTGCAGTGGTACAACGCGCTGTCCTGGAACAAGACCACCTACGAGGATGACTACACCTCGGGCGGCGCCATCGTTCCGGTGGCCGGCAAGATCACGGTGGATACGCCGCAGCGCATGGCCTCCAGTGAGATCAGCTGGAACCGCGATGGCTTCTTCGCCAGCCTGCGTGCCAAGTACACCGGCAAGCGCTACTACACCTACACCAACGACCAGTCGGTGCCGGGCGTGACCACCTTCGACGCCGGTGCGGGCTACGATTTCGGCCCGGGCCTGGGCCTGCGCAACGTGCGGGTGTCGTTGAACGCGACCAACCTGACCAACAAGCGCTATGCCGGCCAACTGAGCTCGTTCGCGCCGACCGATCCGAAGGGCACGCGCTATGCGATCCATGCGAGCGCACCGCGTCAGTTGTTCATGACGGTGGCGGCGGAGTTCTAAGTCGAAAGCGTTGCTCCGCAGCGTCTTGATTATCATCGCGGGGCAGAGCCGGATGGGCCGGCGCAGGACACGCCGTAAACCCATCCATGGGGGCTCGATGGCGCCATCCATGGCGCCAACGGTCCTGCGCCGGCCCATCCGACCCTGCTCGACGGCTTCCCGCGCCACGGTGCGGAAGGCAAAGAAGAGCAGAAGCAAAGAGCCGGGCATTGCCCGGCTCTTTGCTTTTCAAGCGCAATCCCTTCGGCGCGATGATGTGCTGCCGCCCGCGCGGGAAACTGTCTGGCGGCGGTGGGGCACCCTGGCCAGGACCGTGAGGCGCATGGATGCGCCGATCGAGCCCCCATGGATGGGTTTACGGCGTGTCCTGGCCAGGGTGCCCCACCGCCGCCCAGCGACATCAATCGAGGCGCCAGCGCATCATCCCGCCAACGCATTTCATTCCGGCGCCAGCTGGTCCATCCGTATCCGGTTGGCAAACAGCGAGAACGCCAGCATCCCGGCCAGGCCGTTCGCCCGGCTCACCCAGTGCGGCAGCCAGCGCGGCGGCTTCAGCACCCCCGCCTCGAACAACGGCGCGAACGCGATCGCATCGGTCAGGCTCATCTTGCCGGCGAACAACCAGCGGCAGACCTGCAGGCGGTCCTCGGCCAGCATGTGGCGGAAGAAGGTGTGCACCGACACCAGGCCGCGCAGGTACACCGTGTCCTTGGTGAAGGCCAGGCCGCCATTCGGCGGCACGCCGCGGAACACGCGCTGTGCCGAGGCGAAGCTCTCCTCCGCATTCTGCCCGGCGTCGCAGAAATAGCGGAACACTTCGATGAAATCGGCGCCTTCGCGTGCCATCGCAATCGCTTCGGTACGCAGGCTGATGCGCTTCAGGCGCTCGATGTCGATGCTGCCAGTGATCTGCTCGGCGAACGTGGCCAGGCCTTCCTGTGTCGCGGTCACCCGCGGCGAAGACAATGCCAGGCTCGGCAGCACCGGCTGTTCGCGGCCATTCAATGCGGTCAGCGAATGCACCAGCGCTTCGTGGTGGAACAGCTGCGCGCGGTCGTAGGCACTGAAGCGGGCACTGGTGCGCAGTCGGATGCGGGTCGGGCCGGCAGCCGCCTTGGACACCAGTTCCGGGTCGAGCTGCACCTGGATGATGCGCGATTCGAAGAAGGCATCCAGGTCGTTCTGCAGCTGCAGCTGCAGGGCGATGGCCGACACTGGCACCTGCTCTTCCGGCGCCAGCAGTTCGTGGTCCAGTTCGGCGGCAATCTGGATGAAGTGGCGCGCTGCTTCGCGCGTGCTCGGGCCATTGCCCGGCAGCGGCTGCTCGGGTGCGCCGAACAGCTGCACCGAACAGGTATCGACCGCGGCGGTGCCCAGCCCTTCCAGCAGCTGCGCGGCCAGGTCCCAGCTCTGCGCCGACTGCCGCACGTAGTGGCCCAGTGGGTGGCTGTCGTCGCAGTCGGCGGCGATCGCGGCCAGCGCGCGACGTTCTTCGCTGAAGTCCAGCCGTGGGTAATCCACCTTCGGCAGCACCGGCTGACCACGTGCCACGCTATCCAGGAACGGTGCCTGCACCGTTGCCGGCCAACTGGTCAGGCCCAGCAGGCGGATGCCTCCCACGGCCTCGACCAGGCGCGCATCGAGCGCTGCATGGTGGGCCACGTCACGGTCCAGCGTCGCAGTCGGTTCCATGCGCGGACTATAGCGCCCTGCCCTTGCTTTGGTAGGTGCCAACGTTGGTTGGCGTCCGCCGACGGTGGGCTTCGGACACACCCGTGCCAACCAGGGTTGGCACCTGTCAGGAGCGGGCAGTTGGCATCTGCCCGAAGCAGGCAGAGGCGGGTTCATTGGGGTCAGCGCCCATTGCGGTGCAATGGGATCCGCCCCCGCGGTACCGATCAGCGCCTACGCGGCTTGCCGGCCGGGCGGAACTGCTGGCCCTTGCCCTTCTTGCCGCCACGCTCCTGCGCGGTCTCGGCCTGGCGGACCGCCAGCTTGGCGGCGGCGGCGGCCACTTCTTCCTTCAGCTTGAAGTAGTTGAGCAGCCGGCTCTCTTCGATCTCACCTGCGTCGATCGCTGCGCGTACGGCACAGCCCGGTTCCTGCTGGTGCTTGCAGTCGTTGAAACGGCACTGTGCGGCCAGCGCTTCGATATCGGCGAAGCCGCCTTCGGACAGCGTCTCTTCACCGGTCGGCTTCAGCTCGCGCATGCCGGGGGTGTCGATCAGGCAGGCGCCGGTCGGCAGCGGCATCAGTGCGCGGTGCGTGGTGGTGTGGCGTCCGCGCGAATCGTTGGCGCGCACCGCGTTGGTCTTCATCCGCTGCTCGCCCAGCAGGGTGTTGGTCAGCGTCGATTTGCCGGCACCGGACGAGCCCACCAGCACCACCGTGCGGCCCGGGCCCAGCCACGGTTGCAGCACCGCCACGCTGTCGGCATCCAGGCCATTGATCGCATGCAGCGCGATACCCTGCATCTCCAGCTCTTCCAGCACCGCCAGCGCGTCTTCGCTGTACTCGGTCTGGTCAGCCTTGGTCAGCACTACCACCGGTTCGGCACCGCCACCGCCGACCAGCAGCAGGTAGCGCTCGATGCGGCGCGGATTGAAGTCGGCATCCAGGCCGCAGACGATGAACACCGTGTCGATATTGGCCGCGATCACCTGCTGGTGGTAGTGCTCGCCGGCGGCGCCTCGCTTGATCGCGGTGCGGCGTGGCAGCAGGGCGACGATGCGGATGCCATCGAGCAGCACCCAGTCACCCACCGCCGGCCGTTCATGGCTGGGGAAGCGCGGGCGCTGCCATTCCGGCAGCGACTCGGCCTTGATCGACGCATCCGGGCCATCGGCCACCACGTAGTGGGTGCGGTGCTGTTCGATCACCCGTGCCGGGCGGGCCTGCGGATGTGCGGCCATTGCGGCCTGCCAGTCGGCCTGCTGCGCCGGGCCCGGCCAGGGCCAGCCAATGGTCTGCAGGGCGATGAAATCGGGGGTCTGGGTCATCGCCGCCATTCTACCTGTGCCGGCGCCCTGCCAGCCCAGCAATGACGGGCCCGGCGCCCTTGCCATGCATTGCAGCAATTCCGGTAGGATGGAAGCCCCATGCCTTTTGACGGCCCAGCTCCCATGTCCACCAACTCGCCCAAGCCCCTGGCCATCCGCGAGCGCCTTTCCGAAGTGCGCTACGAAATCCGCGGAGAACTGGCGCGGCGAGCCCGGGAGCTGGAGGCGCAGGGCCGCAAGCTGATCAAGCTCAACATCGGCAATCCGGGCGCTTTCGGCTTCCGCGCGCCGGAGCACCTGCAGCGTGCGATCGCCGACGACATGGGCCGCACCGACCCGTACACGCACCAGCAGGGCCTGCCGGTGGCGCGCGAAGCCATCGCCAGCTACTACGCCCGTCGTGGCGCGCCCGATGCGCACCCTGACCGTGTCTTCCTCGGCAATGGCGTCAGCGAGCTGATCGACCTGTCGCTGCGTGCGCTGCTCAACCCGGGCGATGAAGTGCTGGTGCCCTCGCCCGACTACCCGCTGTGGTCGGCCTCGACCATCCTCAACGATGGCCGTCCGGTGTACTACCGCTGCGCACCGGAGAACGGCTTCCAGCCGGACCCGAGCGAGATCGAGACGCTGGTGTCCTCGCGCACCCGCGCCATCGTGCTGATCAATCCGAACAACCCCAGCGGCGCCAGCTACCCGCGCGAACTGCTGGAGCGCGTGGTCGAGATCGCACGCCGCCACAACCTGTTGCTGCTGGTCGACGAGATCTACGACCAGATCCTGTACGACGACGCGGTGTTCCAGCCGGTCGCGCCGCTGGCCGGTGATCATCCGTGCCTGACCTTCAGCGGCCTGAGCAAGGTGCACCGCGCCTGCGGCTGGCGCGTGGGCTGGGCCCACCTCAGCGGCGACGATGCCCGCCTGGGTGACTTCCGCGCGGCACTGGACCTGTTGGGCGCGCTGCGCCTGTGCGCCAACGTGCCGGGCCAGTACGCCATCGAGGCCGCAGTGAACGGTCCGGACACCATTTCCGAACTGTGCACGCCGGGCGGCCGCCTGTATGAAACCCGCCGCGCGGTCATCGAGGCCTGCGAAGCCAGCGAGCACCTGTCGCTGGTCGCACCGGCCGGCGCGCTGTACGCGTTCCCGGCCGTGGTCGGCGCCGCTGCGAAGGGCTTCGACGACCACAGCTTCGCGCTGGACCTGATGAACAACGAAGGCGTGCTGGTGGTGCCGGGCTCGAGCTTCAACGTGCCCTACCGCCATCATTTCCGCGTGACCCTGATGCCGGAGGCCTCGGTGATGCGCGATGTGTTCGCGCGCATCGACCGCGTGCTGGCGCGGCGTGCCGAGGACGCGACCAAGGTCGTGCCGCTGAAGCCGCGCCGTTCGGTGGCCTGAGCGTGGCGCTGTCCTACCTGGCGCTGGGCGATTCGTACACCATCGGTGAAGCGGTTGCAGTCGAAGGCCGCTGGCCGCACCAGCTGGCCGCCACGCTGCGTGCGCAGGGCATTGAGCTGTCCGATCCGCAGACCATTGCGACCACCGGCTGGACCACCGACGAACTCGATGCGGGCATCGATGCGGCTGCGCCGCAGGGGCCGTTCGATTTCGTCAGCCTGCTGATCGGCGTCAACAACCAGTACCGCGGGCGTCCGCTGGACGAATACCGCAGCCAGTTCCAGGCGCTTCTGCAGCGGGCGATCGGCTTCGCTGGCGGTGATGCCGGACGCGTGCTGGTGCTGTCCTTCCCCGATTGGGGCGCGACCCCGTTCGGCGCAGGCAGTGGCCGCGACCTGGCCGGGATCGAGATCGAGACCGACGAGTTCAACGCGGCAGCCGAGGTGATCAGCACCCAGCAGGGCGTGGCCTTCGTCGACATCACCGATATCAGCCGCGCACAGGGCGAAGACCCGACGATGATCGCCGAGGATGGCCTGCACCCTTCGGCGCGGATGTACGCGCTGTGGAGCGCACGCGCCCTTCCGGTGGCCGCGCACCTGCTCGGCGGCACGGACTGAGGCGATGGACGGCACGCCACGGAACGGCCCGCCCCTGCCCTGCACTCCCCTGACGGCCCCGCAGGCCCGCTTGATTGCCGAGGCCTTCCGCCCGGCGCAGGCCTGGGGCAGCCGCCGCGACTACTACTACACCCGTGGCAAGCTCGGCAGCGATCCGCTGTACGACGGCGTGCTGCAGCATCTGCCTGACGATGGGCAGCCGGTGCTGGACCTGGGCTGCGGGCTGGGCCTGTTCGCCCATGTACTGCGCCAGCGCGGCGGTACCCAGCGCTACCTTGGCGTGGACGTGGATGCCGGCAAGATCACCCGCGCGCAGCGTGCTGCCGCCGACCTGCATGACGTGCGCTTCGATTGCGTGGATGTGCAGGCGCCGCTGCCGGCGCAGGCCGGGCACGTCCTGCTGCTGGACGTGCTGCAGTACCTGGACGCGGGCCCACAGCAGGCACTGCTGCGCGCGGCCAGCGCACAGGTGGCCCGCGGCGGCCGCCTGCTGCTGCGCACGCCGCTGGCCACCGGCGATGGCCGCGACCGCACCACGCGGGTGGCGGACCGGCTGGCCTGGCTGGTCGGCTGGATGGGCACGCGACCGCGCCACTATCCCGATCCGCAGGTATTACAGGCGGCGCTGACCGAAGCCGGATTGCAGGTGACCGCACCCCGGCCGCTGCACGGGCGTACCCCCTTCAACAGCTGGCTGCTGGTGGCCAAACGCCCCGCGTTGTAGGGCCGAACCCACGCCCGGCTGTGCTGTTGCGGTAGATCCACGCCGTGCGTGGATGGTCTCGCGACCATTCCTGTAGGGGCGAGCCCAAGCCCGGCTGCCCCAAGCGGCCAGAAGCCTGGTTTACAGGACCGGCAGCCGCGCCTTCAGCCCCCGCTCGTCCAGCGCCTGCAGCACGCGTTCGATGATCACCCGATTGTGACCGTGGGCGGCGCCCTCATGCAGCAGCACGATGGCGCCGGGTTGCAGGTCAGGCAACAGCCGCGACAGCACGCCCTCCGGCGTGCAGCCGACGCCGTCGTAGCCCCGGGCACTCCAGCCCACGCGCACCAGGCCCAGCGCCTTCAACACCGGTGCCACGAACGGATTGGTCATGCCCACCACCGAGCGGTACCAGCGCACTGGATGCCCGCTCAGGGCCTGCAGTGCATGCTGGCAGCCCTCGATCTCGGCCCGCATCGCCGCCGGGCCCAGACGCCAGAAGCGCGCCTGTGGGTGGCTGTGGCTGTGGTTGCCCAGGTCGTGGCCGCGGCGCAGGATCTCCTGCACCAGTTCCGGCTGTGCCAGCGCACGTTCCCCCACCAGGAAGAAGGTGGCGCGCGCCTGGTGGCGGTCCAGCAGGTCGAGCACGGCGCGGGTTTCCGGGCCAGGGCCGTCATCGATCGTCAGCCAGACGCTGTTGCCGGCCTCTGGCAACCGGCTCAGCACCGGTGCGTAGAAGCGGCTGTTGGGCAGGAATATCGGCACCATGAACAGCGCGTGGCTGGCCACCATCAGCGGCAGGCCCCAGTGCCAGCCTGCCAGTGCCCATACCAGGATCACGGCCAACTGCGACGCCACCAGCCAGGGCAGCCAGCGCCAGGGCCGGGTCGGGATGCGATGCAATGTTCCTGCGTTGCTCATCCCCCATGATGCCATGAGGGGTAGAATTGATGATTCGAATTCCCGGAAACCCGACGTCCATGTCCCTCGATCCCGCCCTGCGTTCGCGCATCGAATCCATCCTCAACGCCAACCGCGTCGTGCTGTTCATGAAGGGCCAGCCGTCGATGCCGCAGTGCGGTTTCTCGGCCAAGGCCGTGGGCGCCCTGCAGGATCTCGGCGTCGAGTTCGCCCACGTCAACGTGCTGGCCGACCAGGAAATCCGTGAAGGCATCAAGGCCTACGGCGACTGGCCGACCATCCCGCAGCTGTACATCGACGGCGAACTGGTCGGTGGCAGCGACATCGTGCTGCAGATGGCCGCCAGCGGCGAGCTGAGCAGCGTGCTGGGCCTGGCCGCACCGGACCGCACCCCGCCGAGCATCACCGTCACCCCGGCCGCCGTGGAAATGCTCAAGGGCGCGCTGGCCGACGCTCCGGGCGCTGCCCTGCAGCTGAGCATCGACGCCGGCTTCCAGCCGAACTTCCAGCTGGCTCCGCACGACGAAGGCGCGATCGCTGCCGAGTCCAACGGCCTGCGCGTGCAGTTCGACCTGGCCAGCGCGCGTCGCGCCAACGGCATCACCATCGACTGGGTGGACGACATCCGCGGCAAGGGCCTGGCCATCGACAATCCGAACGCACCCAAGCCGGTGCAGGAAATCAGCGTGCGTGATGCCGATGACCTGGTGCGTGCCGGCAACATCACCCTGGTGGACGTGCGCCCGGCCGAGGAGCGCGAGATCGCTGCCGTGGGCGTGCCGTTCAAGAGTTTCGACGGCAACGGCCGTGCAGAGCTGGAGGCCCTGCCGAAGGACACCGCACTGGCTTTCATGTGCCACCACGGCGGCCGCAGCGCACAGGCTGCCGAGCAGTTCCGCGCACTGGGCTTCACCAAGGTGTTCAACGTCACCGGCGGCATCAACGCCTGGTCGGAAGAAGTGGACAACGGCGTGCCAAAGTACTGATCGGCACTGAAAAAGGGGACGGAGGGGATTAAGTCGTTTATGGCACAAACGACTTAATCCCCTCCGTCCCCTTTTTCTTAGCCGGCGAACCCGCCTTCGGCCAGGTAATCCAGTTCTTCCGCCGTGGGGAAGCGACCGAGCACGGCATTGCGATGCGGGAAACGACCGAAGCGGCGGATGATGTCGCGGTGCAGTTCGGCGTACTGCAGGTATTCCTTGTCACCCAGCACGTCGAACATCGCCACCGAGCGGTCCTGGTCCAGCGGATCCTCGGAGTGCTCGAACGGCAGGTAGATGAAGGCGCGCAGCTTCGGCACCAGCTGCAGATCCAGGCCTTCCTCGATGGCGCGCATGGCGTAATGCCGGGCCAGGCCATCGGTGGCGTAGGAATGGGCAGTACCCCGGAAGCAGTTGCGCGGGAACTGGTCGAGCAGCAGCATCAGGGCCAGCGCCCCTTCGGCACTGCCCAGCCAATGTTCGCGCGCGCGCGAAGCGGCGGCGAAATGCTCATCCAGAAACAACTGGCGGAACTGCGCGTCGAACGCGTCGTCGCGGGCGAACCACTTCGCAGGGCCCGCCTCCTTCCAGAATTCCACCACTTGCGCGGCAACGTCCATCACCTACTCCCCAAGGCCGGCGCGCCGCGCCAGGCCATCATCATCATTCGTCGAAGCGCAGGTGGCGGACCGACTTGCCGTTGCGCCGGATAAGCTTAAGCGCCTCGATACCGATCTGGATATGGTTTTCCACGAACTGGGAGCTGACCTTGGCATCGGAGGCTTCGGTCTTGACCCCATCGGGGATCATCGGCTGGTCCGACACCAGCAGCAGCGCACCGCTGGGGATGTGGTTGGCGAAGCCGGCGGCGAACACGGTGGCGGTTTCCATGTCGATGGCCATGCAGCGCATCGCCCGCAGCCGCTCCTTGAAGGCCTCGTCGTGCTCCCAGACCCGGCGGTTGGTGGTGTAGACGGTACCGGTCCAGTAGTCGTGGCCGAGGTCGCGGATCATGGTCGAGACCGCACGCTGCAGCGCGAACGCCGGCAACGCCGGCACTTCCGGCGGCAGGTAGTCACCCGAGGTACCCTCGCCACGGATCGCAGCGATCGGCAGCACCAGGTCGCCCAGCTGGTTCTTGCGCTTGAGGCCGCCGCACTTGCCCAGGAACAGCACCGCCTTGGGCATCACCGCCGACAGCAGGTCCATGATGATCGCGGCATTGGGGCTGCCCATGCCGAAGTTGATCATGGTGATGCCGTCGATCGTGGCGCTTGCCATCGGCCGGTCCAGGCCGATGACCGGCGCACCGGTCAGCTCGGAAAAGGTATGCAGGTAGCCGCCGAAGTTGGTCAGCAGGATGTGCTGGCCGAACTGGTCCAGAGGCACGCCGGTATACCGGGGCAACCAGTTGTCGACGATTTCCTGCTTGCTTTTCATGGGCGGTCCGATACGGCGGGGGGGACCGGGTATTTTCGGCCACCCGGCCGGTGCAGTCGAGCCGCCGTCGACCGTCCTGTGAAGAAGGTCACTTGGCAAGCCCGCCACCACCGGGCTAGCGTCGGCGGTTGGACCAGGTTGCAAGGGGAACTGCATGGCATCGACGTTGTTGCGCGCCGGGGTGGCCCTGGCGCTGCTTTCATTGAGCACGGCTCCGGCGGTGGGCGCCTCGCGCTTCGTCGCCGATCCCTACCCCAGCACCTACCAGGCGCATCCCGATGCGCCGGTGCTGATCCAGAACGCCACGGTGCTGACCGGTACCGGCCAGCGCCTGGACAACGCCGACGTGCTGCTGCGCGACGGCCGCATCGTTGCCGTCGGCCGCCAGCTGCAGGCCGATGCGGGCGTCACCCGCATTGATGCACAGGGCAAGTGGGTCACCCCCGGCCTGATCGACGTGCATTCGCACCTGGGCGTGTACCCCAGCCCCGGTGTCGGTGCGCACAGCGACGGCAACGAGATGACCGCACCGGTCACCGCCAATGTCTGGGCCGAGCACTCGGTGTGGCCGCAGGACCCGGGCTTCGCCACGGCGCTGGCCGGCGGCGTGACCAGCATGCAGGTGCTGCCCGGCTCGGCCAACCTGGTCGGCGGTCGCGGCGTGACCCTGAAGAACGTCCCGGCCATCACCTACCAGGCGATGAAGTTCCCCGGCGCACCGTGGGGCCTGAAGATGGCCTGCGGCGAGAACCCCAAGCGGGTCTATGGCGAGGGCAAGGGCGTGACCCCGGCCACGCGCATGGGCAACGTGGCCGGCTATCGTGCCGCCTTCATCGATGCCGCCGACTACATCGCCAAGAACAAGCCCAAGCCGGCAAAGCGCAAGAGCTGGTTCGGCAGCGACAAGGGCGACAGCGCCGGTGATGCCGGCGGCAAGCGCGATCTCAAGCTGGACACGCTGGCCGGCGCGATCGAAGGCGACATCCGCGTGCACATCCACTGCTACCGCGCCGACGAGATGGCCACCATGCTCGATCTGGCCAAGGAATTCGGCTTCAAGGTAGCCGCCTTCCACCACGGCGTGGAGGCCTACAAGCTGGCCGACAGGCTGGCCGCCGACGGCGTCTGCGGTGCGCTGTGGGCCGACTGGTGGGGCTTCAAGATGGAAGCCTTCGACGGCATTCCGGAGAACATCGCGCTGGTCGACCGGCCGAAGAACAGCTGCGCCATCGTCCACTCCGATTCACCCGAGGGCATCCAGCGCCTGAACCAGGAAGCAGCCAAGGTGATGGCGTCCGCGCGCCGCGCGCGCATGCCGGAGATCACGCCCGAACACGCCATCACCTGGATGACCGCCAACGCCGCCAAGGCGCTGGGCATTGAAGGCCAGACCGGCACCCTGGAGGCCGGCAAGATGGCCGACGTGGTGGTCTGGAACGGCAACCCCTTCAGTTCGTATGCGCTGGCCGAGCAGGTCTTCATTGATGGCCGCAGGTTGTACGACCGCAGTGCACCGGCAGCGACGCCGAGTTCTGATTTCCAGCTCGGCCAGGAGGTGCGTTGATGATGGTGCTCAAGCAGTTGACGCAGTCTGCCGCGAAGGGCAGCCGAGCATGGTTCGGCGCTACTGTCATGGTGCTGGCCTGCATCTCCGCATCCGCACAGGCACAGGACCTGCTGGTGCGCAACGCAACGGTGCACACGGCCAGCGCACGCGGCAGCCTGCACAACGCCGATGTGCTGGTCCAGGGTGGCATCATCCGCGCGGTCGGCCCCGGCTTGTCCGCGCCGGCCGGGGCGACCGTGGTCGAAGCCAGTGGCAGACCGCTGACCCCGGCCCTGTTCGGTGGCATCACCGAAACCGGCATCGAAGAGGTCTCGGGTGAATCGAGCACGGTGGACAGTTCGTTGAAGCTCGGTGAGCAGCCGCTGCGCCCGGAATTCGACGTCACCCTCGCCTACAACCCGGCCTCGGTGCTGATTCCGGTCACGCGCCTGGAAGGCATCGGCTTCACTGCATTGGGGGCAGCCACTGGTGGTGGTTTCGTGGCCGGCCAGGGCGGCGTAATGCGGCTGGACGGCAGCGCCGACCCGATCGGCCCGCGTGCCCTGTTCCTGCGCATCGGCGCGGCCGCCTCCGAACTGACCGGCCATTCGCGCGCCGCGCAATGGATGCTGCTGCAACAGATGGTCGACGAAGCACGCGGCCAGGTTGCTGTGGATTCGCCGCACGCGCTGTTGCCCCCGGCCGGGCGCCGCACACTCAGTCGCTACCTGGCCGGCCAGGGCCGCATCGTGGTGGAGGTGGATCGTGCCTCGGACATCCGCCAGCTGCTGCGCTGGGCCACACGCGAGAAGGTGAAGATCGCCATTGCCGGTGCCAGCGAAGCCTGGCAGGTCGCGCCGGAGCTGGCCGCTGCGCACGTGCCGGTATTCGTCGACGTGCTGGCCAACCTGCCAGCCAGCTTCGACCAGATCGGTGCCACCCTGGAAAACGCCGCGCGCCTGCAGCGTGCAGGCGTGCCGGTGTCGTTCGTGCAGCGCGGCGACGCCACCCACAATGCGCGCAAGATGCGCCAGCTGGCTGGCAATGCAGTGGCCAACGGCCTGCCCTGGGCTGACGGTCTGGCCGGGCTGACCCGGGTACCCGCACAGGCGTTCGGCGTGGCCGACCAGATCGGCAGCATCGAGCCCGGCAAGCGCGCCGACCTGGTGCTGTGGGAAGGCGACCCGCTGGACGTGGCGCACTATGCCGAACAGGTCTGGCTGGGCGGGCGTGCGATGCCGATGCGCTCGCGCCAGACCGACCTGCGTGATCGCTACCTGCAGCGCAATGCGCAGCCCTGACCGCATTGAAGGACACCACCATGGCCACCCTGCGCTGGTACTTCGACTTCGTCTCGCCCTACTCCTACCTGCACTGGCAGAAGCTGAAACAGTTGCCGCAGTTCGCGCAGATCCAGACCGTGCCGATCGCCTTCGGCGCGGTGCTGCATCACCTGGGCAATCTCGGGCCGGCCGAGATCCCGGCCAAGCGCCGTTTCATGTACCGCCAGCTGCAATGGACCGCGCAGGCCGAGGGCACGCCGATGCGCTTCCCGCCCGGCCATCCGTTCAATCCGTTGTCGGCGCTGCGCCTGTGCCTGGCCGCCGGAGCCAGCGCACAGGCGGTGGACGTGCTGTTCGACTGGATCTGGCGCGACGGCCATGCCGGTGACAGCGCCGAAGCCCTGCGCGAACCGGGTGCGCAGCTGGGCATCGAGGATGTCGCCAGCGCCATCGCCGCCCCGGCGGTCAAGGAACAGTTGCGGCGCAACACCGAGGCCGCAATCGGCGCCGGGGTGTTCGGGGTCCCGACCCTGGCCATCGACCAGGAACTGTTCTGGGGCAACGACGCCCATCCGCTGATGGCGGCCGTGCTGGCCGATCCCGCCCTGCTGCAGCAGCCCGAATGGCAACGCCTGGACAGCCTGCCGGTGGCGGTACAGCGCGATCGCTGAACAGGGGTGGCGCCTTTCCCTCGGGCGCGGGCTCTGGTTTTGAGATAGATTTCACGTTTCCGAACCTACAACCGCCCTGGAGGGGGAGCCGCGGATGCGCATCGGAATCGTCGTCGACTCGGCCTGCGACCTGCCGCAGGACTTCATTGCCGAGCACAACATCGTGCTGCTGCCGATCACCGTCCGCATCGGCGAAGCCGTGCTGGCCGATCACCGCGATGAGCAGGCCACGCTGAGCTTCCTGCACGCGCACGTGGCCGAACACGGCGCCGAGGCGGAAACCATTCCCTTCAGTGTCAACCAGATCCGCGACCTGTTCCTGCAGCAGCTGGTGATCGATTACGACCACGTGTTCTGCATGACCATCACCAAGACCCGCAGCCCGATCCATGACAACGCGCTGCAGGCCAGCTTCGCCATCCTCAACGACTACAAGCCGGTGCGCCAGGCGGCAGGCTACAACTCACCCTTCGCGCTGCGCGTGCTCGATACCCAGAACCTGTTCGCTGCCCAGGCAGTGACCGCGGTGGAAGCCGTGCGCCTGCGCGAGAGCAACGCCAGCGTGCAGCAGATCCGCGAGCGGCTGGAGGAACTGGCTGGCAACGTGCACGGCTACATGGTCACCCGTGACCTGTACTACATGCGTGCGCGCGCACGGCACAAGGGCGACCGCAGTGTCGGCCTGCTCAGTGCGGCGCTGGGCAGCGCGCTGGACATCAAGCCGGTGCTGCACGGCTACCGCGGCGAAACCGGGCCGGTAGCCAAGATCAAGGGCTTCGACAATGCCGTGCAGAAGCTGTTCGCGGTGGTCGGCCAGCGCGTACATGCCGGACTGATGACGCCGACGGTGTGCGTCAGCTACGGCGGAGAACTGGACGAGCTGCGTGCCCTGCCCGGCTACGCACAGCTGAAAGAGGTCTGCGCCACCCATGGCGTGACCGTGTACGAATCGGTGATGAGCCTGACCGGCATGGTCAACGTCGGCAAGGGCGCGGTCACCGTAGGCTTCGCCGATGGGCCGCATCGGTTCGAATGAGCGCTAGCCACGGCCGGAATCTGCACATCGATTCCACTGCGGTTGTGCCAGTCTTGCCGCACTTCAAGGAGAACTCCATGCCTGCGCAGTACCACATCAGCCTGCCCGACCCGTCCAAGGCCCGTGGCAATGACCCTGACCTGTCCTTCCACTCGCAGGGCGCCGCCGGTTTTGCCGAAGAGCTGCAGGATGCCCTGCGCAGCGGCACGCTGTTCGAGCGCTGGAAGGCCAAGCAGCCCGACCCGGACGCGGTGGAACCGCAGTGGGGCGTGACCGATCCGGAGGCCACCGTGACCGGCGAGCAGAAGGACCTGCGCATCAACCTGGTCGCCACCACCCGCATCGACAGTGACGTGTTCAAGCAGCGCCTGCGCCTGCTGGCCGGCAGCCACTGGGAACTGCGCGACGTGCGTTGAGGCACCCGCCCGCCGGGCATGGCCCGGCGCTACCGTGCCCGTGTCGTGATCGACCCGGTGCCGATGACCATGCTCTGGTAGACGCCAACCTTGGTTGGCGCTTGCACAAACGGCTGCCAACCAAGGTTGGCCACTACTGACGCGCCGCCGGACATGGCCCGGCGCGTCCGAGGGCTGCTCCGGTAGATGCCAACCTCGGTTGGCGCTTTCCAACCCGCCGCGCATGTGGCTGGCACACTGTGGGAATGAGAAACAGAGATGCCATCACCCGGCCGGGTACGCGCGGCGAGAAGAAGCTGCGCGATGCCCCACGCCGACTACGCGACCTGCAGCATTGGGCTGACTGCTTCAGTGGTGCGTTTCCCTCGCCAGAGGAGTTGGGCAGTCAAGCTCGCTACTGGAACTACAAGGTTCCGACCCGATCCGGTCTGATCGAAGGCCCGGCCACCACCCTGAGAATCCAGCGTGCCTGCGCCCAATCGCTCATCAGCGCCTGCGCAAATCTGATCCAGTCGCGGCCCGCTTCACAAGCTACTGTGCGGGTAACCTGCTGCATCGCCCAGCCAGGGATGTTCTCCAGCGAGATTTGCCTTTACCTGGACGAAGCGTACTTCCAGGGCCACGTCGCCTCGACAGCGGATGGCCAGGTCACCGCCATCACCTCGCGCAGTCTTTCCGCCGAATGGCAGCTCGTCCTACCCCAAGGCGTTGAGGAGCGAGGTGTGCAGGTCAGCATTCCTCCCACCGACCACGATGACGGTCTGGAACAGGAATACTGGTTTTACGGCGAGGTAGCGGACCGGCGTTGATGCGTCCACCGGGTCCACAGCACGTGGCCCGGCGCACGACGGGCTCTGGTAGACGCCACCCTTGGTTGGCGCTCCAAAAAAACTGCCAACCAAGGTTGGCAACTACCGACGAACCGCCGGGCATGGCCCGGCGTTTCCCTATCGCTACCAGCCTCCGCCCAGCGCGCGGTACAGCTCTACACGCGCGATCGCGGCGGTGGCCTGGCTGTTGGCCAGCGCGGCCTGGTTGTCCAGTGCGATGCGCTGGGTGGTCAGCACGTCCAGCATGTCGACCACGCCGGCCTGATACTGCCGGCGCGCCGCCCCCAGTGCCGTCTCGCTCTCATCCACTGCCACGTGCAGCTGCACCGTGCGCTGCTGCTCGGCACTGTAGCCATCCATGGCGTCATCCACTTCGTGCCATGCCTGCAGCACGGTACGGCGGAACTGCAGGGCCGACTGTTGCTGCTGCAGCCTGCTCAGCGCGAGATTGGCCTTCAGCCGTCCGCCCTGGAAGATCGGCAGGCTGATCGACGGACCGATGCTGAAACGGTGCGCGTTCCAGCCATCCAGATCATCGAGCTGCTTGGCCTGGAAGCCGGCGTCGCCATTCAAGGTGATGCGCGGCAGGAAACTGGCCTTGGCCACGCCGATGCCTGCCGTTGCCGCATGCAGTGCCGCTTCGGCACGACGGATGTCAGGGCGACGCTCGGCCAGTTCACTGGGCAGCCCCACCGCTACGGCCGGCAACGCCGGCCAGTCACGGCGTGCATCCTGCAGCTGCGCGTCCAGCGCCTGCGGCGGCTGCGCCAGCAGGAACGCCAGCGCATTGCGCAGCTGCGATTCGCGATGCCGCAACGGCGCGATGCGTGCCTGCAGCGATGCCACCTGCGCGGCCGCGCTGGACACCTGCAGCGTGCTGGCCACACCCTGGCGTTGGCGTGCTTCGGTCAGGCGTTTGATGTCGTGGGCGATGCTGAGGTTGTCCTCGGTGATCGCCAGCAGCTGCCGCGTCGCGCGCAGCTGCAGGTAATCACGCGCGGTTTCCGCCAGCAGCGCGATGCGCACTGCATGTGCATCCTCCTCGGCCATCTGCACGCGCGCGTCGGCCGCTTCCACCTGCCGCCGCACGCGGCCCCACAGGTCCAGTTCCCAGCTCAGGCCGATACCGGCCTGGAACAGCCCGTAGTCATCACGGCCGCCGTTGCCGGACGGATCATTCAGGCCCACCTCGCTGTTGCGTGCACGCACGCCACTGGCGCTCGCGCTGACGCTGGGCAGGCGATCGGCGGCGGTGATGCCGCGTGCAGCACGGCTCTGCTGCACGCGGTTGGCCGCCAGCTGCAGGTCCAGGTTGGCCGCCAGCACCTGGTTGGCCAGCTGCCCCAGCAGCGGATCGTCGAAACCGGCCCACCAGGCCGCGTCCTGGTCGATGGCGTTGCCGGCGACGGCCTCACTCTGCCAGTGGCTGGGCAGTTCCGCCTGCGGACGTACGAAGTCCGGACCCATCGTGCAGGCAGCCAGGGCCGTGCACAGGCTGGCCGCAACGAAGGTGCGGAACACGGTGACTGCGCTCATGCGCCCTCCCCGCTCTTGTGGCCCGGACTGTGCTGCACGCTCTGCGCGCGCGCGCGGCTGCCCAGGTCAACGCTGGCTTCCACCGACATGCCGGCACGCAGCTGGTCCAGCAGCGGCTGGCCCGGCTCCAGCACGATCTTCACCGGAATGCGCTGCACCACCTTGGTGAAGTTGCCGGTGGCGTTCTCTGGTGCGACGGCAGCAAAGGTGACGCCGGTGGCTGGTGCAATGCTGTCGATGTGCCCGCGCAGCGGCTTGCCCGGGAATACGTCCACCTTCAGTTCGACCTGCTGGCCGGCCTGCATGCGGGTCATCTGCGTTTCCTGGAAGTTGGCGACCACGAAGGCGCGCTTCAGCGGCACCACCGCAGCCACCGGCGTACCCGGCGTCAGGTAGGCACCCACGCGCACCGCGCGGCGACCGACCATGCCATCGATCGGTGCGCGCAGCACGGTGTGCGACAGATCCAGTTCGGCGCGTGCCTGCGCCGCTTCCGCACGCTGCACCGCCGCCTGTGCAGCCTGCACGCCCGCGCTGAGGATGTCGGTGCGCTGGCGTGCGGTCGACAGCGCGGCCTGGCCCTGCTGCAGATGCGCACTGGCCACGGCCTGCTTCGACTGCGCCTGCTGCGCGTTCTGCACGGTACCGGCGCCGTCACGGGCCAGTTCGCGGTAACGCTGCTGGTCGGCACTGGCCAGGGTCAGTTCGGAACGGCTGACATCGACACTGGCCCTGGCCTGCGCGATCAACGAGTCCTGCTGGGCCAGTGCGGCCTGCGCATTGGCCAGCTGTGCACGGGCATTGGCGAG
Source organism: Stenotrophomonas sp. YJH_SMC_21 (assembly GCF_059369555.1). Classification (NCBI taxonomy): domain Bacteria; kingdom Pseudomonadati; phylum Pseudomonadota; class Gammaproteobacteria; order Lysobacterales; family Lysobacteraceae; genus Stenotrophomonas; species Stenotrophomonas sp. YJH_SMC_21. The sequence continues at coordinate 149,530 of NZ_JCAFSU010000001.1, forward strand.
GTCGGCACGGGCCGCCTGCAGGGCGACCTGGTAGTCGCGGTCGTCGATGCGGGCCAGCACATCACCGGCCTTCACCGACTGGTTGTCCTCAACTTCCACGGCACTGACGAAGCCGGGAATCTTCGGCGCTACCAAGGTGTAGTCGGCCACCACGTACGCATTGTTGGTGGTCTGGTGGCCGCCATCGCGCAGCAGCAGCCACGCGCCGACGGCCAGGGCCAGCACGCCCAGGCCCAGGCCAGTGTTGAGGGTGGTTCGATTGATCGTCATGAGGGGGTTCCTGCGAAAGGTTCAGGCCACGGCACGTGGCGGATGGATGCGGGTGGGCATCCAGGCAATGAGGGGAATGAAGGCCAGCGCCACCAGTGCGACCACCCAGTACAGGTCGGCCGAAGACAGCGCCTGCACCTGTGCATGCAGGCGCGCGCCCAGCTGCGGGCCATCGGCCAGCCACGGTTGCTCGCCAAGGCGGTCGACCAGCACGGTGGAATGGAAATGACGGCGGCCCTGGGCGACGGCATCCAGCACGCCACCGGCGAGCACGGCAGCGAAGCCCTTGACCGTGTTGAACCAGGCCGAGGCGAACGGGCCGTCCTGCGGCGCCAGGCCGCCGGTGGCCAGCATCAGCAGCGGCAGCACCGCCATCGGTTGCGCGAACACCTGCAGCAGCTGCACCCACAGGAAGTTGTCGCGGATCCAGGCCACGTCCAGGTGCGAGCCCAGCCAGCAGGCCAGCGCCAGCATCGCCAGGCCCGTGGCCTGCACCCAGCGGCAGTCCACCGCGCGGATGTTCAGCAGCGCCGCCACCAGCGGCAGCGCGATCACCTGCGGCAGCGCCACCCACAGCAGCATCGGTGCGGTCTGCAGCGGCCGGTAGCCCTGCACGCTGGCCAGGAACCCGGACGGGATCGAGATCACCGCCAGCAGCACGAACAGCACGCCGCCCAGCGTCACCAGCGAGTAGCTGAGATTGCGGTTGGCCAGCAGCTGCAGCTTGAAGAACGGCAGCGGATGGAACCATTCATTGATCATGAACAGCACCATCAGGCCGGCACCGCCACCGATCATCAGCGTGATCATCGGCGAGTCGAACCAGTTCAGGCGCGGGCCCTGCACCAGGCCCAGCACCAGCAGCACCAGCGCCGGCAGGCCCAGCAGCAGGCCGACGCCATCGAACTGGGCGAAGCGTTCCAGCCGCAGCGGGTCCTGCGGCAGGCCCCAGCCGACCATCGCCATGGCGGCCAGGCAGTACGGCACGATCTGCCAGAACGCCCAGTGCCAGCCCACCTGCTCGACCCAGAACGCGGCCAGCGGCGTGCCCATGCTCGGGCCGAACGTCGCCGTCAGTGCGTAGCCGGCCAGGCCGTACAGCTTGATGCCCGGGGGCAGGAAGCGCAGCGCCACGCTCATCAGCAGCGGCGGCAGCGCGCCACCGCACAGGCCCTGCAGCGCGCGCAGCAGCAGGAACACCTGCAGGTTCGGGGCGAGCGGGCACAGCACGCCCAGCACCATGAAGCCACCGATCATCGCCAATGCGAAGCGGCGCAGCGAGAAGGTGGCGGCACACCACGGTGCGAAGGCCATCGCGCTGACCGACATCGCGCTGTAGAGGGCGACGACCCAGCTGCCGTCGTCGACGCTGAAACCCATCGCGCCACGGATGTCGGCCAGGGCGACCTTGGTGATGTTCTCGTTGAAGCCCGACACCAGCACCGCCAGCAGCACGCCACACAGGCCGACCAGAATGCGGCGATCGAGCCCGGGGGCGGCGGCAGGACGGGGCGCTGCGGCGGCCGGGACAGCGGCGGCCGGCGTACTCATCGCCGGGCACCTATCCGTGCAGTGCACGGCATATTGGGGGTCATTGGAATGCGCTCAGTGAAACTCCGGGGAGCGCAGTCTAGGGAGCCGGTACCCTGCGAAAAATGGCGCAACCCGCATCCCAGGCGTGCGCCAGGCGCACGCATGCAGATGTCAGCGCGGGGCCTCCCCTGCGCTTTCGCACATGGTCTTGATCGACCGCCGCAGCCACTGGTGGGCGGCGTCGTTGTCCAGTCGTGGATGCCAGGCCTGCACGATGGCGGCGGTCCGCACCGGGATCGGCAGCGGGAACAGGCGCAGCGGCAGGCGCATGCTGACGATCCGCTCCAGCATCACGCTCGGCATCTGCGGCAGGATCAGGTCCGATTCGGCCGCCGCGAAGATCGCGCCGTGGAAGGTCGGGCTGATCAGCGCCACCCGCCGCTGCAGGCCCAGCGCGGCCAGATCATCGTCGATCGGACCACGCGGCAGGCCGCGGCGCGACACCGCGATGTGGTCGCAGGCGGCAAAACGCTCGGCGCTGATCTCCTCATCGAACAACGGATGATCTTCGCGCGCGGCGCCCATGAACGAGGTACTGAACAGGTTCTGCACCTTGGTATCGGGCGCATGCTTGCCGGCCGTGCTGATGTACAGGTCGATCCGGCCCTGCGCCATCGCATCGTCGTCGGTATCGCCTTCGGGCACGAAGCGCAGCACTGCGCGCGGCGCCTGCTGGCGGAACAGCTCGCGCAGGCGTCCGCCGAACCCCCCGACGAACACATCATTGGCACGCACGCTGAAGGTTCGCTCGAGCACGCGCATGTCTACCTCGCGACCGGCGTTGAAGACGCGGTGGGCCTGCTCGATTACATCGCGGACCTGCTCGCGCAGCTGCAGGGCGCGGGGCGTGGGCGCCAGACCGCGGCCGGCACGCACCAGCACCGGGTCGCCCAGCGCGGTGCGGATCCGGCCCAGGGTACGGCTCATCGCCGGCGCGCTCAGGTTCATCCGGCGCGCGGCGGCGGCCACGCTGCATTCGTCAATCAGCACGTCCAGTGCCAGCAACAGGTTCAGGTCCGGCAGGGGCATGACAGTCTCCAGTAAATCAGATGACTTTACGGCACTTGCAACCACGGTGGATTGCGTTCGACGCATTCATTGACTGACGCGCACGGCATGGGTGCGCGCGGTGACATCGGCGACCATCCCCGGCCTGCCAAGGAGACATCCATGTTCAATACCCTGCTGGTCGCCCTGGATGGTGGCCCCCAGCACGTACGCGTGCTGGACCTGGCCGCCGCCATCGCCGGCCCCCACAGCCGCCTGCACCTGCTGTGCGTGCTCGACCCCGAATTCGCGCTGGCGGCCGATGCCAGCGAAGCCGACCGCATCGAGTACCCGGAAGCCGCCCGCCAACGCTCGCGGGCCGAAGCGGTGCTGGCCGAAGCCCTGGCCGAGCTGCGCGAACGCGGCATTGACGCCATCGCGCAGATTCCCTCCGGCGACCCGGGCGAAGTGATCAGCGAGCAGGCCCGGCGCCTGAAGTGCGACCTGATCGTCATCGGCCACCGCCACCTGTCCCGGCTGGAACGCCTGTTCGAACCCTCGATCGGGCAATGGACCATCGACCACGCGCCCTGTCCGGTGCTGGTGGAAACCCGCGACCCACAGCCCTAGCCACCATGGCCTCCCGTTCCCCGTTGTTTCCCACCCGGGTCAACTACCGCGCCTTCGGTCGACAGTTCGGCCGCGGCGAACAGGCGCTGCTGGGCGCGATACGGCAGCTGCGCGACCCCGATCTGCAGGCCGATGGCCTTGCCCAGCTGAGCGGACTCGGGCTTGGCCAGGAGGGATGCGACGCCTTCATCGGCCTGCTGCCGCTGCTGGCCACCCCCGCCGCTCCGATCGATCTGCTGCCGGCCGGCTCTCCCTTCATTGCCGCCAGCGAACTGGACCTGCTGGTCTGCCTGCTGCGCATCGCACAATGGCGGCATGCGCGGCCCCGCGAAGACGACACGCTGGCACCGTTGCGCCGGCAACTGGCACGCTGTGCGATGGCCGTGCAGGCGGCAAACCTGCCGTTGCGGCAACGCTCATTGTCACCGGTCGGGCTGAGGCTGCTCGATCCGACCGGCTGGTTGCGGCAGCGATAAGCCGTCGCGCCCCCCGTGTGATCGCATGCAGAGAGCTGCTCAGCAGTCCATCGTTCCGTGCGTGCTGCCCTCGTCATCCAGCACGTGCGCATGCAGGATCACCTGGTTGCGGCCAGCCCGCTTGGCGGCATACAGGCCGGCATCGGCGTCTGCCAGCAACTGATCGGCACTGGCCAGAGCCGGCGGATGCAGGTAACCCACGCCGACGCTGATGCTGACCGGGCCTTCCGGCAATGGCAGCGCTTCGACCGCTTCGCGCAGCCGCTCGGCCAGCGCCAGCACGCCCGACAACGGGCTTCCGGGCACGATGACGGCGAACTCTTCACCGCCATAACGCGCAACGCTGTCACCACCGCGACCGGCTATGGCCTTCAGCACCCCGGCCACCGCCTGCAGGCAACGATCACCGGCCGGATGGCCGTGCTGGTCGTTGAAGGCCTTGAAGTGGTCGATATCCACCAGCAGCAGGCCCAGCTCGGTGCCGCTGCGCCGTGCGCGATTCCACTCGGACGTCAGCCGTGCGTCGAACTCGCGGCGATTGGCCACGCCGGTCAGGCCATCCTGCCGCGCCAGTTGATCCAGTGCTGCCTGGCGTTCCAGAAGATCGGTCTGCAGCAGGACGCTGCGCAGGCCGAAGCCAAGGGTGGCTACGACGAAGCCGGCAACGGCCAACGGCCGCGCATGATCGACCACCAGCGTGCCGACCACCAGCAGCAGCAATGGCAGGATGATCGGACCGGCGGCCTGCACCGTCCTCGCCAGCCGCGGGTGTGCCGTGGTGCCTGTGTCCGGCCTCGTGTCCAGCGCCAGGCAGGCGATCAGCAGAAAAGGTACGTCGATCAGCAGATCGTTGAACGCACCGAATGCATCATCGGAGGTGTAGTGGTTGATGTAGTAGGCCACCAGCAGATAGGCCAGTGCGTACAGCGCCAGTGCGCGGAAGAACCTGCGCCGTTCGGGCACGTCGCCGGCCAGCCATCGCACCACGGCGAACGCGGCGATACACAGGTTCTGGATGTCGAACATGCGCTGCATGTTGGACATCGCATGGGCGTCGACCTCGACACGGGCGGCGAACGATGCGGTGTGCACGAAGAACAGCACACCCAGCAGCGCCGCCATCGCCGCGTCGATCAGGCTGATGCTCAGGCGCTCGCGGCGTGCCCGCGCCAGGATGAACACCAGGGGCACGCCATACAGCACGTAAAGGAACAGGCTTGCGCGCGGGGTGAAATCAGCACGCCCGGCGCCCAAGGCGTCGATCATGTTGAACGCCATGCCGCCGGCCCACAGCAGCAGTGCCAATGCCGTGGCGCGCCACCCCAGTGCCGCGCGGTCGCGACGGGCCCGCCACAGGCAGGCGGCCGCCGCCAGCAACGGGGCGCCGGTCAGGAAAACGAAGGAGCCTGCCCCGGCGGGGCCAGGCCACAGGGCCAGCACCAGGCCATGGCACAGCACATACAGCAGCGCCAGCACTACCGGCATGCATCCCCCCGATCCGCAAGGCCGTCTACGCGCACGATAGCGCGGGGCGGCGCCATAAGGGTGTGATCCATCGCTGAAAAAGGGGACGGAGGGGATTAAGTCGTTTGCGGCACAGCGGCAAATGCGACTTAATCCCCTCCGTCCCCTTTTTCCCAGGGCGCTCAGCCCTGCAGGGCGCGGGCGTGGTGGGCGATGTGCTCGCCGATGAAGCTGGCGATGAAGTAGTAGCTGTGGTCGTAGCCGGGCTGCAGGCGCAGGGTCAGCGGATGGCCGGCGGCGTCGCAGGCCTGCTGCAGGCGCTGCGGCTGCAACTGGGTCTGCAGGAACTCGTCCGCCTCGCCCTGGTCGACCAGCAGCGGCAGGCGCTCGTCAGCCATAGCGATCAGCTCGCAGGCATCCCATTGCGCCCAGTCGGCCGGGTTGTCGCCCAGATAGGCATGGAAGGCCTTCTGCCCCCACGGCACGTGGCTGGGCGCGACGATCGGCGAAAACGCCGACACGCTGCGATAGCGCCCGGGGTTACGCAGCGCGATCACCAGCGCGCCATGGCCGCCCATCGAATGGCCACTGATCGCGCGCGCGTTGGTCACCGCGAAGTTCGCCTCGATCAGCGCCGGCAGCTCCTGCGCCACGTAGTCATGCATGCGGTAGTGCTTCGCCCACGGTGCGCGGGTGGCATTGAGGTAGAACCCTGCCCCCTTGCCCAGGTCGTAGCCCTCGGCATCGGCTACGTCATCACCGCGCGGGCTGGTGTCGGGCGCGACGATGATCACACCGTGCTCGGCCGCATAACGCTGCGCGCCGGCCTTGGTGATGAAATTCTGCTCGGTGCAGGTCAGGCCGCTCAGCCAGTACAGCACCGGCAGCTTCTGTGTTTCCGCCTGCGGTGGCAGGTACACGGCGAACTGCATGTCGCAGCCCAGCGTGGTCGAATGATGGCGGTAGACGTCCTGCCAGCCGCCAAAACATGCGCGGTGTTCAATGCGTTCCATGGTGCTCTCCTGCGCGGCGCGTCAGCGCACGCGTGCTTCTGGTAGATGCCGACCTTGGTCGGGTTATCCACGCCCGGCGTGGATGCCTTGGTTGATCCGTTCATCCAGCTGTGCCAGCAGGCGCAGCAATGATTCGACGCCAGGCTGGCCGTCCAGGTTGCGATACGCCGCCACCGCCACGTCGCTGCGTGGTGGCCACTGGCCGTCGGCGCGGGCTTCGTGCAGGCGCGGCAGGAATACCTGCGCAAGCCACTGCTCGAACGGCATGCCATCGTCGCTGCCGAAGGCCGAAGTCACCGCACGCGGTGGTCCCACCTCGCCGTCGACCCAGCCCAGCGCACGCAACGCCTGCTCGATCGGCACCACCAGGGCCGCGCGCGGGTCTTCCGCACGCGGCCGGCGCAGGGCATCGAACCAGCCCATGACGCGGCTCAGTAGTGGACCACCGAACGGATCGACTTGCCTTCATGCATCAGGTCGAAGGCGTCGTTGATCTTGTCCAGGTCCATGGTGTGGGTGACGAACGGAGCCAGTTCGATATCGCCCTTCATCGCATCCTCGACCATGCCCGGCAGCTGGCTGCGGCCCTTCACGCCGCCGAAGGCGGTGCCCATCCACTTGCGCCCGGTCACCAGCTGGAACGGACGGGTGGAGATCTCCTGGCCCGAACCGGCCACGCCGATCACCACGCTCTGGCCCCAGCCACGGTGCGCGCATTCCAGCGCCGCGCGCATCACGTTGACGTTGCCGATGCACTCGAAGCTGTGGTCCACGCCCCAGGTGGTCATTTCAACGATGACCTGCTGGATCGGCTTGTCGAAATCCTTCGGATTGATGCAGTCGGTGGCACCGAATTCGCGCGCCAGCTCGAACTTGGACGGGTTGGTGTCCACCGCGATGATGCGGCCGGCCTTGGCCTGGCGTGCACCCTGGATCACCGCCAGGCCGATGCCACCGAGGCCGAACACGGCCACGCTGTCGCCTTCCTGCACCTTGGCGGTGTTGTGTACCGCGCCGATGCCGGTGGTGACGCCGCAGCCGAGCAGGCAGACATGTTCCGGGTTGGCGTCCGGGTTGATCTTGGCCAGCGAGACTTCGGCAACGACGGTGTACTCGCTGAAGGTCGAGCAACCCATGTAGTGGTACAGCGGCTCACCGTTGTAGCTGAAGCGGCTGGTGCCATCGGGCATCACACCCTTGCCCTGGGTGGCGCGCACGGCCACGCACAGGTTGGTCTTGCCGCTCTTGCAGAACAGGCACTCGCCGCACTCGGCGGTGTACAGCGGAATCACGTGGTCGCCGGGCTTGACGCTGGTCACGCCCTCGCCGACCTCCACCACGATGCCGGCGCCTTCGTGGCCCAGCACCACCGGGAACAGACCTTCCGGATCATCGCCGGACAGGGTGAACGCATCGGTGTGGCAGACACCGGTGTGGGTGATCTTGACCAGCACTTCGCCCTTCTTCGGCGGGGCGACGTCGATCTCGACGATCTTCAGCGGCTGGCCGGGACCAAAGGCGACGGCGGCACGGGACTTCATGGGTGGACTCTCCAGAGACAGGCAATGACAGGATGGGCGGCGCCATGTTGCGCCATCGTTTATTTCAGGTACGAGCGGATCAACGCGCTCATGTCGCGCACGCGTTCGGCGCGTTGTTCATCGGAGGCCGCGGGCTGCCCGAACTCCTCGCGCAGATGAGCCTCCATCACCTCGGACATCAGGCCGTTGACCGCGCCACGGATGGCGGCGATCTGCTGCAGCACCGGCCCGCAGTCGGCGCCGGCTTCCAGCGCGCGGTCCAGCGCATCGCACTGGCCACGGATGCGGCGCACGCGGGCCAGGACCTTTTTCTTCTCTTCGGGGGAGTGCGGCATGGCGGGCCACCTTGGAACTATACTGGGGGATAGTATACAAACCGGAGCCACGGACTCAATCCCGGCCGGTTCAATCAAACAATCCCTCACCCGCCAACCGGGTCAGCTCATCCACCACGTAGCGCACCTTGGGCCGCAGGTGGCGCGTCGGTGGCCACAGTGCGTGGATATCGATGTGCCGTTGCATGTGCGCATCCAGCACCGACCGCAACGCGCCGGAATCCAGGTGGCGGCGTACCAGTGAAACCGGCATCTGGCAGATACCAAGCCCGGCGATGGCCGCCTCGATCACCGCGTCGCCGTCATTGAGTTGATACGGCGCATTCGGGATGAATGTCCCTTCGTCCTCCTCGCTACCGATCCGCCACCACACCGGTTGCCCGTGGCGGAAGCCAACAATGCTGCGGTGCTGCGCCAGTTCCTCCACCGTGCGTGGCACGCCGTGCGCCTGCAGGTACTCCGGCGATGCGCAGGTGACCAGTCGCTGACGCCCCAGCCGCCGCGCCACCAGATGCTCGGCCTGGTGCAGCCCGCCGAAGCGGATCAGCAGGTCGATGCCTTCCTCGACGGGATCGACGAAATGATCGGTGAAGGTCATCGTCAACTGCAGGTCCGGGTACTGCCGGCACAGCCGCAACAGCACCGGCAGCACCACCAGGCGCCCGAACGAGGATGGCATGTCGATGCGCAGCCGCCCGCTGGGCAGGCCGGCCGAACCCAGGCAGGCCTCGGCGGCGGAGATTTCTTCCAGCGCCGCCGCGCACGATGCGTAGTACGCCTCGCCATCGGTGGTCAGCGCGATGCGCCGCGTGGTGCGGTGGAACAGGCGCACCCCCAGCCGCGCTTCCAGCCGGGCGACGGCCTTGCCCACCGCCGAGCGCGAGATGCCCAGCGCGTCGGCGGCCTCGGTGAAGCTGCCTGAGCGGGCCGTGGTGACGAACGTGACCAGGCCATTCAACGATTCCAGCGGCAGCATCGTTCGCGCTCCATTGGGGACAAATAGTCCCGCACCCAGAGAGATCGAAGCGCTTTATGCGCCCGCATGTCAACTCCATCCTGTGTGCATCGCGCCGCTGGCGCCTTCCCCCGCACCGAGATGACCGACATGACCGCCGCCCTGTTCCGCCCCTTCGACCTTGCAGGCACTTCCCTGCGCAACCGCATCGCGATGGCGCCGATGACCCGTGCCCGCAACCCCGGAGCGGTCGCCAACGAACTCACCGCGCAGTACTACCGGCAGCGCGCCAGCGCCGGCCTGATCATCAGCGAAGGCACGCCTGTCTCGCCGCAGGGCCAGGGCTACATCGACGTGCCGGGCATCTGGTCGGCCGAGCAGGTGGCAGGGTGGAAGCGTGTCACCGAGGCGGTGCATGCCGCACAGGGCACGATCTTCGCCCAGCTCTGGCACGTCGGCCGCATGTCGCATTCCTCGCTGCAGCCCGACGGTGGGCAACCGGTCAGCGCCGGTACCCGCCCGGTGGCCAGCGCACCGAAGAACACCTCGTTCGTGTACCTGGACGATGGCAGCCGCGGCCACGCCGATCCCACTCCGGCACGTGCACTGGAGACCGCGGAGATCCCCGGTATCGTCGACGACTTCGTGCGCGGGGCAGACAACGCCATTGCGGCCGGCTTCGACGGCATCGAACTGCATGCGGCCAACGGTTACCTGTTCGAGCAGTTCCTCAACCCGCTCATCAACCAGCGTGATGATCGCTACGGCGGCTCGCTGCCCAATCGTGCGCGCTTGATCCTGGAGACCGTCGATGCGATGGCGCAGCGTATCGGTGCGCATCGCATCGGCGTGCGCCTGGCACCGAACAACCTCACCTTCGACATGCCGTTCTATCCCGACAATGAAGCCACCTATCTGTACCTGGCCGAGGAACTGGGCAAGCGTGGGCTGGCCTACGTGCACCTCAACGACAACCTGCAGGCGGGCCGGTCGGTGCTGGGCGAGGCGTTCCTGCGGCAGTTCAAGCAGGCCTACGGTGGCACCGTCATCCTGGCAGGTGGCATGACCCGCGAACGCGCCCTGCAGCTGGTCGAAGCGGGCACCATCGACCTGGCCGCGTTCGGCCAGCCGTTCATCGCCAACCCGGATCTGGTCGAACGCCTGCAGCGCAACATCGCGTTGGCCACGCCCGACCGCAGCACCTATTACGGTGGCGGCGAAGCAGGCTACCTCGACTACCCGGCCGCGGGCTGATCCCCCACGGGGTCGGAGCCCTTTCCAACGGAAAGGGCTCTGACCCCTGTTCGGCGCACAAGGCGTCAGAGCCACGCTGCGCGCGGATCCGACCCCGGCCTTCAGGCGTCCTCGCGCACGTAGGCGAACGACTCGTCCAACCGCTCGAAGCCGATCACCTCAGCGACGATGGCCTGTGCATCCTCGTCGCTGATGTTTCCTTCAGCGATATCGTCAACGCGGGCGAACAGCCGCTGCAGGGCTGCGTACTGGTCATCGCGCAGGAACGGCTGGTGGCTCTGCAGCCAGCGCCGCAGGTTGCTGGCCAGCTCGCCGTGCGACAGCAGCGTGTACGGCCCCTGGTAGTCAGCAACGGCTTCGACCATCTTGCGGAACAGGAAATCCTGATAGCTGGCCGCCAGCACATCGGCACGATCATCGTCATGCCACACCAGCACGACGGGGGGCTCGGCAAAGCCGGGCGCGTTGCTCCAGAAGCAGTAGCTGTCGCCACCGCCGGTCCGCGCAAAGGGCAGCAACTGCAGGTCAGTGCGCAGGGGATTGTAATGATCCTCCGCAGTCAACTCCTGCCACGCCTCGAGCAGCTCATCGTCCTCCAGGGGCTCATAGTCCTGGGCATACAGCAGCACCGGCGGATCCGCCTGCAGCGTCGGGAATACCACCTCGGACCATTCCGGATGTGGGGCACCCCAACTCAACCGATCCGCTGCGTGCAGCTGCTTGAACAGGGGCGGGAAGGACTGGCCGGTGGCCTGTTCGATGCCGGATAGCGCGCTCATGGATGTCCTTGTCGATGGAGACCGCCCAGCTTGCCCGAATCCGCGCAGGAGATGAACCGGCCGCAGCACGCGGCAGGACTAGACTGCGACCACCGGATGCCGCCCATCGCTGCCATGAACGCCACTGCCCACAGCTTCATCGTCAACCTCGACGTGCCCGACCTGGCCGCCGCCGAAGACTTCTACATCCGGGCCTTCGGCCTGCGCATCGGCCGCCGTCTCGGCCCGGGCGCCGTGGAGCTGCTCGGTGGGCCAACGCCGCTCTACCTGCTGCACAACGACGCCGGCAGCGCCGCCACCGAAGACGGCGACGTGCGCGACTACGAGCGCCATTGGACGCCGCTGCACCTGGATTGGGTGGTGGATGACATCGAAGCCGCGCTGGTACGTGCAGTCGCAGCCGGAGCGACGCTCGAGCAATCCGTACGCGAGCGTCGCTGGGGGCACATCGCCGTGCTGGCCGATCCGTTCGGCCACGGCTTCTGCCTGATCCAGTTCAGTGGCGAAGGCTACGACGCGCTGGTCGAATGACCGTTGCGCTGTTCACCACGGCAACGGCACCGCTTCGCCGTTGGCGCGCTCGCCGTAGTACAGCGACGGCAGCAGGCGCGAGAGGAAGCTGAACTCCGTGTAGCAGTGCTTGAGCAGGCCCAGCCCGACCGCATCGCCGGCATCGCGGTGCGGATCGGTGCTGTCCAGGCCGAGCACGAAGCGGCTGCGCAGCACACAGCCAAACGGCGTATCGCGTGCGACGTGCAGCATCTGCCCGTCGCAGGGGTCAGCGTTTGCATCCAGACGGACCTGGTCGCCGAAGCCGATTCGCGCGGCGATCACCGCCGATACATCGCCTGCATCCTGTGCCGCCTGCAGGCGCTCGGGCACCAGCAACGTGCGCGGGTCATGGAACTTCAGGCGCGCCGCCACCGGCGGAATGTCGGCCAGTGATTCCACGGCATGGATGCTGGCGCCGTGGTAGCTGCGCCCGCGCTGCCAGGCCGCGTCCCAGCCGCGATGCTCGACATGATCGACCGGATGCCACCAGCGGATGTGCTGGGTGGTCTCGAAGAAGGTGAACCACCAGTCGAGCATGCGGCCCTTGCAGCCGTGCAGATCGGTGCGCACCGCCACCAGCAGGGTGCCGTCTTCGCGGCGCTGGATGCCGGTCTCCAGGTGCATCGGTGCCGGGTCAAGCAGATCGTGGTGGTCCAGCCAGGCGCGGGCGTTCACAGCGGTATCCATCGGGGTCTCCTGCGGTGTTGGGAGTCCCGACAATACGGAAACGCTATCCGTTTCGCAATTGTCCGGATGCGGTAAGATGGGCGCAATGAACAGCACCACCGTGCCCGAGCCCACATCACCGACCCGCCGCCGCGGCCGCCCTGCGCGGCCGGAAGCCGAAGTCCGCCACGCCGTGCTGCAGGCCACGCTGGAACTGCTGCTGGCGCAGGGCTACGAGGCCACCACCATCGAAGCGGTGGCGGCGCACGCCGGGGTGGCGAAGAAGACCGTCTACCGCCACGCCAGCAACCGCGAGGAACTGGTTGGGTTGGCGGTGCGTGAGTGGACCGACGGCTTCGCGCCACAACTGCAGCGCGATGCGCGCAATGCCCAAGAGGTCGTGCCGTTGCTGCAGGACATCCTGCACGCGGTGTGCGCGCAGGCGCTGTCGGCGCAGGCGGTGCAGGTATTCCGCCTGCTGGCCACCGACTTTCCCGGCAAGGACGCGCTGCTGCAGGCCTATCTGGACAACGGCATCGAACGCGGCCGTGCGCTGCTGGCCGACTGGCTGGCGCGCCAGCAACAGCGTGGGCTGCTGCGCGAGGGTGATCCTGTTCGCATGGCGCGATTGCTGCTGGCGATGGCCGTGGCCGAGCCGCTGCGCGAACGCGTGATCGGTGTGGTGGCCGAGGATGCGCCGGTGGACGTGCACCTGCGCGACTGCGTGGCGTTGTTGGCGCCGGTGTTGCAGGCGCCGTAAGGTTGCTCCATCCACGCGTGGCGTGGATCTACCGGCCGGTCCCGATTCGTTGGTCGGCAATGGCCTGCCCCGCAATGGCCTTCCCCGGTGGGTGCCGACCGTTGGTCGGCAATGGCCTTCCACGGTGCCGACCGTTGTTCGGCACTCCTGCAGCAACTCACTCGCGCAGCATGTCCACGAACGCGCGCAGCGCTCCAGGCATCTGCCGCTGCTTCGGGTAATACAGCGCGAAGCCGGCGAACGGTTCGCTCCAGTCTTCCAGCACCGCCACCATCTGCCCCGATTCGATGTAGGGCCGTGCGGTGTCTTCCAGCACATAGGCCAGGCCGATGCCATCGAGTACCGCTCTGACCACGGTGCCCTGCTCGCACAGCGTCAGCCGCCCCGGTACATCGATCTCCAGCGCCTGCCCACCGCGCTCGAACTGCCACTTGTACAGATGCCCGCTGGCGAAGCGGAAGCGGATGCATTCGTGTGCGGCCAGGTCGCGCGGATGCTGTGGCGCCGGGCGCCGCCGCAGGTAGTCCGGCGAGCCGACAATCAAGCCACGCAGCGGTGGGCCCATCGGCACCGCCACCATGTCCTCGGGTACGAACTCGTGCAGGCGCACGCCGGCGTCGTAGCCTTCGGCAACGATATCGACCAGGCCATCGTTCTCGGTCAGCTCCACCCGCACGTCGGGATGGGCGTGCAGGAAGCGCGCCAGCCGTGGCCCCAACTGGGTCGGCACTGCGGCGCGGGTAGCATTGATACGCAGCAGGCCCGCCGGCGCGGCGCGGAACTGGTTCATCTCCTCCAGCGCGTCATTCACCTGGCCCAGCGCGGGCTGCAGGCGTTCCAGCAGGCGCTGCCCGGCCTCGGTCAGGGCCACGCTGCGGGTGGTGCGATGGAACAGGCCCACGCCCAACCGTTCCTCCAGCGCGCGGATCGCATAGCTCACCGCCGAGGTCGACAGCGCCAGCTCGGCGCCGGCACGGCGGAAGCTGCGGTGACGGGCGACCGCGGCGAACGCGGCCAGGTGGGTGAGATTGTCAGTGGCCATGATTGTGCAGTTTCACTTGATGAATCATGCCGATATCCGTGCTTCTTGCGGCTGGGTACGGGGCGTATTGTAAAACGCCTTTCGACAAACCCTGCCAAGGATTCCCCATGTCCCTCGCCCGTGGTTACGCCGCCCACTCCCATACCGACCCGCTGGTGCCCTTCGAGTTCGAACGCCGCGCGGTCGGCCCGGACGATGTGCGCATCGAGATTCTCTACAGCGGCATCTGCCACTCCGACCTGCACCAGGCCCGCGACGACTGGGGTGGCTCGATCTACCCGATGGTGCCGGGCCACGAGATCATCGGCCGGGTGACCGAAGTCGGCAGCAACGTCACCCGCTTCAAGGTCGGCGACCACGCCGGCGTCGGCTGCATGGTCGACTCCTGCCGCCACTGCGATGCCTGCGAGCACGACCTGGAGCAGTACTGCGCAGAGGGCGCGACCTGGACCTACAACGGCCGTGAACGCGAAAGCGGCGCGCCGACCTACGGCGGCTATTCCGACCACGTGGTGGTCGAACAGCGCTTCGTGGTGAAGGTGTCCGACACCCTCGACCTGAAGGCCGCCGCCCCGCTGCTGTGCGCCGGCATCACCACCTGGTCGCCGCTGCGCCACTGGAAGGTCGGCCCGGGCCAGAAGGTCGGCGTGATCGGCCTCGGTGGCCTCGGCCACATGGGCGTGAAGTTCGCCAAGGCACTCGGCGCGCACGTGGTGATGATCACCACCACGCCGGAAAAGGGTGCCGACGCCAAGCGCCTGGGCGCCGATGAGGTGCTGGTCTCGCGCGATGCCGCGCAGATGAAGGCGCACGCTGGCAGCTTCGACTTCCTGCTCAACACCATCCCTGTTGGCCATGACACCAACCCGTACATGGGCCTGCTCAAGCGTGAAGCCACCATGTGCCTGGTCGGCGTGCTGACCGAACTGGACCCGCCGCTGACCGGTGGCAGCGTGATCTTCGGCCGCAAGCACCTGACCGGCTCGGCGATCGGCGGCATGGCCGAAACCCAGGAAATGATGGACTTCTGTGCCGAGCACGGCATCGTCAGCGACGTCGAGATGATCGACATCAAGAACGTCAATGAAGCCTGGGAACGCATGGCAAAGAACGATGTGCGCTACCGCTTCGTGATCGACATGGCGACGATGAAGAACGCGGCCTGATCCAGGGCAGATGCGAAAAAGAAAAACCCCGGCAATGCCGGGGTTTTTCTTCTGGTAGTGCCGGCCGCTGGCCGGCACCCCCGCATGGCGATCAGTACGCGAACTCGCGGAACACCGGATCGACGTCGCCGTGCCAGCGGCCATGGAACAGCGCCAGCTTGCGCTCGGCCGGGGTCAGCCCGGATTCGACGATCTCCTGCAGCACGTCCAGGAACTTGCTCTCGTCCTGGCCGTCGGCATTGCGCGCCGCGCGGCGCTTGAGGCCTTCGACGGAAATCTTCACGGCTTCGCGGGCCAGGTCGCGCACCGTGCCATTGCGGAACGGCAGGCTCATCGCATGCTTCGGCACGCCGTCGCGCAGTGCATGGCGCTCGGCCAGGGTGAAGTCACGCACCAGGTCCCAGGCGGCATCCAGTGCGGTGTCGTCGTACAGCAGCCCGACCCAGAACGCCGGCAGCGCACACAGGCGGCTCCACGGACCACCATCGGCGCCGCGCATTTCCAGATACTTCTTCAGGCGCACTTCCGGGAACGCGGTGGTCATGTGGTCCGACCAGTCGCGCAGCGTCGGCAGCGCGCCCGGCAGCACCGGCAGCCTGGCCTGCATGAAATCGCGGAAGCTCTGCCCGCTGGCGTCGTGGTAGATGCCATCGCGGTAGGAGAAATACATCGGCACGTCGAGCAGGTAATCGACATAGCGCTCGTAACCGAAGCCATCCTCGAACACGAAGTCGAGCATGCCGGTGCGGTCAGCGTCGGTGTCGGTCCAGATGTGCGAGCGGTAGCTCAGGTAGCCGTTGGGCTTGCCTTCGGTGAACGGCGAATCAGCGAACAGCGCGGTGGCAATCGGCTGCAGCGCCAGCGATACGCGGAACTTCTTCACCATGTCCGCTTCGGTGGCGTAGTCCAGGTTCACCTGTACCGTGCAGGTGCGGGTCATCATGTCCAGGCCGAGCGAACCGACCTTGGGCATGTACGAACGCATGATCCTGTAGCGGCCCTTGGGCATCCAGGGCATCTCGTCGCGCTTCCACTTCGGCTGGAAGCCCATGCCGAGGAAACCCAGCTGCAGTTCGCCGGCCACCTGCGCCACTTCGTTGAGGTGGGTGCCGGTCTCCACGCAGGTCTGGTGGATGGTCTCCAGCGCCGCGCCGGACAGTTCCAGCTGGCCGGCCGGTTCCAGCGTCACCGAGGCGCCATCGCGCAGCAGGGCGATCGTGTTGCCGTTCTCCTGCACCGGCTCCCAGCCGAAGCGGACCAGGCCGTTGAGCAGCGCTTCGATGCCGCGCTCGCCTTCGAAGGTCGGCGGGCGCAGGTCATCCAGGCGGAACCCGAACTTCTCGTGCTCGGTGCCGATGCGCCACTGCGCGCGGGGCTTCTCGCCGGAGGCGATCACCTCCACCAGCTGCGAGCGGTCGGTAATGGGGGTATCGGCGACGTGGCTGGGGCTCGACAAGGGAAAGGCTCGCTGGACGGTGGCGGGGGATGTGGGGCTCGCGGCCTTCCATCGCAAGGGCGCACTATAGCGTGGCACCCCGTTGCGTCATGCGACGGTGACGGGTTTCAGCATCCTACCGACGCCCTCTTGACCCTCGTACACTCAGAGCCATGAGCCGCCATTCACGACACCCCGAACTGCATCGCTCCGAGCGCGTCGGCTGGCTGCGAGCCGCCGTGCTGGGCGCCAACGATGGCATCGTCTCGGTGGCTGGCCTGGTGGTCGGCGTGGCCGCCAGCGGCGCCTCGGCTGCGACCATCCTGGCCACCGGCGTGGCAGGTACCGTGGCCGGCGCGATGTCGATGGCGGCGGGCGAATATGTCTCGGTGCAGACCCAGGCCGACACCGAAGCGGCCGACCTGGCAATGGAAAAGCGCGAGCTGCGCGACGATCCGCACAGCGAACTGGAGGAGCTGGCCGCGATCTACCGCCACCGCGGCCTGGAGCCTGCGCTGGCGCGGCAGGTGGCCGAACAGCTCACCGCCCACGATGCGCTGGGTGCCCACGCCCGCGACGAACTGGGCATCACCGATACCCTGCGCGCCCGCCCGCTGCAGGCAGCGCTGGCCTCGGCCGGTGCGTTCACCTGCGGTGCGGCGCTGCCAGTGCTGACCGCCCTGCTGGCGCCGGTCGACAAGGTCGCACTGATGACCACGGCCAGTACCCTGCTCGGCCTGTGCCTGACCGGCGCGGTGGCAGCCCAGGCCGGCGGCGCCCCGCCGGTACGCGGCGCAATACGGGTGATGTTCTGGGGTGCACTGGCAATGGCCGCCGCTGCAGGCGTCGGTCGCCTGTTCGGCGCCCAGGTGACATGACCGGCATGCTGCCGCCAGTTACCGCACTGCTGGCCGAGATGGCCAGTCTGGCCGGCTGCGCACGCGCCGAAGGTTATGCGTGCATCACCGCTCGGCGCGAACATGGCGCCAGCTCGGTGGAGATTCCGCAACCGCAGTTCGCGATCCTGCTGGAAGGCCGCAAGCAGGTGCGTACCGCGCACCAGTCGCTGGAGTTCATCCCCGGCGACATCCTGCTGCTGACCCAGCGCTGCCGCATCGATGTGGTCAACACCCCCGACCCACGCAGTGGCCGCTACCTCAGCGCCATCGTGCCGCTGTGTGCCGAAGTGCTGGCGGCCGCTCGCACACTGTGGAGCGAGGAGCTTCCCGCGCCAGGCCAGGCGATGGCGCGACTGCCGTTGATCGATCATGGCGCGGTGCTGCGCCAGTGGCGGCAATCGCTGCAGGACGGCCGTTACAGCGAAGCGCGGCTGGCCCTGGCCTCGCTGGTACTGACCTTGTGCCGGCAGGGCCACGGCAACCTGCTGCTGCCGCAGGCACCGAGCCTGGGCGAACAGATCCGCGACCGCATCGCCGCCGAACCGGCCCGCGACTGGCAATCGCGCGATGTGGAAGAACAGTTCGCGTTGAGCGGCGCGACACTGCGCCGCCGTCTTGCCGCCGAGGACACCAGCCTGCGCCAGCTGCTCACCGAGGCACGGCTGGCGCATGGCATGCAGCTGCTCTACACCACGGACCTGCCGTTGAAGACCGTGGCAGCGCGCGCGGGCTACCGGTCTGCGGCGAGTTTCAGCAAGCGCTTCGCCGAGCAGTACGGACTGGCTCCCACAGACATTTGAAGGGTTTCGGCAGGGCTTGCAGCCCTGCACCCGCCGAAGCGAGAGCAAGAGCCGGAGCAACAGCAACAGCAACAGCGTGCATTCCGTGGGATGGCGGGGCGGTGTGGGTGGGCAGGACACGCCGTAAACCCGTCCCTGGGGGCTCGATGGCGCCATCCATGGCGCCAACGGTCCTGCCC
This sequence comes from Stenotrophomonas sp. YJH_SMC_21, assembly GCF_059369555.1. Classification (NCBI taxonomy): domain Bacteria; kingdom Pseudomonadati; phylum Pseudomonadota; class Gammaproteobacteria; order Lysobacterales; family Lysobacteraceae; genus Stenotrophomonas; species Stenotrophomonas sp. YJH_SMC_21. The sequence continues at coordinate 168,326 of NZ_JCAFSU010000001.1, forward strand.
ACCCACACCGCCCCACCTTCGACAGGTTCACTCGGCTGTTGGCAACTGCGGCTTTGTTCCGCGCGGCTGTTGGTAGGTGTCGACCTTGGTCGACACATCTGTCACATATCGAATGAGTCATCCACGCATGGCGTGGATCTACTGTATCGACCAAGGTCGACACCCACCGGGGCAATACGTCGTTCCAACAGATCGCGGAAAACTGTCGAAGGCGGGGTGGGTCCGGTTGCGGGGGCGTGAGCCGCATGGATGCGGCGACCGAGCTACATGGATGTACTTGCAGCGTCCCCCGCAACCGGACCCACCCCGCCATCCCACAGGAAACCAGTTTTTGACGTTGCTTTGGCTGCGGCCGTTGCCTCTGCGGGTGCAGGGCGCAGCCCTGCAGACAACACCCCCTCCCTGAGCATTCCGCGCAGTGGTTTGAGCGCCGTGCACACGCCGGCCACGGCACGCTATGCGGCAACGGAACCGCCCGTCATCCACCGAGAACCGCCATGACCCTGCGTCACCTGCCGCTGCGCGGCGCCCTGCTGCTGGCCCTGTCGTCCCTGCCGCTGGCCGCGCTGGCCGAGGCCACTTCGCCCGCCCCCACCCAGCAGGTGCCCGGCGTCTATCACCAGCGCGTCGGTGCGCTGCAGGTCACCGCCCTGTTCGACGGCGTGGTCGCGCTGGGCCGGCAGGAAGTGGTGGACGTGCCGCCGACGCTGGTCAGCCGCCTGCTGGAAGGCCGTTACGTGCCGGAAGACAAGAAGGGCCTGCAGACCGCGATCAATGCGTTCCTGATCCGCCAGGGCAACCACCTGACCCTGGTCGACACCGGCACCGCGCAGTGCTTCGGACCCGGCCTGGGCCAGGTGCTGGGCAATCTGCGCGCCTCCGGCGTGGACCCGGCCGAGGTAGATGAGGTGCTGCTGACCCACGCCCATCCGGACCACCTGTGCGGCGTACTCGACGCGCAGGGCAAGCCGGCCTATCCCAATGCCACGGTGTGGCTGTCCAAGGCCGATGCCGATTACTGGCTCAACCCGGCCAGCGAGGGCACCGCGCCAAAGGGCGTGCGCTTCGCCTTCCCGCTGGCACGCAATGCGGTCGCGCCATACCAGGCCAGCGGCCACCTGCGCACCTTCAGCCCCGGCGACGCCCTGCCCGGCGGCGCGGTGGCGATGGACACCCATGGCCATACGCCCGGCCATGTCTCTTACCGGTTCGACAGCCAGGGCCAGTCACTGCTGGTATGGGGTGATGTGCTGCACTTCCATGCGGTGCAGTTCGCGCACCCGGAGGCGGCATTCGAGGCCGATTCGGACCGCACAGCGGCCATCGCCAGCCGTCGCGGGCTGCTGCAGCAGGCCACCGCCAACGGCTGGTGGGTGGCCGGTGCGCACCTGCCCTTCCCAGGCCTGGGCCATGTGCGTGGCGAGGGCAAGGCCTATGCGTGGGTGCCGGCGGAGTATTCGCCGTTGTGAGGGTGTGCCGACCAAGGTCGGCACCCACCGATCGGGTAGCGCCCGGCTGCCAGCCGGGCGACCGGAAATGCCTTATTCCAGCCCCAGCCAGCCGCCGATCACGCCGCGGGCTTCGTCCACGCCGGTACGGTCTTCGCCGGAGAACACCTGCACGCTGACGCTGTCGCCGTAGGCCGATTGCAGTTCCTTGCGCACCTTCTGCAGGGACTGCATCTGCTGGCTGCGGCTGAGCTTGTCGGCCTTGGTCAGGAGGGCGTGCGCCGGCAGGCCGCGCTGCACGGCGTAGGACAGCATCTGCCGGTCGTAGTCCTTCAGCGGATGGCGGATGTCCATCACCACCACCAGCCCCTTCAGGGCTTCGCGGGTGCGGAAATACTTGTCGATGAAGGCCTGCCAGTGCGCCTGCAGGTCCAGCGGCACCTTTGCATAGCCATAACCTGGCAGGTCGACCAGATGCGCTTCCGGGGTGACCTGGAAGAACACCAGCTGCTGGGTACGGCCAGGGGTCTTGGAGACACGGGCCAGGGCGTTCTGGCGGGTCAGCGCGTTCAGCGCACTGGACTTGCCGGCGTTGGAGCGGCCGGCGAAGGCCACTTCGGCCCCTTCGTCGGGCGGCAGTTGCCGCACGTTGTGGGCCGAAAGGTGGTAACGGGCGCGTTCGATGAGCAATGACATGTGCCTAGGATCGCATGTTGCGGCGCCGCGCGCCCGTGCCGGCGGCCCCTGCGGGCATTTTGCTGCACTGCTGCGTTGACCGTGCGCGGAAACGGCGTTGATAATCCGGGCGATGCCGGCGGCCACCGCCCGGCCCGGTCCATACGGAGCTTCAGCATGCGCCACGCTCGCGTTCTTGCCGTATCCGCCCTTGCCACTGCTGTAGTCGTTGCCGCTGCTGCGTTCGCGCAGACCACGTTGACCCCGCTGCCCGACAACGGGCCGATCAACACCGCCTCGCTGGAGGTGGATTTCAGCAAGACCCACTGGGGCGATGCCAAGGCCGGCCAGACCAAGGCCTCGGCCTGCGCGGCCTGCCATGGCGCCGACGGCAATTCCACGGTGGAGATGTACCCGTCCATCGCCGGCCAGAGCGAACGCTACGTCGCCCAGCAGATGGCCCTGATCGCCAATGGGCAGCGCAGCTCCGGTGCGGCGGTGGCGATGGTGCCGTTCGTGCAGAATCTCACCCCGCAGGACATGCGCGACATCGGCGCGTTCTTCGCCACGCAGAAGGCCACCGCCGGCATCGCCGATGACACGGCAGTCACCGACGGCCCGTACAAGGGCATGAAGTTCTACGAGATCGGCCAGCAGCTGTACCGTGGCGGCGACGCCAAGCGCGGCCTGCCGGCCTGCATGGCGTGCCACGGCCCCAGCGGTGCCGGTAATCCGGGTCCGGCCTATCCGCACATCGGTGGTCAGCACGCCAGCTATGTCGCGCGCCGCCTGCAGGAATACCAGGCCGGCCAGACCAACGAGACCGACAAGGCCCACTTCCAGATCATGGCGACAGTCGCGCAGAAGCTGAGCGAGCAGGAGGTGCAGGCGCTGTCGAGCTACCTGCAGGGCCTGCACAACAAGGCCGACGATGTGGCCACTGCCCCCCCGTCGGCGCAACCGGCTGCCGCCCCCTGACCACCACTGGTCGGCCCGGGCCGCCACCACGGCCCGCGCCTGCGGTATGTTTCCTTCACGCCGGCGACCGCGCCGGCGTTGCTTTTTTCAACGGAGATGCGTGTCGATGAGGTTGATTTCCCGCCTGCTGTTGTCCGTGCTGGTGCTGCTGCCGCTGGCAGCCTGCGCCGCTACCCCCGCCAATGCCCCGCTGGTCGAGGGCAAAGACTACGAGCGCATCGCCCAGCCGGGCCCGTTCCAGCCGCTGGCCGGCAAGATCGAGGTGGTCGAGGTCTTCGGCTACACCTGCCCGCATTGCGCCCACTTCGAACCGCAGCTGGAAGCCTGGGCGGCCAAGCTGCCGGCCGACGTGCGCTTCACCCCGGTCCCGGCTGCCTTCGGTGGCGCCTGGGATGCCTGGGCACTTGCCTACTACGCCGCCGACGAGGTCGGCGTGGCCAAGCGCAGCCACGCTGCCGTGTTCAAGGCCCTGCACGAGCAGGGATCGCTGCCGATGCAGAACGTCTCGGCCGATGAGCTCGCCACCTTCTACAAGGCGTATGGCGTGACCCCGGACCGTTACCTGCAGGCCCTGCGCGGCGACGCCGTACAGAAGAAGGTCGATGCCGCGCGCGCGTTCGCCCAGCGCACCAGGATCCCGGGGACCCCGGCGCTGATCATCAACGGCCAGTACCTGGTGCGTGGCAACAGCTTCGACGACCAGCTGCGCATCGCCTCGGCGCTGATCGCCCAGGCCCGCGCTGCCCGCGGCCGCTGAACCAACACCCACCACCGACACGGCGCTGTCGCCGCCGCATGTCATCATTTCCCTCTGGCCGGCGCCTGGCGCCGGCCCCACCATTCCAGATGCTGGAGACGTTTCCATGAAGATCCGTTACGCCCTCGCCCTCGCAGCGCTGCTGCCGATCCTGGCTGCCTGCAAGGCTGATGACGGCAGCACCAACACCACCGCGGCCCCGGCCGAACCGGCTGCAGCCCCGGCAGCCACCACCGAACCGGCTGCTGCGCCGGCGGCGGGCAGCGAAGGCGCCGCGCCGGCTGCCGCTGAAGGCGAGAAGGCCCCGGCCGAAGCGGCTCCGGCCACCGCACCGGCCCCGACCACCGCCGCACTGACCGGCCCGGCCCCGGTGGAAGGTGCCGACTACCAGGTGATCCCGAACGGCCAGCCGTTCCAGCCGGCCACCGGCAAGATCGAAGTGACCGAGATCTTCGGCTACGTCTGCCCGGCCTGCGCCGCATTCCAGCCGCTGGTCGGCCCGTGGAAGGCCGGCCTGCCGAGCGACGTGAACTTCGTCTACGTGCCGGCCATGTTCGGCGGCACCTGGGATGACTACGCCCGTGCCTTCTACGCAGCGCAGACCCTGGGCGTGCAGGAGAAGACCCACGAAGCGTTGTACGCCGCCATCCACTCGCAGAAGACCCTGAAGGGCGAGCGCGGCCGTGATTCGGTGGAAGACATCGCCAAGTTCTACGGTGCCTACGGCGTGGATCCGAAGCAGTTCGCCGCCACCATGGGCAGCTTCGCGGTGAATGCCAAGACCAACTCGGCCAAGCAGTTCGCGCAGCGCAGCCAGATCAGCGGCACCCCGTCGATCATCGTCAACGGCAAGTACCTGGTGAAGGGCAAGAGCTTCCCGGACATGCTGCGCATCGCCGACCACCTGATCGCCCGCGAACGCGGTGCGGCCCAGGCTCACTGATCCAAGAGAAGCGTTTCCCGGCCGTGAATTCCCCCCGTACACGGACCCTGCGCTTGCTGACGGCCAACATCCAGGCCGGCTCAAGTACCCGCCGCTACAGCGACTATGTGACCCGCAGCTGGTCACATGCGCTGCCGGCGGGTCGCAAGCGCAGCAGCCTTGACGCGATCGCCACCTTGGCGCGCGACCATGACATCGTCGGCCTGCAGGAGGCCGACCCGGGCAGCCTGCGCTCGGGCTTCACCAACCAGACCCACTATTTGGCCCAGCGCGCCGGCTTCAATTACTGGAGCCACCAGCCGAACCGGCGCATGGGTGGGGTCGCCTCCAGCGCCAACGGCCTGTTGAGCAAGCTGGAACCGGTTGAAGTGCAGGATCACGCCCTGCCCGGCCGCATCGGCGGGCGCGGCGTGCTGCTGGCCAAGTTCGGCGATGGCGCCGATGGCCTGGCGGTGGCTGTGGCCCATCTGTCGCTGGGCGCGGGATCGCGGATGTCGCAGCTGGGCTTCATCGCCGAGCTGTTGTCCGACCACCCCAACGCGGTGCTGATGGGCGACTTCAACTGCCTGGCCGAGCGCCCGGAAATGCAGGTGCTGTACCAGAAGACCCGGCTGCAGCCCCCGGGCTGCATCGTGCCGACCTTCCCCAGCTGGCGCCCGGACCGCGCCATCGACCACATCCTGGTCAGCAGCGGCCTGCAGACCCGCACCGTGGAAGCCGTACCGGCCGCGTTCTCCGATCACCTCGCCCTGGCGATGCAGATCGACGTCCCGGCCGACGCCCTGCGCTGACTCGCCGTTACGGTAGGTGCGGACCGTTGGTCCGCACGCTCTGCGCCGGGCGCCGCCCGGCGCCCCCTAAATCGGGGCACAAACGACTTAATCCCCTCCGTCCCCTTTTTCAGGCGGTGACGGGTGCCTTCAACCGCCGCGCGGTCATCGTGCTGCCCACCGAGGCCAACACCGTGCAGCCGATCGCCAGCCACTGCAGCCCGTGCAGGTGCTCGTGCAGCAACAGCATCGCCCACAGCGCGGCCACCGCCGGCTCCATGCTGATCAGGATGCCGAAGGTCTCCTTCGGCAGGCGCTTGAGCGCCATCATTTCCAGCGACATCGGGATCGCGCTGGACACCAGTGCCACCAGCAGGCCCGCCGCCAGGATCTTCGGGTCGAGCAGCGCCGCACCGGCATGCACCACGCCCACCGGTACCACCACCAGAGACGCCGCCAGCAGCCCCAGCGAGACCGAGTGCCCGGCATGCAGATGACCGGCACGCTTGCCGAACACGATGTACAGGCCCCAGCAGGCCGCAGCGCCCATCGCGTACAGCACGCCGGCCGGGTCCAGCGCGGGGCCACCGCCGATCGGCAGCAGCAACAGCAGCCCCACCGCCGCGCAGCCTACCCAGAGGAAATCGATCGGGCGTCGTGATGACAGCATCGCCACCGTCAGCGGCCCGGTGAACTCGATGGCCACCGCGATGCCGAAGGGAATCGTGCGCAGGGCCATGTAGAACAGCAGGTTCATCAGCCCCAGGGTGAGCCCGTAGCGCAGGATGGTGATTGCATCCACGCGGCTGGTCTTCCAGCGCCATGGTCGCCAGAACAGCAGTAGCAACAGCGCTGAAAAGCCCACGCGCAGCGCGCTGGTGCCCTGCGCACCGATCAGCGGGAACAGGTGTTTTGCGTAGGAAGTGCCGATGGCCAGCGAGGTGACCGAGCCGAGCACCGCCAGCGCCGGCAACATCGGCGCAAGTCGTGAGGTCTGCATCCGCAAAGTCTATTGCGTCGGCGCCGAGCACTTGGCTCAATTGATAGCCTGTTCGTGCAACTTCTGCTCGCCATGGCCATCGCTCCCGTGCTCGACAGTTTCGACCGCGCCATCCTCGACCTCCTGCAGCGGGACAACACCCTGCCGCAGCGCGAAATCGCCGAGTCCGTGCACCTGTCCACCCCGGCCGTGCAACGGCGCATCAAGCGCCTGCAGGACAGTGGCGTGATCGCGGCCAACGTGGCGGTGGTCGCCGCAGCCAAGATCGGTCGGCCGCTGACCATCATCGTCGAGGTGCGCGTGGTCAGCGAGCAGCGCGACCGCGTGGCGCCGTTCAGGCGCCGCGTGCAGGACGACCCTGCGGTGCAGCAGTGCTACTCCATCACCGGCGATGGCGATTTCCTGCTGCTGCTTTCGGCGGCGTCGATGGAAGAGTACGAGGCCATCACCGAGCGGTTGTTCGGCGGTGATGACAACATCGAGCGCTTCCGCACCTCGGTGGCGCTGGGCACGTTGAAGCGGAGTTTCGAGGTCCCGCTGGCACCGGTTCTGTAGCGTCGAGCCATGAATACACCGTCCTCCCACGCCCAACGCCTGCGCCGCTGGTTGCTGCGTAGCCTGTGGCTGGCCATTGCGCTCATCGCGGCGATGACGCTGTGGAACAGCCCATGGGCGGCCGCACCGAAGATGCTGTGGGAGCTCTCGCGGATGCCGCCGGCCACGCAACTACCGGTGCCGGTGGACGGCGTGCGGCCACGCCAGATCGCCGATACCTTCGGCGCGCCACGTGGCCGTGACCGCTCCCACGCCGGCATCGACATCTTCGCCAAACGCGGCACCCCAGTGCGCAGCGCCACGGCCGGTGTCGTCGCGGATGTCAGCGAACGCGGGCTCGGCGGGCGTCAGGTCTGGGTGATCGGGCCTGGGCGCGAACGCTACTACTACGCGCATCTGGAGGACTGGGCCGACGGCCTGGCACGCGGCCAGGTGGTGCAACCCGGCGATCTGCTCGGCCATGTCGGCGACAGCGGCAACGCCAAGGGCACGCCGCCGCACCTGCACTGGGGCGTCTACGGCACCGACGGCGCGCGCGACCCGCTGCCATTGCTGCGCTGACTGCCACTGCGCACCCGCAGACCGATCTGTTCATGATTTGTAAATAGGAATAGTTCGTATTACCATTTCTTTCGTTTCCGGTGGTGCCAGGACGGCCTGCCCGTCCGTTTCCCACCCTTAGCGCCTCGCCTCTGGATGCCGGCCGAGCGCGCGTGCTCGTCCAGGACCCCCATGACCCGTTCCGTCTTCCGTACGCCGCAGCCACAACGGCTGTCCGTTGCCGTGCTCGCCGTTCTCTGCGCCGTGGCCCCGGCCGCCTTCGCCGAAACCGCCGCCGATCCGACCAACCTCGACAAGGTGGTGGTGAAGGGTGAACGCGCCGAAGGCTATTCGGTGCGCCGCACCTCGGCCGGTACCCGCTTCGACCTGGCCCCGCGCGAGATCCCGCAGTCGATCAGCATCATCAGCCACCAGCGCATCGAAGATCAGAACCTGGACGACATCATCGACGTGCTGGCCAACACCACCGGCGTGACCAGCACCCAGTCCGACAGCGAACGCACCGAGTTCTACGCGCGCGGTTTCTACATTGATGCCTACCAGTTCGATGGCCTGCCGACGCAGATGGTGCAGAACTGGAGCTACGGTGATTCCGGCCTGGACCTGGCGCTGTACGACCGCGTGGAAGTGGTGCGTGGTGCCACCGGCCTGCTCAGTGGTGCCGGCAATCCGTCCGCGTCGGTGAACCTGATCCGCAAGCATGCCGACAGCGCCGAACTGAACGGCAGCGTCTCGGTGAACGTCGGCAGCTGGGGCCGCACCCGCACCACCGTGGACGTGGGCAGTGCGCTGAACGCCAGCGGCACCGTGCGCGGCCGCGTGATCGGCAGCTACCTGGACACCGACGGCCAGATGGATCGCTACAACCAGCGCAAGACGCTGGGCTATGCGGTCATCGACGCCGACCTGACCCCGGACACCCAGCTGAGCGTGGGCTACGACTACCAGCAGAAGCGCGCCAACGGCGCGACCTGGGGCGGCTTCCCGATGCTGTACTCCGATGGCTCGCGCACCGGCTATGACGAATCGTTCAACGCCAGCCCGAACTGGACCTACTGGGACACCACCAGCAAGCGCGCGTTCGCCACCCTGCAGCACGCCTTCAGCAATGGCTGGAAGTTCAAGGTCGGTGCCACGCACGATGAGACCAAGGCCGACGACAAGCTGTTCTACCCGGCATACAACGACTGGACCACGGGCGCATCGAACTTCGACAGAACCAACGGCACGGGCATCTCGCCTTCCGCGGGTTTCTACAACACCGAGCGCAAGGTCACCGGTGTTGATGGCTACGTTGACGGTCCGTTCCAGCTGTTCGGCCGCGAGCACCAGTTCATGGCCGGACTGAGCTACAACAAGCGAGACTATGCCAACTATGGCGACTACCAGGTCGGTGGCGCCGGCAAGACCTGGGACCCGTTCACCAGCTACCTGCACTGGACCGGCAACATCAGCGAGCCGAACTGGAACCCGCTGGCACTGGCCAGCCAGGGCACCATCACCCAGAAGGCCGGTTACGCCGCCGCACGCCTGTCACTGGCCGATCCGTTGAAGCTGATCATCGGCGCCCGCTACACCGACTGGAAGAGCGAAGGCGAAGGCGCCGACCGCGCACACAAGGTCACCACGCCGTATGCAGGGCTGGTGTTCGACATCAACGATACGTACTCGACCTACGCCAGCTACACCGAGATCTTCCAGCCGCAGACGCTGAAGGATCGCGACGGCAGCTATCTCGATCCGGTCGATGGCAAGAGCTACGAGGTGGGCGTCAAGGGGGCATGGTTCGACAACCGCCTGAATGCCTCGCTGGCGGTGTTCCGCATCGAACAGGACAACGTCGGCCAAGCCACCGGCGAGCCGGTGCAGGGCAGCCCGAACGAGTTCGCCTATCGCGCCGCACGCGGCACCGTCAGCCGTGGCTTCGAGTTCGAGGTGAACGGTGAACTGGCACCGGGCTGGAATGCCACCTTCGGCGCCTCGCGCTACGTGGCCAAGGACATCAACGACGCCGACATCAACACCAACCTGCCGCAAACCGCCCTGAAGCTTTTCACCAGCTACACCCCGCAGTCGCTGCAGGAACTGACCGTCGGTGGCGGCGCCAACTGGCAGAACCGCATCTACTACCCGGTACCTGCCTACGGCCGCATCAAGCAGAGTGGCTATGCACTGGTCAGCGCCTTCGTGCGCTACCGCATCTCGCCGGAGTTCAGCGTGCAGGCCAACCTCAACAACCTGCTGGACAAGAAGTACCTGTCGCAGATCAACGGCTACGGTGCGTATGGCGATGGCCGCAACGGCTCGCTGACGTTCACCTGGTCGTTCTGATGTAAACAGCGCCGGGTTGATCCCGGCGCTCACAGCACGTGGAAAGCCGAGCGCATGCTCAGCACATTCATTTCACAACAGCATCATCGCTCTGCTTCCTCAGCAGTCAGTGCGTACAGGCGTAGGCCCGGACCAATGCCTCAGTCAAATATCATTTCACTGAAGAATAGGTCACCGTAATCAAGGCGCGAATGATTGCCTTCAGTGACGATGGAAATTGCCTGCTCACCTGGAGCCACTTGTTCCAGCACACTTCGGACATCCCTTTTGTCCTGAGAAAACTCAAGCACTGCAGGAGCGCTGATACCTCTGCGTATTGTTAGGCGACGGGCAATTTCCCCTGAGTCCAACTTAATCGCAGGGATCTCAACCTGCACGGTCTTCACTGAGAACGCCCCCTGATCTTCCTGCCTGAGCCCCTCCAACTCCAGATCCAATTCTGCCTGAACCGCCCGCCAGCGATCATCTGGATCAGACATGGCACTACGCCGCTCCATTGGCGTAAGTAATTTCATCTCAGTGTCACCCATACCTTGCGAATCCGGCCAAGCTACTTCGAACGCAAGACGCGAGAATCCGGACAAATTAATCGCCTTAGCAAAGCTAAGTCGCTTCATGACCTCCTGAGCCCTGCCTTTATTTCTTGCATTAACAACAGTGAGTGCCGGCGGCTCTGGATCAACCACAACTATCCTCGACGAGGATCGACTTCTTTCATCACTGAGCAGCACACCGATGACAAGGCTTTCCCCACGCAGCCCTCCCTCAATGCGGATCCCCTTCTTCTGCTCCTTACCCGTAGCCATAGCCCGATCAAGATAGGATCTTCCGCTCTGGGTACCTTTGCACTCGAGTACATGCATGAGCCCATTCTTATCTTCAATGACAAAATCCGGACACTTCCCAGGACCAACCTTAGGGATCTTCTTCTTACTCTTCCTCACCCCCATGTTGACTATGAACTGACGGCCATCAACAATATTTTTCGCCCCACCGAGTTGTTCGACCAGCCAATTTACAGACAGGGCAACTCCAAAGTCATCACTGAGAATCCCTCGCTGGTGAGGATCCAAATTTGTGAACGGAAGACTTATTCGAAGATCGTCGGTAGCAGCGCATGCAGAAAAATATCTGACGCATGCCCAGTACCTCTCTGGCGACCCTGCAGACAGCCCATTTGGCGAAGTTAGCGCACCAAGGAGAAGCAGGGACTGACCAATGTCGACTATTTGCTTTGGCTGCGCCTTCAACCCCCATGGTGGTACAGACTTCTTCTTCCAACTCTTCTCGTTGATCTCGACCAAGATTTCTTTGGAGAACATGTCGTTCCTTGACTGGAAGGTTCGACGACAATTTAGCGCTATCGAGATGACCCTGCCAACTTCATGATTCTCATCATCGTCAAAAAATACCGGCACCGGAATTACCCCGGCACCGGCACTTCAAACTAGAACCGCAGATCCGCGCGCAGGTACCAGTAGCGGCCACGCGGGATGTCGTAGGTCGAAGCGTCGTAGCCGTTCAACGAGCACGACAGGCAGATCGGCGGATCCTTGTCGAACACGTTGTTCAGGCCGGCGGTCAGCTGCAACCCCTTCATCCAGTCGATCTTGTAGCCCACCTGCATGTCGTGGAAGGTGGTGGCCGACAGCGTGTTGGTGCCCGCTGCCTGGTTGCTGCACACCGGGAAGGCCGCGGCATCGCCACAGTTCTCGGTCAGCTCGGAGATGTGCCGCACCGTCCAGTTGGCGCTCCAGCGATCCATCGTCCAGCCGATGCTGGCATTGCTGGTCCACTCCGGAATCGAGCTGTCGGCCACTTCCACGCCCGGCTTCTGCGGCTGCTTCTGCCCGGCCGCGCCGGTGGCCTCGTAACGGCCGACGAAGGTGTTCTTCCACGCCAGCTTGAACTGGCCGATGGAGGTCTGCGGCAGGGTCCAGAACAGATCCACGTCCCAGCCGTCGGTCTTGATCGACCCCAGGTTGGTCAGGCGGTTGTTGAAGCTGCTGACCGCACCGGTGCTGGCACGGGTGATGCCATCGCAGTAGACCGGGTCCAGCGTATCCACGCACAGGTCCAGCTGGGTCTGCGCGTTGATCGCTTGGATCGCACCATCGATGGCGTGGCGGTAGAAGGTCACTTCCACGTCGAAGCGCTCCGACCACGACGCATTGTTGCCGAACCATGGGCTCCACACGAAGCCGGCGCTGAAGCTGCGCGAGCGTTCCGGCTCCAGCTCACGGTTGCCGCCGGTGGTCACCGAGATCTGCGAGTTGGCCTGCTGGAAGCCGGCCGGCACGCCCAGCGCGGCACAGTTGGCGGCGCTGCCACGCGGCGGAGTGCCGCCCAGACCCACCGAGCACGGGTCGAACAGCTGCAGGTCGGCACGCGCCGCCGAGCCGTACAGTTCACCGATCGACGGTGCGCGGAAGCCCTCGGCGTAGGTGGTGCGCAGCACGAAGTCATCGGTCACCTGCCAGCGCAGGCCGTACTTGGGCGTGAATTCACCACCAAAGGTGGAGTAGTCCGAATAGCGGCCGGCCAGGCTCAGGTCCAGCTTCTTGCCGAACGAGGAATCGGCGAAGATCGGCACGCTCAACTCCAGGTAGGCCTCGTTGACGTCGTAGGAACCGGAGGTCGGCTGCGACGGCACGCCGTTGTAGTGGCCGATCACTGTCAGCGGATCGGGCTGGTAGGAGCCCTTGTACTTGCGGTACTCGAAGCCGGTGGCGAAGGATACCGGACCGGCCGGCAGCGAGAACAGCTCGCTGGACAGGTTGGCGGTGAACAGGCTCAGTTCGTTCTGGCTGCGGTCGCGCACCACCGGCTGGATCCACTTCAGCATGTCCGGGGTGATCGAACCGACGCCGCCGAAGATGTTCAACGGCACGCAGCCCGGCGTGGCCGCACAGACGGACGGATCGCCCAGCGCCATGTTCACCTTGTAGATGTCATAGCTGCCGTAGTTGGTCTGTTCGGCCTTGTTCTTGCTGTACATGCCGTTGACGTCCCAGTACCAGCTGCGGTCGGCGGCATGGAAATCACCGACCAGGCCGGTGGCGAAGTAAGTGGTGTCCACTTTCTGCTTGAACACGCGCGCACCGCCTTCCACCGGGCGACGACCGATCAGGCTCATGTTGTCGCCGGAAACCAGATCGAAGCCGAACGGGTTGTACGGATTCAGGCGCGAGACCACGATGTTGTCGGCCAGCGGATTGCCGGTCGCGCCATCGGGGCCGAAGAACAGCGGCTCCGGGCCGGCCTGGTTGGTCGACTCACGACGGTTGCCCAGGGCCTTGACGTACCACTGCACGTTGTCGGTGATGTCGAAGCGGAACTGACCGAACAGGCCTTTGCGCTCCGACGGCGTCAGCACCATGTTGTATTCGGCGAAGTTGAAGCGGTCGGCGGTGGTGAAGCAGTGGTAGTCATCCGTGCGGCTGCAGCCGGCGCTGCCGTCGTAGCGCGGATTGCTCACGCCGGTATTGGGCACGATGTTCTGCACCGCACCGGTGTTCGGGTCGGTGAACATGAAACGGCCCTGCGGAATGCCACCGCTGCCGAACGCCAGGCCGGTGCCGGGAATCGGGAAGCGCGACTGCTCGCGGTCCTTGGCGAATACCGGATCCTGCTTGGTCCAGCTGGCGCCCAGGAACAGGCTGAAGCGGTCGCCACTCTTGCCCCAGGCCAGGTCCACGCCCTTCTGCGTGCCGTCGCCCTTGCTGTACTCGCCGTAGTTCAGCGTCACCTGCCCACCATCGAAGTCACGGCGGGTGATGATGTTGACCACGCCGGCAATGGCATCGGAGCCGTACAGCGACGACGCGCCATCTTCCAGCACCTCGATGCGCTCGACGATGGCCAGCGGAATGGTATTGAGATCGGTAGCCGAGCCGACGCCGGAGGCGGACGACTCATTGACCCAGCGGATGCCATCGACCAGCACCAGCACGCGCTTGGCCCCCAGGTGGCGCAGATCGACCTGCGCCGAGCCGGCACCCACGCCACTGCCATCGGGCGGGAAACCGAAGTTGCCGGACGAGTTGAACTTGGCGTTGAGCGCCGAACCGGAACCGGTGAGCTGCTGCAGCACTTCGCCGATCGAGGTCAGGCCGGTGCGTTCGATGTCACCGCGCGTCAATGTCTGGATCGGCACCTGGCCTTCGACTTCAGCGCGCTTGATGCGGGTACCGGTGACTTCCACCGCATCGAGGTTGGTGGTGGATTGCGCAGCGGCACCCAACGGTGCCAGGGCCGTCACGCACAGCGCAACGGCAACCGCCAACGGGCGGTGATGCAGGTGAATCATTCGCTCTCTCTCCAAAGGAATGTCGGGACATGGACTGCCGCGCTCCCCCCTGCGTGGCGGCAGCGTCTCCTTTGTAAACAAGTGGTAAAAATCACGGCGTGATGATCGACACTATTTCACGCGGAATTGACGCAATTGCAGGCCGATTACGTCAGATAGCTGCAGGTTATGACCGGACGATACTGTTCGCAGCAGGCAGCCTTGATGCTGGCTGCGACAGCGCGCGCCGGGAACTGCCGCATTCATGAAAAAGGTCTTTGCCGGACCGTTTCAGGAATAGTTTGAAATTCCTTCGTTTAGAAGGCCCCGCTAGTCGACCCCGTGCAGACTCGCACCTGCAGCCATTCGCGGGAGGATCGATCATGAAAGCAGCAACTGCCGTGCCGGGCGTCATGATGGTACTGACGCTGCTTCTTTCCTTGGCAGGCGAATCAAGGGCAGGCGGCGTGATCGAGTGCAACAACTGCCCCTCTCCCAGCGATGCGGCCTTGGCCTCGGGAGAGGGACTGACGGTTGTGGTGGATTTCGAGAGAGCCGAGTTGACTGCTTTCGACGTTGAACATGACCCTGAGAGCAGAAAGTGGCGAGCACATCCGACAGCGGTTCCAGCGCAGATTGAAATGGCTTTTCTGCGGATCCTGGATGCGACACTGTCAGCAGGGCAAGCGCCGCTCATGCAGCAATCACCGCATGAGCGGCAGTGAGACAACGCCCTACCGCACGAACGCAATGCGCTCCATACCGGTGGCCTCGGCAGCGGCCAGAATCCGCGCCATGCCTTCGTACTCGGCCGCCGGATCGGTGGCGATGCGCAGCTCCGGCAGGTTGCCGGCATGTTCGCCCACCTGTGCCTGCAGGCGCGCCTGCAGATCGCCGATGACCATCGGCTGGCCATTCCAGCTGAGCTGGTTGCCAGCGTCCAGGCTCAGCTCGATCGGCGGTGGCGGTTCGAGGCGATCGATCGTGCGATCGGTGGACTGTGGCAGCTGCACGGCAATCGGCCGGGCCACGATCGGCGCGGTCACGATGAAGATGATCAACAGCACCAGCATCACATCCACCAGTGGCGTGACATTGATGTCCGCCAGCGGGCCGCTTCTTCCTGCGCTACTGAACGCCATGTGCCGCTCCGTGCAGCCGGGCCGTTCGCCCAAGGCCGACAGTACGTCGCCTTCCGTCACCTGCGGCAGTGGCCTGTACGGGTTCATTCAGCTGTCGTTGCCAACGCCCGGCGTGCACACAATGCGAAACTGAATTCAGCCAGCCCCCGCTATGCTGGGCGCCATGACCCGACGCTCTTCGACCGCCCTGTCCCTGCTGCCCTTGGCCACCACGCTGCTGATCGGCTGCGCCAATGCCCAGTCCCTCGACGCCCAGAACGCGCAGCTGAAGGCCGCGATCGCTGCCGCCGAACGCGGCCAGTTCGACCCCGGCCAGGCCGCCGCACTCAGTCGCCATCCGGCTTACGGCTGGCTTGAGTACGCCAACCTGCGCCGCAACATCGACACCGTCGATACCGCGCAGGCGCAGGCCTTCCTCAAGCGCTATGACGGCCAGGCCGTGGCCAACACGTTCCGCAGCGTGTGGTTGCCCTCGGTCGCACGCCGCCAGGACTGGCCCACCCTGCTCGCCAACTGGGCGCCCACCGACAACGTCGGGCTGCGCTGTGCGCAGCTGACCGCGCGCCAGGTGACGGGCAAGGTCGATCCGCAGTGGATCAGCGAGGCACAGGACCTGTGGCGCAAGAACGGCAAGTCGCTGCCGGACGGCTGCGACGCGGTATTCGCCGTGCTGCAGGCACAAGGCGGCCTGAGCGACGCCCTGCGCTGGGAGCGTATCGATGCCGCCGCCGACGCACAGCAGCCGGCCGTGATGCGCAGCGCCGCACGCGGCCTGCCCGCCGCGGACCTGGCGCAGGCCAACAGCTACGCCGCCTTCGTCGACAAGCCCAATGCCAGCGCATTGAACTGGCCGCGCAACGAGCGCAGCCGGCGCATCGCCACCGACGGCCTGGCCAAGCTGGCCAAGGCCGACCCGGCCGCCACCGAACAGCAGTTGCCGCAGTACGCCCAGGCGCTCGGCCTGAGTGCCGAGCAGCAGGGCCAGGTGCTGTACCAGATCGCGCTGTGGACGGTGGCTTCCTACCTGCCCGATTCGGCACGCCGCCTCAACGCAGTGCCTGAATCGGCGTATGACGAACGCCTGCATGAATGGCGCGTGCGCGAGGCGATGTCGCGCGGTGACTGGCCGGCGGCACTGACCGCGATCCGCAAGATGGCCAGCAAGCAGCGCAGCGACCCGCGCTGGCGCTACTTCGAAGGCCGCATGCTGGAGAAGACCGGCCAGTCCCAGCAGGCGCAGCCGCTGTTCCGCGAGGCCGCGCGCGCACCGACCTTCCACGGCTTCCTGGCTGCCGACAAGCTGCAGCAGGGCTATACCCTGTGCCCCTGGAAGCCGAATGACAGCGCGCAGGCACAGGAGGTGATCGCGCGTGACCCGGCCATCCAGCGCGCGATGGCGCTGTACCAGATCGACCGCACCGGCTGGGCCGTGGCCGAATGGAACAGCGCGCTGTCGCGCTTCGATGACACCCAGCGCCGCCTCGCCGTGCGCGTGGCGCAGGACAACGGCTGGTTCGACCGCGCCGTGTTCGCACTGGGCAAGCAACCGCAGGAGCAGCGCCTGTACGACCTGCGCTTCCCGCTGCACCACGACGCCACCATCCGCCGTGAATCAGCACGCAATGCAATCGACCCGGCCTGGGTGGCGGCGGAAATCCGCGCCGAGAGCACTTTCACCCCGCGTGCGCGCTCGCCTGCAAACGCCATGGGCCTGATGCAGGTGCTGCCGGCCACCGGTGCCGGCGTGGCCAAGTCGATCGGCCTGACCGGCTACGGCGGCGCCGACAGCCTCTACGACCCGGACACCAACATCGCCATCGGCACCGCCTACCTGCGCCAGCTGATGAACAAGTACGACGGCCTGCCGTACGTGACCATCGCCGCCTACAACGCCGGCCCGACCCCGACCGCGCGCTGGCAGGGCCAGCGCCCGGGCTTTGACCCGGACCTGTGGATCGAGACCATCAGCTACAAGGAAACCCGCGAGTACGTGGCGCGCGTGCTGGCCTTCAGCGTGATCTACGACTGGCGCCTCAATGGTGATGCACTGCCGCTGAGCGACCGCCTGATGGGCCGCCTGGTGGACAAGCGCAAGAACTTCAGCTGCGCCGCCAACGCCGAGCAGGGCGGGGATTGATCGCAACACGGTACTGCCGGCCGCTGGCCGGCATTCCCCGGTATCCACGCCCAGGAGTGAAACGATGAGCCTGCTGGCCTGGATCAGGCTGGCCGCTGTATCGGTAGTGCCGGCCGCTGGCCGGCAGCTTCGGGGTGACTGCGGTTGCCGGCCAGCGGCCGGCACTACCGGTGCATCTGCGCCGGGCATGCGATGATTCCAGCCATGAAGATCTATCTTGTCGGCGGCGCCGTACGCGACCGCCTGCTGCAGCGCCCCGCCGGCGACCACGACTGGGTGGTGGTTGGCGCCACGCCCGCGCAGATGGAAGCGCAGGGCTACACCGCGGTCGGCCGCGATTTCCCGGTATTCCTGCATCCAAAGACCGGTGAGGAGTACGCACTGGCGCGCACCGAGCGCAAATCCGGCCGCGGCTATCGCGGCTTTGTGGTCGATGCCGACCCGGGAGTGACGCT
Organism: Stenotrophomonas sp. YJH_SMC_21; assembly: GCF_059369555.1. Lineage (NCBI taxonomy): Bacteria > Pseudomonadati > Pseudomonadota > Gammaproteobacteria > Lysobacterales > Lysobacteraceae > Stenotrophomonas > Stenotrophomonas sp. YJH_SMC_21. The sequence continues at coordinate 186,366 of NZ_JCAFSU010000001.1, forward strand.
GGAAGAAGACCTGCAGCGCCGCGACTTCACCATCAATGCGATTGCCTGCGATGAGGAGACCGGCACGCTGGTCGATCCTTACGGCGGCGTGCGTGATATCGAGCAGCGCGTGCTGCGCCATGTCGGCCCTGCGTTCGTGGAAGATCCGTTGCGCGTGCTGCGCGCGGCGCGCTTCATGGCGCGCTTCGCCCCGCTGGGCTTCACCGTTGCGCCGGAAACGATGGATTTGATGCGCGAGATCGCCGCCAGTGGCGAACTGGATGCACTGGTGCCGGAGCGAGTGTGGCAGGAACTGCGCAAGGCGCTGGTCAGTGAGCAGCCCTCCGCCTTCCTGCGCACGCTGCACGATGCACATGCACTGGGCCCGATCCTGCCCGAGCTCGAAGCACTGTATGGCGTGCCGCAGCGTGCCGAATTCCACCCGGAAGTCGATACCGGTATCCACCAGGAAATGGTCAGCGACATGGCGGCGAAGCTGGCCCCCGGCGATGACCTGGTCGGCTTTGCCGCGCTTACCCACGATCTCGGCAAGGGCCTGACCCCGCCGGAGGAGTGGCCGCGCCACATCATGCACGAACAGCGCGGTATCAAACCCCTGAAGGCGCTGTGCGCGCGGTTGAAGATTCCTGCCGAGCACCAGCAGCTGGCCGAAGCGGTCTGCCGGGAGCACTTGAACGTGCACCGCATCGACGAACTCCGCGATGCCACCGTGTTGGAACTACTGGGCCGCTGTGATGCGCTGCGCCGGCCGGAGCGCGTGGCCCGCATCGCACTGTGCTGCGAGGCCGACAAACGCGGCCGGCTCGGCTTCGAGGACGCCGACTACCCGCAGGGCGAAACGCTCAAGCGCCTGCACCAGGCGGCACTGTCAGTACAGGCGCGGGACCTGGATACCACCCATCTGAAGGGCCCGGCCATCGGTGAAGCGTTGGCCAAGGCGCGCGTAAAAGCCATCGCCGCCGCCCGCTGATCCGCAACCGCCGTGGCGGCCGCGCACCGACTCCAATGGGTAGTGCCGGCCGCTGGCCGGCAACCCTATATCGCTGGCTTCAATGCGCCATCCCGCGGGTGATCGCCGCCGCCCGCTGTTTCAGCTGGGCCACGGCATCGGGAATCATCTCCATGCCCACGTCCAGGCCGGGGTTCAGCACCAGGCCGACGCCGTCGCCGATCCCGGCCAGCAGCGCGTGCACCGCGATCGGCATGGCATGCGCGAACTGCGGCAGCTGCTCGTGCCACAGGCCCGCGCGCTCGGGCGCGGTGAACACCGCGAACATCGGCTCGCCGCTCTCGCTGGTCAGCACCAGCGGCGAGATGCTCTCGTCCCAGGCACCGTCTTCGCCGATGGCCTTGTCCAGCAGCACGAACGCCGTCGAGGTCAGCAGGCCATCGAGGAACTGCGATGCGGTCAGCGTGCCGTCCTGGGCCTGCAGCAGGCGCACCTCGAGGTCGTTGAGGGGTTCGAACGGGGTGTCGTGGTCCATGGTCGGTTCCGGTACGTGGTTGCAGGGCAGACTTTAACAGGCCCGCTCCTCAACCGAGGAATCCATGCCGCCACAGCCAGCCCAGCGCGGCCAGCCCGGCCAGCCCGGCCAGCCCGGCCAGCATCAACGGCAGGCCGAAGCGGTGCCGCCACGGGATCGGCACCCCGCCCAGCTGCTGGTCCATGGTCTCGGTATCCAGCACCCAGCCGTGCCCGCACCGGGTGCAGGCCAGCTCGTAGCGGCGCTGGTAGGTGAGGCCAAACAGCAGGTCGATGCGCGCCATTTTGTAGCGCAGTTGCGGGGCGAACTCGGTTTCCGTCTGGCAGCGCAGGCAGTGGTGGGCTTCGGTCGGGCCGACCACCACCACCCGCTCCTGCTGGCCGATCAGGATCATGGGTCAGCGCGCCTGGCAGGCGGGCTGGGCCAGCAGCCAGGCTTGGGCGGCGGCCAAAGTGGCGGCATCACCCTCGATACGCTGGTCGGGCTCGATCTTCAAGCCATCACCACGATCATTGCGGTCGCGCATCACGGTGGTGGTCAGCAGCAGGCGACTGCCATCGGCAAGCGTCTGCACGACATTGCCAGTGGAGACACCCGCAGTGGGCTGACCGAAACTCCGCGTCTGCGGACGACCTCGCCACGCCAGCACCGAGGCCTCGCCCGAACTGCCGGTGCGCGGCCCGAACAGCACCGCCACCGGCGCGCCGGGCTGCCGCAGCACATAGCCGGACTGGCCGAAGTCCAGCACCGACTTGCCTGCACGCTGCACGGCGGTCGCGGTCAACGTCCAGCGCTCAAGCCCCTGTGCAGTTTCGAACGACCCCACATCTTCGTTGTTCACTACCGAGGTGCGCAGCAGCGGTGCCATGCCCAGCAGCATCGGCCACATGTTGCCACCGCTGTTGTCACGCAGGTCGACGATCCAGCCACAGCGCGCGCCGTCGTCCTTGCTGCGGATGACCTGCTGCCACCGCGCAGCACGCTCGATGTCCTGGCGGAACTTTTCCTGCGGCGTCGCGCCCGGCGTGGAGGCGTAGCCCTCGATGACCACCCAGCCGATGCGCATATCCACCGCATCGGCCGCCTTGGCCCGGTCCACGGCGGCGGCGCCGGCCTGCTGCGCCCGCGCAAGGAATTCGCTCTGGCGCTGGGTCGTCGTCCATACGCCGTGATTGCCCGTGCTGACCGCAATGGCTTCGCGCAGAACGGCCAGCCGTTGCGCGGGGTCGCCCTGCGCCGATTGCAGGCGTACGCGGGTGGCGGCCCAGTCCACCCGATCGCGATACAGCGCCTGGCGTTCAAGCAGATTGAGGATCTCGGCCTGGGCCACCGGCGAGGGCACCTCGACCGCGCCTGGCGTATCGGCCATGGCGCCGGTCGCCAGCAACACGAGCATCAGCGCGCCGATGCGACGCACTCCCTTGCGAACCTGCATGTGACGTTTCCTTGTCGTTGAGGCAGGCGCACAGCATAGCCCGCAGGTGATGGCTTTCGCCATGCGCGAACTGTCGTATCTGGCCCCGCCGCGGGTTGCAGCAAGACAGCGTGCACGCGATCAGTAAATTTCAACTTTGCCCATGTCATTGCCACGTAGAACGCGAGAAGGTTGCCTCCGTCGGCGCCTCCTGCGCTGGCCGGGATTGGCGTCCTGAATCAAACATCGAAACGATCGAGTTGCCGCCTCAGCGGCAATCGCGACAATGCACCGGCTTGCCCATGGCGGGCGGTGCGTGGGGATCCTCGTGATCCGTCGGCTTTTTTTCGTTTCGATTTTGACCGGCACGCCAACCCGCACCGCCCGCCACCTTGCACGCCGCAGGTGGCCTTGCCTCGTGAGGTTGCCGCCATGAACACGCCCCACCCCACCTATCCACGCCTGCAGGCATTGCTCGGCGCTGCACTGCCCGGCCTGCAGCTGCCCACTACCGCCGCCGAAGCGTTGGAAGATGCACTCGCCGAAGCCAACGAACAGGCGCCGCCCTCCGCATTCTTCGCGCGGTTGCGTGGCATCGCTCACAGCCACGCAGCGGACGGCCAGGCGTGGCGCGAGCGGCAACTCAGCGAGGGGCGCGGTCGGGAACTGGCCGAGGCGACGCGTTGCCTGGCGGCGTTGTCTGCGTGCGGCGGGGTACTGCTGGCTGCACAGTCTGCGCGCGAGACGGACGATGCGCAGGCGCAGTGTCCGCCGCAGGTGGAGGAAGGCCTGCTGCACGCAATGGTGGTGTTGGCCGATCATGCCGGCGCGCTGGTGGAACCGGATGCGTGCGCACCGCTGCTGTAGAGCCGAGCCGTTGCTGGGCTGCGCGGAGGTCATGGCATCGGTGGGATTCGTGCCGACCAAGGTCGGCACCTACCAGAGCAGGTCATGGCAGTGGAAAGCACCGTGCCGACCAAGGTCGGCACCCACCAGAGCGGATCATGGCGTCGATTGGCCCTGTGTCGACCAAGGTCGACACCCACCAGAGCGGGTCATGACATCTGCACCGCGCGCTACCAGTCCGCGCGCAGGCCGATGTTGCCTTCGATGATGCGGCGCTTCTCGTTGCGGTCGCCACCCAGTTCACGGGTGTAGTCGGCCACCGCGTACGCACTGATGGTGCGGTTGAAGCGCCCGACCACACCCACACCGGCTTCCAGCGCGCGCGCGCGCTGCGAATTGAAGATCACGTCATCGTCGAAGCGGATACGGTCCTCGCCGGAACGACCATGCCAGTAGTTGAGCTTGAAGTACGGCTGCCAGCCGTTGTCGGCCAGCTGGTAGTCGCCGGCAAGGCGCAGGCCGACGCGGCCGGTCCAGGCGTTGTCGTTGTCGAAGCGTACGCTCGACACCTCATCGCGGCGGTCGTCCAGCGAGGTGCGTTGCCAGATCACCTGCACCTGCGGTTCCAGCCACCACGCCGACTGACCGAAGTGCAGCAGCGGTTTGCCCGCCTCCACCGACACGCTGGTGCCATCACCCTTGATCCCGAAGCCGAGCCCGCGCGAGGAACGTACGCGGCCGTCGTAGCGGCTCTGCATCGCCACGGCGTCGATGTAGCAGCCACTGCTGCCGGTGAAGGTCCAGTACAGGCCCACGTGCTTGTCGTCCAGGCGGTTCTGGCCTACCTGCACGTTCTCCCAGCCCAGTGCCAGGCCGGTGGTCTTGCCCTGCGCGCGGGTGCGGCCGACGAACACGCCGATCTGGTTGCGGTGGTTGTCAGAGGCAGCAGCCCACACATCCAGACCGGCCTGCAGGCCCATCACATCGCCATCGAAGCCCGGCTGCGCATCGCCCTTCCAATGGATCTCGCTGCTCTGCCCCACCAGACGGCCCCAGGCGGTGCGGAACGCACCCCGGTTGTACAGCAAGCGCTGCTCGCCCTGGCGCTCGTGGAAGGTACCCAGGCTGGCCAGCGTGGTCTCGCGCAGCAGCGGCGGCACCACGGCATAGGTGGCAGTCTCGACGCGGTACAGCGGTACCACTGCGCCCTCAGCGGGGCGTGCGCCCGGCGTCGGCGGCGTACCGGTTCCGGGCAGCGCACCGCCGGCCACCGGCACGTCCGGCACCGCTGGATCACTGGGCGGCGCCACAGGCGCTGGTTCCGGTGGCGGCGGCGGCGGCGCGGCCTCGCCGGCAGTCAGGTCCGGATCGGTAGCGCCTTCAGGCGGCGGTGGCGGTGCCGGGGTGATCGGCGGCGGTGGTGCGACGGGTGGCGTCGGCGGCGGCGGCACGCCATTGATACCGCTTCCGTTTGGCGCTGGTGCCGGGCCGGCCACCAGGGTCGAGCGCAGGTACCAGTTCTCGCTGGTACCGGCACTGACACCCCCCTTGAACAGGAAGTACTCGTAGGCACCGGCGGCGACCGGCGCAAACAGCGAGAACGCGCCCGGCGCGGTGCGGCCACCATTCAAGGCCTGCACCACCAGGATGCCATCGGCCAGCGTGGCGGCACCGCTGCCGCCGGCATTGAGCACGCCGATGCCAGTGGTGCCGGTGGCGGAACCGCCATCGATCACCAGGCGGTCGCTGGTGGAATTGTCCGCGCCCAGCACAGTACGCAGGTACAGGCCACCGCCATCACCGCGATAGTTGCCACGCACGGTGAACACGTCGCCGGCACCGGTACCGGTCAGGTCGATGCGCCCGGCATTGACCATCTCCACCAGTGCGGCGCTGTTGAACGGACGGATGGCATGGCCGCCACTGCCCGCATACACGGTACTGGTGTCATCCACGGTGAGCGTGCCGGTGCCGGTTGCGCTGTCGCCCAGCACCAGATCGCCATCAAAGGTCATCTCGGTGCTGTTGGCCAGGCTGATCGCCTCCCAGTTCTGGAAGCGGGCCACGCCCGTGGTCTTGACGTTGTTGAAGTTGAGCTGGTCGATGCCACTGCCGCCGTCGAACAGCGGCACCGCACCGAGGTTGCCCTGGTTGAGGCTGCTGAGGTTGGCCACGTCGTTGTCCGGCCCCATGTCGATCGCGCCGTAGACGATGCCACCGCCACTCCAGTTGAAGGTGTCGCTGCCGGTACTGAGCAGCACCTGCCCGCGCACGGTGCCGTCGGTGATGGTCACGCTGTCGTTGCCGCCACTGACACTGATGTTGCCGCCGATGTAGGCCGTGCCCGAGATGATGATGGTATCGGTGTCGAAGCCGGTCACCACGTTGCCGTCAACCGTACCGCCAGACTGGTCCCACAGGTTCTTGTCCAGCTTCATGTTGACGCGGCCGATGCGGCCAGCGGTCATCCAGGCCTGGTCGCCATCCTCGAACGCGCCGATGATGCGGCCACCGCTCATGCGGAAGGTATCGATGTTGTCGCCCTGCTGCAGCGCGCCGATCGTGCCGCCACTCATGATGAAATCATCGCGGCCACTGCCCTGCGCCACCACGCCGGTGACGGCGCCGCCGGTGACGGTCATCTGGTCATCGCCGCCGCCCTGGTCGACGCTGTCGATCGTGCCATCGCTGAGCAGCAGCACATCATTGCCATCGCCCTGCAGGACGCCGCCGGTGATGCTGCCGCTCTGCATCTCGAGGCGATCATTGCCCGCATCGAACTGTACGCCGGTGCGCCCGCTGATCGCTCCTCGATTGACCAGCACGCTGTCGCCCGCACCGACGAACTGCAGGGCGGTGTTGTTGCCGGTGCTGATGCTGCCGATGTTGTCGACGCGGCTGCCCCCCCCAAGCTGCACGGTTACACCGCCGACCGAACTGATCGCGCCCTGGTTTGACAGCAGGTGACCACCGGCGCCGACCAGCGCGATGGCCGATCCACCACCACTCTGCTGCAGCTGTGCACCGGCGGCGACATTGACGGTGATGCCGGCCGCACCATTTGCGGTAACGGGAGTGGTCTGCGGATTCGGCGCGTTGGTATCACAGGTGACCGTCTGGCCGGCGGTCGGTGCCGGGCTGTTGCAGCCGGCCCAGGCAACGCTGGCGGTCGTCAGAAGCAGGGAGGGAACGGCGAGGGCCTGCAACACGGAAACAGCAAGGCGGCGCGGACGGAACGCACGCGGAACGGCACGGTACATGGGGCACTCCTGGGCGGGCAATCAGGAACTGCGTATGTGCGGCACGGCGCTTGCAGTCTGCCGTGTGGTGAACCATTTCGATAGGTGAACTTGCGTGCGGGAAATCACAGTTCAGATGTGAAATCGCCCAGCCCTCACGCCGATGTGATGTGGCTGAAATCATTCATTTTTCCCGGCATCCGGAATCACGCGCAAAGCATCCATGCATGGCGTGGATCTACTGATCCTGCATCGCCAATCGATTCGCTCATGGCACCTGGTAAATCTACGTCATGCCTGGATGCCGTTGGCGGATGGGGTCAGATCTTCAGGTAGATCTTCCGCTTATCCAGCCACCACGCCACGCCCCACCACAGTGCGACGAACACCAGCGCCTGCAGCATCGACGCCAGCTCCAGCGCCTGCGGCATCGCGGTGGCCAGCTGCTGCCAGATCCACCCCCAGATCCCGGTGGCCATCAGCACCACCGACATCACCGATGCCCCCAGGTACGCGGTGATCGCATTGACCCCGAAGCGCCGGCCGAGTGCCGGCCAACCCTTCTGGTCGATCAGCACGTGGCCCAGCCACAGCGCCAGCGCGGCCAGGCCGCCGGTCCACAGCACGTAGCTGGGCGTCCACAGCTGCTTGTTCAACGGCAGAACCACGGCCAGCAGCAGGCCCAGCACAGCGGTCGCCACGCCCAGCCCTGCCAATGCCGCCGAACGCCCGTTGCGCAGCAGGCCACCGGCAAGCAGGCCGAGCACGGTACTGGCCAGCGCCCCCAGCGTGCTCAGCAATCCTTCCGGGTCATGGCCCAGTCCGGTATCGGCATGCCACTGGTAGATCCACGGTGCGAACAGCGCGGTATCCAGGCGGCTGGCCGGGTTGGTCCACGGCGCCAGGTCGCCGATGCCCAGCAGCAACAGGGTGTACCCCACCAGCAGCGCGATCAGAGCGCCCACCTGCACGCGTGGTCGCGCGTAGACCGCCAGTACGCCCACCAACGCCGCACACACCGCGATGCGTTGCAGCACGCCCCAGATGCGGAAGTGATGCGTATCCAGTGCCCACCAGATCAGCAGATGCAGCAGCGCACCGGCCACCAGGATGCGCAGCGCGCGCTCCAGCACGCCGCGCGCCAACGCGGGTCGCGCCGCCGCATCCTGCGCGCGCGGTGCCACGCTGAAGGCCATTGACACGCCCACCAGGAACAGGAAGAACGGGAACACCAGGTCGGTGGGCGTGCAGCCATGCCATTCCGAGTGACGCAGCGGCGCGAACACCGCACTCCAGTCGCCCGGATTGTTGACCAGCAGCATCGCCGCCACGGTGATGCCGCGCAGGGCATCGATCGAGCCCAGCCGGCGTGGCGGCGAACTGTTCATCAGGCGGCCTCGTACTGTCCGGCAATCCAGGTACCGCGCACCTGCAGGGCGTCGTCCAGCAGCACCAGGTCAGCCTGGTAGCCCTCGGCGATGTGGCCCAGGCGATCATCGACATTGAGGAACTGCGCTGGGTACGTCGATGCCATGCGCGCCGCTTCGGCCAGCGGCTGGCCAAGCAGCTGCACGGTGTTGCGCACCGCGGTGGCCATGTCCAGCGCCGAGCCGGCCAGCGAACCGGCAGCATTGCGCACCACGCCGTCGACGGCGGTAATGGTTTCGCCGTACAGCACGTAGCTGGGATCGTCGGCACCGACCGGCGGCATCGCATCGGTCACCAGCAGCAGGCGGCCTCGCGGCTTGGCCGCCAGCGCCACGCGCAGGCTGGCCGGGTGCACGTGAACGCCATCAACGATGATGCCGATCCAGCTGTCGCGGTCCTCCAATGCGGCGCCCACCGCACCGGGCTCACGGCCCTGCAGCGGCGACATCGCGTTGTACAGGTGGGTGAAGCCACGCACACCGGCATCCAGGCCGGCACGGATCGCTTCGTAGGTACCTGCGGTGTGCCCGGCCGCAACGATCACGCCACGCTCGACCAGCGCACGGATGGTCTCCAGCGGCACGCGCTCCGGCGCCAGCGTCAGCACGGTCACACCGTTGTCCAGCGATGCCGCCAGCGCGATTTCTTCTTCGTCCGGCACGCGGAACTTGCTGGCATCGTGCGTGCCCTTGCGCGCCGGTGCGATGTACGGGCCTTCCAGGTGGATGCCGATCACGCCTGGTACACCCTGCGTGATCGCCTCGCGCATCGCAGCGATCGCTTCGCGCATCACTGCCACGTCATCACTGATCAGGGTCGGCAGCATCGCCGTGGTGCCGAAACGGCGGTGCGCCTGCGCGATGGTGCGCAGTGCCGCCACGTCCGGCGTGTTGTTGAACAGTGCACCACCGCCACCATTGACCTGCACATCGATGAAGCCGGGCAGCAGCCAGCCGCCACCCAGGTCCACCTGCTCGGCGGCATGGCCGAGCTGCGGTGCGGCGTCGGGCAACAGCGCGCTGATGCGACCGTTCTCGATCACCAGCGCCAGATCATCACGGAAGTCGTCGCCCGCCAGGATGCGGGCATTGCGCAGGACGGTCGCCATTACACGGTCTCCGTCACCTTGTTCAGGTGCGGCGGCAGGTCCGGGTTGAAGCCACGACGCAGCGCCAGCGCATTGATCGCGCGGTAGAAGCTCTGCACGGTCAGCAGCGGTGCGCACAGCGGGTGCGGCGCAGCAGCCACCGGCAGGTTGCCGCCAGCACCGGCCATCCATACCTGTGCGCCACGCGCGGTGAATTCCTCGACGACGGCACGGGTGCCGGCGCCGGTTTCATCCGGCTGGGCAAAGGCCAGCACCGGGAAGCCGCGGTCGACCAGCGCCATCGGGCCGTGCTTCACTTCAGCCGAGCTGTAGGCTTCGGCATGCAGGCTGCAGGTTTCCTTGAACTTCAGCGCCGCTTCCTGCGCCGCCCCCAGGCCCAGGCCACGGCCGAGCACGAACAGGTTGGTGGCCTCGACCAGGCCTTCGGTCACCGCGCTCCAGTCGCACTGCCACGCCTCACGCAACGCGTCGGGCAGCAGGTCCAGCGCAGCGCGCAGGCTGCTGTCCTGCTTCCAGTACGCGGCCAGCTGCAGCAGCGCGGCCAGCGACGCCAGGTAGCTCTTGGTCGCCGCCACGCTCTTTTCGGCACCCGCGTGGAGCGGAATGACCGTATCGGCCAGCTGCGCCAGCGGTGAATCCTCGACGTTGACCAGCGCGATCACGCGCGCACCGGCCGCCTTGGCGGCCTCGGCGTTGCGCAGCAGGTCCGGGCTCTTGCCCGACTGCGAGATGACGATGAACAGTGCGCCGCGCAGCTGCAATGGTGCGGCGTAGACCGACCCCACCGATGGCGAGGCCGACGCGACCACCAGGCCCAGCTGGGTTTCCAGCAGATACTTGCCATAGGTGGCGGCGTGGTCGGAGCTGCCGCGTGCACAGGTGACCACGAACGGCGGCGGTTCAGCACGCAGGCTGGCGGCCAGGGTTTCCATGGTGGCGTGGTTGCGCGAGAACTGGCGCGCGACCACGTCGGCCGCTTCAGCGGCCTCGGCGAACATCAGGGTGGACGTGGGGTCTGACAGCGACATGGCAGGCTCAGGCAGGATCGGAAGGAAGGGGGCGTGCGCCGGCGGGGCGCATCGGCGCGGTCGAACCACGCACCACCAGCTGCGGCACGAAGCCCTGGTTGTGCAGCGGCGCCGGCGCATCGTCGTAGGCATCGCTGCGCAGTTGCGCGATCAGCAGGCGCGCGGCGTGGCGGGCGATGTCCTCGGTGGCCTGCTTGGCGGTGGTCAGCGGCGGCCACGACTGGCGCGAGAACGGGCTGTCCTCGAACCCGGCAATGGACAGGTCGTAGGGCACGTTCATGCCGGCCGACTTGGCGGCGGCCAGTACGCCGGCGGCGATTTCGTCGTTGGAACCGAAGATGGCGGTGGGCGGCTCGCGCAGCGCCAGCAGGCGGCGCGCGCCGCGGAAACCATCGTCGAAGGTGTAGTCGCCCTGCACCACCAGATGCTTGTCCACGGTCATGCCGTAGTCCTTCAGCGCGGCTTCGTAACCGGCATAGCGTTCGCCAGAGGAGCGGTGCGAGCTGCCGCCCCAGAGGAAGCCGATGCGCTGGTGGCCCAGCTGGATCAGGTGCTCGGTGATCTCGTAGGCGGCCTCGCGGTCGTCCACGAACACACATGCGCCATCGGCCGGGTCTTCGGTGGCGGCGATGATGCGCACCAGCTTGATGCCGCGCGCGGTCAGCGCCTGGATCAGGTCGCGGCGCTCGGACATCGGTGCGGTCAGCACCAGCCCGGCCAGGCGCGAACGCTGCACCCAGTCGGCCAGTTCATCGGCCAGCAGCGGCGAGCTGGAATCGCAGGGATGGATCTGCAGCCCGAACCCGGTCTCGCGGCAGGCGGCGAGCACGCCGTTCTGCACGCCGATGATGTGGTATGGGTTCGGGTTGTCGTAGACCAGCCCGATCACGAAGGTGGTGCCGCTGCGCAGGTTGCGCGCGGACGGATCGGGCTCGTAGTCCAGCTCGGCGATGGCACGCAGCACCCGCGCGCGGGTGGCCTGCATCACCGAGGGCTCGTTGTTGATCACGCGCGAGACCGTCTTCAGCGAGACCTTGGCTTTCTCCGCAACGTCCTTGATGGTCGCTCTGCGCATGGGTTTTCCCTGGGGTTGGCTGCCGTCCATCATCGCCGATCAGGCCTTGTCCTGCGGCAGGCCGGCGCGATGCCCGATCACCGAATAGAACAGGATGTACAGGTAGCACGGCACCATCAGCAGAACGAACACCAGCTGGAAGTCGATGTGCTGCTTGAGCACGGCGAACAGCTGCGGAATGATCGCGCCACCGGCAATGCCCATCACCAGCAGCGCCGAACCGGTCTCGGTGAAGCGGCCCAGGCCACGGATCGCCAGCGGGAAGATCGCCGGCCACATCATGGCGTTGGCAAAACCCAGCAGGGCCACGAAAGCCACCGACACGTAGCCGTGGGTGGCCCAGGCGCCAAGACAGAACACCACGCCCAGCACCGCCGAAATGGTCAGGTAGCGCGACTGCGAGACAACCTTGGGGATCAGCAGCAGGCCGACCACGTAACCGACCAGCATTGCGCCCAGGGTAAGCGAGGTGAACATCTTGGTCTGGTCCAGCGGCAGGTCGAAGCCGTGGCCGTAGGTACCGATGGCATCGCCGGCCATCACCTCCACGCCCACGTAGACGAACAGGCACAGCACGCCCAGCCACAGATGCGGGAACTGGAAGATGCTGCGACGCTCGGCGGCACCGGCCGCAACCGGCGTGGCATTGGCTTCGGACGACTTGATTTCCGGCAGCGGCGAGAACAGCACGGCCACCGCCAGCAGCACCAGCAGGCCGGCCATGGCCAGGTACGGCACATGGATCTTGGCGGCGAATTCGTTGAGCAGCTGCGCCTTGGTCGCTTCATCGGCAGCGGCCACCGTGGCCGACAGATCACCGATGCCATGCAGCACCACGGTACCGATCAGCACCGGCGCGAGCATGCCGGCGATCTTGTTGCAGATGCCCATCAACGCGATGCGGCGTGCCGCCGTCTCGATGGGCCCAAGGATGGAGATGTAGGGGTTGATCGCGGTCTGCAGCAGGGCCAGGCCGCTGCCGATCACGAACAGGCCGCCGAGCGCGCCCGGATACCAGCGCTGGGTGGCGAATTCGCCGAACAGCGCGGCGCCCCCGGCCATCACCAGCAGGCTCAGGCTCAGGCCCTTCTTCATGCCGGTGCGGCGCAGGATCCACGATGACGGCAGGGCCAGGAAGAAGTAGGACAGGTAGAACACCATCAGCACCAGGAAGGCGCCGACCTCGCTGAGTTCGAAGGCGAGCTTGACGAAGGTGATCAGCGGGCCGTTGAGCCAGGTGAAGAAGCCGATCAGGAAGAACAGCACGCCGACGATGGCGATGGAGGTGGCCACGTTCGGGCGCACGCTTGCAGCGGAGACGGCGGACATCGGGAAGGGCTCCTGCGGCGACGGCCGCAGAACGCGGCGTCGGAGAGTGGCTGGGAACAACGTTGTCACATTCTTTCGATGGACAACCGCGGTTTGTCAACTTCCCCGCGAGGCCGCGTGAACCTCGTGCTGCACTGCGCAACCCGATGGCAGCGGATCGTGCTGAATGCGCCGCAGCCCTTGAGCCCCGTGCAGCAACGGCTCCAGCGTGAAACCCATGCTCACGCCATGTAAACGTTTACTGCACGCCGCATTCGTTGCGACGCAGCAACGAAAGTGTCACGAACTCGTTGACATCGTTGTCAGCGCGGTTACAGACTCCGCCCCAATCGCCGCCCTCGAGCCTTGGGGACGGCCCCACCTGCAGCAGGAGCCCGCGTGACCGCCAGCCACCCCGCCCCGGCCCATGTCCTGTCCCGAATCGCGCCCTCGTTCCTGGCCGCCGACGTCGGTGGCACCCATGTGCGTGTGGCCCGGGTCCAGGCCAGCGGTGATGCCGCCCATCCGGTGCAGGTGCTGGAGTACCGCAAGTACCGCAACGCCGACCATGCAGGCCTCAGCGCGATCCTGTCCGACTTCCTCGGCGAAGGCCCGCGGCCCACGCACTGCGTGGTCGCCAGTGCCGGCTACGCCCGCGAGGACGGCACGGTGATCACCGCCAACCTGCCGTGGCCGCTGTCGGCGCGCCAGGTGGAAGCCGACGTCGGCCTGCAGCGGGTCTTCATCGTCAACGACTTCGAAGCCGTGGCCTATGCCGCTGCGCAGGTTGACGCCAGTGGCGTGCTGCACCTGTGCGGACCGGAAACCGCCGCCCGCGGCCCGACCCTGGTGGTCGGCCCCGGTACCGGCCTCGGCGCCGCGCTGTGGATCCCCACCGCGCACGGCCCGGTGGTGCTCCCGACCGAAGCCGGCCAACCGACCCTGGCCGCCAGCACCGAACTGGAGATGGCCATCGTCCGCCACATGCAGCGCGACCGCGCGCACGTGTCGATCGAGCATGCGATCTCCGGCCCGGGCCTGATGAACCTGTACCGCGCGGTGTGCGCACTGCAGGGCCAGGCGCCGACCCTGGCCAGCCCCGACGCGGTCACCGCTGCGGCCATGGCCGACAGCGATGCACATGCGCGCCAGGCGCTGGATGTGTTCTGCGGCCTGCTCGGCAGCACCATCGGCGACATGGCGCTGTTCTACGGCGCCCATGGTGGCGTCTACCTGGCCGGCGGCATCCTGCCGCAGATCCGCGAATACCTGCACGCCAGCACCTTCGTCGAACGCTACCTGCAGAAGGGGCCGATGGGCGAAGCGCTGGCACGCATCCCGGTGAAGGTCGTCGAGCACGGCCAGCTGGGCGTGGTCGGCGCTGCCAGCTGGTACCTGCAGCAGCAGTCGGCCGCCTGACACCGCAACAGGCTTCAACGCAATCGCAGCACGCAGTACGTGGCACGCCAACGCACGGGACTTCGCCGCCGCCCCGCGCATGTCATCGCAACCGTAATCGAACACCGCCGCCGGCATCCAATCGAGTGATGAGGAGAGACATCATGAACACCCGCAAGACCCTGCTTTCGGCCGCCATCGTCAGCTGCATCGCCTTCAGTGCACATGCGCAGCAGGCCGCCCAGACCGCCACCGACCTGGATACCGTGCAGGTCACCGGCATCCGTGGGTCGATGGAAAAATCGCTGGACACCAAGCGCGAAGCCAATGCGCGCGTGGAAGTGGTCACCGCCGAAGACGTGGGCAAGCTGCCCGCGCACAACGTCGCCGACACCCTGCAGCGCCTGCCGGGCGTGAACATCAGCTCGTCCAGCGCCGACGAAGGCGGCTTCGACGAAGCCGACCGCGTCAGCCTGCGTGGTACCAGCCCGAGCCTGACCCAGACCCTGATCAACGGCCACACCGTCGGCACCGCCGACTGGTTCGTGCTCAGCCAGGGCAACAACGTCGGCCGCAGCGTGAGCTACTCGTTGCTGCCGTCGGAACTGGTGCGCTCGGTGGAAGTGAACAAGTCCTCGCAGGCCAAGCTGCAGGACGGCGGCACCACCGGTACCGTCAACATCCTCACCCGCAAGCCGCTGGAATTCTCCAAGCAGCTCACTGCGGAAGGCTCCATCGGCATGGTGCGTTCGGACCAGGCCAAGTCCAACGACCCGCAGCTGTCGGCACTGTTCAACTACAAGAACGACGAAGGCAACTTCGGCGTGATGGTGCAGGCCTTCAGCCAGAAGCGCGAGCTGCGCCGCGAAGCGCAGGAAATCCCGGGCGGTTTCTTCCAGATCGATCCGAATGGCACCGTGGCCAAGTCCAACCCGGACCTGGCCGGCGTATACGCGCCGGGCCTGCTCGGCTCGACCCTGTTCGAACAGACCCGCGAGCGCAAGGGCGGCCTGGTGTCGCTGCAGTTCAAGCCGATGGACAACCTGACCCTGGGCCTGGAAGGCTTCAGCTCGGAACTGAAGGCGAACAACTACAACCGCAACTTCATGCTGTGGGGTGGCCGCATCCTCAACGACCGCACCGTTGAAGATGCCAATGGCAACAAGATCCTGATTCCGGGCCAGGCCCCGAATCCGGGTTACGTCATCAAGGATGGCGTACTGTCCAACGCCACCTTCGCCGGCCAGGCCGACCGCGACTACGCGGTGTACGACATGATCTACCGCGAGTCGAAGGCCAAGACCAACTACATCACCTTCGATGCCGACTGGCAGATCAGCGACAACCTGGGCATGAAATTCCAGGCTGGCAGCACCAAGGGCACCGGCGAAACGCCGCGCCAGTACATCGCCGAAGTCAACCTGGCCCGTGGTGGCGGCGCCACCTGGGCAACCCACGGCAACGGCTCGCCGATCGACTGGAACGTCGGTGGCAACATCGGCCCGAGCGGCGTGACCGACTTCGGTACCTGGGGCAACCAGCAGGTCACCGCGATCGACAAGGAAAAGTGGGCCACGCTCGATTTCAACCAGTACTTCGCCGACGCTGGCGTACTGAACTCGATTGATTTCGGCGCCCGCTTCGGCGACCACAAGCGCGAGGCCAAGTCGCCGGAAGGCGCAACCCCGGGCGCGATCTGGAATGCGCTGAAGAACGGCGCCACTGCCAACTTCCCCGGTGGCTTCGCCAACGGCATCGGTGGCAGCTTCCCGCGTGACCTGTGGTACTTCACCCCGGGCGCACTGAAGGAAGCAGTGACCAACAACTCCACCTGGCTGTCCGGCAATGACGGCCCGACCGGCCGCCACAACTACGGCGCCGAGTGGAAGGTGTCCGAGAAGAACTTTGCTGCCTACGTACAGGGCAACTTCAGCGGCGACCGCTGGAGCGGCAACGTCGGCCTGCGCTACGTCAACATCAAGCAGGATATCGATACCTACGCCGCCGCCACCGGCTCGACCGTGCCGGACGTGAGCAGCCTGTTCGGCGCGTGGACCCGCGAAGCTTTCGAGAACAAGCACAACCGTGTGCTGCCGAGCGCCAACTTCAAGTACGACCTGCGTGACGACCTGGTGCTGCGCGTGGCCGCATCGCAGACCCAGACCCTGCCGGACTTCTCGGCACTGGGTGCCTCGTCCTACGGTTCGGACCTGAACCGGACCGGCGGTGGCGGCAATCCGAAGTTGAAGCCGGTGGTGTCGACCAACTTCGACGCCAACCTGGAGTGGTACTTCATGCCGCGCGGCATGTTGTCGATCGGTGCCTACTCGATGCGCCTGAAGGACTACGTCGCCTTCAGCACCGAGAAGGAAATGCTGTTCAGCGAGCTGACCAACCGTCTCGAGGAATACAACATCTCCCGCCCGCGCAATGCCGACGGCAAGGTGCGCGGTATCGAAGTGGCCTATGAGCAGCCGATCGGCGAGTACTTCGGTGTCAATGCCAACTACACCTACGCCGATGGCAGCACCGACCACACCTGGGCCGATGGCAGCGACAACCTGCTGGGTACTTCGAAGAACACCTACAACGTCGGTGCCTACTTCGAGAACGATACCTTCGGTGCACGCGTCAGCTATACCCGCCGTTCGTCGTTCCTGATCGGCCTGTCCGGCGCCAACCCGTACTACCAGGATGACTTCGGCACCCTGTCGGCGTCGCTGAGCTACAAGGCCACCGACTGGCTGAGCATCAGCTTCGATGCGCTCAACCTCAACAACCCGACCTACAAGTACTACCAGACCGCGGCCATCCCGACCTCGTTCTACAGCAACGGTCGCCAGTACTACCTCAACTTCCGCTTCAAGTACTGATCCAGCGGCGGCAACATCGCCGAGTCGTGCACGCACGCCGGGCCTGGGTCATTCCGGGCCCGGCGTTTTTCATGTATAGCGTTCATCGCACCGATCCAAGGAGTCGTACCGATGGTCAAGCCTTCCCGCGCCCGGATGCGCAGCGCAGCGCTGCTGGGCAGCCTGCTCGCCCTGTTGCCGGCACTGCCGGCACTTGCCGCCGACCCCACGCCCGCCACTGAAGCACCCGGCCCCCTGCTGCGCGCCGGCAACCTGATGCTGATTCCTGCCCCGGCCACCGTGCAGCGCGGCCAGGGCAGCGGCATCACCGTCCGCGCCGACACCGTGCTGCAGGCCGAAGGCGAAGCCGCGCAGCGCGTCGCCAGCCAGTTCGCCGATCTGCTGGCCCGCAGCGGTGGTCCGCGCCTTGCACCAGCCAGGGGCAAGGCGGCAGGCACGTCGGGCAGCATCCGCTTCCAGATCGTGCCCACCTTCCGCGACAGCGGCGAAAGCTACACGCTGGAGAGCACCGCGCAGGGCGTGCTGATCCAGGCCGGCAACGAAACCGGCCTGTTCTACGGCGCGACCACCCTCGCCCAGCTCGCCACCGGCGGCAGCAATGGCGTGCTGCCGGCGGTGCAGATCCAGGACGCGCCGCGCTTCAGCTGGCGCGGTTTCATGCTCGATTCCGCACGTCACTTCCAGAGCCTGGACGAGATCAAGCGCGTGCTCGATGCGATGGCCGCGCACAAGCTCAACACCTTCCACTGGCACCTGACCGATGACCAGGGTTGGCGCATGGAGATCAAGCGCTATCCGAAGCTGACCGACGTGGGCAGCTGCCGCCTGCCGGCCGGCGACGGTGGCATCGATCCGGTCACTGGCAAGGAGCATCCGTATTGCGGCTTCTACACGCAGGACCAGATTCGCGAGGTGATCGCCTATGCGGCGAAGCTGCATATCCAGGTGATTCCGGAAATCGATGTGCCGGGCCACGCGACTGCCGCGATTGCTGCGTATCCGGAGCTGGGCACCATCGATACGCCGTTGAAACCGATCAGTGAATGGGGCGTGTTCCCCAACCTGTTCAACACTGAAGACAGCACCGTCACCTTCCTCGAGAACGTGCTGGAAGAAGTGATCGACCTGTTCCCGGCCAAGTACGTGCACGTCGGTGGCGACGAGGCGGTGAAGGACCAGTGGGAAGCGTCGAAGCAGGTGCAGCAGCGCATGCGTGCGCTGGGCATCAAGGATGAAATGGCCATGCAGAGCCACATCATCAAGCGCCTGGAGACCTTCCTGGAGGAGCACGACCGGCGCCTGATCGGCTGGGATGAGATCCTCGAAGGTGGGCTGCCGCCGCAGGCCACGGTGATGTCCTGGCAGGGCACCGAAGGCGGTCTGGCTGCGGCCAGCGCCGGCCATGACGTGATCATGTCGCCGGTCGGCTACCTCTATCTGGATTACCTGCAGACGGCCTCGCCGAACGAACCGCCCGGCCGCCCGACCCAAGTCAACCTCGGCAAGCTGTACAACTTCGAGCCGGTGCCGGCCGAGCTGGCCGCTGACAAGCGCGGGCACATCCTCGGCCTGCAGGCCAACATGTTCACCGAGCACACGCGCAGCTACGCACGCCTGCAGCACAACCTGTTCCCACGCCTGGCCGCCGTGGCCGAGACCGGCTGGAGCACGCCGGAACATCGCGATTTCCGCGATTTCCTCGCGCGCCTGCCGTCCCAGCTGCAGCGCTACCGTGCCTGGGGCCTGGCCTATGCGCAGACTCCGTTCGAAGTGGGCGTGGACTACACCGACAATCGCGCGGACAACACGGTGACGGTGTCGCTGGCCAATCCGCTGGGCTATGAAGTGCGCTACAGCACCGATGGCCAGCCGGTGAGCGCGCAGTCACCGCTGTACCAGCAGCCGCTGACCGGAAAACTGCCAACCACCGTGCAGGCTGCCGCGTTCTACCAGGGCCAGATGCTGGCGGCGAAACCGACCATTGCCACCTTCACCGCACAGTCGCTGCTCAGCCGCCGCAGCGATGAGCTGCTCAGCTGCGTGGGCAAGAAGGGCCTGGTGCTGCGCCTGGAAGACGATGGCCCACGCGAAGGCAACCGTGCGGTGTTCAACGTGGACATCTTCCAGCCGTGCTGGCGCTGGCCGCAGGCACAGCTGGACGGCATCGGCAGCGTGGAGGTCCGCGCGGGTCGCATTCCGTACTACTTCCAGCTGGCCCACGACGAGCCCAAGCGTCGCTTCGAGAAAGCGAAGCGCGCGCATGGCGAGATGCAGGTACGCCGTGGCGACTGCAGCGGCAAGGTGCTCGCGGAAGTACCGCTGCCGGCCACGCCGGATGCCGATGGCTTCGTGACGCTGAAGGCCACGCTGCCGAAGGGCACGCAGGGCAGCGGTGACCTGTGCATCAACTTCACCGGCGACACGCGCCCGGCGATGTGGGTGCTGGATGAGGTGACCCTGGGGAAATGACGGCAGGCCTGTCCAGGTGGGTGCCGGCCTTGGTCGGCACCTCGGGCAGAGCATCCACGCATGGCGTGGATCTACGGGTAGGTGCCAACCTGGGTTGGCACGCCTTTACCCGCGCCAGCGCAGCAGCAGGTCGCGCAGCGGGGTCAGTGCGGTGGCCATGCCGGCGAGCACACCGACCGTGTTGGCGATGGCATCCATCGGGTCGGCCATGCGGTTGCTGGTCAGCGCACCCTGGGCAAATTCGATGCCGATGCCCATCAACACCAGGCCCACGCCCACCCACAGCAGCGGGCGGCCCCGACGGAACAGCTGCACCGCGCTGCCGGCCAGGATGAAGTAGGCGAGGAAGTGCTCGCCCTTGTCGCTGTCTTCCGGCAACGGAATCGGCGGCGGTGGAATCAGGCAGACCACGATCACCAGCAGTACTGCCGTCGCCCACAGCCCGGCCCACAACCGCGGCCGCCGCAGCGGCTTGATCGCCGGCAACACCTCGCTCACAGGCGCCAGCTCAGGTCACCCAGCTCGAAGGCCGGTTCGAAGTCGACGCCACGCTGCAGGCCGATGGCCTGGAAGAGCTCGCCCATCTCGGTCGGCAGGGTCAGCTTCTTCACCTGGTCGCGCAGCTGGATGCGGCCGACCTCATCGGTGCGTTCCTCGGCCAGCAGCAGCACCTGGTCCAGGCCGTTGCCGAGCAGGAAGCTGGCCTGGCTGCAGTAGCCGGCCAGCTCGAATCCGCCGTGCATGCCGGCCTCGGCCATCGCGGTGAAATCCACCGACGCGGTGATGTCCTGCAACCCCGGCCAGCGGTGCACGTCGTTGTGCACATGGTGGCGGTAGAACGCACGCACGGTGCCATCGTCGCGGTCGTGCTGGTAGAACTCGCCGCGGCTGTAGCCGTAGTCGACAAACAGCATCGCACCACGCTGCATGCCACCGGCCACCGCCTGCAGCCAGTACGGCAGCTGCGGCAGCACTTCGGAACGGTAGCCCTCGGCGAAAGGCTTTTCCAGGTAGCGCTCGATATGGCGCACCGCACCGTTGAGCAGGATGTCGGCCGGCTGCGCGCCACGGATGAAGTTGCCCTCGGCGTCCAGCTCGACGGTTTCCTCGTAGACCTCGCCATCCCGGATCAGGAAGCGCGGGGTCGGCAGCGCGTCGATCACCTCGTTGGCGAACACCACCCCTTCCCAGTCCTCCTCGAACGGGCGGTCGACCCAGTCCACGCGCGCGGCCAGCTCGGCCGGCAGGTTCTGCTGCAGGCGCTGCTGCTGGCGCTCGCGCAGGTCGGCACTGGGTTCCAGGATGGCGTAGCGCGACGGCAGCGCATCCAGCTCGGCCAGGCGCAGCAGCACCGCCTCGGCAAAGGCGCCGGTACCGCCGCCCAGTTCCAGCATCCGCGCCTGCGCACCCAGCTGTGCAAATACCGGCGCCAGCGCATTGGCCACGCTGCCGGCGAACAGGCTGCCGAGCTCGGGCGCGGTGGTGAAGTCGCCACTGCCACCGAACTTGCTGGCGCCGGCGCTGTAATAGCCCCAGCCGGGGGCATACAGGCAGAGCTCCATGAAGCGCGAGAACGGCATCGCCCCGCCCTGGGCAAGGATCTCGGCGCGCAGGGCGGCCGCCAGCTGGTCGCTATGGGCCAGGGCATCGGCTTCGGGCAGGGGAAAGGTGGGCTGCATGGCGTCTTCGAATGCGGTGACAATGGTGCACAGGATAGCCGAGCCTTGGAGGACCCTCGATGAGCGATACCCACCCCGTGGTCCTGATCACCGGCAGCGCGCGCCGGATCGGTGCGGCCATCGCCCGCCAGTTCCACACCTGTGGCTGGTCGGTGGTGCTGCACGCCAATGCCTCCAGCGCCGAGCTGCAGCAGGCCGCGTTCGATTTCGACAACGTGCGCCCGGGCAGCGTGCTGGCCCTGCAGGCCGACCTGCGTGACGCCGACGCCCTGGCCGACCTGGTGGAACAGGCGGTCACCCACTTCGGCCGACTGGACGCGCTGGTCAACAACGCCTCCAACTTCTTCCCCACCCCGCTCGGCCAAGTCACCGCCGAGGCAATGGACGAGCTGTACGCGGTCAACGCGCGCGCGCCGCTGCTGCTGTCACAGGCGGCGGCGCCCTACCTGCGCCGCCAGCAGGGCTGCATCGTCAATTTGACCGACCTGCACGGCACCGACCCGATGCGCGACCACATCGCCTACACCATGGCCAAGGCCGCGCTGGAGATGGCCACCCGCGCGCTGGCGCTGGAGCTGGCACCGAAGGTGCGTGTGAATGCGGTGGCCCCGGGTGCGATCCTGTGGCCGGAGCAGGGCAAGGACGATTTCGCCCGCGAGGCGTTGCTGGCGCGCACGCCGCTGGCACGGATCGGCACGGTCGAGGAGATCGCCGAAGCGGTCTACTGGCTGGTGGCCGAAGCCAGCTTCGTCACCGGCCACACCCTGCGCGTGGATGGTGGGCGCACGGTC
This sequence comes from Stenotrophomonas sp. YJH_SMC_21, assembly GCF_059369555.1. Taxonomy (NCBI): domain Bacteria; kingdom Pseudomonadati; phylum Pseudomonadota; class Gammaproteobacteria; order Lysobacterales; family Lysobacteraceae; genus Stenotrophomonas; species Stenotrophomonas sp. YJH_SMC_21. Next base: position 208,506 of record NZ_JCAFSU010000001.1, read on the forward strand.
AGTTGAGGTAGTGCCGGCCGCTGGCCGGCAACCGCCGTCATTCCAGGTCCACCACCTCGAACGCTTCGCCAAACTGCGCGTGCGCCCGCCACAGCGTGGCCAGGTCCTGCCCGCTGACCGGGTCGATGAATCCCGGCGCGATGTCCACCAGCGGCTTCAGCACGAAGGCATGCTTCAGTTCCGGGCGCGGAATGCGCAGGTGGCCGGGGCCTTCCACCACCAGGTCGCCGTAGAACACCACGTCGATGTCCAGGGTCCGGTCGGAGAAGCGCGGCCCGCTGCGATCGCGGCCGTGCACGTCTTCCAGCGCATGCAGCCAGTCGTCCAGTTCCTGCAGTGGCAGATCGGTCTCGATCGCCACCGCATTGTTGAGGAAGGCCGGGCCATCGAAGCCGACCGCGGCAGTACGGTAGGCGGGTGACACCTGCAGTGCGCCAAAGCGCTCGCGCAGGGCCGTCACCGCGGCGTGGAGGTAGCGGCGGGGCTGGACGTTGCTGCCCAGGCTCAGGAGCACGGTGGTCATGCGGTTCAGGTGACGGCACTTGGGGTGGCGTGGACATGCCGTCGTCACGGCGGCCTGCCTACAATCCGGGACGCACATGATAGGGCACCGACATGACCTATTGCGTTGGAATCGAGGTGGACGAAGGCCTGGTCTTCGCTGCCGACACCCGGACCAATGCCTCGCTGGACGATGTGCGCGTGCACCGCAAGCTGCACGTGTTCGAGTACCCCGGCCAGGCAGCCTACGTGCTGATGGCGGCTGGCAACCTGGCCACCACCCAGCTGCTCGTGTCACGCCTGGGGCGCGACGCCGGTGAACGGCGCACGCCCAACCTGCGCGACATGACCCATCTGTTCGAAGCTGCCGAGTACGTCGGCCAGCTGCTGGTGGACAGCCAGGTGCACAGCAGCCACAGCGAGCACGGCCATGACGGGGTCAACACCCAGGCGACGCTGATCTTCGGTGGCCAGATCGCTGGCGAGCGGCCCGGGCTGTACATGATCTACCCGCTCGGCAACGCCATCGCCGCTTCGCCGGAGACGCCCTATCTTCAGATCGGTGAGTCCAAGTACGGCAAGCCCATCCTGGACCGCATCCTCAGCCCGGCCACACGCCTGGAGGACGCGGCGCGCACGGCAATCGTGTCGCTGGATTCGACCATTCGCTCCAATCTGTCGGTAGGCCTGCCGATCGACCTGGCGCTGCTGCGTGATGGTGAACTGCGCATCGGGCAGCAGCTGCGGCTCGGCGCGGATTCAACGTTGTATGCGGACATCCACCAGAACTGGTCACGGCGCCTGGAACAGGCGGTGGACGCCCTGCCACGCTTCCCCTGGGAAACTGCCGAACGGTAGTGCCGGCCGCTGGCCGGCAACCGCATTGATTCCACCACACTGTGATGCCGGCCAGCGGCCGGCACTACCTGGCATCAGCCCTGCGCTTCGGCCGCTGCGCGGAAGACCAGCTGCATCTGCAGCGGCTGGAACAGGCGGCGGACGCCCTGCCACGCTTCCCCTGGGAAACTGCCGAACGGTAGTGCCGGCCGCTGGCCGGCAACCGCATTGATCCCGCCACACAGGGATGCCGGCCAGCGGCCGGCACTACCGGGGCATCAGCCCAGCGCTTCGGCCACGGCGCGGAAGACCTGCTGCATCTGCAGCGGCTGGAACAGGCGGTGGACGCCCTGCCACGCTTCCCCTGGGAAACTGCCGAACGGTAGTGCCGGCCGCTGGCCGGCAACCGCGTTGATCCCACCATACAGGGATGCCGGCCAGCGGCCGGCACTACCGGGGCATCAACCCAACGCTTCGGCCACGGCGCGGAAGACCTGCTGCATCTGCTGCGGCTGGAACAGGCGGTGGACGCCCTGCCACGCTTCCCCTTGGGAGACCGTGGACCGGTAGTGCCGGCCGCTGGCCGGCAACCGCATTGATTCCACCACACTGGGATGCCGGCCAGCGGCCGGCACTACCTGGCATCAGCCCTGCGCTTCGGCCGCTGCGCGGAAGACCAGCTGCATCTGCTGCGGCTGGAACAGGCGATGGACGCCCTGCCGCGTTTCCCCTGGGAAACTGCCGAACGGTAGTGCCGGCCGCTGGCCGGCAACCGCATTGATCCCGCCACACAGGGATGCCGGCCAGCGGCCGGCACTACCTGGCATCAGCCCAGCGCTTCGGCCACGGCGCGGAAGACCTGCTGCATCTGCAGCGGCTGGAACAGGCGGTGGACGCCCTGCCACGCTTCCCCTGGCAAACTGCCGAACGGTAGTGCCGGTCGCTGGCCGGCAACCGCATTGATCCCGCCACACAGGGATGCCGGCCAGCGGCCGGCACTACCGGGGCATCAGCCCAGCGCTTCGGCCACGGCGCGGAAGACCTGCTGCATCTGCAGCGGCTTGTGCAGCACATGCACCTCCACGCCGTCCGGGAAGGCATCGGCCGCGACCGGCACTGCCGGGTCTTCCAGTACCAGTGCCGGGCCGCGATAGCCCAACGTCGCCATCTCGCCCAGCAGCTGGCTGGCCGGCAGCAGCTTGGAGCCGGCATCGGCAATCACCAGCGCGGGCATCGCCTCCTGCTGCATCCAGCGCAGCGCTGCCGGGCCATCGGAAGCCAACTGCAGCTGGTAGCCCTGGCTGGACAACGCATTGCCCAGCAGCGATAGACGCGTGGCTTCGCCATCGACCACCAGGATCGATTGGCCGCTGCCCAAGGCCACCAGCTGTTCGATCGGCTCGCTGCCATCGATGGCGTCGTGCATCGGCAGGCGCAGTTCGAAGCAGGTGCCCTGCCCCGGCTGGCTGCTGACGTGAATGCTGCCGCCGGCACCTTCGACGATGCGCTTGCAGGAAATCAGCCCCAGGCCAGTGCCGTCGGCCTTGGTGGTGAAGAACGGATTGAACAGGTGCGACAGCGTGTCCGCATCCATGCCGATGCCTTCGTCGGCGACCCGTATGTGCATCCAGTCCACGCCATCGCGATGGCCGGCATGGCTGGCAGTCAGGCTCAGGCGGCCACCGTTGGGCATCGCCTGTATCGCGTTGAGCGCCAGGTTCAGCATCACCTGCTGCAGTTCGGTGTAGTTGGCGTCGACCACCAGGCCTTCGTCCTGCACCTGCAACTCCAGGCGCACCGCATCAGGCACGTTGCTGCGCAACAGCAGTGCCACCGCATCGAACAGGCCATCGATCTCGATGCGCTCGCTCGGCTTGCGCGAACCGCGCACGAACGACAGCATCGATTCGGCCATCTCATGGCCACGGCGGCCGCACTCGGCGATGACATCGGCCAGGTGGTGCAGCTGCGGATCGTCGGTACGCGCCTTCAGCAGGTCCGGCATGATCAGCAACGGCTGCAGGATGTTGCGCAGGTCGTGGCTGAGCCCGGCTGCGAGCAGCGACAGGCTTTCCAGGCGCTGTGCGCGCATCAGCTCGGTTTCCACCCGTGCGCGCTCGATCGCGCTGCGTGCATCGCGGATCGCACGTGCCACCGCCGACGGCAGCCGCGCCGGCTGGTGCTTGATGATGTAGTCATTGGCGCCCTTCTGCAGCGCCGCCACCGCATTCTCCTCACCCATGGTGCCGGAGACGAAGATGAAGGGTATTTCCGGCGAGGTCTCGCGCACGATGCGCAGCGCATCATCACCGGAAAACCCCGGCATGCTCAGGTCGGACAGCACGATGTCCGGCTGGAACGCGGCCAGTGCCTGGCGCAGTTCGGCCTCGCTCTCGACACGCTCGAAGCGGGCCTCCAGGCCCGCATCGAGCATCTGTTCGGACATCAGCTCGGCATCTTCCGGTGAGTCCTCCACCAGCAGGATGCGCAGCGCCCCCAGGGCGGGACCGGTCAAGGGCATGGGCTCACTCGAGTTCCGGTGCCTGGTTGATCAACGCCCAGAACTTGCCCAGCGTCTGTACGGCGCCGAAGAACTGGTCCACGTCCACTGGCTTGACCACATAAGCATTCACGCCCATGTCCCAGCTCCGGGCCAGATCGCTTTCCTCGCGCGAGGACGACAGGATCACCACCGGCAGGCGCTTGAGCTCTTCGTGTTCGCGGATCTGCCGCAACACTTCCAGGCCATCCATGCGCGGCATCTTGATGTCCAGCAGCAGCACTGCCGGCAGGCCTTCCTCGCGGTTGGCGAAGGCGCCGCGCCGCAGCAGGTAGTCCATCACTTCCACGCCATCCTCGACGTGCACGATGGGGTTGGCCAGACGCGCCTCTTCCAGGGCGTCGATCGCCATTTCGGCGTCGGCCGGGCTGTCTTCGGCGAGAAGAATGGTGCGCAAAGTGGTCATGCAGAAGGCCCTTGTTTTTCCGCATCGATCGCGGGAGGCAGGTAGAAGTGGAAGGTGGCGCCGACGTCCGGTTCAGCCTCGGCCCAGATACGGCCGCCATGACGGGTGAGCACGCGGCGCACGCTGGCCAGGCCGATGCCGGTACCCGGGTAGTCGCTGGCCTTGTGCAGGCGCTGGAACACGCCGAACAGTTTGCCGGCGTAGGCCATGTCAAAGCCTGCACCATTGTCGCTGACCGTGAACTGATGACCGCCGTCAGGCTGCGGCTGGTAGTCCACGCGAATCTTCGCCGGTTCGCGGTTGCCCGAGTACTTCACCGCGTTGCCGAGCAGGTTCAGCCAGACCTGGCGGATCATGTTCTCATCGCCGACCACGATCGGCAGCGGCGCGATGCTCCACTCCACCTGGTGCACATGGCCACTGTTCTCCGCCTCGGCCTGCAGGTTGGAATCGAGCATGGCACGGGTATCGGCCACCAGCGACTGCATGTCCACCGCCTGCTGGCGCATCGCCGCGCGGCCCAGGCGCGAGTAGACCAGCAGGTCATCGATCAGCGCCGCCATGCGCCGGGCCGAACTGGAGATCACGTCCAGGTAATGACGGCTCTTGTCATCGGCAGCGTCGCCCAGGTGGCGCGACAGCTTGTCGGAGAATCCGGCGACGTGGCGCAGCGGTGCGCGCAGGTCATGCGAGACCGAGTAGCTGAAGGCCTCCAGCTCGCGGTTGACCTCGGACACCTGCGCGACCTTGCCTTCCAGCTGGCGGTTGAGCTCTTCAACGCGCAGCTGGACTGCGCGTTGCATGGTGACATCGCTGACCGTCAGCAGCACCACTTCATCATCGGTATCGGGCAGCGGCATGCGCCGTGCGTTCAGCAGCATGTAGCGCGCCATGCCGTCGGCGGTGCGCTGTTCGTGCTCGAAATCCCACAGCTCGCGGCCGCGCAGCAGCACGTCGGACAGGCGTTGGCGCACGACGGCGTCCTTCCAGGCACCGTCGCCGACGCTTTCCAGCAGCAGGCCATCGGCGCGTTCGTCCTGCAGCCCGTACAGCTCGGCGAAGGCGGGGTTATGCAACTGCACGCGCAGGTCGCGGTCGAGCAGCACGATGGGTTCGCGCACGGTCTGCAACACCGATGCCGCGCGTGCCGCCGAGCGCAGCGATTGGCGTTCGGCGTGCAGGCGCCGCCCGATCTGCCGCTGCAGGAGCCACAGCACCAGGCCGAGCAGTCCCAGCTGGATCACCAGCGAACTCCAAGACACCAGCTCGGTCTGCTTGCGCTGGCGCGCCGCCTGCTCGGCCCGCAGTGTCAACAGTTGCTGTTCGCTGGCCTGGAGTTCTTCCACCAGGCCACGGATCGGATAGCGCGTGCTCAGGTCCTTCACCAGCTCGCGTTGATCGCTGTTGGGTTCAGATCTGGCCAGCTCGCGGGCAAGCGCCATCCGCCCTTCCAGCATCGATTCGATACGGCCGATGCGGATCAGCTGGTCGGGGTTGTCGCGGGTCATCCGCCCCAGTTCGGCCAAGCGACCGGGAATGTCGTTGGCTGCGGCCATGCGCTCACGCAGCCCGGGTGCGTCCACGCCCTTGGACAGCGTCAATGCGGCCGATTCGACGTCGCGCACATCAGCCTGGAGCTGCTGCAGGGCCACGCCCACCGCCTGGGTATGGTTGACCCAGGCCATTGCCTGCTCGTTGTCCTGCTGCAGTTTGCGCAGGGTCAACCACGGCACCACGATGATCGCTGCGGCCGCCAGCGCCAGGGCCGGCAACCGCCAGCGGTCCCAGATGTCGTCACTGAAAACCAGCGCCATAGTTCCTCTTCAGCACGGCCGCAGGGCGTCGGCCGGACCCTGTCCGGCTGCGGCGGAACCGGCAATATAGCGCAGGCGGTCACAACGCAGGGGTTTCCCCCCTGGTTGGCTGAACAGGTTCGCAGTCCTCAGACCTGTAGAGCCGGGCCATGCTCGGCTGCCTTGGAGTTCCAGCCGAACATGGCCGCGGCCCTACAGCTCAACGGGCGCCCCGCGAGGGGGCGCCCATCAGGTTCAGCGCTTGGCGGCAGCGCTGACCTTCAATGCGGCTGCATCAACGCGGGTCACGCCCTTGATGCCCTTGGCGGTGGTGACGGCCTTGTCCTTCTCGGCCTGGCTCGCTACGGCACCACTCAGGCTGACCACGCCGTTCACGGTTTCCACCTTGATTTCGGTACCCGGAACGTTGCTGCTGGCGAGCAGGTCGGCCTTCACCTTGGTGGTGATCCAGGTATCGGTCACCGGCTCGTTGGAATCGTGGCGATCAGCATGGGTCGCCGGGTGCGCGCTGGTCGGCGGGCTCTTCGCGGCCGGATCCTTGGCGAATGCGGCCGAGGAGGACAGCGCCAGGCCCAGCGTCAGGGCGGAGGCAATCAGCGTGCGGGTCGTATTGCTCATCGTGTCGTACTCCTTCGGAATGTGCTGCCAGTCTGGACAACCCGGCGTAGAGCAGGCGTGGGGTTGCGGTCATGCCGCTGTGAATCGGGCTATCTGCAACGACAACCGTTCAGCTTTGGCCCGTGAGCCCGCGTCGTTTACCCTGCCCTTCCCCACTGCCGGAGCTCTGTCATGCGCCCCGACCTGCAACTGGCCCTGATCGGCTACGGCCTCGCCGGCCGTGTCTTCCACGCACCGCTGATCCAGCACACACCCGGCCTGGTGCTGCACAGCATCGTCAGTTCGCAGCGAGACACGTTGCTGCGCGCGTTCAGTGACGTGCACGTGCGTGCCACGCCGCAGGAGGTGTTCGACGACCCGGCGGTGGATGCCGTAGTGATCGCCACGCCCAATGAACAGCACGCGCCGCTGGCGATCGCAGCGCTGGCCGCCGGCAAGCACGTGCTGGTCGACAAGCCGTTCGCGCTGGATGTCGCTGAAGCCGAAGCCGTTCTGGCTGCGGCACGCGATGCCGGACGCATCGCCACCGTCTTCCAGAACCGGCGCTTCGATGCCGACTTCCTCACGCTGCAGGCGCTGCTTGCAGACGGGACACTGGGCGACATCGCCGAGTGCCATGTGCATTTCGATCGCTATCGCCCGCAGGTGCGTGACCGCTGGCGCGAGCAGGACGGTCCCGGCAGTGGCCTGTGGTACGACCTGGGCCCGCACCTGCTGGACCAGATGCTGGTGCTGTTCGGCTGGCCCGAAGCGATCGATGCTGATCTGGCCGTGCAGCGCGATGGCGGCAGCGCCATCGATTACTTCCACGCCGTGCTGCACTACCCGCGGCATCGCGCGATCGTGCATTCCGGTTCCCTGGTGGCAGCTCCCACGCCGCATTTCAGCGTGCATGGCAGCAAGGCCAGTTGGATCAAGCACGGCCTGGATGTACAGGAAGCGCAGCTGCGCCGCGGTGTGGCGCCCGGTGCGCCCGGCTGGGGCATCGACCCGCGGCATGGCGAGTTGGTGCGCTGTGATGCCGAGGACAACGTGCAGCGCGGCACCGTCGACAATCTGCCCGGTGACTACCGTCGGTTGTATGCGCAGTTCGCCGCGGCCATGCATGGCGACGGCGAAGCCACGGTCGATCCGGTGCAGGCGCTGCAGCTGATGCGGCTGCTGCAGGCAGGCATGGACAGTGCGCGCGAAGGGCGGCGGATCGCGTTGGGGTGATCGGCAGGGCTGCGCCCTGCACCCGCGGTAGTGCCGGCCGCTGGCCGGCAACCTCAACAGCAACGGCAAAAACCGGCTATCCGTGAGATGGCGGGATGGGTCCGGTTGCGGGGAGCCGGACCCACCCCGCCTTCGACAGATTCCCGCGCCCGACGGTAGGTGTCGACCTTGGTCGACACATCGACGTGGAAGCCATCGGAGACGGCTTTTGCAGAGTCGAGCCATGCTCGACTGCCTGCATGGGGTCAGAGCCCTTTCCTGCGGAAAGGGATCCGACCCCAGCTTCGTGCTTACGATTTCTTGATGGCGTGGCCGCCGAATTCATTGCGCATCGCCGACAGCAGGCGGTCGGTGAACGAATTGGATTCGCGCGAGCGCAGGCGTTCCAGCAGCGACAGGGTGATCACCGGTGCCGGCACATCGAGCGCGATCGCTTCGGCCACGGTCCAGCGGCCTTCACCGGAATCCTCCACGTACGGGGCAATGCCATCAAGCGAAGGATTGCGCTTGAGGGCTTCGGTGCTCAGGTCCAGCAGCCACGAACGCACCACGCTGCCGTGGCGCCAGACTTCGGCCACCTGGGCCAGGTCCAGTTCCATTTCCTGCTTGCGCTCCATCAGCGCGAAGCCCTCCGCGTAGGCCTGCATCATTCCGTACTCGATGCCGTTGTGGACCATCTTGGTGAAGTGGCCAGCGCCGGACGGGCCGACACGACCCCAGCCACGGTCTTCGGCCGGTGCCAGCGTGCGCAGCAGCGGTGCGATCTGCTCCACCACCGCCGCTTCACCACCGACCATCAGGCTGTAGCCTTCCTGCAGGCCCCACACGCCACCGCTGGTGCCGCAGTCGACGTAGCCCAGGTCGTCTTCGGCCAGCGCCTTGGCGCGACGGATCGAGTCCTGGTAGTTGGAGTTGCCGCCGTCGATGACGATGTCACCCTCGGCCAGGTGCGGAGTCAGCTGACCCAGGGTCTGGTCGACGGTTTCGCCGGCCGGCACCATCAGCCACACCACGCGCGGCACCGGCAGCGCGGCCACCGCGGCGGCCAGCGAATCGACCACCTCCAGGCCGGCCTCGGCGGCGCGCTGGCGGGCACCTTCGCCCGGGTCGTAGCCGACGACGCGGTGGCCGCCGCGATGCAGGCGCTGGGCCATGTTGGCGCCCATGCGGCCGAGGCCGATCATTGCAATATCCATTGTTTCACCTTCAGTTGGGGTCTAGGGTCAGGCTGCCTGGCCTGCCGGTAGCCGCGCAGTGGCGCAGCTGCGCCTCGCGCCAACGCCGGTAGAGCGTGGTATGCAGATTGTGCACCGCCAGGTCGATCGAAAAGGGGGTTCGCGGGTTGCGGTCAAGCAGGCGGGCGATGTGGTAGCCGATGGGACGTATACCGCGCGGATGCACATAGATCACGAACTGCTGGTAGAACGGATCGTCCAGCAGGCGGTCCATGCGTGCCAGCGTGGCGTGGTAGCGCGGTTCCAGCCGTGCACGAAGGTCCGGGTCGCGCTCGAACAACAGGCGTTCGAAGTAGCGCCGGCCGATACGCGGGATGTCCTGCGCCAGCGCCCACAGCTCGGCATTGCGCTGGTCGTACCAGGCAAGGCCGCCGTGCGCGGCCAACGCCTGCGCGGCCTCCTCGCCCACCGACACCACCACGAAGTTTTCGGCCTGGTTGCTCAGGTCGTCCAGCATGCCCTTGTCGTACACATGTTCGATGAAACCAGGCACACCGACGAAGGCCTGGCGGCCCATCGCCGAGGTGCGCACCGCCTTGCCATCGGCGAAGTAGTCACCGGCGTGTGCGCCAAGCAGGATGCTGTCGGTATCGTGCAGCGCGAGGAACGTACCGATCGACAGTTCTTCTGCGGAGAATCCAGCGTCGAAGGCCGCATCGCCATACAGCTCGCGCTGTGTGGCCAGTTGTGCGACCTGGCGACCGACTCCACATTCGGCGCGTACATTGCCGCTGTAGAACGCCTGCAGCGCCTGGCTGTTGCCCTTGATGGGCACGAAACCACGGCCGAAGCTTCGCGTGCGCTGCCAGCCTTGCGCCTGTGCGCCGTGAAGGCCGAAGCCGATCCAACCGAGCTGCAGGCCAGAGAAGCGGAATCCTGCATTGCCCTGCAGTGCAGCAGCGGCACGTTGCGTGGCTGCACCCAGCTGGAAGGCGTAGGCGCAAACCGTAGCCGGATCGTCCAGCACCTGCTGCAGCAACGCCTTGCGCGCTGCAGCGGGCATGTCCGCCGGCCATTGCACGCGTAGATCGCCTGCCGCCTGAGCCTCCTGCAGCGACGCGCGCGTGCACACAGGGCCACCATGCACTTGCGGTGCACCGATCGCGCGTGTTTCGAAGTGCCACCCCAGGCGCTGCAGCAGGCCTTGTGTACAGTCCAGCGGCGTGGCTGCCGCGCCCAGCGCGGGCAGCAGCAGGGCCACGCCCATCCATCTGCCGCGCACGTTCAATCCTGGTCCGTGCTCGCCGGTGCGGGCTCCGGGGTTGTGACCACGGGCGGAACGGGCTTGCCTGCCTCCGCCGGAAGGTACTGTTGCAGGCGCTGGAAGAAGCGACGATAGAACTCAGCATCGGTAACCGTGCTGCTGGCCACTTTCACCAGCGAGTCGTCATTGCTGCCGAACGGCAGCGATACAGATCCGAGCGCACCGACGCCAACACTGGCCGAGGTCGGACTCTTCTTCAACGCATAGCGATCCTGCACGGCACTGACGAATACCAGTGTCTGGCTCCCGCGCGGTGCACAGGAAATACGCAGCACCAGCTGCTCGTGATCGTCCTCGCGCGGCTGGAAGTTCTTGTTGCCTTCCACCTGCGCCGCGTCGGAACGGGCGATGGCATAGCCCTGGCTGAGCAGGGTGCGCCGTGCGGCCTCGCAGGCGTCACCGGGACGGCCATCAACGGTGCGCGAGAAGGTGTCGCCGGAATCAAAGGATTCGCGAAGCAACGTACTGTCAGCAGCGCGGCCACCACAGGCCGACAGGATCAGGGCGCTGGCGAGCGCCACGGCAACACTGGAAAGACGGGAGGCCCGCATGGGTACTCCTGCGAGGACGGTACCGCCAAGGGTAGTCCTGCGGCCGTGTGCGGCAGGTCGAAAGTACGCCCGCCAGCCCCCGCCGTTGCTGCCGGTTCATGCACGGAAAAGGGGACGGAGGGGATTAAGTCGTTTGTGGCACTTCGCCCCGCCACGCATGGCACGGCGCTACCGTGAACGAGGTCCCCCAAACGGAGAAGGGCCGGCAATGCCGGCCCCTCGGGTATCACATGCCGTCGCCGGCTCAGTCCGCCCAGCGGCCGGCACCGGTGGACTGCGGCAGCACCTGCGCCGACAGCGGGCGGTCGTTGGCCAGCAGGTTCACCGCGTCGGCCAGGATCCAGGCTGACTCGCGCAGCAGCGGGTCCGGGCGCTTTTCGGCAGCCTTCTCGCGCGCGGCATCCTTGACGATGTCGCGCTCGTTGCCGGTCAGGCCGTCATCGCTGCTGTCATCGGCCAGCGGGTCCAGGGCCAGGCCCAGCTCCTTGCGCTGCACCTGGCGCTCCTTGCGCTGGGTATCCTGGCGCTCGCGCTCAGCGCGACGGGTCGCCTCGTTGAGCGAGATGTACTTCTTCGCCGCTTCGGTGCGGAACTGCTGCACGTCCTCGTTCCACCACTGGAACTCCTTGTCGGTGGCGATGCGCGCGTCGTGACGGGTTTCCAGCTTCGGCAGCAACGGCGCGAAGTTGCCGTACTGGGTGTGCGGCACGGCGGCGATGCGGGTCCACGGCAGTGCGTTGTCGTAGGTGCTCTCGCCGAACTCGGTGGCATCGACGCTGGCCGGGAACGCCAGGTCCGGCACCACGCCCTTGTGCTGGGTGCTGCTGCCGCTGATGCGGAAGAACTGGGCAATGGTCAGCTTGACCTGGCCGAAGCGCTGGGTCTCGCCACTCGGCCAGCGGTCAAGGTCGACGATGTTCTGTACGGTGCCCTTGCCGAAGCTGGTTTCACCGATCACCAGGCCGCGACCGTAGTCCTGGATGGCGCCAGCGAAGATCTCCGAGGCCGAGGCCGAACCACGGTTGATCAACACCGCCAGCGGGCCATCCCACGCCACGCCCTGGTTGCGGTCGCTGTTGACGGTGACGCGGCCACCGGATTCGCGCACCTGCACCACCGGCCCCTGTTCGATGAACAGGCCGGTCAGTTCGATCGCTTCATCCAGCGAACCACCGCCGTTGTTGCGCAGGTCCAGCACCACGCCGTCCAGCTTGTCGTTCTTGAAGCCGGCCAGCAGCTTGGCCACGTCGCGGGTGGCCGAGGCGTAGTCGGCGGCATTGCGGCGACGGCCTTCGAAGTCCTGGTAGAAGGTCGGCAGCTTGATCACACCGATCCTGCGTGCCGGCTCGCCGTTGGCAGCCGGGATGGTCATGGTCTCCCCCTTGGCAGCCTGTTCGGCCAGGCGCACCTTCTGGCGGGTCAGCACCAGGGTGTGGTGCTTGCCATCGGCGCCTTCGGCAGCCGGGATGAATTCCAGCTTGACCTGGGTGTCCTTGGCGCCGCGGATCTTGGCCACGACATCGTCGATGCGCCAGCCGATCACGTCCTCGACCAGGCCGGACTTGCCCTGGCCAACGCCGACGATGCGGTCACCCGGCTTCAGCGTGCCATCCACCGCGGCCGGGCCACCGGCAATGATCTCGCGGATGACCACCACATCGTCCTGGCGCTGCAGCTGCGCACCGATGCCTTCCAGCGACAGCGACATCGCCTGGTTGAAGTTCTCGGCGGTGCGCGGGGTGAAGTAATCCGTGTGCGGGTCAACGGCACTGGTGTACGAATTCATGAAGAACTGGAAGACGTCTTCGCCCTTCAGTTCATTGACCGACTTCTCCAGCGTCGCGTAGCGCTTGTCCAGCGTCTTGCGGATGTCATCCGGCTTCTTGCCGGCCAGCTTCAGGCGCAGCCAATCGTTCTTCACCGACTTGCGCCACAGCTCATCGAGCTCGGCACTGCTGGCCGCCCACGGCACCTTCTTGCGGTCGTACTCGAAGCGCTCGTCGGTGGTGAAGTCCGGCTCCTGCTTGAGCAGCTTGCGCGCGTACGCCACGCGCTCGCCGACGCGCTGCTTGTAGACGGCGAACACCTGGAACGCCGGCTCCAGCTCGCCGCCCCGGATGGCCGAGGCGATGTTGGCCTCGAACGGTGCGAAGCGCGCCACGTCGGCCTGGGTGAAGTACTGCTTGCCGCCGTCAAGCGTTTCCAGATAGCGCTTGAACACGTCCTTGGAGGTGGCCTCGTCCAGCGCGCGCGGGCGATAGGCGTAGCGGCTGTCGGACAGCAGGCCGTACACCAGCTTGGAGGTGGTCACCTGGTCGGCGGTGGCCGCCGCGGGCAATGCGGGCGAGTCGGCCTTGGCCGCCAACGCCAGTGGCGCGACCAGCGCCAGGGCCATCAGGAATGCGGGGGCTTTGAATTTCATTGACGTGCTCGAAGGCGCCTTGCCAAGGGGAAGACTGCGGGGTGTTAAGACACCACGACAGTGCCGAAAGTTGCCGGGTTTGTCACCCGGCCGCGCTCGGTGGAAAACCAGCCTAGCCGGGCCGGTGTAGCAAATTGTGAATGCAGGCGAAGGCGTGCGGACCAACGGTCCGCACCCACCCGGGAAGAGGTCAGCAGCTACCGGTAGCGCCGGGCCATGCCCGGCGGAAGCGTGCGGACCAACGGTCCGCACCCACCAGTGAGGAGGTCCGCTCCCACCTCAGGAGACGCCGGCGCCCTTGGCCTGCACGTCGGCGTGATACGACGAGCGCACCATCGGGCCGGAAGCAACATGGCTGAAGCCCAGCTCGTAGCCGTAGTCCTCCAGCGCCTTGTAGTCTTCCGGGGTCCAGTACTTCAGCACCGGGTGGTGGTGTGCGGTCGGCTGCAGGTACTGGCCGATGGTGATCATGTCCACGTCGTGTGCGCGCAGGTCGCGCAGGGTGGCCTTGATCTGTTCGAAGTCCTCGCCCAGGCCGAGCATGATGCCGCTCTTGGTCGGCACGTCCGGATGCTGCGCCTTGAAGTTCTTCAGCAGGTTCAGCGACCACTGGTAGTCCGCACCCGGGCGCACGTTGCGGTACAGGTCCGGCACGGTCTCGATGTTGTGGTTGAACACATCCGGCGGGTTCTGCGCCAGGATCTCCAGCGCGCGCTCCATGCGGCCCTTGCCACGGAAGTCCGGGGTCAGCACTTCGATGCGGGTGCCCGGCGACTTCTCGCGAATGGCGGTGATGCAGTCGACGAAGTGCTGGGCACCACCGTCGCGCAGGTCATCGCGGTCGACGCTGGTCACCACCACGTACTTCAGGCCCATGTCGGCCACGGTCTGGCCGAGGCTGGCCGGTTCGTTGGCATCCGGCGGCTTCGGGCGGCCGTGGGCCACGTCGCAGAACGAGCAGCGGCGGGTGCAGACCTCGCCCAGGATCATGAAGGTGGCGGTGCCGTGGCCGAAGCACTCGTGGATGTTCGGGCAGCTGGCTTCCTCGCACACGGTCACCAGGCGGTTTTCGCGCAGCTTGGCCTTCAGGTTCTGCACGGCATTGCCCGAAGGAATGCGCACGCGGATCCAGGACGGTTTGCGCAGCACCGGCGCGTCGGCGAACTGCACCGGCGAGCGGTTGATCTTGTCACCGCCCAGCTGCTTGACCCCGGCCTGCAACGGCGCGGCGGACGGGGAGTCGCCCTGCACGATCTGCAGGGGAATGGAACGGGCGGTGGTTTCAGTCATGGCAGTTCCGGGGGCGGTCAGGCGGCCGCAGAAAGATCGGGCAGTTCGGGGGTGTGCTGCAGCAGCAGGCCGAACTGGCGGGCCAGGTGGTCCAGCAGCACCGGCTTGACGGCCTCCATCCCGGAGGGACCGCCCAAGTCTACCACCGAGGTCACCTGCAACCCCTGATAGCCACAGGGATTGATGCGGTGGAAGGGTTCCAGGTCCATGGCCACATTGAAGGCCAGCCCGTGGAAGGTGCAGCCGCGACGCACGCGGATGCCGAGGGCAGCGATCTTGGCGCCGCCGACATAGACGCCCGGGGCGCCCTCCCGGCGTTCGGCACCGATGTTCCACTCGCCCAGCGTATCGATGATGGCCTGCTCGATGCGGCACACGTAATCGCGCACACCGATGCCCAGGCGCGGCAGGCGCAGCAGCGGGTAGACCACGATCTGGCCGGGGCCGTGATAGGTCACCTGGCCGCCACGGTCCACATGCAGCACCGGGATATCGCCCGGCGCCAGCACATGCTCATCCTTGCCGGCCTGGCCCAGGGTGAACACCGGGTCGTGTTCGACCACCCACAATTCGTCGGCATCGGTGTCGCTGCGCTGGTCGGTGAAGCGCTGCATGGCGCGCCACACCGGCTCGTACGCCTGGCGGCCAAGGTCACGCACCAGCGCCGGACGCGGCGCGCGGTCCTCGGGGGCGGCTTCAGCCGGGCAGCTGTCGGCTACAGCGTCCACTTCACTTCCGGGTGGTCGCGCAGCGCCTGGTGCGCCAGGTCGTACTGTTCGCGGCTCTCAGCCTTGAACACGATGCGGACGGACACGTACTTGCCGTTGGAGGAATGCTTCCAGCTGATGCGTTCATTGACGACATCGATGCCGGCAGCCAGCAGCAGGCGGGGGAGCTCATGTTCCAGGCCGCGGTTGGCCGGGCCCATGGCGCTGAGCTCGAACTGGCCGGGGAACTGGAAGCCGTGGTCGGGGTTGTCGGACTTGATTTCCATGGACCCATTATCGGGCCGCAGGGCAACAAACCCAAGAGTATTCATCAACGTCAAAGACGGCACCGGCGGCCTGCTGCGTTGCAGAGCACCCAGAGGCGCGGGGCGAAAGCCCAACGGCAGCTGACTGCAATCTGCTGTCACGCACTGGCCCAGGCATCGTATGGCGGCCAGTGGTCACCTTCACACCAGACCCGCGGCGCTTGCGCGGGTAACAAATTGTGTCCGCTGGACAATGTTGTTTTCGGAACAGACAAGTGATTCGAACGTGCTCGTTCCGCCGCGCGGGCGCGAGTACCGTAGCGTTGCATACAACGACTGAAAACCGTCCCCTTCCCCATGAGCATTCCATCCATGCGTAGTGTCGCAGCCTTGGGGCTGGCCGGCCTGCTGGCCTCTGCCCTCCCCCTTGCCGCCCAGGCGGCCGAACAATGTGGCCCGGACGCGATGCGCGACCACCCGCCGCAGATCAACTTCCGCGTCGACAACGACCTGTTTGGTGGCCGCCACCAGGACCAGGGCTACACCAACGGGGCGCTGTTGACCCTGGTCTCGCCCAATCTGGTCGACTACACCGACGACCCCTGCCTGCCGCGCATGGCGCGCTGGGTGAACCAGTACCTGGAAGGGCTGCATCCGGGCAGGTTCGAACAGCAGAACATGATCTTCAGCATCGGCCAGGGCATCTTCACCCCGACCGATTTCAGCCGCAGGGACCTGATCGAGGACGACCGTCCTTACGCCGGCGTACTGATCGCAAACTTCGGTTTCAATGCGCGCAGCGGCGACCGCCTGCAGACCACCCAGCTGACGCTGGGCGTGGTCGGCCCGTGGGCACAGGGCAAGCAGGTGCAGAATGCCGTGCACGAAGTGCTGGGCGACGAGAAATTCAAGGGATGGGACAACCAGCTGCACAACGAGCCCCTGTTCATGCTCACCCATGAGCGCATGCGCCGCTGGCCGGGCGATGCCAGCGTCAATGCCGACGGCTGGGGTTGGGACGCGATCAGCCACTACGGCGGGTCGATCGGCAACCTGGAAACCAAGGCCAACCTCGGCGGTGAGGTGCGCTTCGGCTGGAAGCTGCCGGACGACTTCGGCAGCACGCCGTTGCGCCCGGCCGGCGAGAACACTGCGCCGACCCGCGGCGGCCGTCCCAATGGCTGGTCCTGGCACCTGTTCGCGACCTCGGACGCGGCCTGGGTGATCCGCGACATCACGCTGGATGGCAACACGTTCCGCAACAGTCACAGCGTGGACAAGCGCCATGTGGTGGCCTACGGCGGCTACGGCGTGGCCGTGATGTACGGGCGCTGGAAGTTCGCCGCGGCGCGCTACCACAGCACACGCGAGTTCAACGGCCAGCGCGAAGCACCGGTGTTCGGCAGCTTCACCATCAGCCGCTCGCTGTAAGCGAGTGGCTGAGGGTGAAGCGGGTAGGTGCCGACCGTTGGTCGGCACACCGGTTATTGCATGGCTCGCTGTAAGCGAGGGGCTGAGGGTAGTGCCGGCCGCTGGCCGGCTGCCGGCATATCCGGATGGCTTCATGGGGAGCCGGCCAGCGGCCGGCACTACCCACATCCGGATGGGTCCATGAGGAGCCGGCCAGCGGCCGGCACTACCCACATCCGGATGGGTTCATGGGGAGCCGGCCAGCGGCCGGCACTACCCATATCCGGCGGGAATCATGCGGAGCCGGCATCCCGAAACGGAAAAGGCCGGCATTCGCCGGCCTTTTCGTTCACCACGCCAGGGCGTGGATCATTCCGATTCCCACCACATCCAGAAGCTGTCCCACAGGCGCTTGAAGAAGCCGGCCTGCTCGACGGCGGCCACGGCCACCAGCGGTGCCTCGGCGATGACCTTGCCATCCAGGGTGACCTTCACGGTACCGATCTGCTGGCCGGCGGTGAACGGTGCTTCCAGGGTCTTGGGCACGTCGATGCTCGGCTTCAGGTCGTTGTAGCGGCCGCGCGGCACGCTGACCAGCATCGGCTGGGCCACGCCCAGCTGCACCTTGTCGGTGGTGCCCTTCCAGACCTTGTGCTCGGCCACGGCCTTGCCCGGCTCGTAGAGGCGGTGGGTCTCGAAGAAGCGGAAGCCCCAGTTCAGCAGGGCCAGGCTGTCATCGGCACGCTGCTTCTCCGACGCACCGCCCAGCACCACCGCGATCAGGCGCTGGTCGCCACGCTGGGCCGAGCTCATCAGGCAGTAGCCCGCCTCGGAGGTGTGGCCGGTCTTGATGCCGTCCACGCTGCCATCGCGCCACAGCAGCAGGTTGCGGTTCGGCTGCTTGATGTTGCCGACCTGGAATTCCTTGATCTTGTTGTACGCGTAGGTTTCCGGGTAATCGCGGACCATCGCGCGGCCCAGCAGCGCCAGATCGTAGGCGGTGCTGTGGTGGCCCTGCGCGGTCAGGCCATGGGCGTTGACGAAGTGCGAGTCCTTCATGCCGATCTTGGCGGCGTAGCTGTTCATCAGCGAGGCAAAGGCCTCTTCGCTGCCAGCCACATGTTCGGCCAAGGCGATCGCGGCATCATTGCCGGACTGGATCGCCATGCCCTTTTCCATGTCTTCCAGGCGCGCGGTCTGGTTGACCGGGAATCCGCTGTAGCTGCCATCGGTGCCGGCGCCACCTTCGCGCCAGGCGCGCTCGCTCATCATCACCTGGTCATCCGCACGGACCTTGCCGTTCTTGACCTCGGCGGCGATCACGTAGGACGTCATCACCTTGGTGATGCTGGCCGGGGCCAGCTGCTCGTGGATGTTTTCACCAGCCAGCACCTGGCCGGTGGCGTAATCCATCAGCACCCAGGCCTTGGACACGCTTGGCGCCGGGGCCGGCGGAGTGGCGACGGTGGCCGGGGCGGCGGCGGCGGCGGGCGCCGGCGTGGCCGGAGTCGGCAGCGGCGTCTGGGCGGAAGCCAGGCCCACCACCAGGGTGGCGGCCAGGGCGGTGGCGGCGGAACGGAAATTCATTGGACAGCAGGCTCCAGGGGACGGCCGGGAATGGAGGGTGGAACGTAACGGCCATTGTAAGGCCGGGGGAGCATGGGCCGGCAGCACCGGCCCGGGCGGATCAGTCCTTGACGATCTGCGGCGAACCCAGGCCCAGACCGGCGATGCGACCGACAAGTTCCGCCGCACTGGCATGGTCGCTTGCCGGAACACGCAGGCGGAACAGGGTGCGGCCACCGGCGGCGATGTCGCTGATGGTCGCGCCGACGATGCCGGCGGCACTGAGCTGGCCCATCGCGCGGTTGGCGTTGTCGCGGTTGGAGAAGCTGGCGACCTGCACCATCACCGCGCCGACCATCTGCTGCGACAGGCTCGGCGCCGCCGCGGCGGCACGCACCGGTGCCGGTGCCGGTGCCACCGCGCGCGGGGCCGTGCTGGCGACAACGGCCGGAGCCGGCGCGGAGTTGCGCACCACCGGCGCGATTGGCGGCAGGCTGCTGACCGCCACATCCGGCGCGGTGCTGGCCACGCCCCGGGTGGTGGCCGGCTGGCCGCGCGCCGGGGCGCCATCGGTCGGCAAGCGGTTGACCAGGCGATCGATATCACTGTCGGTGGAAGCACGTGGCGGCGCCGGGCGCGCACTGGCCACCGCGGTGGCGGCGGCCGCTTCAGCCGCGCGACGCTCGCGACGCGACGGCTTCTGCGCCATCAGGTTGCTCTCGCCCGGTTGCAGCGCGCGCACCTCGACATTGCCGGTACCGCGTTGGGTGATGCCCAGGCGCACGGCGGCGGCATAGCTGAGATCGACCACGCGGCCGTCATGGAACGGGCCACGATCATTGACACGCACGATCACCGACTCGCCGTTGTCCAGGTTGGTCACGCGGGCGAAGCTGGGCAGCGGCAGCGTCTTGTGCGCGGCAGTGAACTGGTACATGTCGTAGACCTCGCGGTTGGAGGTCAGGCGGCCATGGAACTTGGCCCCGTAGTACGACGCGGTGCCGCGCTCGACGTAGTCATGGGTGTCGTCGAGCACCTTGTACGACTTGCCCAGCACCACGTACGGCGACTTGTTGCCGATGGCCGAACGTTCCTCGGCGGTCACTTCCGGCTCGGGGATGCAGGCCACGTTGGGAATGTAGTCGGGCGTGCTGTCACGCACGCCTGGTTTGTACAGGCCACCAGCGGTGTAATTGCCGCGGGTGCTGAGGTCTTCCTTGGCCGCTGCATACGGCGAACCTTCCGGGCAGTGCGCCGGTCGCGAACCACGGCCCTGCACCACCGTCCCGCTGGACTTGCCACCATGGCCGGCCGTGGCCGGCTGCTTCGGCGCGCTGCTGCAGGCCGCCAGCGCGAAGACGATCAAGCTCGGGACCAACCATCTGATGTTCATGCCGGGGGCAGCTCCTGTCCGGCGATGGCCTGGGACAGCTGGAACACGGCCATCGCGTACATCTTCGAGAGGTTGTAGCGGGTGATCGCGTAGTAGTTCTGGAAGCCCAGCCAGTACTGCTTGCCGGTGCTGCCTTCCAGGGTGATCGGGGTGGCGGTGGCGCCCGGCTGCACCGGCGTGCTCGGCTGGTAGCCGCGCTGTGCGAGGTCGGCCAGCGACCAGGTGGGCATCCATTCGGTCGGGTTGAACTCCTCGCGGCCCGGGGCCAGCGTGGCCGGTACCGCAACCTGGCCACCACGCACCCAGCCCCCCTTCTTCACGAAGTAGTTGGCGATGGAGGAGAACACGTCGTCGTAGCTGTTGAACAGGTCGCGTCGACCATCACCATTGCCGTCCACCGCGTAATCGAGGTAACTGGACGGCATGAACTGGCCCATGCCCATCGCACCGGCATAACTGCCCTTGAGCGTGGTGATGTCCAGTTTTTCTTCGCGGCCCAGCTCGAACAGCTTGGCCAGCTCATCGCGGAAGAACAGCTCGCGGCGCACTTCGCGTTCGAGCTTGGCCGGGTCGCCGCTGCGTGGGTAGTAGAACGCCAGCGTGTACAGCGCATCGAGCACGCGATGGCTGCCGGCATTCTTTCCGTAACTGGTTTCCACGCCGATGATCGCCACGATCACTTCGGCCGGCACGCCGGTGCGCTGCTGCACGCGATCCAGTTCGGCACGGTGTTCGGCCAGGAACGCGCGACCGCCATCAATGCGTGCCTTGCTGATGAACATCGGCCGGTATTCGTTCCACGGCTTGACCCGCTCGGCCGGGCGCGACATCGCGGCGATGATCGGCTGGCGCACCTGCGCCTGGTCGAGCACGCTGCTGATCTGCTCCGGCTTCAGGCCATAGCGCTTGGCGGTATCGGCAATGAAGCGGGCCCGCGCGACCTCGAACGGCACCGGGGTGAGATCGACCGGCGGCGCGGTAGCCGCAGTTGCTTCGGGTGCAGCCTCGGCCGGCCCATGGGCCTTGGTGGCGGGCTGGCGCGGCGTACTGCTGGCCTGGGGTGAAGACGGTGGGGACTTCGGCTGGGTCGCGCAGGCGACCAGGCCGAGGGTGAGCATGCAGGCCAGAGTGCGTCGAATCATCGTCGCAGGTTAGCAGGTCATGGATGAATTAAAACCCCTAACACCATGAATCACAACGATTTGCCCGTGTTCAGCGGGAAATGTGAAGGCGTCGTGATCGTGCTTCCCCATTCAGAGAGAGGTGGCCGGTTGCGTCCCCATCCCCGCAGACGCAACCGGCGACCGGATCCGGTCGATACCTGCGCGGCTGCCGCTCCCCAGTGGCAGTGCCCCGCGCTCCTTGTATCCGTTGGATCAGTACTGCTTCCCGCCCGACGCCCCTCGCGCTGCAACGATAGACGGCGCGCCGTGCCGAACGGGCCGCCATTGTGCAGGCCGATTACGACAAGTCCATTGATCAAGATCAACGCGGCGTAAAAGTGTGAACCAGCTAACGTTTTTTGCGGACTTTGGTCAGCGAGTGTGCTGTCCTGCATCGTTATGAGAACGCTTCCACAGCGAGCGTTGCGCAGAGTCAGGAAGTTTCCAGCCAACGGCGCAGCCCCTCGTGGGTGGTGTCTGGGGTGGTCGCGGAAAGCAGAAGCC
Organism: Stenotrophomonas sp. YJH_SMC_21; assembly: GCF_059369555.1. Taxonomy (NCBI): domain Bacteria; kingdom Pseudomonadati; phylum Pseudomonadota; class Gammaproteobacteria; order Lysobacterales; family Lysobacteraceae; genus Stenotrophomonas; species Stenotrophomonas sp. YJH_SMC_21. The sequence goes on from NZ_JCAFSU010000001.1 coordinate 230,228, forward strand.
GCGGGTGGGCCGGTCGGGTTGGGTACGCGGGGGACGCCGTGAATCCGTCCCTGGAGGCTTGGCAGCCGCATCCATGCGGCTGACACCCCCGCGTACCCAACCCGACCGGCCTCTCACAGATTTCGGAGGTCTGCCACCCACGGAGAAGAAAGAGAAGATCAAAAGCGGGTCGCGACGCTGCGCTTGCTCGTGAGCCGAGCATGGATCGGCTCCACACAAGGCAATGAAGCGACCCGCCGGGCCGCCTTTGCTTTTGATCTTCTCTTTCTTCTCCGTGGGTAGACGCGCACGGAACCTGTCCGTGGCCGGGTAGATGGGCTGCGCAGGGGCGTGAGCCGCATGGATGCGGCGACCGAGCTACATGGATGTACTTGCAGCGTCCCCTGCGCGGCCCATCTACCCGGCCCCACCCATGAACTGCTTTGCGCGGTCACCCACGAGGGCTGCGCCGTTGGCTGGAAACCCTATCCCCCGTGCACGGGCCGGTGCCCGCGCACCGCCATCACCAGCCCGATACCCGCCAGCAGCGACACCGCCGAGGTACCGCCATAACTGATCAACGGCATCGGAATGCCCACCACCGGCAGCAGGCCGGAAATCATCCCGCCGTTCACCAGTACGTACACGAAGAACGCCAAGCCCAGGCTGCCGGCCAGCAACCGTGCGTGCGTGTCGCGGGCGTGCACCGCGATCCACAGGCAGCGGCCGACCACGAACAGGTACAGCGCAAACACGGTGGCCACGCCGATCCAGCCGAACTCTTCGGCCAGCACCGAGAACGCGAAGTCGGTGGTGTACTCAGGCAGGAAGTCCAGCGTGGCCTGGGTGCCCTGCCCCCAGCCGCGCCCGTCCCAGCCACCGGAGCCGATCGCGATGCGCGACTGCAGGATGTTCCAACCGGTGCCAAGCGGATCCGCCGACGGATCAAGGAAGGTCAGCACGCGATCCTTCTGGTACTGCCGCAGCAGGCCGAACCAGGCCAGCGGCGCGGCAACGGCAAGGCCCGTCGCGCCAGTGGCCACCCAGCCCCAGTGCAATCCAGCCAACAGCAGCGCGAACACGCCGCTGGCGGTAACCAGCGTGGCGGTGCCCAGGTTGGGCTGCATCAGGATCAGCACGGCGGGTACGCCGATCAGCACGGTGGTGGTCAGTACGGTGCGCGGCGACGGTGGCAGCGGTTGCCGATGCAGGTACCAGGCCATCATCAGCGGCAGGCTGAGCTTGAGCAGTTCGGACGGCTGCAGGTAGAACACGCCGAGATTGAGCCAGCGCTGCCCGTACTTGCCTGTACCGATCACATACACCGCCATCAGCGGCAGCATCGACAGCGCATAGATTGCCGGCGTCCACGCGCGCAGCCGCAGCAGCGAAACGCGGGACAGCAGCCACATCGACGCCAGGCCACCGGCAAAACGCGCCGCCTGCCCAGCCACCGGACCGGACACGCTGTGCAGCACCGCCAGGCCCGCGCCCATCAGGATCAGCAGCGCGATCAGCAATGGCAGATCGATCGTGCGCGCCACCTCACGGCAGCCGCCAAGCAGTCGTTTCCATTCCACGCGGGCACGGTAGCAATGCGTGCTTGCGTGAAGCTGTCAGGGTGCGCGTGCGCTTGTAGAGTCAAGCCGTGCTCGACTCTACAGAACGGCGGAAGCAGTCGAGCAGATGGAAGCGCGACGAAGCGCGCGACCGGTGCTAGCCGTAGCCGCCGTGCACCGGGTTGTGACTGCGCACGGCCATCACCAGACCGAAGCCGGCCAGCAATGACACCGCCGAGGTACCGCCGTAGCTGATCAGCGGCATCGGCACGCCCACCACCGGCAGCAGGCCGGAAATCATCCCGCCGTTCACCAGTACATAGACGAAGAACGCCAGGCCGGTAGCGCCGGCCAACAGGCGCGAATAGGAATCGCGCGACTGGCTGGCGATCCACAGGCAACGCCCGATCACCACCAGGTACAGGGTCAGCACCAGGGCCACACCCATCCAGCCGAACTCCTCGCTCAGCACCGAGAACGCGAAGTCGGTGGTCTGTTCGGGAATGAAGTTCAGGTGCGACTGCGAGCCCTCGCCCCAGCCCTTGCCATCGAAGCCGCCGGAGCCGATCGCGATCTTCGACTGGATGATGTTCCAGCCGGCCCCCAGTGCATCCATCTCCGGGTCCAGGAACATCATGATGCGGTCCTTCTGGTACGGCCGCAGCAGCCAGAACCAGGCCACCGGCGCGACCGCAGCCACGCCGCCCACGCCCAGCCCGACCCACCACCACGGCAGGCCTGCCAGCAGCAGTACGAACACGCCGCTGGCGGCGATCAGCACGCCGGTACCGAAGTCGGGCTGCAACATCACCAGGCCGGTCGGCACGCCGATGATGATCAAGGCCACCAGCACGGTGTTGAAGCGCGGCGGCAGCGGCATCTTGTGCAGGTACCAGGCCACCATCATCGGCAGGCTGACCTTCAGCAGCTCGGCCGGCTGCAGGTAGAAGAACTTCAGGTCCAGCCACTGCCGGCCGTACTTGCCGGTGCCGAGCACGAACACCGCCAGCAGCGGAATCATGGAGATCGCGTAGATCATTGGCGTGGCCGAGCGGATGCGCAGGATCGGCACCCGCGAGATGCCCCACAGTGCAGCCATGCCCACCGCGAAACGCGCGCCCTGGGCCATCACCAGGCCGTCGCCACCGGCACTCTTCAAGGTGGCCAGGCCGATCACCATCAGCGCGCCCAGGGCGAGGCACAACACCCAGTCCAGCGTGCTGAAGAAGCGGCGCAGCATGTCGCCGGCCCAGCGCAGGAACACTTTCATCGTGCGGGCTCCGCAACCGTCGGGCGTGGCGTGGCCGGCACTGCGGCAGCGGCCGGCGTGCCCGGCTGCGGCGCAGGGGCCGGTTCGGGGGTGGGGGCACCCACCTGCACCGGGTGTTCGCCCAGCTGCGCGGCCGCCAGATCACCGGCCTGGCGTGCGCCGGCGTCTTCGTTGTCGAACGCGGTGGCACCGATGGCGGTGGTACCACGCTCGCTGTCCAGCGGCTGCATGCCCTCGGGCATCTTGCCCAGCAGGTAGGCATCGAACACCTTGCGGGCGATCGGCGCAGCAGCCGAACCACCATAGCCACCGCCTTCCACCGCCACCGCGATCGCGATCACCGGGTTTTCGACCGGCGCGAAGCCGACGAACAGCGCGCGGTGGCGCAGGTGCATCGGCAGGCTCTTCGGGTTCACCGCTGCGGTGCCCTTGCGGCTGATGACCTGCGCGGTACCGGTCTTGCCGGCCATCACGTACGGCGCACCGACCGCCACGCGCCAGCCGCTGCCGCCCGGCCGCATGGTCGCCATCATGCCCTCGCGCACCGCCTGCACGTTGTTGGGGTTGGGGCTGACCGGCTTGCTCTCGCCGGGCGGCGTCGCGGTCCAGTCGCTGTCGAAGCCGTCGCGCTGCTGGATCACCAGGTGCGGGGTGCGCAGCTGCCCGTCGGCCAGCGCGCTGACGCCGCGCGCCAACTGCAGCGGGGTGACCTTCCAGTCGCCCTGGCCGATGCTGATGTTGACCGTATCGCCGGGGTACCAGGCTTCCTTGCGGGTCTTCCGCTTGTAGGCCGGCGACGGCAGGATGCCGCCGATTTCGCCGGTGAGGTCGATACCGGTCGGCTGGCCAAAGCCGTAGTACTCCATGTAATGGTCGAAGCGCTCGATGCCCAGGTCCAGCGCCAGCTTGTAGTAGTAGGTGTTGACCGACTCGGCGATGGACTTGCGCAGATCGGTCCAGCCATGGCCGCCACGATGCGCATCACCCCAGCCACGGCTGGTGCCGGGCAGGTAGAACATGCCGGTGGACAGCACCTTGTCTTCCGGGCGGCGCACGCCCGAGTCCAGGCCGGCCAGGCCGATCAGCGGCTTCAGCGTGGAACCGGGAGCGACGCCGCCGAGCACCAGGCGGTTGAACTGCGGCCGCGACGGGTTCTCGTTCAGCGCCTTGAAGTCGGCATGGGAAATGCCGTTGACGAACAGGTTGGGGTCGTAGGACGGCAGGCTGACCATCGCCAGCACCTCGCCGGTACGGGGGTCCATCGCCACTGCCGAGCCTTCCTGGTCGCCGAAGGCGGCCACCATGGCACGCTGCAGGTCCGCGTCGATCGACAGCCGCAGGTCGGCGCCGGACTGCGCGGCCACCCGGCCGATGGTGCGGATGGCACGGCCCTGCACGTTGGTTTCGACCTGCTCGTAGCCGACCTTGCCGCGCAACTGCTGCTCGTAATAGCGCTCCAGGCCGGACTTGCCGATGTGGGTCAGCGCGGCATTGCCTTCGCCGAGGATCTCCAGATCCTTGTCGTCGACGCGGCCGACATAGCCGATGATGTGCGCGAACAGGTCACCGTACGGATAACGCCGGGTCAGGTAGGGCTCAAGCTCGACGCCGGGGAAGCGCCAACGGTCGACGGCGAAGCGCGCCATCTCCTCGTCGCTCATGCGCAGCTTCAGCGTGACCGGCAGGAACTTGCGGCGCGCCTTGCGCGACTTGTTGAACGCTTCCAGCTCTTCCGGGCTGATGCTGATGATCTGCGCCAGCCCTTCCAGGGTGGCGTCCATGTCCTTGACCTTGTCCGGGGTCACGTCCAGGCGGAACGCTGGCACGTTCTCGGCCAGCAGGCGACCGTTGCGGTCGTAGATCATGCCGCGCCCGGGCACCACCGGCCGCGGCTTGATGCGGTTGGCTTCCGAGCGCGTGGCGTAGACGTCGTGATCCAGCACCTGCAGCTTGAAGTACCAGCCGCCCAGGCCCAGCAGGCAGACCAGCACGCCCAGGAAACCCAGCGCCGCACGGCGGCGGAACTGTTCGGCTTCGGCGTGCGGGTTCTTGACCTGGCGGCGCGGGATCATGGCTCAGCGCCCGCGCTTGCCGAAGCGCACTGCGTCCAGCAGCACGAACACCAGCGGCCACAGGCCCATGCCCAACAGCGGGGCCCACCAGTACGACCACGGCAGGGTCGGCTCGCCCACCAGGATGTGGACCAGCGCGCTGACGATGCGGTCGTTGAACAACAGGCCACCGATGGCCAGCATCTGCTGCGACATCGGGAAGAAGCGGATGCGGGCGCGGAAACGCTGCAGGATGAAGGCCAGCATCACCAGCCGCAGCGCCTGTTCGCCGAGCACGCCGCCGTACAGCAGGTCGGCGACCACGCCGCTGGCGAAAGCGATGCCCAGGCCGACGCGCTCGGGCGTCTCGATCACCCAGTACGCCAGCACCAGCGCCAGCCAGTACGGGCGCAGCGGCTGCAGCAGCGCCGGCAACGGCAGCAGGCCCAGCAGCAGGGCTACGACCAGGCTGGCCGGCAATACCCACGGGTTGTCGCGCAGGCGGCTCATCGCTGGGCCTCCGACGTGGTCGGTTGCCGGCCAGCGGCCGGCACTACCGGGGCAGCAGGATCAAGCGAGGATGCGGGGGCAACAGTCCTCGTTTGCGACGAGGGCTGTTGCCGGCCAGCGGCCGGCACTACCGGAGCGGCAGGATCAAGCGAGGATGCGGGAGCAACAGTCCTCGATTGCGACGAGGGCTGTTGCCGGCCAGCGGCCGGCACTACCGGAGCGGCAGGATCAAGCGAGGATGCGGGGGCAACAGTCCTCGCTTGCGACGAGGGCTGTTGCCGGCCAGCGGCCGGCACTACCGGGGAGCTGACCGGAGCTGGCGTCGTTGTCGCTGGCGCGGCTCCCGCAGGCACGGTGGCGCCGGTGGCCGGGCCACCCGGAGTGGTTTCTTCCAGCTGCAGGCGCAGTTCCGGCGGAATGTGGATCGCCGCACCGGGGCGCAGCAGCAGCACATCACGGCCACGATCCAGCTGGGCGGCTGGCTTCAGTTCGCCGACCAGGAAGGCATGGGTGTCGTCCGGGCGCAGGCCGGTGATGGTGCCGACCGGGAAGCCGGCCGGGAAGCGGCCACCGAGGCCGGAGGTGACGATCTCATCGCCCACTTCCACACCCGCGCTGAGCGGGATGTCGCGCAGCTCCAGCGTGTCGCCGCGACCGTAGACGATCAGGCGTACGCCGTTGCGGGCCACGGTGACCGGCACCGCGTGGTCGGGGTCGGTCAGCAGCAGCACGGTGGAGGTACCGCCGGTGACGCTGATCACCTGCCCCATCAGGCCACCGGCATCGATCACCGCCTGCCCGACATGCACGCCTTCGCGGCTGCCGGCGTCGAGCACCAGGCGCTGCTTCACCGGGTCCAGGTCGATATCCAGGATCGGCGCCAGCTGCACGTCCAGGCCACTGCGCTCGGCCACGTTCAGCAGTTCGCGCAGCTGGGCGTTGTCCAGCGCTGCGGTCTGCAGTCGGGTCAGGCGCGCGTTGGCCAGCAGCAGCTGGTTGCGCAGTTCACGGTTCTCGGTGACCAGCTGGGTGTGGCTGGCCGCGGACTCCTTGACCTGGTTGCCGAGCTTGCCGGGCAGACCCGCCAGTGCCCACACAGGCTGCACCAGGCTGTTGGCCTGCTCGCGCAGGCGCGCCAGCCAACCCGCCTGATCGTCAAGGACGATCAGTGTGATGGCCAATGCAAGATAGGCCAGCAACCGCAGGGGGCTGGCGGCATCACCGGATCGGGAGGCAACGGGAGGACCGGCGTAGGGCGGCACGGCAACGATTCAACTGGCAGAAGGCGGAAGGGAAACACGCGGACGCCCCGCCGGTGCCGGCCCGCCATCGCGGCGGGCCGCACCCCGGAAGGGCGCGGCGGGCAGGAACGGCCGGGACGGCTTATTCCGGCGCAAAGAACTCGTTGCCGTGCATGTCCACCAGTTCCAGCGCACGACCGCCACCGCGGGCCACGCAGGTCAGCGGATCGTCGGCCACCTGCACGTGCAGGCCGGTTTCCTCGGAGATCAGGCGGTCCAGGTCACGCAGCAGGGCGCCGCCGCCGGTCAGCACGATGCCGCGCTCGGCAACGTCGGCACACAGTTCCGGCGGGGTCTGCTCCAGCGCCAGCTTGACCGCGCTGACGATGCCCGACAGCGGTTCGTGCAGGGCTTCAAGCACCTCGTTGGAGCTGATCTTGATCATCTTCGGCACGCCCTCGGCGAGGTTGCGGCCGGAGATCTCCAGCTCCTGCACCTCGGCCTGCGGGTAGGCACAACCCAGCTCGACCTTGATGCGCTCGGCGGTGGCTTCACCGATCAGCATGCCGTGGTTGCGGCGCACGTAGTTGGTGATGGATTCGTCGAAGCGGTCGCCGCCGATGCGGACCGAGGCCGAATAGACGATGCCGTTGAGCGAGATCACGGCCACTTCGGTGGTGCCGCCGCCGATGTCGATGACCATCGAGCCACGGGCTTCGGTGACCGGCATGCCGGCGCCGATCGCGGCAGCCATCGGCTCTTCGATCAGGTACACGTCACGGGCACCGGCTTCCTCGGCCGATTCCTTGATCGCGCGGCGCTCGACCTGGGTCGAACCGGCCGGCACGCAGACCAGCACGCGCGGGCTCGGGCGCAGCACGCGCGACTTGTGCACCTTCTTGATGAAGTGCTTGAGCATCGCCTCGGTGTAGGTGAAGTCGGCGATGACGCCGTCCTTCATCGGGCGGATGGTGGTGATGTGGCCCGGGGTACGGCCGAGCATCTGCTTGGCCTCGGCGCCAACGGCTGCCACCGAGCGGGTGCCACCGATGGCACGGTCCTGGCGCACGGCCACGACCGACGGCTCGTTCAGCACGATCCCCTGCCCGCGCACGTAGATGAGGGTGTTGGCCGTGCCCAGGTCGATGGACAGGTCGTTGGAGAACATGCCACGGAGTTTCTTGAACATCTGAGGAAGGAGTCCTGAGGGGTGTCGTGCCCGCCGCGGGATGGCGAAAAAATGGGCAGAAATCGAGGCCGACAAGCCTAGCAACCCGCCTGCCGCCGAGCAAGGAAAAAACTAGCTGAACCCGCGTCTTCACAGGCTTTCGGCCTGATCGGGCATCACCCGGTTCTGGCCCTGAGCGGCACCAGCGGGTAACCTTTGCGCCGTCGGGCGCCCAAGGGCGCCGTTTGCTTGCCCGCTGAACCGGGCCGGCCCACCCCAAAATTCACCGCATAGGCTTACATCGATGTCCGCTCTGATCTGTGGTTCTCTTGCCTTCGACACCATCATGGTGTTCCCGGACCAGTTCAAGAATCACATCCTGCCGGACAAGGTGCACATCCTGAACGTGTCCTTCCTGGTGCCGCGCATGCGCCGCGAGTTCGGCGGCTGCGCCGGCAACATCGCCTACAACCTGCACCTGCTGGGCGGCCAGCCGATCCCGATGGGCACCGTGGGTTCGGACTTCGGCCCGTACCGCGAATACTTCGAAGGCCTGGGCATCGATCTGTCGCGTGTGCGCGTGATCGACGAGCTGTTCACCCCGCAGGCGTTCATCACCACCGACCACGACAACAACCAGATCACCGCCTTCCACCCGGGCGCGATGATGCGCTCCTACGAGAACCACGTGCGTGGCGTACCGGGCGTGACCCTGGGCCTGGTCGGCCCGGACGGCCGCGAAGGCATGATCCAGAACGCGCAGGAATTCCACGAGGACGGCATTCCGTTCATCTTCGACCCGGGCCAGGCCATGCCGCTGTTCAACGGCCCCGAGCTGCGCGCCTTCATCGATCAGGCCGACTACGTGGTGGTCAACGACTACGAATCGAACCTGCTGCAGGAGCGCACCGGCTGGGACGAGAAGGAGATCGTCAGCCGGGTCAAGGCCTACATCACCACCCGTGGCCCGAAGGGTGCGGTCATCCACACCCCGGAAAAGAGCTACGACATCCCGCCGGCGCACGAGCGCCGCGTGGTCGATCCGACCGGCTGTGGTGACGCCTTCCGCGCCGGCCTGATCTACGGCATCCAGAAGGGCTACGACTGGCTGACCATCGGCCGCATGGGCAACCTGATGGGCGCGCTGAAGGTCGAGCACCCGGGCACGCAGAACCAGCGCTTCACCTTCGATGAGTTCAACGAGCAGTTCAAGCAGCAGTTCGGTTACGCGCTGGGCGCGTAAACGAACTGCCCGCGCATCCCACCTTGTCCCCGCGCCTTCGGCGCGCCCCCTTGAACAACAAGGGGGCTTTCCACCCGATGCGCTGCTGGGAATGCTGTTGGTAGGTGTCGACCTTGTTCGACACTGCCGGCCAGCGGCCGGCACTACCCCTTCTGCCAGGCCGCCAGCCTGGCCACGGGTGTTCTGGTAGGTGTCGACCTTGGTCGACACTGCCGGCCAGCGGCCGGCACTACCCCTTCTGCTGCCAGGCCGCCAGCCTGGCCACGGGTGTTCTGGTAGGTGTCGACCTTGGTCGACACTGCCGGCCAGCGGCCAGCACTACCCCTTTTGCTGCCAGGCCGCCAGCAAGGCGCGGCAATCGGCGAAATGCCAGTCGGCCCGGCCCGGCCATGGGTTCTCCGGCAGATTGACCAGCACGGTGTGAGCGCCCGCGGCGCGCCCGCACTCCAGGTCGTAGGCGTGGTCACCGACCATCACCGCGTGCGCAGCCCCGATGCCCCAGCGACGAAGATGCTGCTGCAGGCCATCCGGCGAGGGCTTGGGCACCGCTTCATCGCGGCCGATGATGTCGGCGTCGTCGAACAACGCCCCGACCCCGATCGCCTCCAGCGTCAGCTTCGCCAGCGCATGGTCGTTGCGGGTCAGGATGCCCAGCCGGCAACCTGCCGCCGACAGCGCGCGCAGCAGCTTCACCGCCCCCGGCGCTGGCAGCGCGTCCTCGGCCAGGGCGCGCTCGTGATCCAGCAGCCACGCGCGCTTGGCCTGCGCCGGTGCGTCGGGCAATGCCGCGATATGGTCGAGGATGTCTTCCTCCGCGGCGATCTCCAGCGCGCGGCGGATCGCGGCGAAGTCATGCACGGCCACCGTCAGTGTGCCGTCCATGTCGAACACCCAGTGCCGGATCGCGGACAACGCGTGCACTGCGCTGCCCGTCGCAACCTTCACTGCCACCACTGCGGCATGCGGCTGGCGTCGACACCGCCGGTTTCGAACACGGCCGTTCGCGTGCCACCGGCCTTGACCGGAAACTCGATGCTGATCGACTTGCCCTTGCGCGCCAGCTTCCACAGTGCCTTCTGATCGGTGATGAACAGGGCGATGGCTTCATCGGTCTTCGGGCGCCAGGCCGCCATTGGTACCGGCTTGCCGTCATCCACGGTCACTTTCACCGTGCATTGCGGGCAACGGAAATCACCGGCCTGCAGCACCAGGTAGGCATGCCGCTTCCACTCCGGATGATCGCGGAACACCAGCTGCACCGGTTTGGCGCCGCTGCCATCCACGTCCACCCGTTCCTTGCTGTAGATCTGCGCCGAGACCTGGTTGCCCTTGCTGCCCACCGGAATCTGGTTGTACTGCCATAGCCCCTGCATGCGGCGCAGGTCGCGCGCGGCGTCGCCCTTGGCCTTGACCTCGTCGAAGCCTGCGGCGATGCGCTCGGCGGCGGCGGTGTCCTTGTACTGGTCCAGCAGCGAGGCACCATGCAGGCGCGCGCGTTCCCAGTCCTGCGCGGCCACGGCCATGTCGTACTGCTTGGCCACGTCTTCGGCCTTGGCCTCCTTCTGCGCCTGCGCGGCGGCCGCAGCGGCTTCCTGCGCCTTGCGTTCCTCTTCCGGGTTGCTGCAGGCGGCCAGGGCCAGGGTGCAGGCGGTGAGCAGGATCAGTCGTTTCATGGCGGAGGTCCTATGCGAGTGCATCCCGATTCTATCGGCAGCGAAAAGCGGATACACCAACGGCGGGTTTCCCCGCCGTTGGTGGTGAAGCAGTGACCGGTTGCCAGCCAGCGGCCGGCACTACCGCTTACTTGGCTTCAGCCTTGGCCAGCATGTCCTGGACCGAGGCGGTGGTGATCGGGTGGTAGCCCGGCTTGGCCTTTTCGAAGGCCTGCTTGGCCAGTTCCAGACCCTTCGGGGTCTTCACCAGTTCGGCGTAGATCGGCAGGATCAGCTTGCGACGGCCGACGCGCTCGATGAATGCAGCCGCCCCTTCATTGGCCTGCTCGTAGCCGCTGCGGATCGCCAGCGGGTACCAGCGCATGGCGATCTCGCCATTGGGGGTGCCGGTGAAGTGGAAGGCCTTGTCCAGCGTGGCCAGCTTGTCCAGCGGCTGGGTCGCACCGAGGCCGTCGATGAAGCGCACCCATTCCTGGGTGCTCCAGTCGGCGATGACCTGGCTGCTGGGCACGGTACCGGCGCTGGCGAATGCGATGCGCGCGGTATCGACGCTGCTGAAGTTGCGCGACTGCGCCTTGGCTGCGAACGCCGGGATGCCCGGCTCGTCCAGCCATGCCTTCAGTTCGGCCTCGGTCACGGCCGACGGATTCTTCGGCAGCAGGTTCTTCTTCAGGTACTCGACGAACTGGTCGGTGTTCGCGCTCTGGAAGGCGTGGTCATCGAACCAGCCCCGCAGGAACGGATCGAAGGTCTCGCGGCCGAAGCGCTGTTCCAGGAACTCCAGGAACCACGAACCCTTGACGTAGGCGACCTGGCTGAGCGCTTCGTCGGGATCACGCTCGTTCAGCGGCGGCAGCGCCAGTGCCTGGTCGGCCGGGCTCATGTCCTTCACTTCGGCCAGCAGGTCGGTTTGGTCGATCTGCTTCTCCATCTCGGCCATTTCCTTGCCGTACAGGGCTTCGGTGATGCGGCCCTGGACGTAGGTGGTGAAGCCTTCATTGAGCCAGATGTCCTTCCAGCTGGCGTTGGTCACCAGGTTGCCCGACCAGCTGTGCGCCAGCTCGTGGGCCACCAGCGAGACCAGCGACTTGTCGCCGACGATCACGGTCGGGGTGGCGAAGGTCAGGCGCGGGTTTTCCATGCCGCCGAACGGGAACGACGGCGGCAGCACCAGCATGTCGTAGCGGCCCCAGCGGTATTCGCCGTACAGCTTCTCGGCGGCACCGATCATCTTCTCGGTGTCTTCGAATTCCTTGGCGGCCTTGTTGACCATGGTCGGCTCGGCCCAGACGCCGGAGCGGCCGGAGATCGGCTCGAACACCAGGTCGCCGGCCGCGATGGCCAGCAGGTAGGACGGAATCGGCTGCGGCATCTTGAAGGTGTAGTCACCGTCACGCGCCGCCTTCGGATCGTTGTCGGCGCTCATCAGCACCATCACGTCCGGGCGCGAGACCACGTGCGCGCTGTAGGTGAAACGCACGCTCGGGGTGTCCTGCAGCGGCACCCACGAACGGGCGTGGATGGCCTGCGACTGGCTGAACATGAAGGGCAGCTTCTTGCCCTCGGTCATCGACGGTGCCAGCCACTGCAGGCCCGATGCGGTCGGCGCGGTGTGGTAGGTCACTTCCACCTTGGCCGGCTGTTCCGGGGCCTCGATGGTCAGCTTGCTGCCGAACACCTTGTCAGCGGCGGCCAGCTCGAACTTGAGCGGGCTGCGCGCGCCATCGGCGGCGACGGCCTCGACCTTGGACACGGTCAGCTCGCGGGTGTCGAGCACCAGCTGCCTGGCGTCCTTCTGCTTCCATTCCAGGGTGTAGGTGGCGGTGCCGCCAATCTGCTTCTGGTCGAAGTCGAGCTTCAGATCCAGCGCGATGTCCTTGATGACGACCTTGTCCGGCTCGGCGTACGAGCTTTCGTCGTGGCTGCGGTTCTCGGCGTTCACGGGGGCGGCAGGGGCCTTTGCGGCAGTCGGGGCGGCGGCGGGCGCGGCCGCCTCCTGGGAGCAGCCGGCGGCCAGGGCCACGGCCAGCGGAAGGAGCATCAGCGGATTACGCATGAATCGGGACCGTTACGGGGATCAAACCCCAATGGTACCTCCCTCCGGCCCGGCAGGCGTTGCGCGGTGCGGGGTAATGGCAGGCAAGCCGATCCTGCGCCTCGGGCGCATGCCAACCAATGTCGGCATCTACAGGCAGGTACCAACCTTGGTTGGCACGGACCCATCAACGCATGCGGCAGGCCCGTGCCGACCAAGGTCGGCAGCTACCAGATCGGATCACCGCAGCGGGCGAGCACCAACCACGGTTGGCACCCACCAGAGCGGGGCTTACAGCTTGTAGCCGGAGTGGATCGAAACGATGCCGCCGGTCAGGTTCTTGTAGTGGCAGCGCTCGAACCCGGCCTGCCCCATCATCGCCTTCAGTTCATCCTGCGGCGGGTGCTTGCGGATGCTCTCGGCCAGGTACTGGTAGCTGTCCGAGTCATTGGCGAACAGCTTGCCCAGCTTCGGCAGGATCTTGAACGAGTGGAAGTCGTAGATCGGCTTGAACCAGTCCGCGGTGACTTCGGAGAACTCCAGCACGCGGGCCTGGCCCCCGACCTTCAGCACGCGGTACATCTCGCGCAGGCCGGCGTCCTTGTCGGTCACGTTGCGCAGGCCGAAGGCGATGGTGACCAGGTCGAAGCTGTTGTCCGGGAACGGCAGGGCCTCGGCGTTGCACTGCACGTAGTCCAGGCCCAGCACCAGGCCGCGGTTGGTCAGGCGATCACGGCCGACCGACAGCATGCCGGCGTTGATGTCGCCCAGCACCACCGAGCCCTCGGCGCCGACGCGCTCCTTCAGCAGGGCGGCGATGTCGCCGGTGCCGCCCGCCAGATCGAGCACGCGGTCGCCCGGCTTCACCTGCGCGGTGGCCACGTAGTAGCGCTTCCACGCCCGGTGCACGCCCAGGCTCATCAGGTCGTTCATCAGGTCGTAGTTGCGCGCGACCGAGGTGAACACCTGGCCGACCAGCTTCTGCTTGTCCTTGGCGGCGACGTCGCGGAACCCGAAATGGGTGGTACCGGCTTTGTAGGGGGATTCGCTCATGGCCCCGATTATCGCACCGCCGGGGGCCAGCGGCACCCCCTGCCCGTATCATGGCGGGCCACGACTTACCGGAGCCCCGCATGATCACCACGCCCGACTACCAGGCCCTGCTGCAGACCGCCATCGCCGAAGCCCGCCAGGGCCTGGCCGAGGGCGGCGTGCCGATCGGCGCAGCCCTGTACCACAACGACGGCCGCCTGCTTGGCTGCGGCCACAACCGCCGCGTGCAGGAAGGCGACCCGTCGGTGCACGGCGAGACCGATGCGTTCCGCAAGGCCGGCCGCCAGCGCCGTTACCAGGACACGATCATGGTCACCACCCTGGCACCGTGCTGGTACTGCTCTGGCCTGGTGCGCCAGTTCAACATCGGCACCGTGGTGGTGGGCGAATCGCGCACCTTCCAGGGCGGCATCGACTGGTTGCGGGAAAATGGCGTCAACGTGATCGACCTGGACAGCCAGGAATGCGTGGACCTGCTGGGCGGCTTCATTGCGCAGCACCCGGAGATCTGGAATGAAGACATCGGTGAATGATCACCACGCAGTGTCCTGTTGAACCCGTTTAATGAACGCTTCAGTGCCGGCACGCCCTAGTGCCGGCAGCGTTTGCGGCCATTGCCGTGAACCAGTGCACAGTCAGCTGCGCAACGTGCACACGCTGCGATAACACCCCGCCCGGCTGCCGCGCCTAGGGTGGGGTTACCGGGACTTCTTTCCCCGGCGGAGCCAGCCATGTGCGCGCACGCCGTACGACCTGCACCAGACTCGATCCTCGACCCGATCCGCGAACGCCTGCAGCGGCAATATGCACTGCACCGGCGCGGCGCGTTGTTCTGGACCGCCTACCAGCGCATGCAACTGGAGCTGGTCCGTCGCCATCCGCTCGACCACGAGCGCCTGTGCAACGCGATGGCCACCCTGGCCGAAGATCTCGGTGCCGTCGAGCACGCGCAGTTGATTGGACATGCCAACGCCAGCTCCACATCGCGCTGACGCGGCATGCACCGCCACATACGCCACACTCCGATGAACCCCCACTCCCTTTCCACTCAACCGAACTGGATTGTCATGCACGCTGAAGTCCCCACCATTCCTCCGGTCATCAACGTTGACGCCGAGCTGGATCACTGGCGCCGCCAACATGCCGAAGGCGCACTGCCGCACAACTCGTTCGGCTCGTACGTGCCGTGGATCAAGTTTGCCTGCGATTCGCTGATCACCCAGCCGCGCGCCAGCGAGGCCGAACGTGACGAGATGTTCCAGACCCAGTACGCCCTGCAGATCATGCCGCGACTGAGTGAAGCCCAGGCCCGCGAATTCGTCGACCGTTGCTGGCAGCACGTCTACCAGAGCAGTCCGGTGCGCAGCCTGCAGGCACCGCGGCTGCAGCGCATGCGCGCCTGACCGCCGCTGCACGGCGCCTGCACGGGCCACTGCCGATCATCCTCGTCACCTGAGTGGGACGACGACGATGAAAGTACGAAACCTGTTCAATACGATCGCCAAGAAGGCCGCGGCCGCCACCGGCTCGCCGTGGACCTTCCTGGCTGCAGTAGCGATCGTGGTGATCTGGGGCATCAGTGGCCCGGTGTTCGGTTTCAACGACACCTGGCAGCTGGTGATCAACACCGGCACCACCATCATCACCTTCCTGATGGTGTTCCTGATCCAGCACACACAGAACGCGGACACCGCCGCGATGCAGATCAAGCTGGACGAGCTGATCCGGGCGACGGCCGAAGCCAACAACGAACTGTTGGATCTGGAAGAACTTGACGAAGCGCGCCTGGAAGAGATCCGCGCCGAGTACGAGCAGATGGCGCGCGAAGCCGGCGATGCGCTCGCGCGGGTGCGCGCCTGCCATGCAGCGCGGCGCGACGATGAAGCGGTGTAGCAGGTCCTGAAATGACAATGCCGGCCAGCGGCCGGCACTACCATCGATCATCAGGGTAGAGCCGGCCGCTGGCCGGCTGTCCTTCAGCTGCGCTCGTGCCAGCCACCGCCCATCACCTTGTACAGGGTGATGCGGTTGGCCTGCTGCGCCAGCTGCGCCTGCAGCTGGGTCTGTTGTGCGTTGTAGGCCGTACGCCGCGCATCAAGCAGGGTCACGAAGCTGTCCAGGCCCGCGTCGTAGCGCGCCTGCGACAGGCGGTTGGCCTGTTCGGCCGCTTCCACCAGGCGCTGCTGTGAACTCACCTGCTCGTCCAGGCTGACATTCAACGCCAGCGCATCGGCGGTTTCGCGGAAGCCCACCTGGATCGACTTCTCGTACTGCGCCAGAGCGATATCACGATCCGCGTTGGCGATGGCCAGGTTGGCGCGCAGCTTGCCGCCCTGGAAGATCGGCAGCGTGATCTTCGGCAGGAAGCTCCACACGCGCGTACCGCTGTCGAACAGGTTGGACAGTTCGCTCGAACCACTGCCGATGCTGCCGGTCAGCGAGATGCTCGGGAAGAACGCCGCGCGTGCCGCACCGATATTGGCGTTGGCCGCCAGCAGCTGGTGTTCGGCGGCCATGATGTCCGGGCGCTGCAGCAGCACGTCGCTGGGCAGGCCGGCCGGCGGCGGTGCCAGTGCAAGCAGCTGCGGCTCGATGCTGTCCGGCAGCAGCGCCGGATCCAGCTGGCCACCGGCCAGCAGCGCCAGCGCGTTGCGGTCCTGGGCCAGCTGGCCACGCAGGCGTGCGGCGTCCGTACGCGCGGTCTCGACCAGGGTACGGGTCTGGGTCAGCTCCAGCGCCGAACTGCCACCACGTTCGTGGCGGGCCTCGGCCAGGCGCAGCGAATCCTCGTAGGTCTTCAGCGTGGCATCGGCGATCTTCAGCCGCTGCGCGTCGGCACCGTAGGTCAGCCATGCGGTGGCCGTCTCGGCCACCAGGCTCAACTGCGCGTTGCGGCGGTTGGCGGCCACCGCGAAGTACTGCTGCAGCGCAGCTTCACTGAGATTGCGCACGCGGCCGAACAGATCCAGCTCGAACTCGGCCACGCCGACACCGGCGGTGAACTGTTCGTTGACACCGGCGTCGGTGCCCTGGCGCTGCATCTGGCCGGTAACGGCCACGCCGGGCACGCGATCAGCGCGCTGCACACGGTACTGGCCGCGCGCGCGCTCAACGTTGAGCACGGCCACGCGCAGATCGCGGTTGTTCTGCAGCGACTGGTCGATCACCTGCTGCAGGCGCGCATCGGTGAAGAAGTCGCGCCAGCCGACGGCGGCGACATCGGCCACCTCGCCCTGCGCGGCCTCGGCCGGCCACTGCGCCGGGATCGCCGGGGCGACAGCGGTGTTCTTCGGCACCAGGGTGGAGCAGCCGGCGAGCGCGAGCACAGCGGCAATGGAAAGGAACAGGGATGCACTTTTCATGGGAATGACTTCCATCGGTACTGCCGGATGGCAGGAGGTCATGCCGGCCAGCGGCCGGCACTACCGTTTCGACAACGCCAGCCTGAGGCCGGCATGACCGCTACAGGTCACGTCGTGGATTTGCGCTTGAACACGCGCTGCACCACCACGAAGAACAGCGGCACGAAGAACACGCCGAGCACGGTGCCGACGATCATGCCGCCGAGCACGCCGGTGCCGATCGCCTGCTTGGCGCCGGAACCGGCACCGGTGGAGATCGCCAGCGGTACCACGCCCATGCCGAAGGCCAGCGAGGTCATCACGATCGGACGCAGGCGGTCGCGCACGGCATGCATGATCGATTCGATCAGGCCTGCGCCCTTCTCCAGGTTCTCCTTGGCGAACTCCACGATCAGGATCGCGTTCTTGCTGGTCAGGCCCACCGTGGTCAGCATCGCCACCTGGAAGTAGATATCGCGTTCCAGGCCCTTGAAGGTATTGGCCAGCACCGCGCCGAGGATGCCCAGCGGGGCCGCCAGCAGCACTGCGGTCGGCACGCTCCAGCTTTCGTACATCGCGGCCAGGCACAGGAATACGATCATCAGCGAGAGCGTGTACAGCAGTGGCGTCTGCGAGCCAGCCTGGCGCTCCTGGTACGACATCGCCGTCCATTCGATGCCGAAGCCCGCCGGCAGCTGCTTGGCCAGCTGTTCGATCTCGGCCATGGCATCACCGGAGGCGACACCCGGGGCCGGTTCGCCCTGGATTTCCATGGCCGACACACCGTTGTAGCGTTCCAGGCGCGGCGAACCGTAATCCCAGTGCTTGGTAGCGAAGGCACTGAACGGCACCATTTCACCCTTGTCGTTCTTCACGGACCAGAGATCGAAGTCCTCCGGCACCATGCGGAACGGCTGGTCGGCCTGCACGAACACACGCTTGACGCGGCCACGATCGACGAAGTCGTCGATGTACGAGCTGCCCCACGCGGCGGCCAGCGTGCCGTTGATCTGGTCGATCGACAGCCCCAGCGAGGTCGCCTTGGCCGCGTCGATGTCGATGCGGAACTGCGGCGTGTCCTCCTGGCCGTTCGGGCGCACGTTGGCCAGCTTCTTGCTGCCGGCGGCGAGGCCGAGCAGCTGGTTGCGCGCGGCCACCAGTGCCTCGTGGCCCTGGCCGCTGTTGTCCTTCAGGAAGAAGGTATAGCCCGAGGCAGTGCCCAGTTCCGGGATGGCCGGCGGCGGGAAGGCGAAGATGAAGGCATCCTTGATCTGGCCCAGGGCCGCCATCGCGCGTCCGGTGATCGGCATCACACCATTGTTGGCGTCACGCTCGCTCCAGTCCTTCAGCTTGACGAATGCCATGCCGGCGTTCTGGCCCATGCCGGCGAAGCTGAAGCCCTGCACCGAGAACACCGAGTCCACCGCATCCTTCTCGTTCTGCAGGAAGTGGTTTTCCAGCGCCGCGATCGATTCCAGCGTACGTTCCTGGGTAGCACCCACCGGGGCCTGCACCAGCGCCATCAACACGCCCTGGTCTTCGTTGGGCAGGAATGAGCTGGGCAGGCGCACGAACAACACGCCCATCAGCACGAACAGCGCCGCCACGATGCCCATGAAGCGCCACGGGCGATGGATGATGCCGCGCACGCCACGCTGGTAGCTTTCGCTGGTGCGGTCGAATCCACGGTTGAAGCCATTGAAGAAGCGACCGGCCAGGCCGCGGTGGGCGACGTGGTGCTCACCTTTCTTCAGCGGCTTGAGCATGGTCGCGCACAGCGCCGGGGTCAGCACGATCGCGACCAGCACCGACAATGCCATCGCCGAGACGATCGTGGCCGAGAACTGGCGGTAGATCACGCCGGTGGAGCCACTCATGAAGGCCATCGGCACGAATACCGCCGACAGCACCAGGCCGATGCCCACCAGCGCGCCGGTGATCTGGCCCATCGACTTGCGGGTCGCCTCGAGCGGCGACAGTCCTTCCTCGGACATGATGCGCTCGACGTTCTCAACCACCACGATGGCATCGTCCACCAGCAGGCCGATCGCAAGCACCATCGCGAACATGGTCAGCATGTTCACCGAGAAGCCGAGCATGGCCAGCACGCCGAAGGTACCCAGCAGCACCACCGGCACGGCGATGGTCGGGATCAGGGTGGCGCGGAAGTTCTGCAGGAACAGGTACATCACCACGAACACCAGCACGATCGCTTCGATCAGGGTCTGCACCACGCCCTTGATCGACACGCGCACGAACGGGGTGGTGTCGTACGGGACCTCCGCCTTCAGCCCGGCCGGGAAGAAGCTCTTCATGTCTTCCAGCGCGGCATTCACACCAGCAGCGGTATCCAGCGCGTTGGCGCCGGTGGCCAGGGTCACCGCCAGGCCGCTGGCCGGCTGGCCGTTGTAGCGGGTGACGAAGTCGTAGGACTCGGCACCCAGCTCGACGCGGGCGACATCCCCCAGGCGCAGCTCGGCACCGTCCTGCGCACCGCGCACGATGATGTTGCGGAACTGTTCCGGGGTCTGCAGGCGCGACTGCGCGTTGATGGTGGCGTTGAGCTGCTGGCCCTTGATCGACGGTGCACCGCCAAGCTGGCCGATGGCCACCTGCGCGTTCTGTGCCTTGATCGCTGCGGTCACTTCCGCAACCGACAGGCCATAGGTATGCAGCTTGTTCGGATCCAGCCAGATGCGCATGGCGTACTTGCCACCGAACACCTGGATGTTACCCACGCCTGGCACGCGGCTCAGGCGATCGACAACATTGGAACCGACGTAGTCGGCGATGTCGTTGGCGTCCATGCTGCCGTTCTCGGACACGAACGCGATGACGTTCAGGAAGCCCGAGCTGGACTTGGCCACGTTGATGCCCTGCCGCTGCACTTCCTGCGGCAGCAGCGGCATGGCCAGCTGCAGCTTGTTCTGCACCTGCACCTGGGCGATGTCCGGGTTGGTGCCGCTCTCGAAGGTCAGGGTGATGGTGGCCTGGCCGTTGGACGAGCTGTTGGAGGAGAAGTAGATCAGGCCATCAAGGCCCTTCATGTTCTGCTCGATGATCTGCGTCACCGAGTCCTCGACCACCTTGGCCGATGCACCCGGGTAGGTGGCGCTGATTTCCACCGCCGGCGGTGCGACGTTGGGGTACATCGAGACCGGCAGCTTGAACAGGGCCAGGCCGCCGGCGAGCATGATGATGATGGCGATCACCCACGCGAAGATGGGTCGATCGATGAAAAAGCGTGCCATGGGGTTCTCCGCTTACTTCGCGTCGCCGGCCGGGGCGGCAGGCTGGGCGGCCGCTGCCGGCTTGGCCGGAGCAGCGCCCTTCTCGGTGGCCTTGACCGGCATGCCGGGGCCGATCTTCTGCAGGCCTTCGACGATGACCTTGTCGCCGGCCTTCAGACCGTCCTCGACCAGCCACTTGTCGCCGACCGTGCGGCTGACCTTGACCGGGCGCACTTCGACCTTGTTGTCCTTGCCGACCACCATCGCGGTGGTGTCGCCCTTCGGATCGCGGGCGATGCCCTGCATCGGTACCAGCACCGCATCGCTGCGCACGCCGCCGCCGATCACCGCGCGCACGTAGGTGCCCGGCATCAGCAGGCCGTCCGGGTTGTCCACCTTCACGCGCAGGCCGAAGCTGCCGGTGGCTGGATCGACGCTCACTTCAGAGAACTCCAGCGTGCCCTTGTGCTCGAAGGTGCTGCCGTCTTCCATCAGGATGCTGACCGGCAGCGTCTGGTTGTCCTGCAGGCGGCCGGCAGCCAGTTCGCGGCGCAGCTGCAGCAGCTCGGCCGAGGACTGGGTCAGATCGACGTAGATCGGGTCCAGCTGCTGCACGGTGGCCAGTGCATTGGCCTGGCCGGCGCTGACCAGCGCACCCTGGGTAACGCTGGACTTGCCGATGCGGCCGCTGATCGGCGCGGTGATGCGGGCATAGCCGAGGGTGACGTTGGCCGCATCCAGCGAGGCCCTGGCGGCACCGACATCGGCCTCGGCCTGCTTCTGCGCGGCCACGGCGTTTTCCAGATCCTGCTGGCTGACCGCGTCGACCTTGGCCAGCTCGGTGATGCGCTTGGCGCTCAGGCGCGCGGCGTTGGCCGTGGCTTCGGCGCGGGCCAGCTGGGCGCGGGCGCTGTTGGCCTGGGCGCGGTAGCTGGCGTCCTCGATCTGGTAGAGCGGCTCGCCGGCCTTGACCATGCCGCCTTCGGTGAACAGGCGCTTGGCAACGATGCCGTTGACCTGCGGGCGCACTTCGGCGACCAGGAAGGCGTTGGTACGGCCCGGCAGTTCGCGGGTCAGGCCCACGGTCTCGGACTTCAGCGTGACCACGGTGACGTCACCCGGGCCCTGCTCGGGGGCCTGGGGTTGGCCGCCGCAGGCAGCCACGGCTGCGGCGATGGCCAGCGACAGTGCAAAGGGTCGGATTCGGCTCAGCAACATGACGGAAAGGCTCTTGAAGGAAAGGATCTCAGCCGGCGCTGATACGGCGGACCCTTCGACCGGTAAAGGTGAAGACCGTGAGAACAGCGCCCACCCGGGTGGAGCGGGAGCCGGACCGGCCTGCCACGCACACGACGGGAATGATGGGAGCGAAATATACATACATGCTTGTTTGTTTGTAAACCGGTACAATTCAGCCACGTTTCACCCGCACTCGTACCTACATGGCCCGCAAGACCAAAGAGGACACCCAGGCAACCCGGGAAGGCATCCTTGACGCCGCCGAAGCCTGCTTCCATGAACACGGCGTGGCCCGTACCACGCTGGAGATGATCGGCGCCCGCGCCGGCTATACCCGTGGCGCGGTCTACTGGCACTTCAAGAACAAGAGCGAGGTGCTGGCCGCGATCGTCGAACGGGTGCACCTGCCCTTCATGCAGGAACTGGAGCGCACCTCCACCGACCAGCGCGACACCCCCGTGCACGACCTGCGCGCGGTGATGATCCACTCCTTCATCGAGCTGTCCGAAGACGAGCGCCTGCGCAAGACCATGGAGATCATGCTGCGCAGCGATGCCTCGGCCGACACCAGGGTGCTGACCGAAATGCAGCAGGCCGGATTCCGCGATGCGCTGGACCGGATGGAGCGTGCCCTGCGCCGCGCCCGCGATCTGGGCCAGCTGCGCGAAGGCGCCGACCCCAAGATCGCCGCGCGCATGCTGCATGCCACCGTGCTGGGCGTGCTGCACGGGGCGATGGTCGAACCGGACCTGATGGATCTCAAGCGCGACGGCATGCTCGCACTGGACATGACCCTGGCCGCCTACGTGAAGGACGGCGTGTTCGTGCCGGGCACTGTGCCCGAGCCGCTGCCCGAAGCGTGAGTGGCGCTGCTGCCGCCACCGCCGCGCCCATCTGAGGACAGCCCCGTGATCCTGGACAACGTGGTGTGGGGCTTCATCGGCTGTGGCAGCGTCACCGAGAAGAAGAGCGGCCCCGCCCTGGCCAGCACACCCGGCTCACGGGTGGCAGCGGTCATGCGCCGCAATGCGGGATTGGCCGAGGATTATGCGCGGCGCCACGCGATTCCGCGCTGGTACGCCGACGCCGACGCACTCATCGCCGATCCCGAAGTGAACGCGGTCTACGTGTCAACGCCGCCCTCGACGCACATGCATTACGCGCTGCAGGCGATCGCCGCGGGCAAGCCGGTCTACATCGAAAAGCCGATGGCCATGGACCACGACGAGTGCCAGCGCATCATCGCGGCCAGCGCCCGCAGCGGCGTGCCCGTGTTCGTGGCCTACTACCGCCGTGCCCTGCCCCGCTTCGCACAGGTGAAGCAGCTGCTGGACAACGGCGCGATCGGAACGCCGCGCAGCGTGCGCGCCACCCTGCATCGGCCGCATTCGGCGAATGCCGCATCGCCCGACTTCTGGCGGACCAATCCGTCGATCGCCGGCGGCGGGCTGTTCGTCGATCTGGGCTCGCATACCCTGGACCTGCTCGACCATCTATTGGGGCCGCTGGGCGACGTGCGTGGCCTGGCCAGTTCGCTGACCGGCGCCTACGCCGCCGAGGACAGTGTCTCGATGTGCTTCCGTACCGGCAGTGGGGCGCACGGCATCGCGCAATGGAGCTTCTGCGCGTTCCGGCGCCAGGATGAGGTCGAGATCACCGGCGACCGCGGGCAGCTGCGCTTTGCCACCTTCGAGGACGTTCCAGTGGTTCTGGAGACCGAAGCGGGCATGCAGGCATTCGACATCCCGAACCCGCCATCGGTCCAGCAGCCGTTGATCGCGCACCTCGTGGACGAACTGCGCGGCAACGGCCGTTCGCCCTCGAGCGGCATCAGCGCCGCCCGCACCAGTGCGGTGATCGACCAGGTGCTGCGGGACTACCGCACCCGGCAGTCGCGCTGACCGCACAAGAAAATGGCCGCCCTGCGGCGGCCCTTTCTGTTGCAGCGGGCGGAGTCAGAGCCCTCGCTGGGGCGAGGGATCCGACTCCAACGGGCATTACAGGATGTAGCGGCTCAGGTCCGGGTCCTGCACCAGCTCACCCAGGTGCTTGTCGACGTAGGCGCTGTCGATCGCCAGGCTTTCGCCATCGCGGTCCGGTGCCTCGTAGCTGAGCGAATCCAGCAGGCGCTCCAGCACCGTATGCAGGCGACGGGCACCGATGTTCTCCTGGCGTTCGTTCACCTGGAACGCGATTTCGGCCAGGCGCTCGATGGCGTCGGCGGTGAAGCTGACCTTGACGCCCTCGGTAGCCAGCAGCGCTTCGTACTGCTTGGTCAGCGCGGCCTTCGGCTCGGTCAGGATGCGCACGAAATCACCCTTGCTCAGCGCACCCAGTTCAACGCGGATCGGGAAGCGACCCTGCAGCTCCGGAATCAGATCGCTGGGCTTGGCCAGGTGGAACGCACCGGATGCAATGAACAGGATGTGGTCGGTCTTGATCGTGCCGTACTTGGTGGACACGTTGGAGCCTTCCACCAGCGGCAGCAGGTCGCGCTGCACGCCTTCGCGGGAGACATCGCCGCCGCCCACGTTATCGCCACGCTTGGCGACCTTGTCGATCTCGTCGATGAAGACGATGCCGTGCTGCTCGCAGGCCTCGATCGCCGCAGTGCGGATATCGTCCTCGTTGACCAGCTTGCCGGCCTCTTCTTCGATCAGCAGCGGTCGCGCGGCCTTGATGGTCAGCGTGCGCTTGTGCGCCTTCGCGCCGCCGCCAAGGTTGGCGAACATCGACTTCAGCTGCTGGCCCATTTCCTCCATGCCCGGCGGGGTCATGATGTCCATGCTGACATTGGCGGCCAGGTCGAGTTCGATCTCGCGCTCGTCCAGCTCACCGTTGCGCAGCATCTTGCGGAACTTGATGCGGGTCTCGTTGTCCTGCGCCGACGGTTCGTTGCGGGCGACTTCCGGATCGAAGCCGATGCCACCGCTGCGGCGCGGCAGCAGCGCATCGAGGATGCGGTCTTCGGCGCGTTCCTCGGCCTGGGTACGCACGCGCACCTTGGCCTGTTCGCGGTACAGCTTCACTGCGGTATCGGCCAGGTCGCGGATGATCTGCTCGACGTCCTTGCCGACGTAGCCGACTTCGGTGAAGCGGGTGGCTTCGACCTTCACGAACGGCGCGTTGGCCAGCGTGGCCAGGCGACGCGCGATCTCGGTCTTGCCGACGCCGGTCGGGCCGATCATCAGGATGTTCTTCGGCATCACTTCATTGCGCAGCTCAGGCACCAGCTGCATGCGGCGCCAGCGGTTGCGCAGGGCGATGGCCACGGCGCGCTTGGCGTCGTGCTGGCCCACGATATGCCGGTCCAGTTCCTGCACGATCTCGCGCGGGGTCATGGTGGCGGAGGAAACTTCGATCTTCGACATGGATGTGCTCACGAATTCGTTGTCGGTCGTGCCGGCCGCTGGCCGGCAACCAGGCACGCGTGTGGGGGATCATGAGGTTGCCGGCCAGCAGCCGGCGCGACCCTCAGAGTTCCTCGACCACCACGTTGCGGTTGGTGTAGATGCAGATATCGCCGGCAATGCCGATCGCTTCGCTGGCGATGGTGCGCGCATCCAGTTCGGTGTGTGCCATCAACGCGCGTGCAGCCGACAGCGCATAGGAACCACCCGAGCCGATGGCGATGATGCCGTCCTCCGGTTCGATCACATCGCCGGTGCCGCTGATGATCAGCGAGGTTTCCTTGTCGGCCACGGCCAACAGGGCTTCAAGCTTTCCGAGGCGGCGCTCGGTGCGCCAATCCTTGGCCAGTTCGACCGCAGCGCGCTGCAACTGGCCGTGCTTTTCCAGCTTGGCCTCGAACAGCTCGAACAGGGTGAAGGCATCGGCGGCGGCACCGGCAAAGCCGGCCAGCACCTGGCCATCACGACCGAGGCGGCGCACCTTGCGCGCATTGCCCTTCATCACGGTGTGGCCCAGCGTGACCTGGCCGTCGCCGGCAATGGCCACGTGCTCGCCGCGACGGACGCAGACGATGGTGGTGGCGTGGAAAACGTTGGGGTTCTGACTGGGGTCCATGATGCCTCCGGGGTGACAGAACCAGAGGTGGGGACTGCCCTGCGCCCTTCAAGCCACCCGCGAGCGGCTGCCGCACGGGCAACGTTCAGCTTTCTCCGCTGCCCTCGCTGCTGCTTCGACGCTTCGCGCGCGGATGCGCCGCGTCGTAGACCTTGGCCAGGTGCTGGAAATCCAGGTGGGTGTAGATCTGGGTGGTGGCGATGTCGGCATGGCCCAGCAGCTCCTGCACGCCGCGCAGATCACCGGATGATTCCAGGATATGGCTGGCGAAACTGTGCCGCAGCATGTGCGGGTGCACGTGCTTGAACAGGCCCTGGCGCTGCGCCAGCTGGCGGATGCGGATCTGCACCGCGCGTTGGCTGATCGGTCCGTTGCGGCCGGGAAATACCGGCGAGGCCGGACCACCGCCACTTTCGGCGCGCCACGCCTGCAGCGCTTCGCGCGCCGGCCGGCCGAACGGCACGCGGCGCTGCCGATTGCCCTTGCCCAGCACGTTGACCAGCCCGCTGTCGAAATCCAGATCGCGCCAGGTCAGCGCGCAGACTTCGCTCAGGCGCAGGCCGGAAGAATAAAAAAGTTCCAGCAGCGCGCGGTCACGGCGGCCAAGTTCACCTTCCGGCTCCAGCTCGACCAGCTGCACGGCCTCATCGGCGTCGAGGACCTGAGGCAACCGGCGCGGCGCGCGCGGCGCCTTCAGCGTTGCTGCAGGACTGACCTCGATGCGGCCGTGCTTGAGCAGCCAGGCATAGAAGCTGCGGCAGGCGGACAAGCGGCGCTGCAGGCTCTTGGCCGACAGGCCACGGCGGTGCTCATCGGCGACGAACTGGCGCAGCGCGTCGGCATCGAGTGCCTCCACCGCAACACCGCGCGGCTCGGCCCAGACCGACAGCGCGTCCAGGTCACGGCGGTAGGCATCGAGCGTATGCGCCGACATCCGCCGCTCTACCTGCAGATGCTGCAGGAAGGCCTGTACCGCGCTCATCGTCGTGTCCTGCTCAGCCCGGGAAGCGCTTCAGGCCGGCGACCAGGGCGTCGCCCATCATGCGCAGGAACAGCGTGCCCATGCCCGGATAGAAACGGTTCGGATCGTGGCTGCCCACCGCAATCAGGCCCACGCCCGGCAACGGCAGCAGCGCGGTGGTCTGCACTTCCTCGCTGCGCACGCCATACAGCACGGCATTCTTTTCCGGCTGCAGGCGGCCGCAGATCGGCTCGCCGTCCTTCAGGCAGTCGCGGAACGGGCCGAGCTGCGGATCATCGGCGGCGATCACCTGCAACCAGTCGGCCTGTTCCAGCCCGGCCACCGGCGTGTGCACCACCAATCGCACCAGGTCGCCGGCGAAATCTTCCTGCAGCGAGGCCGCCATCGCACGCAGGGTGTCGGCGGCGTTGTCCTGCTTCATCAACGCCAGGGTCAGCTGGTGTGTGCGCACCGCCAGGCGTTCGTTGACCTGGGCAGTCGCGCCCAGGTCGGCCAACCGTCGTGCCAGCTCGCGGTTCTTCTCGCGCAGCACTTCCAGCTGGTAGCTGGCCAGCGACGCGGTCGGGCCGTCGTCACGCGGCACCACCAGGGTCAGGGCCAGGTCCGGGAACTGCTTGAGGAAGCCGGGATGTCGCCGCAACCAGGCAGCGACTTCGTGGGCCCCGAGCTTGTCGACGGTTTCGGTCATGCCATCCACTCCCCTTCGAAGACGAATGCGGTCGGGCCGGCCATCACCACAGGCTGGCCATCGCCCGGCCACTGGATGCGCAGGTCACCACCGGGCAGGCTGATGCGTGCATCACGCTGCAGGCGGCCGCGCTGCATCAGGGTCACCGCAGCGGCGCAGGCGCCACTGCCGCAGGCCAGGGTTTCGCCGACGCCGCGTTCATTCACACGCAGACGTGCATGCGCCGGGCCCATCACCTGGGCGAAGCCCACGTTCACCGAGCGCGGGAACGAGGCATGCTGCTGCAGCAGCGCACCGACGCGCTCGACCGGTGCAGCATCGATCAGGCCCACTTCGATCACTGCATGCGGGTTGCCCATCGACACCGCAGCGAAACGCACGCTTTCGCCCTGCAGCGGCAGCAGGTATTCCTCGCGCGCGTGGGCGAAACCCACCAGCGGCACGTTGGCCGGCTCGAACGCCGGCACGCCCATGGTCACCGCGAACTGGCCATCGCCCAGCACTTCCACCTCATGGCTGGCCAGCGGGCTGTCGATGACGAAGCGGTCGCCCTGCGCACTGCCTTCGCGCACCAGCCAGGCGGCGATGCAGCGCGCGCCATTGCCGCACTGTTCGGAATTGGAGCCGTCGGCATTCCAGATGCGGTACGACGCCACCGAGCCTTCCGCACGCGGCGCTTCGATGGTCAGGATCTGATCGCAGCCGACGCCGGTGTGGCGGTCGGCCAGCTGCGCGGCCAGTTCAGGCGTGGGCGGCGCGGTGCCGTCACGCAGGTCGATCACTACGAAATCATTGCCCGCGCCATGCATCTTGCTGAAGCGCAGGGCCTTGGAACCGGCCTTACTCATTCCCGCCGCCCACCTTCTTCGCAGGCGCAGGCGCCGGTTGCGTGGTCGGTGCAGCCGGCTCCACGGTCGTGGCCGGGGTGCCGCTGCCTTCGGTCTGCGCCGGGGTCGCTTCGGTAGCGGGCTCGGCAACAGGTTCGACGGTTTCTTCCACCGGCACCGGCTTCTGCGGCAGTACCAGCGGGCCCTTGTTGCCGCAGGCGGCGAGGAACAGCAGCGAAGCAGCTGCCAGCGGAATCAGGATGGCGTTTCGATGGGGGATCTTCATGCCCCGAGTATAGCCATTGGCGGCTGAGCGGTTGGTGCAGGGGATCGGGTTGCCGGCCAGCGGCCGGCACTACCGCAGGTGCTCAATCCGCGGGGGGCGGCAGTGGCCGGGTCCACAGCCAGATCGCCACCACGGTCATGCTGCCGATCGAGAACCACTTCACCCAGGCAATCGGCACGCACCAGAGCATGATGCCGGCGCATACCGCCATGGTGATCGTGGCCATCCACTTGCCGTAGCGGCTGACCGCCCCGTGTGCCTGCCAGTTGGCGATGGCCGGGCCGAAGCGTGGATGCTGCAGCAGCCAGTTGTGCAGGCGTTCGGAGCCACGCGAGGCGGCCCAGGCCGAAATCAGGATGAATACGGTGGTCGGCAGGCCCGGCACGAAGATGCCGACGATGCCGGTGCCGAGGCTGACATAGGCCAGCAGCCACCACGCCCAGCGGAAACGCACCACGCGCGGAGGCGTGGTGGCATCGCGAGGGACGGAAGGATCTGGCGCGCTCATGGCCGCAAGGATACCGGTTCAGGGTGCCAGGCAGTGCCCGGCACCCTGTCGCGATCACGGCTGGGCGATGCCCAGCTGCTGCAGCATGAATGCGTACGACTCGGACAGCTCGCGGTAACGCTGGAAGCGCCCCGACTTACCGCCGTGGCCGGCTTCCATGTTGGTGCGGAACAGGATCGGGTAGTGGCCGGTGTTGTCGTCACGCAGCTTGGCCACCCACTTGGCCGGTTCCCAGTACTGCACCTGCGAATCCCACAGGCCGGTGCCCACGAACAGCGCCGGATAGGCCTGCTTGCTGACGTTGTCGTAGGGCGAGTAGGACAGCATGTAGTCGTAGAACTGCTTCTGCTCCGGGTTGCCCCACTCGTCGTACTCGTTGGTGGTCAACGGAATGGTCGGGTCGAGCATGGTAGTCACCACGTCGACGAACGGCACCTGGGCCACCATCACGCGGTAGTCCTGCGGCGCCTGGTTGGCCACCGCGCCCATCAGCAGGCCACCGGCACTGCCCCCGGATGCCGCCACGCGATCCTTCGCCGCCCAGCCCTGTGCCACCAGGCCACGGGTGACGTCGATGAAGTCGTTGAAGGTGTTCTGCTTGTGCAGCAGCTTGCCGTTCTCGTACCAGTCGCGGCCCATTTCCTGGCCACCGCGGATGTGGGCGATGGCATACACCACGCCGCGGTCGAGCAGGCTCACCGCGGTCTGGTTGAAGTACGGATCCATCGACATGCCGTAGCTGCCATAGGCGTACTGGAACAACGCGCCCTTGCCATCCTTCTGGTAGCCCTTGCGGTAGACCAGCGACACCGGCACCTTCACGCCATCGCGCGCGGTGATCCAGACGCGGTCGGTTTCGTACTTCGACGCGTCATAGCCGATCACCGGCTGCACCTTCAGCTGGCGGCGCTCACCGGTGGCGGTGTTCAGTTCGAACACGGTGGTGGGGGTGGTCATCGAGGTGTAGACGTAGCGCAACCAGGGCGTATCAGCCTCGGTGTTGTCGCCCAGGCCCATCGAGTACGCCGGCTCGTCGGCCTTCACGTAGTCGCTGCGGCCATCCTTGAACAGCAGGCGGATGCGTTCCAGGCCCTCGGAGCGTTCGGCGATGGCGGTGTAGCCATCGAACAGTTCGAAGCCTTCGATGAACACCGCATCGTCGTGCGCGATCCAGTCCTTCCACTGCGCACGCGAGGTCGCATCGGTCGGTGCGGTGACCAGCTTGAAATTCTTCGCACCGTCATTGGTACGGATCACCCAGCGGCCATCGTAGTGGTCGGCGTCGTACTCGACATCGCGCTGGCGCGGCGCCAGCACGGTGAAGTGGGTCGGGTCGCTGGCCGGCGCGTAACGCTCTTCCGAGGACACGGTGCTGTGCACGCCGATGGTGATGAAGCGATCGTCGCGGGTGCGGCCGATGCCCATGTAGAAGCTGTCGTCCTTCTCTTCGTAGACGACGGTGTCGGCGCTGGCCGGGGTGCCCAGCACGTGCTTCTTCACGCGCACGGTCAGCAACGTTTCCGGATCGTTCTCGACGTACAGCACGGTGCGGTTGTCGTCGGCCCAGACCAGGTCGCCCGAGCTGCCGGTGATCACATCGGGCAGCACCTTGCCGGTGGCCAGGTCCTTGAAGCGGATGGTGTACTGGCGGCGGCCGACATCATCATCGGCCCAGGCCAGCAGCTGGTTGTCCTGGCTGACTTCCATCGAGCCGACGCTGAAATAGCCCTTGCCGGCAGCCATCGCGTTGACGTCCAGCAGGATTTCCTCGGCGGCCTCCATGCTGCCCTTGCGGCGTGCGTGGATCGGGTAGTCCTGGCCGGTTTCGAAGCGGCTGTAGTACCAGTAGCCACGCTCGCGCGCCGGCACGCTGGAATCGTCCTGCTTGATGCGGCCGACGATCTCCTTGTACAGGGTGTCTTCCAGCGGCTTCAGCGGCGCCAGCAGCTGGTCGGCATAGGCATTCTCGGCCTGCAGGTAGGCCAGCATGTCCTTGTTCCCGCGCTTGTCGTCGCGCAGCCAGTAATAGTCATCGTTGCGGGTCGCGCCGAACGGCGCCTTGACCACATGCGGATGCTTGGCGGCATCCGGCGGAACGGGCGGAGTGGCGGCGGTGGCAGTGGTGGTCATCAGGCTGGCAAGCAACAGGCAGAGGGTGGATTTCATGAGATAGGGCTCCTTGAGGGGCAATGCAATGGCGTCCTTGCGCCCGAGTCTGGGTTGCGGAAGGACGGTGGGCAACCCTGCGGAACGTCATGGTGGCCATGCCTGCCGGTAGTGCCGGCCGCTGGCCGGCACCCTCACGGCCTGCGGGTGGGTCGGTTGCCGGCCAGCGGCCGGCACTGCCAGAGCGCGTGACCCCGGTACGCGGCGTACCATGGGCTGCATGAGTACCCTGCCCCATACGCCGGGCTACAGCCGGCGCAGCCATGAAATCGCTCCGTTCCACGTGATGTCCCTGCTGGCCCGCGCGCAGGCGCTGGAACAGGCCGGCCACGACGTGATCCACCTGGAAATCGGCGAACCGGACTTCACCACCGCCGAACCGATCGTGCGTGCCGGCCAGGCCGCATTGGCCGCCGGCCATACCCGCTACACCGCCGCACGTGGCCTGCCCGCCCTGCGCCAGGCGATCAGCGGCTTCTATCGCAGCCACTACGGGCTGGACGTCGACCCCGAACGCATCCTGGTCACCCCCGGCGGCTCCGGTGCGCTGCTGCTGGCCAGCAGCCTGCTGGTCGATCCCGGCCGCCACTGGCTGCTGGCCGACCCTGGTTATCCGTGCAACCGCCACTTCCTGCGCCTCGTTGAAGGCGGCGCACAGCTGGTGCCGGTCGGCCCGGACACTGCCTACCAGCTCACACCGTCGCTGGTGGAACAGCATTGGAATGCCGACAGCGTCGGCGCGCTGGTTGCCTCACCGGCCAACCCGACCGGCACCGTGCTCTCCGCCGACGAACTGGCCGCCCTGTCGAAGACCCTGCACGCGCGCGGTGGTCACCTGGTGGTGGACGAGATCTACCACGGCCTCACCTATGGCCTGGATGCACCCAGCGTGCTGCAGGTGGATGACAGCGCATTCGTGCTGAACAGCTTTTCCAAATACTTCGGCATGACCGGTTGGCGGCTGGGCTGGCTGGTGGCACCGCCAGCAGCCGTGCCGGACCTGGAGAAACTCGCGCAGAACCTGTACATCAGCGCGTCGAGCATCGCCCAGCATGCCGCGCTCGCCTGCTTCAGCGCGGAGTCGATGGCGATCTTCGAGCAGCGTCGCGAAGCGTTCCGCCAGCGCCGCGACTTCCTGCTGCCCGCGCTGCGCGAGCTGGGCTTCCGCATCGAAGTCGAGCCGCAGGGTGCGTTCTACCTGTACGCCGATGTCAGCGCATTCACCGATGACGCACAGGCGTTCTGCGCCCACTTCCTGGAAACCGAGCACGTGGCATTCACGCCCGGGCTGGATTTCGGCTTCCATCGCGCCAACCAGCACGTGCGCCTGGCCTATACCCAGGAAGTGCCGCGGTTGCAGGAGGCGGTGGCACGGATCGCGCGTGGGTTGCAGCGCTGGCAGGGATCACGTTGACGGTAGTGCCGGCCGCTGGCCGGCAACCCGGGAATGCGTGAATGATGCGGTTGCCGGCCAGCGGCCGGCACTAGCGGATAAAGAAAAACGCCGCCCTGGGGCGGCGTTTTCCGTTCTGCCTGTCTGCTTACTTACCGCCCAACCGCTCCCACAGGAAGCTGTAGGCCAGCGCCGACATGTGTGCGGCCTGCGCGTTGTTGGCTGCACCGCCGTGGCCACCTTCGATGTTCTCGTAGTAGGTCACGTCCTTGCCGGCGTCGATCATCTTCGCCGCCATCTTGCGGGCGTGGCCCGGGTGCACGCGGTCATCGCGGGTGGAGGTGGTGAACAGCACCGGCGGGTACTTCTTCTTCGCGTCGAACAGGTGGTACGGCGAGAAGGTCTTGATGAACGCCCAGTCGCTGGTATCCGGGTTGCCGTACTCGGCCATCCACGAGGCACCGGCCAGCAGATGGCTGTAGCGCTTCATGTCCAGCAGCGGCACCTGCACCACCACCGCACCGAACAGTTCCGGGTACTGGGTCAGCATGTTGCCGGTCAGCAGGCCACCGTTGCTGCCGCCCTGCACGCCCAGGTGCCTGGCGCTGGTGATCTTGCGCTTGACCAGATCGCGTGCCACTGCGGCCATGTCTTCATAGGCCTTGTGGCGGTTCTGCTTCAGCGCCGCCTGGTGCCAGCGTGGGCCGTATTCGCCGCCGCCACGGATGTTGGCAACCACGTACACGCCGCCCTTCTCCAGCCAGGCGCGGCCCATGCCACCGGAGTAGCCCGGGGTCAGCGAGATCTCGAAACCACCATAACCGTACAGCAGGGTCGGGTTGGAACCGTCCAGCTTCATCGCCTTGTCGTGCACCACGAAGTACGGCACGCGGGTGCCGTCCTTGCTGGTGGCGAAGTGCTGCTCGATTACCTTGCCCTTGGCATCGAAGAAGGCCGGCATGGTCTTCAGCGTTTCCGGGGCCTGCCCGATCTCGGCCAGCGCCAGGGTGGTCGGGGTCAGGTAGTCGGTGGCGGTCAGCCACACCGCGTCGCTGTCGTTGCTGTCGACCGCAGCCACGCCCAGCGTGCCGAAGGCCGGCGCGCCGACGAAGCGGCTGGTCTGCCAGCCATTGGCGCCCGGGGTCAGCACCGACAGGCGGTTCTTGACGTCATCCAGCACGTTCAGCACCAGGTGGCTCTTGGTCCAGGTGGCGCTGGCCAGCGAGGTGGTCGCGGTCGGGGTGAACAGCACGTCGAACTCACGCTTGCCGGCCAGGAAGTCATCCAGCCTGGTCGCCAGCAGAGAACCGGACGCATAGGTCTTGCCACCCACGGTCCACGGATCACGCAGCTCCAGGGTCAGCCACTGCTTGTGCAGGCCCTTCTCGGCCGAGTTCGGCGCATCGATCTTGGTCAGCGTGCCATCGTCGCCACGCAGGTAGATCTCGTTGTTGTAGAACGCCAGCGTGCGGCTGACCAGGTTGCGCTCGAAGCCCGGGGTGTCATCGTGCATCGCCGCGATGTACATGTCTTCCGGCTTGCCTTCATACACTACGCTGGCGGAGGCCATCGGCGTACCACGCTTCCACAGCTTGGCCACGCGCGGGTAGCCGGAGGTGGTCATCGAGCCGGCACCGAAGTCGGTGTAGACGAATACGGTGTCGCGATCGATCCAGTTCAGGCCGCCCTTCGACTCCGGACGGAAGAAGCCGTCCTTGATCCAGGTCTTGTTGGCCAGGTCGAACTCGCGGGTCACGTCGGCGTCGGCACCACCGCGCGACAGCGCGATCAGGCAGCGGCTGTAATCCGGGCGCAGGCAGTCGGCGCCGTGCCAGACCCAGTTCTCGCCCTCGGCCTTGTTCAGGGCATCGAGGTCAAGCACGGTCTCCCACTGCGGCGAGGCCTTGCGGTACTCGGCCAGCGTGGTGCGGCGCCACAGGCCACGCTCGTGCTGCTGGTCCTTCCAGAAGTTGTAATAGTAGTCACCGATCTTCTGCACGGCGGGAATCTTGGCATCGGAGTCGAGCACCTCGCGGATGCTGGTCTCCATCTGCTTGAAGGCCGGGGTCTGCGCCAGGCGCGCCTCGGACTTGGCGTTCTGTTCCTTGACCCAGGACAGCGGCTTGTCGCCGGTGACGTCCTCCAGCCAGGCGTAGCGATCGGTGTCTTCAGCAGCCACGGCGGTCCCCACCGAGGCAGCGGTCATCATGCCAGCCAGCAGGCAGGCGGAAGCGAGTCGAGACATTGCAGCTCCAGGCAGTCATAAGCCGTGGAACGCTAGCATGGATCGCTGCAGCCGCCCCCGTGTCGAAGGTCAGGCCGTGGCCGTAGCGCGGCGGCGACGGCGGGGCGTCCCGGCGGTGCGACGATGTGCCTGTCCACCGGTGCGACGGGCCAGCCGCAGCCACGACAGGCGCGGCACAGGGAAGCGCAGCAGCGCCCACCAGGCCACCAGCGGCATGCCCACCAGCCACATCGGCAGCCAGCCCAGCCAGGCGTTGCTGCCGCGCGCGGCTGGCCAGACCAGTACCAGCGCCAGGCCGGCCAGGGCCACCTGCCGCACGCTGCGCAGCAGGCGCGGATCGGCGCGTTCAATGATGACGCGTTCAGTTGCAGGGCGGCGGACGGAACGTGCGTTCATGGGGCTTCTCCGGTGGACAATGCAACACAGCTTGGGCAAGGCCCTTCTCACAGGTTGCGACACCATTGACGGATCGCGCACGCTCAGTCGACCATGCTCAGGCAAAGCCCTTCTGAGCCCGCTCCCGCATGACTTCGATCCGCCCGCTCTGCGCCATGCTGTTGGCCCTGTCCCTGGCGGGCCCCGCCGTGGCCGCCAGTGAGCCGCCATCGCCCCGCGCCAGCACCCCGCGCGCGACCGACCCGGATGCGCCGATCGACCTGAAGCGCTTCATGGGCACCTGGTACGTGATCGGCCGCGTGCCGAACTTCATCGAACGTGGCCATGTGGCCAGCGTCAACGACTACGAACTGCGCGACGAGCACAAGGTCGGCATCACCTACCGCTACCGTGATGGCTTCGGCGAACCGCTGCAGGAAGTGCGTGCCCGCGCCAGCGTCGACCCGGACAGCGGCAACCACGGCTGGCGCACCTGGTTCTACCGCGTCGTGCCTACCCATTCGCGGGTGCTGGAAGTGGCACCGGATTACTCGTGGGCACTGATCGGTTACCCGGGCCGCGAGATGGCCTGGATCTTCTCGCGTACGCCGGACATGGACAAAGCCCTGTACAAGGAGCTGGCCGAACGCCTGCGTGACGAGTACGGGGTGAACACCGACAAGCTCAAGCGCGTGCCGCAGCACCCGGAGCAGGTCGGGAAGCTGGGTTACGAAGTACCGAACGTGCGTTGACCGCACGTGGGATTGCCGGCCAGCGGCCGGCACTACCCGAACGAGATGCCGGGCGCCGCCCGGCATTCTGTTATCTGCGGCTGTAATGCGCGACCAGGCGGTCGCCAAGCATCTGCAGCAGCTGCACCAGGATCAGCAGCAGGACCACGGTGACCAGCGCCACGTCGGTGTGCGAGCGCTGGTAGCCGTCGCGGAAGGCCAGGTCGCCAAGGCCACCGGAGCCGATCGCACCGCCCATCGCGGTGAAGCCGATCAGCGCGACGGTGGTGACCGTTGCGCCAGCGATCAGGCCCGGGCGCGCTTCCGGCAGCAGCACGCGGGTGACCAGCTGCCAGGTGGTGGCTCCCATCGCCTGGGTCGCTTCGATCACGCCACGGTCCACTTCGCGCAGTGCGGTCTCGACCAGGCGCGCGTAGAACGGCGCGGCACCGATGACCAGCGGCACGATCGCACCGCGTACACCCAGCGACGTCCCCATCAGGAACAGGGTGACCGGGATCAGCACGATCATCAGGATGATGAAAGGCACCGAGCGCAGCAGGTTCACCACCAGCGCCAGCACGCCATAGGCGAACGGACGGCGCTTCATCTGCGGTGCACCGAACAGGTACAGCAGCACGCCCAGCGGCAGGCCGATGGCCAGGGTCAGCGGCAGCGAACCGAGCAGCATCAGCAGGGTGTCGATGGTGGCCTGGCCGATGTCGGCCCACTTGCCCGCGTCCAGGTGGCGGAAGAATCCGCCGGCAGTAGCGATGATCATCGACGCAGCTCCTCAACATGCACGCCGGCGGCCACGAACGCGGCCTGCGCGGCGGACTGGTCGCCGCCCACCAGGGCGACCACCAGCTGGCCATACGGGGTGTCCTTGATCCGGTCGATGCGGCCGGACAGGATGTTGTAGTCGACCCCGGTCTCGCGCGCGACGCGGCCGAGCAGGGGTTCGTAGGTGTCGCCACCGAGGAAGGTCAGGCGCACGATGCGGCCACCGACGGCATCGAAATCGCGGTGCAGCGTGCCCTCGTCCACATGCTCCGATTCGCTGACGAAACGGCGCGTGGTCGGGTGCTGCGGGTGCAGGAACACCCGGGTGACCGGACCGGTTTCGACCATCTGGCCGGCATCGAGCACCGCAACGCGGTCGCAGACACGGCGGATCACGTCCATCTCGTGGGTGATCAGCACGATGGTCAGGCCCAGCTCGCGATTGATCTTCGACAGCAGCGACAGCACCGAAGCGGTGGTCTGCGGGTCGAGCGCACTGGTGGCCTCGTCGCACAGCAGGATCTGCGGACGGGTCGCCAGCGCGCGGGCGATGCCGACGCGCTGTTTCTGGCCACCGGACAGCTGCGCCGGATACTTCTGCGCATGCGCTTCGAGGCCCACAGTCTGCAGCAGCTCGGCCACGCGCGCGTCGATCTCCGTCTTCGGCGTGCCGGCCAGTTCCAGTGGGAAGGCGACATTGCCGGCCACCGTGCGCGAGGACAGCAGGTTGAAGTGCTGGAAGATCATGCCGATGCGCCGGCGCAGCGCGCGCAGGCCGTCCGCGTCCAGCGCGGTGACATCCTCACCGCCGATCAGCAGCCGGCCACCACTGGGTTCTTCCAGGCGGTTGATCATGCGGATAAGTGTCGACTTGCCGGCGCCGGAATGGCCGATGATGCCGAAAACCTCACCGGCCTCGATGGTCAGGTCCAACGGTTGCAGCGCGCTGACTTCGCGGCCGGCAACGGCATAGGATTTGTGCAGGCGCTGGAACTCGATCACGGGCGTGGCTCACCGGCTGGGTGACGGAAGGGGGCGTGCAGCCTACCAGCGCAGGCGGTCGCGCGCCCGCGCCATGGCCCAGAATGTTATTCCTTTTGGTTCTAAGAAACTGTCCCCGGTAGTGCCGGCCGCTGGCCGGCACCTGCAGCGGTCCCTCCGGCGCAAGGGGTTGCCGGCCAGCGGCCGGCACTACCCCCGGGCTCAGGGATGATCCAGCGGCTTCGGCGGTTCCTGCCGGTTTACCCGCTCGCGATGCAGCAGGTACAGCCCCGAGGCGACGATGATCGCCGCTCCCACCCAGGTATAGCCGTCCGGCAGCTGGCCCCAGAAGGCCAGATCCCAGCCGATCACCCAGACCAGGCCGCTGTACTCCAGCGGCGCGATCATCGAGGCCTCGCCCAGCTGGAAGGCCTTGGTCAGGGCAATCTGGCCCAGCGCCCCGGCCAGGCCCATGCCGGCAATCAAAGGCGCGTGTGCCAGCTGCAGCGGTACCCAGCCGGGAATGGCGAGCAGGCCGGCG
Source organism: Stenotrophomonas sp. YJH_SMC_21 (assembly GCF_059369555.1). Taxonomy (NCBI): domain Bacteria; kingdom Pseudomonadati; phylum Pseudomonadota; class Gammaproteobacteria; order Lysobacterales; family Lysobacteraceae; genus Stenotrophomonas; species Stenotrophomonas sp. YJH_SMC_21. Next base: position 268,352 of record NZ_JCAFSU010000001.1, read on the forward strand.
CCGATGGCCATGATCACCAGGAACCAGACCACCATCGACTGCGAGGTATCGGTGCGGGTCAGCAGGCTGACCGTGATCGCCGCCACGGCATAGGCCGTTGCCGCCGCCAGCACCATCAGGCCGGGCACCGAAATGAAGCCATCCACGCCCGGCCGCAGCACCACCAGCACGCCCACCAGGCCAATGCCGATGGCGACCCAGCGCCGCGGCCCGACCCGCTCGCCCAGCAACGGCACCGACAGCGCGGCGATCAGCAGCGGGGCAACGAAGTAGATGGTGTAGGCGGTGGACAGCGGCAGGTCGCGCAGGGCGAACACGAAGCAGCCGATCATCGCCATGCCCAACGCGCCACGCAGCAGGTGCAGGCCCCAGCGCCGCGGCACCAGCGAACGTGGGCCGGCACTGACCAGCACCCACACCAGCACGAACGGCAACGAGGCCGCACCACGCAGGAAAGTCACTTCCAGGGTCGGATAGCTGGCCGACAGCTGCTTCATGCCAGCGTCCATCAGCGAGAAACAGGCGACCGCAGCGACCATCCAGGCCACCGCACGCGAAGGGGAGCGTTGCACGTTCATGGCCCATTATCGCCGACCGCACCGGATTGTAGGGCGGCCGCCGAGCATGGGCCGGGCTCCACAGAAAGCGGGCACGCGGGCCGGCACGATAGAATGATCGCCACTGAAACCTGCGGAGCATCGCCCATGCCTTCCTTCGACGTCGTGTCCGAAGTCGACACCCACGAGCTGACCAACGCCATCGACCAGGCCAACCGCGAACTGGCCACCCGCTTCGACTTCAAGGGCGTGGACGCAAAGTTCGAGCGCGACGGCGATGTCATCAATCAGTTCGCGCCGACCGAATTCCAGCTCAAGCAGATGAACGACATCCTGCGTGCTCGCCTGGCCGCGCGCGGCATCGACGTGCTCAGCCTGGAGTTCGGCGACATCGAGACCAACCTGGCCCAGGCCCGGCAGAAGATCACCGTCAAGCAGGGCATCGAGCAGAAGATCGCCAAGAAGATCGCGGCGGCCCTGAAGGACGCCAAGCTGAAGGTGGAAAGCCAGATCAACGGCGACAAGCTGCGCGTGCAGGGCAAGAAGCGCGATGACCTGCAGGACGCCATCGCCGTGCTCAAGGCCGGCAAGTTCGAGCTGCCGCTGCAGTTCAACAATTTCCGCGACTGAGCCACCTGCCGGGAATCCCCCGGCGCTGCCAGCCGCAGGTACGACGGCGCGTTGCCAGCGACGCGCCTACAATGTCGGCCCCGCCAGCCGACGTGCCCGCCATGACCGATTCCGACCTGCCCATCGATGACCCGATCGCCGCGACCCGCCTGTGGCTGGAGCGCATCGTCATCGGCCTGAACCTGTGCCCGTTCGCCAAGGCGGTATACGTGAAGGACCAGGTCCGCATCGTGCTCAGCGATGCGACCACGACAGAAGCGCTGGTTGAACAGCTGGCCGAGGAGCTGGTGCTGCTGCGCGACACGCCGGCCGAGCAGATCGACACGACGCTGATCGTGCATCCGCAGGTGCTGAGCGATTTCCTCGACTACAACGACTTCCTCGACAACGCCGATGCGGCGATCGAGGCACTGGACCTGCAGGGGATCCTGCAGGTGGCCAGCTTCCATCCGGATTACCAGTTCGAGGGCGTGGCCGCCGACGACGCCAGCAACTACACCAACCGCGCGCCCTTCCCCACCCTGCACCTGCTGCGCGAAGACAGCGTGGCGCGCGCGGTGGATGTGTATCCGGACCCGGACGTGATTGTCGAGCGCAACATCCAGACCCTGGACCGCATCGGCGTGGACGGCTGGCATCGTCGCCTGCGCGGCGAAGACCTGACGTGAGCACGGTGCCGCCGATTGCCGCATGGCCGGCCGCGCCACTGTCGGGCAAGGTGGTGCTGGTCACCGGCGGCGCCAACGGCATCGGTCGCGGTATTGCCCAGGCCGTGCTCGGTGCCGGCGGACGCGTGCTGATCGGCGACCTCGATAGGGAGGCCGGCCAGGCCTGCCTGGACGAATGGCAGCGCGGTGAGGATGCCGCGTTCCAGCGTTTGGACATCACCGACGAAGCCAGCGTGCGCGACTTCATCGCCGAGGCGCTGCAGCGTTTCGGCCACATCGACGGGCTGGTCAACAATGCCGGCATCGCCGGGCCGCACGGCACGCGGCTGCAGGACATGGACTGGCACGAATGGCAACGCCGGCTGTCGTCGCTGCATGGCGCCTTCCTGTGCAGCAAGCACGCGCTGCCGGCGCTGACGGACAGTGCTGCGGGCGCGATCATCAACATCGCCTCCACCCGCGCCTGGCAATCCGAAGCGCACAGCGAGGCCTATGCGGCGGCCAAGGGTGGCCTGGTGGCCTTCACCCATGCGCTGGCGATCAGCGCCGGCCCGGCGGTGCGGGTAAACAGCATCAGCCCCGGCTGGGTCGGTACCACTGCGTGGCAGGCACCCTCACGGCGCCATGAACCAGAGTACTCGGCCATCGACCACGCACAGCATCCGGTCGGCCGGGTCGGCCGCCCTGAAGATATCGGTGCACTGGCGGTGTACCTGCTGTCGTCGCTGTCCGGTTTCAGCACCGGCCAGGACTTCATCGTCGACGGCGGCATGACCCGGAAGATGATCTACGCCGAATGACCGGTCTTCGGTAGTGCCGGCCGCTGGCCGGCATTCCGGCAGACCCACGCCATGCGTGGATGGCGGTGAAGTGCCAACCAGGGTTGGCACCCACCACAACGGTTTACGCCATGCCCGAGTGGCGCAGCAGCGCGTCGATCTGCGGCGCGCGCCCACGGAAGGCCTTGAAGTTCTCCGCCGCCGGGCGGCTGCCACCGCGCGACAGGATCTCATCGCGGAAGCGTGCACCGGTCTCGGCCAGTGCCTGCGGCGCTTCCTCGAACGCCGCATAGGCGTCGGCACTGAGCACTTCAGCCCACTTGTAGCTGTAGTAACCGGCCGCGTAGCCGCCAGCAAAGATGTGGCTGAACTGGTGCGGGAAGCGATTCCAGACCGGCGGGTGATTCACCGCCACTTCCGCGCGCACGCGATCAAGCAGCGCCAGCACGCTGTCCTGCGCCGGTTCGAACTGGCTGTGCAACAGCATGTCGAACAGGCCGAACTCCAGCTGGCGCACGGTGGCCATGCCGCTGTGGAAGTTGCGCGCCGCCAGCATCCGTTCGTACAGCGCGCGCGGCAGCGGCTCACCACTGTCCACGTGCGCGGTCATCGCCTGCAGGTGGTCCCATTCCCAGCAGAAGTTCTCCATGAACTGGCTGGGCAGCTCCACTGCATCCCATTCCACGCCGTTGATGCCGGCCACGCCCAGTTCGCCGATGCGGGTCAGCAGCTGGTGCAGGCCGTGGCCCATCTCATGGAACAGCGTGGTCACTTCGTTATGGCTGAAGGTGGCCGGCTTGCCATTGGCACCGCGGCCGAAGTTGCACACCAGGTAGACCAGCGGTGTCTGCACGCTGCCGTCTGCGCGCACGCGACGGTTGCGGCAATCATCCATCCACGCGCCACCGCGCTTGCCTTCGCGCGCGTACAGGTCCAGGTAGAACTGGCCAACCAGCGCGCCCTGCGCATCGACCAGACGGAAGAAGCGCACGTCGTCATGCCACACCGGTGCGCTGTCCTCCTGCACGCGCAGGCCGTACAGCTGCTCGATCACCGAGAACAGGCCGCCAAGCACCTTCGGTTCGGTGAAATACTGCTTCACTTCCTGTTCGGAATAGCTGTAACGGGCCTGCTTCAGGCGGTCGGCGGCGAACGCCAGGTCCCAGGCCTGCAGGCTGTCGATGCCCAGCTGCTCGCGTGCGAACTGCTCCAGGTCGGCCCGGTCCCTGGCCGCGAACGGCTTGGCGCGCGCGGCCAGGTCACGCAGGAAACCCAGCACTTCGGCCGGGTCCTGCGCCATCTTGGTCGCTACCGAATAATCGCCATACGAATCGAAGCCGAGCAGCGCGGCCAGTTCAGCGCGCAGGGCGAGGATCCGATCGATGTTGCCGCTGTTGTCCAGGGACTCATCGCCGAATTCGGACGCACGCTGTGCGCTGGCGCGGTACAGCATCTCGCGCAGGTCGCGGTCCTCGCCCCAGGTCTGCACCGGCAGGTAGCACGGCATCTGCAGGGTCAGTTTCCAGCCGGCCTTGCCGTCCTTCTGTGCTGCGGCATGCGCGGCGGCCTTCACGTCTTCCGGCAGGCCCTTCAGCCGCGCTTCGTCCTCGATGATCAGCGACCAGGCATCGGTAGCGTCGAGCACGTTCTGCGAGAACTTCGCCGACAGGGCCGACAGTTCTTCCTTGATCGCCGCGAAGCGCTGCTGCGCCTCCGGCGCCAGCTCGGCACCACCGAGGCGGAAATCGCGCAGGGTGTTGTCCAGCACCTTGCGCTGGGCCGCGTCGAAGCGCGCCGCCTCGGCACTGGCGGCCAGCGTCTGGTACTGCCGGTACAACGCCAGGTTCTGGCCCAGCGCGCTGGCGAAGCGGGTCACCCGCGGCAGGTTGCTGTTGTAGGCCTCACGCAGTTCCGGGGTGTTGACCACGCCCTGCAGGTGGCCGACCAGACCCCAGGCGCGCCACAGGCGCTCGGTGGCGTCATCCAGCGGGGCAACGAAGGTCTGCCAGGTGACCGGCTGCAGCTGCTCGGCGGCGCTGACGGCGGCTTCGGCCTCGGCCAGCAGCACGTCCAGCGCCGGCGCCACGTGCTCGGGGCGGATGGCCTCGAAGCGCGGCAGGCCGGAAAAATCGAGCAGGGGGTTGGCAACGGTCACGGCAGATCTCCAGGGTACGGGCCCGGCAGGCGGGCAGCATGCAGGATATGGCGCTGGCAGGCGGGGCTGACAAGGGGGCACGGCCCGGCATTCACGTCGGCCTTACGGTCGCGCACCGAAGCTCTGGCTGCGGGGGAGTCCGCAGCGGTACGCACCGAATGAGGCCCTACATGGAAGGTCTGGCTGCAGTTGCATCCGCCTCACCGGCCCGGTCACTGGCATTGTCCGCCAGCCCGGCCGAACTGACCTGGATCGCCGCATTGTGCGATGCCGGCGATGACGCCCCGCGCCATCTGCAGCAGTTGCAGGCAGTGCTGCAGCAGGGCGGCACGTTCAACGATGCGCAGGAGTGGTACCCGTTCGAGGTGATCGAACGCGGCGCCAGCCAGCTGCGGCTGGGCCATGAGCGCGAGTTCGCGATCTGCGTGCTGCTGTGGCTGCAGGCGCTGGCCCAGGGCCGAGCGAGCATCCTGGACCCGAGCCTGCATCTGGATGATCGCGCGATGGACATCGAGGCCTTGCCCGATGCACTGCGCGACGCGGTGCTGGACGCGTTCACTGCAGCGGGATATTGAGACGCCCCGGCGACCGGGTAGAGTCGACTGTTAGTCGACTTTCGCGCGCAGCGCGGGATTTTCGCGACCTGAACCTGGAGCAGTCGACTAACAGTCGACTCTCCCCAGCCGACGCACAGCCGGCCGTGCGTTGCCGCGTTACAACGCTTCCAGGCTGCACCACGGCAATTCGGGCAGTCCCTGCCCGGCCACCGCCGCCGCCAGTTGCGCATCGGCGCCGTCGACATCGATGCCCTGGCGCGCATACCACGATGGATCGTAGTAGCTCTGCGCGTAGCGCTCGCCGCTGTCGCACAGGATGCTGACGATGCTGCCCTGGTGGCCCGCCTCGCGCATCCACTGCGCCGCCTGCAGCACACCGATGAAGTTGGTGCCGGTGGAGCCACCGACACGGCGGCCCAGCTGGCGGCTGACATGGCGCATCGCGGCCAGGCTCAGCGCATCGGGCACCTTCACCATCGCATCGACACTGGTCGGGATGAAGCTCGCCTCTACCCGCGGCCGGCCGATGCCTTCCACGCGCGAGCCACCGCTGCAGGTCAGGCCGCGCCAGTCCTGCTCACCGGCCACGGCGGCTTTGTAGCCATCGAAGAACACCGACACTTCCGGGTCCGCACAGAGGATGCGGGTGTCATGCCGGCGATAGCTGACATAGCGGCCCAGCGTCGCTGCGGTACCGCCGGTACCGGGGCTGCACACGATCCATTCCGGAACCGGGCTGGGCTCCTCGGCCATCTGCTTGAAGATGGACTCGGCGATGTTGTTGTTGGCACGCCAGTCGGTGGCGCGCTCGGCATAGGTGAACTGGTCCATGAAGTGGCCGCCGGTTTCACGGGCCAGCTTTTCCGAATCACAGTTGAGGTCGCAGGCACGTTCGACCAGGTGGCAACGGCCGCCGTGGAACTCGATCGCGGCGATCTTTTCAGGCGAGGTGGAGGCCGGGATCACCGCAATGAACGGCAGGCCGAGCAGCCGCGCGAAATAGGCTTCGGACACGGCGGTCGAGCCGCTGGAGGCCTCGATCACCGGACGCCCTTCACGCAACCAGCCATTGGCCAGCGCATACAGGAACAGCGAGCGCGCCAGCCGGTGCTTCAGGCTGCCGGTGGGATGGCTCGACTCATCCTTCAGGTACAGGTCGATGCCCTCGAACCCTGGCAGCGCCAGCGGAATCAGGTGGGTATCGGCGGAACGGTTGAAATCAGCTTCGATCTTGCGGATGGCGGCAGCCACCCATTCACGCTGCGACATGGCGGGCAATCGTTGTCAGGACGGAACGGTGCGATCCGGCCATTGTACGTCGCAGTGCCGTCAGGTGCTGGCCGGTAGAATGGCTCAATCCGGCCGGCAACGGCCCTGTCTGAAGGACCTCCCCCCATGACCATTCCCGCCCTGCGCGATGTTCCCGGCGTCGCCGCCCAGGCCCCGGCCGAAACCACCGGCTTCGTGTTCAACCACACCATGCTGCGCGTGAAGGACATTGCCGCTTCGCTGGACTTCTACACCCGCGTGCTCGGCTACCAGCTGATCGACAAGCGCGACTTCCCCGAGGCCCAGTTCAGCCTGTACTTCCTGGCCTACGTGCCCGCTGGCGTCACGGTGCCGGAAGATGACAACGCCCGCCGCCTGTGGATGGCCGGGCTGCCGGGCGTGCTGGAACTGACCCACAACCACGGCACCGAAACCCAGGACGGCGCGGTCTACCACGACGGCAACAGCGACCCGCGCGGCTTCGGCCACATCTGCGTGTCGGTGCCGGACATCGAGGCCGCCTGCCAGCGCTTCGAGGATCTGGGCGTGACCTTCCAGAAGCGCCTGACCGACGGCCGCATGAAGAACCTGGCTTTCATCAAGGACCCGGACGGCTACTGGGTCGAGATCATCGCCAACGTCTGACCCGAAAAGGGGACGGAGGGGATTAAGTCGTTTCTGGCATTATTGGGCTGGAAGCGACTTAATCCCCTCCGTCCCCTTTTTCTGCGAGGTTGGTATGGAAACGATGGAACTGCACCGTGGCCGCCTGATCGACCACATCCAGCTGGTAGTGCACGACCTGGCGGCCAGCCGCCGCTTCTACCAGGCGGTGTTCGATACGATCGGCATCCCGATCGCCGGTGAAGGCGATGACTACTTCTGGGCCGATGAGCTGTTCATTTCCAGCGCCAGCAGCACGGCCGCTACCGGCCAGCTGACCGGCCGCCACCATCTGGCCTTCCAGGCCCGCGACAGCGCCACCGTCGATGCCTTCCATACCGCCGCGATCGCCGCCGGCGGCACCGACAACGGCGCGCCCGGTGAACGCCCTTACCACCCGGGCTACTACGGCGCGTTCGTGCTCGACCCGGATGGCAACAACATCGAAGTGGTCTACCACGGCCCAGCCAACTACAGCGCCGACTCGGTGAAGGTCACTTTCTGATTTCACCGATGCCGTGAACGAAGAAGCCGGGCAATGCCCGGCTTCTCTGCTTCCAGCTCTGCAGCCCTCAGTGGGCGGCCATGTAGATGTCCTGCAGCACGGCCTTTTCCAGCTCCAGCTCGCCCAGCAGGTTCTTCACGATGTCGCCCAGGCTGAGGATGCCGACCAGACGAGTGCCTTCGGTGACCATCAGATGACGGCGCCGCGAGTACGTCATCAACGACATGGCCTGCTTCAGGGTGGCCTCCGGGGCGATGCCCTCCAGGCCGGTGGACGGCAGGCTGGAAATCACCCGGCGGCCGGCCTGCGGGCCGTCGTCGGCCAGGGTACGCACGATGTCCTTCTCGGAAATGATGCCGACCGGGGCATCGTCCTTCATCACCACCAGTGCAGCGATCCTGTTCGCGCTCATCTTGTGGGCGGCGGCACCAATGGTGTCTTCGGCATCGATGGTGATGACAGCTTCTTTCTTGGATTGCAGGAGTTCGCGGACGTTCATTCTTGTTTCCTGGTGCAGGTCACTGAAGTCAAAAAGTGTGCTCTTCCGATACGCCCCCTCCCCGGGAACAGACCTTTCAGCGCACGTCTGGCGCACCCGGCTGCCGCTTGGAACGGATCGGCAGACGACGTGCTGCAACGCGAACGAGGTGGGTTCAACCGCTCAACCCGGACCTCGGTCAAATCGATTCTACGACTGCGACCATCGGTCACTACCGGCATCGATGGGACAGTTCGTCGTGGGAACCAACCGACGATCCAGAGAATGGCACCGCGGCTGAAACCGCCGCTGAATACACGCGATGCCACGCGTTAAAGATTGATTGCCTGCTGCCGACGGTGGACAGAACACCCTGTGACTGTCCCACTTGCCGCTGCCACCGGCACAAACGAAAGGGGGCCCACACGGCCCCCTTCGCTTGCAACCTCCAACCGAGCTGACGGGTGTTACTCCACCGTCACGCTCTTGGCCAGGTTGCGCGGCTTATCCACGTCGGTGCCGCGCGCCAGCGCGGTGTGGTAGGCCAGCAACTGCACCGGAATGGTGTGCACGATCGGGCTGAGCACGCCGGCATGACGCGGCGTACGGATCACGTGCACGCCTTCGGACTCGTTGAAGTTGCTGTCCTGGTCGGCGAACACGAACAGTTCACCGCCACGCGCGCGCACTTCCTGCATGTTCGACTTCACCTTCTCCAGCAGGCTGTCGTTCGGCGCGATCACCACCACCGGCATGTCCTCGTCCACCAGCGCCAGCGGGCCATGCTTCAGCTCGCCTGCCGGGTAGGCCTCGGCGTGGATGTAGGAGATTTCCTTGAGCTTGAGCGCGCCTTCCAGCGCGATCGGGTAATGCAGGCCACGGCCCAGGAACAGCGCGCTGCTCTTGCGTGCGAAACGCTCGGCCCAGGCAGCGATCTGCGGCTCCATGTTCAATGCGTGCTGCACGCTGCCCGGCAGGAAGCGCAGCTGCTCGAGGTAGTCCGCTTCCTGCGCCGCGTCGATGCGGCCGTGCAGCTTGCCCAGCACCACGGTCAGCTGGAACAGTGCCGCCAGCTGGGTGGTGAAGGCCTTGGTCGAGGCCACGCCGATCTCGGCACCGGCACGGGTGTAGCACACCAGTTCGCTGGCGCGCGGAATCGCACTTTCCGGCACGTTGCAGATCGACAGCGTGTGCTTGTGGCCGAGCGACTTGGCGTACTTCAGCGCTTCCATCGTATCCAGCGTTTCGCCGGACTGGGAGATGGTGACGATCAGATGCTTCGGGTTCGCGTAGGCCGCGCGATAGCGGTACTCGCTGGCGATCTCCACGCTGCACGGAAGGCCGGCGATGGCTTCGATCCAGTAGCGCGCGGTCAGGCCGGCGTAGTAGCTGGTGCCGCAGGCGATGATCTGCACACCCTCGATGCCCGACAGCACCGCTTCGGCGTTCTTGCCGAACAGCCCGGCCGGGAAACCACCGGCGTCGATCGCCGCCTCGATGGTGTCGCCCAGCGCGCGCGGCTGCTCGTGGATCTCCTTCTGCATGAAGTGGCGGTACGGGCCCAGCTCCAGCGATGCCAGCGACACATCGGACAGATGCACGTCGCGCTCGATCGGCCGGTCGTGCTCGTCGAAGATGCGCACGCCATCGCGACGGATCTCGGCGGTATCGCCCTCTTCCAGGAAAATCACCTTGCGGGTGGCCGAGATCACCGCCGAGACGTCGGAAGCAACGAAGTTCTCGCCCTCGCCCAGGCCGATCAGCAGCGGGCAGCCCATCCGCGCGCAGACGAAGCGTTCCGGCTCGGCGCGGCTGACCACGGCCAGTGCGTAGGCACCGGTCAGCTCCTTCACCGTATGCTGCAGCGCCACCAGCAGGTCGTCACCACTCTTCAGGTGATGGTGGATCAGGTGTGCGATGACTTCGGTGTCGGTCTGCGACTCGAAGGTGTAGCCCAGCGCACGCAGCTTCTCGCGCTGCTCTTCGTGGTTCTCGATGATGCCGTTGTGCACCAGCGCCACGCCATGGCTGATGTGCGGATGCGCGTTGGCCTCGGTGACGCCCCCATGGGTGGCCCAGCGGGTGTGGCCGATGCCCAGCACCGCGTTGAAGCCCTCGGCCTCGGCCGCCGTGGCCATTTCCGACACACGACCGGTACGACGCACGCGACGTACATCGCGGCGCTCACCCTGGTCGATCACCGCGATGCCGGAGGAATCGTAACCACGGTACTCCAGCCGCTTCAGGCCTTCGATCAGCACCGGCACTACGTCGCGATCAGCGATCGCACCCACGATTCCACACATGTCACGCGTTTCCTTGAAGACGATCGTCGCATTCTAGCCTGCGTGCCCGCGCTCCCCCTCCTGTCCGCTTAATGAAAGTGTCCGGAAAGGTGTCCGCGGACACCCGGACACTTCACATCACACCCCAACTCATTGACCCATAAGGAATTAAAGTTGGCACGCTACGTGCTTGGTACTGGCTACCACCGTCAGGCACGCACCCGATGATCCGCGACACTTCCGCCCAGGACCAGATCGTTTCCTCCGCTCCGGCCAGCGCTCCGCGCGCCAACTGGCTCCGTTACCGTTGGCCGGCGCTGGGCACGATCGCCCTGCTCGCCGGCATCGGCTGGGCCGTGCACGCCTGGTCCAACGCCAGCCGCTCCTTCGACAGCAGCCGCGTGCGCATCGCCGAAGTGAAGCGGGGCGACCTGGTCCGTGACATCGCCGCCGACGGCCGCGTGATCGCCGCCAACAGCCCGGTCCTGTATGCCATCTCTGCGGGCACCGTGGACCTGAAGGTGGTCGCCGGTGACGTGGTGAAGAAGGGGCAGGAGCTGGCGGTCATCGACAGCCCCGAACTGCGCAGCAAGCTGGCCCAGGAACAGGCCACCCTGGCCGGCCTGGAGGCCGAGGCCAGCCGTGCCGCGCTGGACGCCACCCTGGCCCGCGCCAAGTCGCGCAAGGAAACCGACCAGGCCACCATCGAACGGCAGGCCGCCGACCGCGACCTGCAGCGCTACCAGCGCGGCTACGACGGCGGGGCGGTGCCGCAGATCGACCTGGCCAAGGCCAAGGACTCGCTGAAGAAGGCCGACATCACCCTGGCCAACGCCACCACCGATGCCCGCCTGCAGAGCCAGGGCGCGGACCTGGATGCCCGCAACAAGCGCCTGCTGGCCGATCGCCAGAAGGCGGTGGTGGCCGAAGTACAGCGCCAGGTCGATGCGCTGACGCTGCGTGCCCCGTTCGATGGCCAGGTCGGCCAGGTGCAGGCGGTGCAGTCCACCAACCTGGCCGCCAATGCCCCGGTGCTGGGCGTGGTCGACCTGTCCAAGTTCGAAGTCGAGATCAAGGTGCCGGAGAGCTTCGCCCGCGACCTGGCGATCGGCATGCCCGCACAGCTGACCGGTGGCAACGGCCAGCCCTTCCCGGGCGAGATCAGCGCGGTGTCGCCGGAAGTGGTCAACGGCGAGGTCAATGCCCGCGTGCGCTTTGCCAGCGCGCAGCCGGAAGGCCTGCGCCAGAGCCAGCGGATGTCAGTGCGCGTGCTGCTCGATACCCGCAGGAACGTGCTCAAGGTCGAGCGCGGCCCGTTCGTCGAACAGGGCAATGGCATGGCCTACGTGATGGATGGCCGCACCGCCGTGCGCCGTCCGGTGGAACTGGGCGTCAGCAGCCTGGGCGAAGTGGAAATCAAGTCGGGTGTGCAGCCGGGCGACCGCATCGTGGTCTCCGGCAGCGACCTGTTCAAGGACGCCGAACGCGTCTCCGTCAACTGATACCTGATACCTGAATCCTGGAGAGAGGACACCCCATGTACATGCTCGAAATGCGTTCGGTCGCCAAGGTCTTCCGCACCGAACAGGTGGAAACCCACGCACTGCGCTCGCTGGAACTGCAGGTCAAGGAAGGTGAGTTCGTCGCGGTCACCGGCCCGTCCGGCTCCGGCAAGACCACCTTCCTCAACATCGCCGGCCTGCTGGAAACCTTCACCAGCGGTACCTACATGCTGGACGGCCAGGACGTGAGCACGCTGGGCGACGACGCCCGCAGCCGCCTGCGCAACCAGAAGATCGGCTTCATCTTCCAGGGCTTCAACCTGATCCCCGACCTGAACCTGTTCGACAACGTCGACGTTCCGCTGCGCTATCGCAGGATGAGCGCCAACGAGCGCCGCGAACGCATCGAGAAGGCACTGACCCAGGTCGGCCTGGGCTCGCGCATGAAGCACTATCCGAATGAACTGTCGGGTGGCCAGCAGCAGCGCGCGGCCATCGCGCGTGCGCTGGCCGGCAGCCCGCGCCTGCTGCTGGCCGACGAACCGACCGGCAATCTGGATACGCAGATGGCCCGGGGCGTGATGGAGCTGCTGGAGGAGATCAACGCCGCCGGCACCACCATCGTGATGGTCACCCACGACCCGGAACTGGCCGCGCGTGCGCAGCGCAACGTGCACATCGTCGATGGCCAGGTGACCGACCTGGTGCGCGAGCCGGTGCTGGCCACGCCGTTGCGCCACATCGTCGCCGTCAACGAGTGAGGGCCCGACCATGTTCGCCTACTACGCCCGATTGGCGGCGCGCAGTTTCCGCCGCAACAAGGTCCTGACCGCGCTGATGGTGATCGCCATCGCGCTCGGCATCGGCGCCTCGATGACCACGTTGACCGTATTCCACGTGCTGTCCGGCGACCCGATTCCGGGCAAGAGTGACCGCCTGTTCTACGTGCAGCTCGATGCCGCGACCGGCGCCTATGTCGCCGGCGAGGAACCGGAAACCCAGCTGACCCGCTTCGACGGTGAAGCGCTGCTGCGCGAGGCCAAGGGCGAGCGCCAGGCGCTGATGAGCGGCGGCGGCGGCACCATCGAACCGGACAACAGCACGCTCAAGCCCTTCAGCATCGACACCCGCTGGACCTCGGCCGATTTCTTCCCGATGTTCGAGGTGCCCATGCAGTACGGCCGCCCCTGGACGCGCGAGGACGATGAAGGCCGCGCACGCGTGGTGGTCATCTCCAAGGCGCTCAACGACAAGCTGTACCAGGGCGCCAACAGCGTGGGCCGCGACCTGCGCATGGAAGGCCAGAGTTACCGCATCGTCGGCGTGATGAAGGAATGGAGCCCGGAGCCGCACTTCTACGACCTGACCACCGGCAGCTACGGCAAGAACGAAGACCTGCTGCTGCCGATCTCCACCTCGTTCGACCTGAAGCTCGGCAACAACGGCAACATGAACTGCTTCGGCGAAAACCCGGACGGCAACAGCTACTCGCTCAATGCACCGTGCGCGTGGCTGCAGTACTGGGTGGAAATGGACCCGGCCAAGGCCGGCGACTACCGCCGCTACCTGGAGAACTATTCGACCCAGCAGCGCGAGGCAGGCCGCTTCAAGCACCCACCGAACGTGCGCCTGCGCACCGTGATGGAATGGCTGGACTTCAATGGTGCCGTGCCCAGCGACGTGCGCCTGCAGCTGTGGCTGGCGCTGGGCTTCCTCGGTGTCTGCCTGGTCAACACGGTAGGCCTGCTGCTGGCCAAGTTCCTGCGCCGCAGTGGTGAGATCGGCGTGCGCCGTGCACTCGGTGCCAGCCGTGGCCAGATCTTCCTGCAGTGCCTGGTGGAAGCCGGCGCGGTGGGCGTGGTCGGTGGCGTGCTGGGTATCGGCCTGGCCCTGCTTGGCCTGTTCGCGGTGCGCCAGCAGCCGGTGGAATACGCAAAGCTGGCCCACCTGGACGGCAACATGCTGCTGCTCGCGCTGGGCCTGACCCTGTTCGCCAGCCTCGCCGCCGGATTCCTGCCCGCCTGGCGCGCGATGCAGGTCACCCCGGCCATCCAGCTCAAGTCGCAGTAAGCACCTGAACGAGGACTCCCATGGACATCCGCCCCATCCTCAGCACACTGCGCCGGCACAAGACCGCTGCCGCTCTGATCGTGCTGGAAGTCGCACTGACCTGCGCCATCGTCTGCAACGCGCTGTTCCTGGTCAGCCAGCGCGTGGAGAAAATCAGCATGCCCAGCGGTATCGCCGAGAGCGAACTGGTGATGCTGCGCGTCAGCGGCATCGGCAAGCAGACCGACGCCATGTCCCGCACCCGCGAGGACCTGGCATCGCTGCGCGCGATTCCCGGCGTCAGCAACGTCACCATCATCAACCAGGTTCCCTTCCGCAACGGCTCCTCCAGCAGCAGCATCTCGCGGGTGATCGACCAGGAACGGCCGACCACCAACGCTTCGATGTACACCCTGTCCGAGAACGGGCTGGCCACGATGGGCATCAATCTGATCGCCGGCCGCGATTTCCTGCCCGACGAGTACCAGAACTTCGAAGACGTCAGCAAGGGTGGCGCCAAGGAAAAGGCCATCCCGGTCATCCTCACCCAGGCCACCGCCGCCAAGATGGAGCCCAACGGCAGCGCCCTGGGCAAGACCTACTACATGGGCAAGCAGTCGCTGCATGTGGTCGGCATCGTAGACACGCTCAGCACACCCAATGGCTGGAATGACAACTGGACCAACTCGATGCTGCTGCCGATCCGGGTCAGCTTCGACAAGGGGGGCACGTACGTGTTGCGCACTTCGCCGGAACGCCGCCAGGAGGTGCTCGATGCCGGTGCCGCCGCGCTGGAGCGCAATGACCCCAACCGCCTGATGCGCGACAAGCTGACCTATGAAGACCAGCGCAAGGACTTCTTCAAGAACGACCGCGCGATGGTCGGCCTGCTGATCACCGTCAGCATCTCGCTGCTGGTGGTCACCGCGCTGGGCATCATCGGCCTGGGCAGCTTCTGGGTGCAGCAGCGCAGCAAGCAGATCGGCATCCGCCGTGCGCTGGGCGCCACCCGCGGGCAGATCCTGCGCTACTTCCAGACCGAGAACTTCCTGCTGGCCTCGCTGGGCATCGTGCTGGGCATGCTGGCGGCGTACGCGATCAACCTGGCCCTGATGAACCTGTACGAGCTGCCGCGCATGCCGCTGTACTACCTGCCGCTGGGTGCGCTGCTGCTGTGGATACTGGGCCAGATTGCGGTGTTCGGTCCGGCACGGCGTGCGGCGGCGGTACCGCCTGCGGTCGCCACGCGGGGCGCGTGAGATGCGTGCCTGCGCGATGTGCCTGATGCTGCTCCTGCCCCTGCCGGCGCTGGCCGGTGGTGGCAGCGCACAGACGCTGGAATGGCGCCGCGATGGAGCGCGGCTGTCGCTGCGCTCGACCGAAGGCCAGGTGCATGTGGAGGCCGCCAGCCCGGAAGTGCGCTTCGGCGTGCGCAGTGGCGATCGCATCCTCCGCGTGGACGACACGGCGGTGCGCCGGGTTGAACATCTGGCCGAGGC
The DNA here is from genome assembly GCF_059369555.1 of Stenotrophomonas sp. YJH_SMC_21. Classification (NCBI taxonomy): domain Bacteria; kingdom Pseudomonadati; phylum Pseudomonadota; class Gammaproteobacteria; order Lysobacterales; family Lysobacteraceae; genus Stenotrophomonas; species Stenotrophomonas sp. YJH_SMC_21. The sequence continues at coordinate 283,948 of NZ_JCAFSU010000001.1, forward strand.
ACTGCGCCATTCCCACGCGGCCAGCGCCTATCTGTTGCTGCGCCGCGACAAGCGCGAACTGACGGTGGCGGTCAACGCCGCTGCGTGGCGACAGGCATTGGAGGTCCCGCCACCACCCGCGCCACCACCTCCGCCAGCCCCACCCGGGCGCTGAGCATCATCCGCTCCTGCACGGCCACAGGTTTGGCTATGCTTGATGGGTGGCGTCGGGCTCTCCCGGTGCGTGGACACGAACGGCTCCATCGGCGCCGCCCATCCCTTTCTGCAGAACCGCTTGATGCCTGCGATCCTGATCATCGACGACAACGCCAGCGTGGGTACTGCGCTGGACGTGCTGTTCTCCCTGCACGACATCGACACCCTGCAGGCGCACACGCCCGCCGATGGGCTGGCCCTGCTCGAGTCGCAGCCGGTCGATCTGGTGATCCAGGACATGAACTTCAGCGAGGACACCACCTCCGGTGAGGAGGGCGAAGCGTTGTTCGCGCAGATCCGTGCGCGCCATCCGGACCTGCCGGTGATCCTGCTGACCGCCTGGACCCACCTGAGCAGTGCCGTGGACCTGGTCAAGGCCGGTGCGGCCGACTACCTGGCCAAGCCCTGGGACGACCGCAAGCTGATGACCACGGTCAACAACCTGCTGGAACTGTCCGAGGCACGCCGCGAACTGGACCGGCGCCGCAGCCGTGAACTGCACCAGCGCAACGCGCTGGAAGAGAAGTACGACCTGTGCGGCGCGGTCTTCGCCGACCCCGCCAGCGAGCGCGTCATCGCCCTCGCCTGCCAGGTCGCACGCTCGGAACTGCCGGTACTGATCACCGGCGCGAATGGTGCCGGCAAGGAGAAGATCGCGCAGATCATCCAGGCCAATTCGCTGGTGGCCAAGGGCCCGTTCGTGGCGGTCAACTGTGGCGCGTTGCCCTCGGAACTGATCGAAGCCGAACTGTTCGGTGCCGAGGCCGGTGCGTATACCGGCGCCAACAAGGCGCGCGAAGGCAAGTTCGAGGCCGCCGATGGTGGCACCCTGTTCCTGGATGAGATCGGCAACCTGTCGCTCGGCGGGCAGATGAAGCTGCTACGCGTGCTGGAAACCGGCCGCTTCGAGCGCCTGGGTTCCAACCGCGAGCGCCAGGTCAAGGTCCGCGTGGTCAGCGCGACCAATGCCGACCTGCCGGCGATGATCCGCGACGGTACCTTCCGCGAAGATCTCTATTACCGCCTCAACACGGTGGAACTGGTGCTGCCGCCGCTGGCCGAACGCCCGGGCGACATCGTGCCGCTGGCCGAGCGATTCCTGACCGCTGGCAAGCCGCTGTCCAGCGCCGCCACCGCAGCACTGCAGCGGCACCCCTGGCCAGGCAACGTGCGCGAGCTGCGCAACGTGATCCAGCGTGCCGAACTGCTGGCCACCGGCAACCGCATCGAAGTGGCCGATCTCAACCTGCCGCGCGCAGCCGTCGTACCACGACCGGCACCCAGCGCAGGCAATGATCCCGACCGCACACGCATCGAGGATGTGCTGGCGCGCAACCATGGCGTCATCGCCCAGGCTGCCGCCGAGCTCGGCCTGAGCCGCCAGGCGCTGTACCGGCGCATGGACCGCCACGGTATTCCACGCGAATGAAGCGGCGCTCGTTCACTTTCCGCCTGTTCCTGCGCCTGCTGCCGGTGCTGGCACTGGCTGCGGCACTGCCGTGGCTGCTGGCCTACTGGATGGACCATGGCTGGGTGGTGACCACGGTGTCGGCGCTGATCCTGCTGTCGCTGATGTGGTGGACGCTGCGTCGGGCCACCGCCCCGGTGCGGTCACTGATGCGGGCCCTGGCGGGCACCACCAGCAGCTATCGCGACGGCGAATACAACTTCGGCGTGCACTGGCCCGGCAATGACGAGCTCGGCGACCTGGTGCAGGCACACCGGGAGCTGGGTGATGTACTGCGTGAGCAGCGGCAGGGCCTGGTGCAACGTGAGCTGCTGCTGGACACCATGGTGCAGAATACGCCGGTTGCGATGCTGTTGATCGCCTCCGGCGGTGATGGCATCGCCCGCGTGGTGTTCTCCAACCTGGCCGCGCGCAAGCTGCTGCACGGCGGTTGGAAGCTGGAAGGCCAGCGCCTGGAAGACGTGCTGGAACAGGTGCCGGTGGAACTGCGCGATGCCATCGCCCGTGGCGGTGACAGCCTGTTCGCGGTGCACGCCGAGGGGGAGGACGGCGATGAGGATGACGAGCAGGTCTATCACCTCTCGCGGCGTGCCTTCCAGCTCAACGGTCGTCCGCACGACCTGCTGCTGGTGCGCCTGTTGACCGCCGAGCTGCGCCGCCAGGAAGTGCAGACCTGGAAGAAGGTGATCCGGGTGATCAGCCACGAGCTCAACAACTCACTGGCGCCGATTGCTTCGCTCGCCCATTCCGGCGGCGTGCTGGTGCAGCGTGAACGCTTTGACCGGCTGCCCGAGATCTTCACCACCATCGAGGATCGCGCACGCCATCTGGAAGGCTTCATCCGTGGCTATGCGCGCTTTGCCAAGCTGCCACAGCCGCAGCTGCAGACCGTGCACTGGGCGCCGTTCCTGTCCAGCCTGCGCCAGCAGATCCCGTTCGGCATGGAACGTGAGCCGGACGAGGAGCTGAGCAGCCGCATCGACATCGCGCAGTTCGGGCAGGCGTTGTTGAACCTGCTGAAGAATGCGCACGAAGCCTGCGCTGAAGCCGAGCCGCCCAACGACGATGTGCAGGTACAGCTGACCCGGCTGCCGCAGTGGCTGCGCCTGGACGTGCTTGACCGCGGCAAGGGCATGAACGAGCAGGTGCTGCAGAACGCACTGATGCCGTTCTATTCGACCAAGCGCAATGGCACCGGGCTGGGGCTGGCGCTGACGCGGGAGATCGTGGAGGCCCACGGCGGACGGGTGTCACTGCAGAACCGCGGCGATGGCGGGTTGTGCGTGTCGATCCTGCTGCCGGTGGGTTGAGCGGACCGATCGGGTAGATCCACGCGATGCGTGGATATGCCGACCGAGGCCGGCATCTACCAGGCCTGCCGCATCGCCACGCGTAGATGCATCGGAAACCCCAGCGCGGCCTCTTCGGCCATCACCGCCTGCAGCCCTGCACCCCACTCCGCCTCCGGTGCGGCGACGAACCCTTCACTGGCATAGAAGGCCGCATTCCACGGCACGTCGGACAACGTGGTCAGCACGGCCGAGCGATAGCCCGCCGCCCGGGCCTGTACCAATGCATGGCGCAACAACGTGCGCCCATGACCTTGCCGCGCGTGTGCAGGATCCACATCCATCTGCAGCACGTGGAACTCACCTGCCAGTTCGCCGGCAAGCAGATAGCCGGCGATGCCACCGTCAGCCGCATCCACCACCCACAGCTGCCCGCGTTCAAGGCCATCCTGTAGTGTCGGCAGGTCCAGGCCATGCCCGGCGAACACCGGATAGGCCTCATGGCCCCTCAACACCTCGCCGGCGCGCTGCTCGATGCCGGGCAGCACACCGAGTTCATCGGCGCGGGGAATGCGGGGCTCAGGACTTCTTGAGCGGGCGCTTCCAGCCATCGATGGTTTCCTGTCGGGCACGCGCCAGTGTCAGCTTGCCGTCCGGCGCGTTGCGGGTGATGACCGAACCGGCGGCAATGGTCGCGCCGTCGCCAATGGTCACCGGTGCCACCAGCGAACTGTTGGAGCCGATGAACGCGTTGTCGCCGATGGTGGTGGTCGACTTGTTCACGCCATCGTAGTTGCAGGTGATGGTGCCAGCGCCGATGTTCACCTTGCTGCCGATCACCGCATCGCCCAGGTAGGTGAGGTGATTGGCCTTGCTACCGACACCCAGCGTGACCTTCTTGGTCTCGACGAAGTTGCCGACGTGCACGCCATCGGCCAGCACGGTGCCCGGTCGCAGGCGCGCGAACGGGCCGATCTGCGCGGCGCCCTCGGTAACCACGCCCTCCAGGTCGCAGTGCGCACGCACTTCGGTGCCCGGCCCAAGGTTGACGTCCTTCAAACGGTTGAACGGACCGACGGTGACGCCGTCGCCGAGCACCACGTTGCCCTCGAGCACGACATCGACGTCGACCAGCACGTCGCTGCCCACGGTGACAGTGCCGCGGATGTCGAGCCGGGCCGGATCGCGCACGCGCGCCCCCTGTGCGCACAGGGCCCGTACCGCACGACGCTGCCAGGCGCGCTCCAGCTGCGAGAGCTGCCAGGGGTCGTTTGCCCCTTCGGCCTCCTGCGCGTCGGCCACCAGCGCCATTTCGGCCGGCGTGTATTCATGGGCGGCAAACGCAAAGACATCGGTGAGGTAGTACTCGCCCTGTGCATTGCTGTTGGAAAGCTGCGACAGCCAACGGCGCAGCGCAGTCGATTCGGCCGCGATGATGCCGGTATTGATCGTGCGCACGCGCAGCTGGTCATCGGTGGCGTCCTTCTGCTCGATGATCGCGCCAACCTTGCCCTCGGCATCGCGCAGCACGCGGCCATATCCGGTCGGGTCATCGACATCGGCCACCAGTACCGCCAGCCGGCCCGGCTGTGCGAGCAGGTCGCGCAGGGTCTGCGCACGGATCAGCGGCACGTCGCCGTACAGGACCAGCACCTGCGCCAGGTCGGGAACCTGGGGCATCGCCTGCGCTACCGCGTGGCCGGTGCCGAGCTGCTGTGCCTGCTCGGCCCATTGCAGGTCGGGTTGGCCGGCGAAGTACTGGCGCACCGCCTCGCCGCCGTGGCCATGGACCACGTGGATCGCCGCCGGCTGGAGCTCACGGGCCGCGTCGATCACGTGCGCCAGCATCGGCTGGCCCGCGATCGGCTGCAGCACCTTCGGCAGCACCGACTTCATGCGCTTGCCTGCGCCGGCAGCGAGGATGATGACGTGCAGGGGTTGGGTCATGGGAACGGCGGTCCGTGGTTCGTTGCCGGTGATTCTAGAGCGTGCGCCGTTAACATGGGCATCCCTCCTCCCTTCGCCATGCCGATGAGCCTCGTCCGCCAGGGAAGCGCCTACCTCGTCATCGGGCTCGTGCAGCTGCTGCTCGACTGGCTCGTGTTCGTGGTCACCACCGCACTGGGCATGCCCGTGGCGCCGGCCAACATCGCCGGGCGCCTGGCCGGCATGCTGCTGGGCTTCTGGCTCAACGGCCGCTACACCTTTGCCGAGGCCGGCACCCGCAAGCTGGGATGGAAGCGATTTGCACGCTTTTTCAGTCTATGGCTGCTGCTCACCGTGGCGAGCACATTGCTGGTGAGCCTGGTGGACCATGCGCTGGGCCTGCAGTACACCTGGCTTGCCAAACCGCTGGTGGAAGGCGGCCTGGCGTGTGTGTCGTTCCTGCTGATGCGGTACGTGGTGTATCGCTGAGACGGCACCAGGATCGGGATCGGGATCGGGATCGGGATCGGGGACCGGGATCGGTGATCGGGATCGGGACTGGGGACCGGGACTGGTAGAGTCGACTGGTAGTCGACTAACGCGCGCAGCGCGGGATTTTCGCGGCCTGAACGTAGAGCAGTCGACTAACAGTCGACTCTACCCAGTCGAATCTACCCGGTCGGCTCTACCCAGCCACCCGAACAAAAACGCCGGCGCAGGGCCGGCGTTTTCGTGGATGCAGCGCGGAACCTCAGTGCTTGAGGGTCTTGCGCAGGCGTTCCAGGGCCTGCAGCTGGACGACGGCTTCCGCCAGCTTCTGCTGGGCTTCGGCCACTTCCATGGCTTCACCGCGGTTGGCCAGGATGCGCTCGGCTTCTTCCTTGGCCTTGCGGACCGAGGCTTCGTCGATGTCCTGCGCGCGGATCGCGGTGTCGGCCAGCACGGTCACCACCTGCGGCTGCACTTCCAGGATGCCGCCGGAAATGGCGAAATCCAGCTGCTCGCCATTCGGCGTGGTCACCACCACCTTGCCCGGCTTCAGGCGGGTGATCAGCGGCGCGTGCTTGGGCGCGATGCCCAGTTCGCCCAGCTCACCGGTGGCCACGACCAGGGTCGCTTCGCCACGGAAGATTTCCTGCTCGGCGCTGACGATGTCGCAACGGATCGTGCTCATGCAAATCTCTTCGCTGTTCGCGGCGGCGCAATGCCACCGTGGGAGTCCACCGGCGCGGGCGGTTGCCCGGCGCCGGCGTCAGGTCGGGCAGGATCGCTCCCGCCCGCCCCGGATCAGGCCTTCTCGGCCATCTTCTTGGCCTTCTCGACCGCTTCTTCGATGCCGCCAACCATGTAGAACGCCTGCTCCGGCAGGTGGTCGTACTCGCCATCAACGATGGCCTTGAAGCCACGGATGGTGTCCTTCAGCGGAACGTACTTGCCCGGCGAACCGGTGAACACTTCGGCCACGTGGAACGGCTGGCTGAAGAAGCGCTCGATCTTACGGGCGCGCGACACGGCCTGCTTGTCCTCTTCGGACAGTTCGTCCATGCCCAGGATCGCGATGATGTCCTTCAGTTCCTTGTACTTCTGCAGGGTCTGCTGAACGCGCTGGGCGGTGTCGTAGTGCTCGTGGCCGATGACCAGCGGGTCCATCTGGCGGCTGGTGGAGTCCAGCGGATCGACGGCCGGGTAGATACCCAGCGAGGCGATCGAACGCGACAGGGTGACGGTCGAGTCCAGGTGGGCGAAGGTGGTCGCCGGCGACGGGTCGGTCAGGTCGTCCGCGGGCACGTAGACGGCCTGGATCGAGGTGATCGAACCGTTCTTGGTCGAGGTGATGCGTTCCTGCAGGACGCCCATTTCCTCGGCCAGGGTCGGCTGGTAACCCACGGCCGACGGCATGCGGCCCAGCAGTGCCGACACTTCGGTACCGGCCAGGGTGTAACGGTAGATGTTGTCGACGAACAGCAGGACGTCCTTGCCCTTGCCATTCTCGTCCTTCTCGTCGCGGAAGTACTCGGCCATGGTCAGGCCGGTCAGGGCGACGCGCAGACGGTTGCCCGGCGGCTCGTTCATCTGGCCGTACACCATCGCCACCTTGTCGAGGACGTTGGAGTCCTTCATTTCGTGGTAGAAGTCGTTGCCCTCACGGGTACGCTCACCCACGCCGGCGAACACGGACAGACCGCTGTGCGCCTTGGCGATGTTGTTGATCAGCTCCATCATGTTGACGGTCTTGCCGACGCCGGCGCCGCCGAACAGGCCGACCTTGCCGCCCTTGGCGAACGGGCACATCAGGTCGATGACCTTGATGCCGGTTTCCAGCAGTTCGGTGGCCGGGGACTGGTCTTCGTACGACGGGGCCGCACGGTGGATTTCCCAGCTGTCGCTGGCGGCCACCGGGCCGGCTTCGTCGATCGGACGGCCGAGCACGTCCATGATGCGGCCCAGGGTGCCAGCACCGACCGGCACCGAGATGCCGCGACCGGTGTTGACGGCAACCAGGTTGCGCTTCAGTCCGTCGGTGGAACCGAGGGCGATGGTACGCACCACGCCGTCGCCCAGCTGCTGCTGGACTTCGAGGGTGATCTCGGTGTTTTCCACCTTCAGTGCGTCGTACACCTTCGGCACCGATTCACGCGGGAATTCGACGTCGACGACCGCGCCGATGATCTGAACGATCTTGCCCTGACTCATTGCTGCATCCTCTAATGTGTGCTTTGAACGAACGCGGTCAGACTGCTGCCGCGCCGCCGACGATTTCGGAGATTTCCTGGGTGATCGCTGCCTGGCGCGCCTTGTTGTAGACGAGCTGCAGGGTGCCGATCAGCTTGTTGGCGTTGTCGCTCGCCGCCTTCATCGCAACCATGCGTGCCGCATGCTCGGAGGCGACGTTTTCCAGCAGTGCCTGATACACCAGCGACTCGATGTAACGCGTCATCACGTGCTCGAGCACGGTCGCGGCATCGGGTTCGTACAGGTAGTCCCAGTCGTGGTGAGCGACCTGCTTCTCAGCCGGCGGCAGCGGCAGCAGCTGATCGAAGCTGGCCTTCTGCACCATGGTGTTCACGAAGCGGTTGTAGACCAGGTACACGCGGTCGATCTTGCCTTCGGTGAAGGCGTCGAGCATGACCTTGATCACACCGATCAGCGATTCCAGCTTCGGCACGTCGCCGATGTGGGTCACGCTGCCGACCATGTTGACCTTCACGCGGCGGAAGAAGGTCGAAGCCTTCTGGCCGATGGTCACCAGGTCCACTTCCGCACCCTTGTCCTGCCATGCCTTGGCTTCGCCCAGCATCTTGCGGAACAAGTTGTTGTTCAGGCCGCCGGCCAGGCCGCGATCGGAGGAGATCACGATGAAGCCGACCCGCTTGACCTGCTCACGCTCGACCAGGAACGGATGCTGGTAGTCGGTGCTGGCCTGGGCCAGGTGACCGATCACCTGCTTCATCGCCTGCGCGTACGGACGCGAGGTCTTCATCCGATCCTGCGCCTTGCGGATCTTGGAGGCCGAGACCATTTCCAGGGCGCGCGTCACCTTGCGGGTGTTCTGCACGCTCTTGATCTTGGTTTTGATTTCGCGTCCGCTTGCCATCTCTTGTTTCCCGTGGCGCGGGGCTGCTGCCCCGCGTTGTTCAACCGTTTGTCATCTGGTCCAGCGGAGCCAGCGGCTCCGCTCTACAGGACCGCGATTACCAGCTGCCGGTGGTCTTGAACTCGGCGATGCCCTTCTTGAAGGCACCTTCGATGTCGTTGTCCCAACCGCCGGTGGCGTTGACCTTGCTGACCAGCTCGCCCTGGGTGTTGGCGAAGTGGGCGTGCAGGCCTTCTTCGAACGCCAGCAGCTTGTTGACCGGCACGTCGTCGAGGTAACCCTCGTTGACGGCGTAGATCGACAGTGCCTGGTTGGCGATCGACATCGGCGCGTACTGCTTCTGCTTCATCAGCTCGGTGACGCGCTGGCCACGCTCCAGCTGCTTGCGGGTCGCTTCGTCCAGGTCCGAGGCGAACTGCGCGAACGCAGCCAGCTCGCGGTACTGGGCCAGCGAGATACGGATGCCGCCGGACAGCTTCTTGATGATCTTGGTCTGGGCCGAGCCACCGACGCGCGACACCGAGATACCGGCGTTCACGGCCGGGCGGATGCCGGCGTTGAACAGGTCGGTTTCCAGGAAGATCTGGCCGTCGGTGATCGAGATCACGTTGGTCGGAACGAAGGCGGACACGTCGCCGGCCTGGGTTTCGATGATCGGCAGCGCGGTCAGCGAACCGGTCTTGCCGGTGACCTTGCCTTCGGTGAACTTCTCGACGTATTCCTCGGACACGCGGGCAGCGCGCTCGAGCAGACGGGAGTGCAGGTAGAACACGTCACCCGGGTAGGCTTCACGGCCCGGCGGGCGCTTCAGCAGCAGCGAGATCTGGCGGTAGGCGACAGCCTGCTTGGACAGATCGTCGTACACGATCAGCGCGTCTTCGCCGCGGTCCATGAAGTACTCACCCATGGTGCAGCCCGAGTAGGCGCTGATGTACTGCATGGCAGCCGATTCGGAAGCGGTCGCGGCCACCACGATGGTGTGGGCCAGCGCGCCGTTCTCTTCCAGCTTGCGCACGATGTTGGCGATGGTCGAAGCCTTCTGGCCGATCGCAACGTACACGCACTTGATGCCGGTGCCCTTCTGGTTGATCACGGCATCGATCGCCATCGCGGTCTTGCCGGTCTGGCGGTCACCGATGATCAGCTCGCGCTGGCCACGGCCGATCGGGATCATCGAGTCGACCGACTTGTAGCCGGTCTGCACCGGCTGGTCGACCGACTTACGCCAGATCACGCCCGGCGCAACACGCTCCACCGGAGCGGTCAGGTCGGTGCCCAGCGGGCCCTTGCCGTCGATCGGCTCGCCCAGCGCGTTCACGACGCGGCCCAGCAGTTCCGGACCGACCGGCACTTCCAGGATGCGGCCGGTGGTCTTGGCGACGTCGCCTTCGCGCAGGTGCTCGTAGTCACCCAGCACCACGGCGCCGACCGAGTCGCGCTCCAGGTTCAGGGCCAGGGCGAAGGTGTTGTTCGGCAGTTCGATCATTTCGCCCTGCATCACGTCGGCCAGACCGAAGATGCGCACGATGCCGTCGGACACGCTGGTCACGGTGCCTTCGTTGCGCGATTCCGCGGCCAGCTTGACCTTCTCGATGCGGTTCTTGATCAGTTCGCTGATTTCGGAGGGGTTGAGCGTGGTTGCCATCGTCAAGTCCTAGTGCCGGCAGCGGGGCCGGACGTTAAATGAATTCAGTTAGCGAGCGCGGTCTGCAGACGGGCCAGCTTGCCCTTCAGCGAACCATCGATGACCACGTCGCCGGCGTCGATCACGGCGCCGCCGATCAGCGAGGCATCGACCGCGGTGGTCACGTCGACCTCGCGGTTGAAGCGCTTGCGCAGCGCGACCTTGATCGCGTCCAGCTCACCGGCCGACAGTTCGGCGGCCGAGGTGACGGTGGCCTTGACCACGTGCTCGGCTTCGGCGCGCAGGGCGTCGAACATGCCGGAAATCTCCGGCAGCAGCGGCAGACGATGCGATTCGGCCAGGATGGCCAGGAAGCGCGAGTAGGTCTCGCCGTGGGACACCGGCGCCAGCAGGGCGACGGCGTCGTCACGACCCAGCTCCGGGTTGGCGAGCAGGGCCGCCACGCGCGGGTCGGCGGCGACGTGGGCGGAGAACGCCAGGGCGTCCGACCACGGCGCGAACGCGCCTTCGTCGCGCGCGGTCGCGAACGCGGCGCGGGCGTACGGGCGGGCAAGCGTGAGGGCCTGGCTCATCCTTAGATCTCCGAGGCCAGCTCGTCGAGCAGCGCCTTGTGGGCGTTGGCGTCGATTTCGCGCTTGAGCAGCTTTTCGGCACCGGTCACGGCCAGCGCGGACACCTGCTTGCGCAGATCTTCACGGGCACGGTTGGCGGCGGCGTCGATTTCAGCCTGGGCCAGTTCCTTCTGACGGGTGGCTTCGGTGATCGCTTCGTTACGGGCAGCATCAACGATCTGGTTGGCACGCGCGTGGGCCTGATCGATGATCTCGTTGGCCTTGGTGCGTGCTTCCTTCAGCGCTTCGTTGACCTTCTCCTGCGCCTGGGCCAGATCTTTCTGGCTGCGGTCGGCAGCAGCGAGGCCTTCAGCAATCTTCTGCTGGCGCTCTTCGATCGCGTTCATCAGCGGCGGCCAGATCTTGGTCGCGATGATCCAGATCAGACCAGCGAAGGCCAGCGCCTGCGCAAGAAGGGTGAAATTGATATTCATGGTTAGCTCGATCGCTGGTTTCGGGGTGGACGCGCCGCCGTAGCGGCACATCCGGCCTTCATCCGAAACCGGGTGCATCAGCACCCGGTCGTCTCAAACCGCTGTATCAGCCGGCCAGAGCCTTGGTGACGGCGCCAGCGAAGGCAGCCGACAGCGGGTTGGCGAAGGCCAGCAGCAGGCCAACGGCGACCGAGATGATGAACGCGGCGTCGATCAGGCCGGCGGTGATGAACATGCGGACCTGCAGGACCGGGATCAGTTCCGGCTGGCGGGCGGCCGACTCCAGGAACTTACCAGCCATGATGGCCAGACCCAGACCGGCGCCCAGCGCGGCCAGGCCGATCATGATGCCGACGGCAAGGGCGGTGGAGCTCTGAATCTGCGCGAAGTTGGTCAGGACGGCGAAGTACATGGTTATCTCCAGGAACTTAAGTTGCTAAGGGTGATGAAACGGATGAAGGTTGAAACGCGTTGAAGCTTGAAACTCAGTGAGCGTCTTCCGACAGGCTCAGGTACACGATCGACAGCATCATGAAGATGAAGGCCTGCAGCGGGATCACCAGCAGGTGGAACAGCATCCAGCCGAGGCCGAACACACCACCGGCAATGGCACCGAAGAAACCGGCACCACCCAGCACCCAGATCAGCAGGAACACGATTTCGCCGCCGAACATGTTGCCGAACAGTCGCATCGCCAGCGAGATCGGCTTGCTCAGCCACTCGACGATGTTGAGGATCAGGTTGAACGGCATCATCCACTTGCCGAACGGGGCCGTCAGGAATTCCTTGATGAAGCCGCCCAGGCCCTTGGACTTGAGCGCGAAGAACAGCATCAGGAAGAACACGCTGATGGCCATGCCCAGGGTGGCGTTGACGTCAGCGGTCGGGACCGGCTTCCAGTAGTGCACGCCCGCCCATTCCAGCGGCTTGGCGATGAAATCGGCCGGGATCATCTTCAGCAGATTCATCAGCAGAATCCAGAAGAAGATGGTGATGGCGATCGGCGTGACCAGCTTGCTCTTGCCGTGGTAGGTGTCCTTGGCCTGGCGGTCGACGAACTCCAGGCAGATTTCAACGAAGGCCTGCCACTTGCCCGGCACGCCGGCGGTGGCCTTGCGGGTGCCCAGCCAGAACGCGACAACGATCACCAGGCCCATCAGGACCGCGGTGAGGAAGGTATCGACGTGGATATGCCAGAACATACCCTCACCCTTGCCGACCGGCGCGGTCAGGTTGTGCAGGTGATGCTGGATGTAGCTGGTAGGGGTTAGAGCCTCGCCCGCCATGTGTCCGGAACCTTCAGTTAATTGAATTCTGTCAACGCCTGGCCATCGCCAGGACCTGGAACATCAAGCCGACGGCGATACCGGCCAACAGCGCCAATGCAGGCAGCTTGAAGACCAGGAACCCCACCAGCAGGACGCCGAAAACCACGACCCACTTGGCCACGATCGCAATGATCAGGCGAGCCATCGCCGATCCTGCGGCCAGTGCCCCACCGCCCAGTGCCATCCGTGCCGCCACCCAGCCACCGGCCGAAATGGCCACACCGGACGCCAGCGCGCCGAGGGCGTATTTCGGACCTACCAGCAGGAAGGCCAGGGCCAGGACAGCCACTGCGGCCAGCGGGTAGACCGCGGCGCGCAGCATCAGTCGCCGACCCGCATCAACGGAGTTCAGCACAGGACGTCCCGCGTGGTTGCAAGTGGAGGGCTGAGGCGGCTACAGCAGGGGGGCCTCATCGAGCCGCCAAATTATAGCAATGGGACAATTTGCGAGACAACCGCTCCCTGTTCATCCCTGGAAGCCGCAAGTTGCGGTAACGGTTACATTTTTGCGTGCCACCAGGGGGACAATGACGTCCGCACCATGTTGCGACGCACTATTGAACTTTGGTCGCAGGCTGCGGAACTTTCGTCAGACATGCCGGTCCGATCATTCGACCTGCCTGCAGCATCCTCGTCGGCTCCGCCCCGCAGGTCCCACGATGGCCCCGAAGCCCGGCTCCGGGGCCATCTTTTTGCATCGTCGCGACAGCACTGAACCGTACACATGCCATGGACCATACGTTCACGCATGGTGGACGGGCCTGTCCGGCACAGTGGCCTTCATTCTGATGAACCACTGCAAGGACTCTTCGATGCGCCCCGTACCCACCCTGCTCGCCCTCTCCCTGCTCGCTGCCGGCGCCTCGTTCGCCAATGCGGCCCACGCCGCCGAAGGCGATGACCGCTTTGCCATCCGTCTGGGTGCGATGAACATCGATTCGGACAACACCCTCCGCGGCAGCACCACCGTGGCCGGCCAGGACATCTCCCTGAACCAGGACTTCAAGCTGGGTGGCAAGGAATGGGAGCCGCGCATCGACGGCATGTTCCGCATCAGCAACCGTCAGCGCCTCCTGTTCAACTACTTCAAGTACGACAAGGACCGCCGCGAGACCCTCGACCAGGGCATTTCCTTCGGCGGTGAGAACGTGCCGGCCGGCAGCTTCGTGAAGGGTGAGCTGAAGTACCAGGTGGCCAGCCTGGTCTATGACTACTCGGTGGTTGATACCGACACCTTCGACCTCGGCCTGCAGATCGGTGGCGAATACGCCAAGGTCAGCACCAAGGGCTACGCCGACCTGGGCACGGTGTACGAAGGCCAGTTCCTCGACGAGAAGGCCGATGGCGTGGCACCTGTGGTGGGCGCCCGCATGACCTTCACTCCGTCCGAGCGCTGGATGATCACGCTGCAGGGCCAGTACCTCAACACGCGCTGGGGCAGCTTCGATGACTACAAGGGCGACCTGAGCCGCGCCAATGCCATCGTCGATTACCGCTTCACCAAGAACTTCGGCGTGTTCGCCGGCTACGACTGGTTCAAGCTGGACGTGGACAAGAAGGGCAGCGACGGTACTGTCGGCCTGAAGCAGGAATTCAAGGGCCCGGTGGCCGGTATCAGCTTCGTGTTCTGATCCCCCGCCCCTTCCACGGCACCCTCTCTCCTGGCGCGGCCTCCGGAACATCGGGGCCGCGTTTTTTGTGGCATCGTCGAGCAGAGAAGCAGGTTGGTCGAGCGCGGGGGGAGAGGGGCTTGCGTGCGAATGTCCCCCGGCGCCGGCCTACGGCCGACGCCTCCTCCTTTACTTCGCACACAAGCCCCTCTCCCCCCGCGTGTCAGGAATCCGGGCGGCTTTGGCACTGGCTCTGACTATCCGCAAGCCGAGCCGCTGCGCGGGTGGCAGGCGTTTGGACAAAGTAAAGGAGGAGGCGACCGCCGCAGGCGGGCGACGGGGGACATTTGTCGAAATGCCTGCCACCCGCGCAGTGGCCCGGACCCTCGCGATGACAACAGCCGAAGACATTCCTGCAGCCAACAAAAAACCCCGGCAGAAACCGGGGCTTTTCGTTCGGAACGGCGCGGGCGCCTTACTTCTTCTTCGGCATGTACAGATCGGTGATCGTGCCGTCGTAGATTTCCGAGGCCATCGCCACCGACTCGCTCAGCGTCGGATGGGCATGAATGGTGTGGCCGATGTCTTCGGCTTCCGCACCCATCTCGATCGCCAGGCCGATCTCGGCCAGCAGGTCACCGGCGTGCACGCCGACGATCGCACCGCCGATGACGCGGTGGGTTTCTTCGTCGAAGATCAGCTTGGTGAAGCCCTCGGTGCGGCCGATGCCGATCGCGCGGCCACTGGCGGCCCACGGGAACTTGGCCACGCCGACCTTCAGGCCCTTGGCCTTGGCTTCGGTCTCGGTCACGCCAACCCAGGCGATTTCCGGGTTGGTATAGGCCACCGACGGAATCACGCGGGCGACCCACTCCTTCTTGTGGCCGGCTGCCACTTCAGCGGCCAGCTTGCCCTCGTGCGTGGCCTTGTGGGCCAGCATCGGGTTGCCGACGATGTCGCCGATGGCAAAGATGTGCGGCACGTTGGTGCGCATCTGGCGGTCGACCGGGATGAAGCCACGGTCGGTGACCTGCACACCGGCCTTCTCGGCATCGATCTTCCTGCCGTTCGGCGAACGGCCCACGGCCACCAGCACGCGGTCGAAGGTGCCCTGCGCCAGCGCAGGCGCCTGGCCTTCCTCGGCGGCGTCGAAGGTGACGGTGATGCCCTTGGCATCGGCGGTGACGCCCGAGGCCTTGGTCTTCAGGTGCACTTCGATGCCCTGCTTCTTCAGGCGGTCGGCCAGCGGCTTGACCAGGTCCTTGTCGGCGCCCGGCATCAGCTGGTCCATGAACTCGACCACGGTGACCTTGCTGCCCAGCGCGCTGTACACGGTGGCCATTTCCAGGCCGATGATGCCGCCGCCAACGACCAGCAGCGAGCCCGGCACTTCGGCCAGCTCCAGCGCGTCGGTGGAATCCATCACGCGCTTGTCGTCCCACGGGAAGTTCGGCAGCTTCACCGCCTGCGAACCGGCGGCGATGATGCACTTCTGGAAGCGCAGCAGCTGGGTGCTGCCGTCAGCAGCGGTGATTTCCAGCTCGTTGGCCGAGATGAACTTGCCGACGCCCTGCACGTTGCGGACCTTGCGCTGCTTGGCCATGCCGGCCAGGCCCTTGGTCAGCTGGTTGACGACCTTTTCCTTGTACTGGCGCAGCTTGTCCAGGGTGATGGTCGGCTTGCCGAACTCGACGCCAAAATCACCGGCGTGGGCCACTTCGTCGATGACCGCTGCGGCGTGCAGCAGCGCCTTGGACGGAATGCAGCCCACATTGAGGCAGACGCCGCCGAGGCTGGCGTAGCGTTCGACCAGCACCGTATCCAGACCGACGTCGGCAGCGCGGAAGGCGGCGGTGTAGCCGCCCGGGCCCGAGCCCAGCACGACCATCTCGCATTCGATGTCGGCCGGCTTGCCGCTGGACAGCGCCGGCTTCGGCGCAGCCGGTTCGGCCGGGGCGCGGTGCGACGGGGTCACCGGCGGCTTGCTGGCCGGAGCGGCTGCAGCCGGAGCCGGCGCAGCGGCCTTGGCCGGGGCTTCGGCGGCGCCTTCAGCGTCCAGCACCACGACCACGGCGCCTTCGGACAGGGTGTCGCCCAGCTTGACCTTGATCTCCTTGACCACGCCGGCAGCCGAGGACGGCACTTCCAGGGTGGCCTTGTCCGATTCCAGGGTCACCAGACCCTGGTCCTTCTTCACCGTGTCGCCGACGGCGACCAACACTTCGATCACCGGCACATCGCTGTAATCGCCGATGTCGGGAACCTTGACTTCAATCGTGGCCATGGTGGGTTTTCCTCATGCCCGCCCGGCATGGCCGGTGGGCTGTCACTGCATCTGTTCACGCGGCCGCGCCAGGGGCTGCGGCCGCACGGTGGGGGCGAAGCGGGTGCCTTACAGCAGCACGCGGCGCATGTCGGCCAGTACCTGGGACAGGTACGTGGTGAAGCGTGCGGCCAGGGCGCCGTCGATGACGCGGTGGTCGTAGCTCAGCGACAGCGGCAGCATCAGC
Organism: Stenotrophomonas sp. YJH_SMC_21; assembly: GCF_059369555.1. Classification (NCBI taxonomy): domain Bacteria; kingdom Pseudomonadati; phylum Pseudomonadota; class Gammaproteobacteria; order Lysobacterales; family Lysobacteraceae; genus Stenotrophomonas; species Stenotrophomonas sp. YJH_SMC_21. The sequence continues at coordinate 300,559 of NZ_JCAFSU010000001.1, forward strand.
TTCGGTGCGAATTCCTTGCCGTTCCAGACCGGCTGGATGGACGACTTGGAGACACCGAGGATGGCCACTTCCGGTGCATTGACGATCGGGGTGAACGCGGTGCCGCCGATGCCGCCCAACGAGCTGATCGAGAAGCAGCCGCCGCTCATGTCGGCCGGGCCGAGCTTGCCGTCGCGCGCCTTCTTGGCCAGTTCGCCAGTTTCCTGCGCGATCTGCACCACGCCCTTCTTGTCCACGTCGCGGATCACCGGCACGACCAGGCCGTTCGGCGTGTCGGCGGCGAAGCCGATGTGGAAGTACTTCTTCAGGGTCAGGTTTTCACCGCTGGCATCGAGCGAGGCGTTGAACTCCGGGAACTTCTTCAGCGCTGCGGCGCTGGCCTTGATCAGGAAGGCGAGCATGGTCAGCTTGATGCCGGCCTTCTCGTTCTCCTTGTTCAGCGCCACGCGCAGGCTTTCCAGGTCGGTGATGTCGGCCTGCTCGAACTGGGTGACATGCGGGATCATCGCCCAGTTGCGGGCCAGGTTCGCACCCGAGATCTTCTTGATGCGCGACAGCGGCTGCACTTCGGTCTCGCCGAACTTGCTGAAGTCGACCTTCGGCCACGGCAGCAGGTTCAGGCCACCACCGGCAGCGACAGCAGCACCGCCGGCAGCCGGCACGCCACCACTGAGCGCGGCCTTGACGAACTTCTGCACGTCACCCTTGGTGATGCGGCCACCCTTCTCGGTGCCGTTGATCTGCAGCAGGTCCACGCCCAGTTCGCGGGCGAACACACGCACCGCCGGGGTGGCATACGGCACCTTGGCGGGCAGCACGCCATCGGCGTTGAACTGCACCGGCGGGCTGGACGGGGTACCGGCCGAGGCGATCTCGCGGGCCGCCAGCTTGTCCGGCTGCACCGGCACAGCGACCGGCTCGACCTTGGTGGCGGTCTCGGCGGCAGCCGGAGCGGCCGCAGCGGCCGCCTTGGTCGGCGCCGGCGCGGCAGCGCCCTCGGCCTCGATGATGGCGACCACATTGCCCTGCGACAGAGTGTCGCCGACCTTGACCTTGATCTCCTTGACCACGCCGGCCACCGACGACGGCACTTCCATGGTGGCCTTGTCGCTTTCCAGCGTGACCAGGCCCTGGTCCTTCTTGACCGTGTCGCCGACGGCGACCAGCACTTCGATGACCGGAATGCCGGAGTAGTCGCCGATATCCGGCACCAGCGCTTCAACCGCACCACCGCTGGCAGCCGGGGCGGCCGGCGCAGCTGCGGCCGGGGCCGGTGCGCTCTGGGTGGCGGCAGCCGGGGCAGCGGCCTTGGCCGGTGCCGGCGCGGCAGCCGCCGGCTTGGCGGCTTCGGCTTCGCCTGCGGCCACTTCGATCAGGGCCACGACCTTGCCTTCGGACAGGCTGTCGCCGACCTTGACCTTCAGTTCCTTGACCACGCCAGCCACCGAGGACGGCACTTCCATGGTCGCCTTGTCGCTTTCCAGCGTCACCAGGCCCTGGTCCTTCTTGACCGTGTCGCCGACGGCGACAAGCACCTCGATTACCGGGATATCGCTGTAGTCACCGATATCGGGGACAAGTGCTTCCTTGATTTCGGCCATGGGGATAACTCCGGCAATCTGGTGTAGGGAAACGTCTATTGTGCGGCCAGCGGGGTCCAGCGCCAACCGTTACAGGTGTTTTCAGTACGCACGCAGCCGGGACAGGCTGTTGCCCATGGGTCGCGGCCGCGACCAGTCGGTAGCGTATTGTCCGGACGATGTCCGCTTCATGTCGCCCGCGCGTCGGCCACCGGCTGCCAGGCCTGGCGCAGGCGCGGCAACGACCACGCCGCATTGGCAGGGCTGGTCGACGGCAATGCGACCAGCTTCGGCGGGGTTTCCAGCCGTGGCAGCACCCAGCGCTGGAATGCCTGCAGCGAGGCACCACCATTGCAGCCGATCAGCTTCAGCTCAGGCAGCGTGGCGATCAGTTCCGGCAGCGCATTGGCCACTTCCGTGCCACGCACGATGTCGGCATCCAGGCTGCCGCGCCGCTCGCAGCGGCCGATCACATCCCACAGGCCGATGCCCGCGGCGTTCAACGCCTGCAGCCGTTGCACATAGGGCAGAGCCGCGTCGAAACCGCAGATATCGGCCATCAGCGGCCAGAAGCGGTTGCGCGGATGCGCGTAGTAACGCTGCTCCTGGAGGGATGCCACGCCTGGCATCGAACCCAGCAGCAGCACCCTGCAATCCACGTTCACCTGCGCTTGCAGGCCGACGCACAGCGTTGCCGCGCTCACATCTTCTCCAACTGAATGAATGCCACTGACGACCAGAAACCCCATGGATACAGGCTTTTCGCGCTGATCGCTGAACAAGGAAAACTATTTTTTAACGCGCGTCGGATTCGATTCATGTTGAGGCGACTACGGTGTGCTCGCCCCGCAACCGGGGGCCCAAAACAAGAAACATTAGGAGATACCCCCATGCGCTCCATCCGTATCCTGAGTCTCGCCCTGCTGACCTCCGCCGCCTTCGCGCCGGCCGCTTTCGCCCAGGACAGCAGCTCCACCGATACCGCTTCGGGCAAGCATTTTGCCGTGGTTGGCGGCGTCGCGCTGCTGCAGCCGAAGAATGATCCGATCGACGGCATCAAGAAGGTCGATGGTGGCCCGGCGCCGACCGTCAGCTTCAGCTACTACATCAACGACAACTGGGCCGTTGAACTGTGGGGCGCCGCCGACAAGTTCGACCACAAGGTGAAGGGCCCGAACAATGCCCGCCTGGGCAACGTCGAGCAGCAGCCGGTCGCGCTGAGCGGCCAGTACCACTTCGGCCAGGCTGACAACGTGTTCCGTCCGTTCGTGGGCGTGGGCTACTACCAGTCCAGCTTCAGCAATGAAACGCTGGCCGACGGCAGCAGCTCCGACATCCGCCTCAAGGACGCCAAGGGCGTGATCGGCACCGTCGGCGTGGACATGAACATCAACTCCACCTGGTTCGCCCGTGCCGATGCCCGCTACATGCGTTCGCGTCCGGACGTGAAGGTCGGCGGCGAGAAGATCGGCGAAGCCAAGATGGATCCGTGGACCGTCGGCTTCGGCATCGGTGCCCGCTTCTGATCCAGGCAGCACCGGCTTCACTGATGTAACGCGACGGGCCCTGCGGGGCCCGTCGTCGTTTCCGTCACCCGCGTTCTGTAGAGTCGACTGTCAGTCGACCGCTCTTTCAAAAAGTCGAACATGGCTCGACTCTACAAGAGGCAGTCAACTGACAGTCGACTCTACGCACACACAGGACACGGAGACGCGATGGACGACGTCGACCTGCTGGTGATCGGTGGCGGCATCAACGGCGCCGGCATCGCCCGTGATGCGGCCGGCCGCGGCCTGCGGGTGCTGTTGTGCGAGCAGGATGACCTGGCCGCGCACACCTCCAGCGCCAGCAGCAAACTGATCCACGGCGGCCTGCGCTACCTTGAACAGGGCGAGTTCGGACTGGTGCGCAAGGCACTGGGTGAACGCGAAGTGGTGCGGCGCCAAGCCCCCCATCTGGTCCGTCCGTTGCGCTTCGTACTGCCATGGGAACCCCACCTGCGACCGCGTTGGATGCTGCGCGCGGGCCTGTGGCTGTATGACCATCTGGGCCGGCGCAGCCCGAGTTTTCCCGCCTCGCGCGCACTGGACCTGCAACGCGACCCGCTTGGCCCCTGGCTCTCCCCGGCGCTGCGGCAGGCCTTCAGCTACGCCGATGCGCAGGTCGATGACGCGCGGCTGGTACTGCTCAATGCGCTGGACGCCGCCCGGCGTGGCGCACGGGTACATGTGCGCAGCCGCTGCATTGAACTGCGCCCTGTGCTGGGCCGTTGGCAGGCCACGCTGGAAGCCACCGACGGCCGACAGCAAACGGTGATCGCCCAGGCCGTTGCCAATGCAGCCGGCCCTTGGGCAGGAGGCCTGCTGGAACGTATGCAGGCGCGCGATGGCGGCCCCGCCCTGCGCCTGGTACAGGGCAGCCACATCGTGCTGCGCCGGCCCTGGCCCGACGACAGCGCCTGCCTGCTTCAGCAGCCCGATGGCCGCGTGGTGTTCCTGCTGCCGTTCGCCCACGACCACCTGCTGGTCGGCACCACCGACACCGACTACCGCGGCGACCCGGCCCGGTGCAGCGCGCTGCCTTCGGAGGTGGCTTACCTGTGCGAGGCCGCCAACCACTACCTGCGCGAGCCGATCACCCCGCAGGACGTGGTCTGGCAGTTCGCAGGGGTACGCCCGCTACTTGCCGATCCAGATCCGCGTGCAGCGAAGCTGAGCCGTGACTACCGCCTGCAGTTGCAGTCCGGCCCGGCGCCCGCGCTGCATGTGCTGGGCGGCAAGCTGACCACGTACCGCGTGCTGGCCGAAGAAGCGCTGGACCTGCTGCGCCCCGCCCTGCCGCAGATGGGACCGGCATGGACGGCAACGGGCCACCCACTGCCGGGCAGCGACTGGGGCGACGCCACGCAGGCGTGCTCGCGCCTGCAGGCACTGGCACCGTGGCTGCCCGCAGAGATTGCGCGCCGCTGGGCCGGCGCCTACGGCAGCCGCAGCGCGGAGCTGCTGCAGGGCCTGCGGGGTATGAACGATCTTGGCGAGGACTTTGGCGGCGGCCTGCATGCGCGGGAAGTGGCTTTCCTGCGCGACCACGAATGGGCGCGTAGCGCCGAGGACGTGCTGTGGCGGCGGAGCAAGCTGGGGCTGCGGCTGGATGCGGCGCAGGTGGCGCGGCTGCAGGCGTGGATGGGGGGTCGGATCCCTTTCCCAGGGAAAGGGCTCTGACCCCCGTGTTGCCACGTGTGCCAACCAAGGTTGGCAGCTACCAGGGTGGCCGCGCGCGACGCGATCGATGCATTAGGATTTCCCCATCGCCACCGGAGACGCTGCATGACGCCCCGCTACGTGCTGGCCATCGACCAGGGCACCACCAGTTCGCGCGCGATCCTGTTCGACCGTGCTGGCGACATCGTCGGCAGTGCGCAGCGCGAGTTCGCGCAGATCTTCCCGCAACCCGGCTGGGTCGAGCATGACCCGCGCGAGATCCTCACCAGTGTCTATGCCACGCTGACCGAACTGCTCAGCCGCGAACAGATCGACCCGCGTCATATCGCCGCGCTGGGCATCACCAACCAGCGCGAGACCACCGTGGTCTGGGACCGCGCCACCGGCCAGCCGATCCACAATGCCATCGTCTGGCAGTCGCGGCAGAGCCATGCCATCTGCGAGCGACTGAAGTGCGACGGGCATGAGGCACTGGTCCGCGAACGCACCGGCCTGCTGATCGACGCCTATTTTTCCGCCACCAAGGTGCGCTGGATCCTCGACCACGTGGAAGGTGCGCAGCAACGCGCCGAGCGTGGCGAGCTGCTGTTCGGCACCATCGACAGCTGGCTGGTATGGAACCTCAGTGGCGGCCAGGCGCATGTGACCGACTACAGCAACGCCGCACGCACCCTGTTGTTCAACATCCACACGCTGGACTGGGATGACGACCTGCTGGCGCTGCTGGACATACCCCGCGCGATGCTGCCGCAGGTGCGCGATTCCAGCACGGTGTATGCGCACACCCGGCCGCAGTTCTTCTTCGACCACCCGATCCCGATCGCCGGCATCGCCGGAGACCAGCAGGCGGCGCTGTTCGGCCAGGCCTGCTTCCAGCCGGGCATGGTCAAGAACACCTATGGCACCGGCTGCTTCATGCTGATGCACACCGGCACGCAGGCGGTGCGCTCGCGCAACGGCCTGCTGACGACCATTGCCTGGGGCCTGGACGGGCGCGTGGAATATGCACTCGAAGGCTCGATCTTCATCGCCGGCTCGGTGGTGCAGTGGCTGCGTGACGGCCTGCGCATGATCGAGCGTGCCAGCGACAGCCAGGCACTGGCCGCGCAGGTGCCGGACAGCGGCGGCGCGTATCTGGTGCCGGCATTCGTCGGCCTGGGCGCGCCCTACTGGCGCAGCGATGTGCGCGGCGCGATGTTCGGCCTGACCCGTGGCACCCGCAAGGCACACTTCGTGCGTGCCGCGCTGGAGGCGATGGCCTACCAGACCCGCGACGTGCTTGATGCGATGCAGTCCGATGCGGGCATCGCGCTGACCGAACTGCGCGCCGACGGCGGTGCGATCGGCAACGACTTCCTGGCCGGCTTCCAGGCCGACATCCTTGGGGTGCCTCTGCTGCGGCCGCGGCTGACCGAGACCACCGCGCTGGGCGCGGCCTACCTGGCCGGTCTGGCCGTCGGGTTCTGGTCCAGCCGCGAGCAGATCGCCGCGCAATGGGGCCTGGACCGGCGCTTCGAGCCACAGATGGAAGTGGCGCGGCGCGAGAAACTCTATGCAGGCTGGCAGCAGGCCGTGGCGGCCACCCTCGCCTTCCACGTCGACTGAAGGTCGTGCCGGCCGCTGGCCGGCAACCCCATGATCCTTGGCGGCGTTTGCAGATTGCCGGCCAGCGGCCGGCACTACCGCATGGCCAGAACGCCCGGAGCGCCGGTCAGAACGCCGGCAGCACCGCGCCCTTGTACCTGGTCTCGATGAAAGCCTTCACCTGCGGGCTGGTCAGGGCCTTGGCCAGCTTCTGCACGCGGGCGTCGTCCTTGTTGTCCGGCCGCGCGACCAGGAAGTTCACGTACGGCGAGTCCTTGCTCTCGATCGCCAGTGCATCCTTGGTCGGGTTGAGGCCCGCATCCAGCGCGTAGTTGGTGTTGATCAGGGCCAGGTCGACCTGGTCCAGCACGCGCGGCAGCATCGCCGAGTCCAGCTCGCGGAACTTCAGGTTCTTCGGGTTGGCGGTGATGTCACGCAGGGTCGACAGCGCGTTGGCCGGATCCTTCAGCTCGATCACGCCGGCCTTGTGCAGCAGGATCAGCGCGCGGCTGTTGTTGCTCGGGTCGTTCGGGATCACCACGTCGGCACCGTCGCGCAGCTCGGCCAGCGACTTGACCTTGCGCGAATAGGCACCGAACGGCTCGATATGCACGCCGATCACCTTCACCAGATCGGTCTTGCGATCGCGGTTGTAGGCATCCAGGTACGGCTCGGTCTGGAAGTAGTTGGCGTCCACCTGCTTCTGCACCAGCTGGTCGTTGGGCTGCACGTAGTCGTTGAACACGCGCACGTCCAGGTCCACGCCTTCCTGCTTGAGGATCGGCTTGACCACCTCAAGGATCTCGGCATGCGGCACGGCCGTGGCGGCCACCACCAGCTTCTGCGAGGGCTCGCCGGACTTGCCGCAGGCGGTCAGGGCCAGCGCAGCGGCGAGCAGGGGCAGCAACAGGGTCTTCTTCATGGGCGGAGGAGTTCTCGGGGGGAGTGTCAGGATTTTTCGTAGTTGCTCAGGGCCAGCTCAAGCAGCGCCTTGGCCTGCTCGCGCAGCATCACCGGCTCGACGATCTCGGCATCCGAGCCGTAGTGCAGCACGTCCATCAGCAGCTCGCGGGAGACGCTGTACGGCACCTTCAGTTCATAGCGGCCATCGGCCAGGAAGCGGCCCTGCTGCTTGGAGTGCCAATGCTCGTCGGCCACCCAGCGCGCGGCCTTGGCACTGAACAGGATGGTCGCCCAGCCCTTCGGCGCACCGGAGAAGATGCCGTAGCTGGCACCCAGCTGCTCGTCCAGCTCGCTGTCGGCGACGTCACGGGCAGTGCTGTCGACCACGCGCGCCTTGTGGATGCGGTCCACGGCGAAGCTGCGCAGGGCTTCGCGGTCATGGTCCCAGGCATCCAGGTACCAGTTGTCGCGGTAATGGGTCAGGCGCTGCGGCGAGACGGTGCGCTTGGTCGGCTCGTCGGTGGAACGGGCACGGTACTCGAACGCCAGCTGGCGGCGCTCCAGCACCGCCGAGGCCACGCTGCGGAAGCTGCCTTCATCGAACTTGCGGCCGCGGTGCGGGATTACCCGCACACGGTCCACCGGCCAGTTGGAGACACCGGCCTGCGCAGCCAGCAGGCTCTCGATACGCTGCTGCAGCGGCGCCAGCACCGAGGACAGCACGCCGCCGCCGGTACGCGCCAGCAGGTGCTGCGAGGCCAGCAGGGCGTGCAGCTCCTCCGAGCTGAGCCACAGGCCAGGCAGTTCGAAGCGGTCGCTCTCGTCGGCCTGGTAGCGGAAGCCGGCCTCGCCGTCGCCCTCGATCGGTGCCATCAGCGCATCGCGCAGGAAGGCCAGGTCGCGGTAGACGGTGGCACGGGAACAACCGAGCTTGTCCTGCAGAGTCGCCACCGTCACCGGATAGCGCGCGGACTTGAGCAGACGATGCAGGGCGGTGATGCGTTCGTATCGGTCCATACCCCCGATTATGTCCGAGTCGCGGGTCTTGTGTGGGACGTTTGGGCTATCGTGGTCGCCCCCACCCCCATGGAATGCCCGATGCGCCGGTTGCCCGCCCTGTCCCTGCTGGCCTGCCTGCTGCTGGCTGCCTGCGATCGCGCACCGGCGCCGGCCGGGACCGAAGCCCCCGTGCCCGCGGCAGATCCGGCCCAGGCCGTACTGGGCGCCAGCCAACGCTTTGCGGCCCTGGGCAGTTTCCATGCCGAGCTGGAGGTGCTGGGCGCGCCGCAGCCGGTGCGCAGTGCCATGGACTTCGTCGCCCCCGACCGCTTCCGGGTGCAGACCCCGGGCGGGCCGCAGACGATCATTGGCGACACCATGTTCCTGCAGGCCGATGGTGCGATCCGCCAGGTTCCCACCCCGCCGGGCCTGCTGGAGCAGTGGCGCAATCCCTTGCCGGCCGACGCCCTGCCTGCCGAGCTGCAGGCCGAAGACCTGGGCAGCCAATCGCTGGATGGAGTCGAGACCCGTCACTACCGCCTGCGCGGCGCGCAGGCCGGCGAACGCCTGGAGTACTGGGTGGACGCCCAGGGCCTGCCACGGCAGATCGTGCGCAGCGGCAGCAGCAATGGCCGCAATTTCCAGCTGCGCCTGCGCTATTCGCGCTTCAACGACCCGGCATTGCGTATCGATCTGCCCTGAATAGGCGTCCGCGGCAACGTCTGCTGAAGCGCGCCTTGGATCGATTCTGACCGCCATCACGCTTCCAGTATCATCACCGGCTGTCAACCGCTTCGGAGAAGCCCCGATGTCCCTGCGCGTGTCCCTGCTGATCCCCCTGCTGCTGTGCGCGCCGCTCGCGTATGCACAGGATGCCTCCGAACTGGCGGCGATGTCTTCGCCGTGGAGCGGCAGTGGCGGCGAGCTCGGCTTCGCTTCGGCACGCGGCAACAGCAGCACCGAGAGCTTCAACGGCCGCCTGCGCCTGCGCTACACCGACGGCGACTGGGTGCACAGCATGGACCTGGCCGGCCTGCGTTCCAGCTCCAAGGTAACCGAGACCCGCGACGACGGCACCACCACCCGCCGCAACAACACCACCGCCAACCGCTACACCGGCAGTGCCGGCAGCGCGCTGCAGCTGGGCGAGCACCGCCAGCTGACGGCCACGGTGCGTACCGAGCGCGACGACTTCGCCACCTACGACCGCCAGAGCTCGTTCGGTCTGGGTTACGGCACCCGCCTGTGGAACACCGAGCGCTTCTCGTTCGACGCGCAGATCGGCCCCGGTGTGCGCCGCACCCACAGCACCGAGGACGACCGCACCCGCACCGGCATGATCGGCCGCGGCCTGTTCGACATGAAGTACTCGCTGACCGACAACACCGACCTGGTCAACACCCTGCTGGTCGAATCCGGTTCGTACAACACCTTCGGCCAGAACGACTTCGGCGTGTCGGTGAGCATGAACGAGCACCTGGCGCTGAAGGCCGGCTGGCAGGCGCGTTACAACAGTGACGTGGCCGAGGACAAGCGCAAGACCGATACGCTGACCACGATGAACGTGGTCTACAAGTTCAAATAAGCAGAACGGGCGCCAGGGCGCCCGTTCTGCTTCCGGTAGTGCCGGCCGCTGGCCGGCAACTGCATTCAACTGGGCCACGAGGTTGCCGGCCAGCGGCCGGCACTACCTGCGGTGGCTCAGACGTTCAGCAGCTCGCCGGCGCCCTCATCCAGCAGCAGCTTCGCCACGCGCTGGCCCAGCGCTTCCGGGTCACTGGCCGGACCCACCGCCTCGGCACGCACGGCACGGCCATCGCTGGCGCTGCCAACCAGCCCCTGCAGGTGCAGGTCGTCGCCCTGCCACTGCGCGATGGCCGCCACCGGCACGTGGCAGCTGCCATGCAACGCACGGTTCATCGCCCGCTCGGCTTCCACGCAGGCACGCGTGGCCGCGTCATCAAGCGGGGCGAACAACGCCATCAGCCGCGCATTGCCACCATCGCACTCCACCGCCACCGCGCCCTGCGCCGGGGCCGGCAGCCACTGCGGCGGTTGCAGGCGCGCGACGATGCGCTCGCCCAGACCCAGACGCTCCAGGCCGGCCACGGCCAGCACGATGGCGTCGTAACCACCATTGTCGAGCTTGGCCAGGCGGGTGTTGACGTTGCCGCGCAGGTCCAGCAATTCCAGATCCGGGCGCAGCGCGCGCAGCTGGGCCTGGCGGCGCAGCGATGAGGTGCCGACCCGCGCACCGATCGGCAGCGCGTCCAGCGAGGCGTACAGGTTGGAGACGAAGCCATCGGCTGGATCGTGGCGGGTCAGCATCGCCGGCAGCGCGAAGGGTTCGTCCAGTTCCATCGGCACATCCTTCAGCGAGTGCACGGCGCAGTCGGCCTCACCGCGCAGCATGGCCAGCTCCAGCTCCTTCAGGAACAGGCCCTTGCCACCGATGGCGGCCAGCGAACGGTCGAGCACTTCGTCGCCGCGGGTGCTCATCGGCACCAGTTCCACATGCAAGCCGGGATGGGCCTGGCGCAGGCGGTCGGCGACGTGTTCGCTCTGCCAGAGGGCGAGCGGGCTCTTGCGGGTGGCGATGCGGACGGTTTCCATCCGGTCATTATCGCGCCTCCGGCGCGGATACGGCCAACGGCGGAGCCCCTCGTGGCTGGCGGAGGGGTCGTGAAAGCAACAGCCGCGCTTGGCCGGACGGGGTGGGGTCACGGGGGACGCCGTGAATCCGTCCGTGGAGGCTTGGCCGCGGCATCCATGCCGCGGACACCCCCGCGACCCCACCCCGCCCGGCCTCTGACAGCTTCAGTGCGCGTCAGCCACGGAAGATCAAAAGAAAAAAGCAGAAGCAAAAGCAACAGCCGACGGCTTCCGGGGTCAGATCCCTTTTCCGCAGGAAAAGGGATCTGACCCCTCTTTCCCCACCCGATAACAACAATGCCTTTGCCGTCCGACGCGGGAAAAACGAGAGGGTTGGGCCGGGGTGGGGCGGCGGGACCGTTGGCGCCATGGATGGCGCCATCGAGCTACATGGATGTACTTGCAGCGTGTCCCGCCGCCCCACCCCGGCCCAACCCAGCACGTAGAAACAACGAGCCATGACCCGCTGTTGCTGTTGCTGTTGCTGTTGATTTCATAGCAGTCGCGGCCGCAGGCCGCGCGGGACCACTCACAGATGCCGCAGTTCCTGCTTCAGCGTCGCCACGCAGCGGCGGCTGACTTCCAGCGGCTGCTTGCCATGCCGCAGCACCGCCTGCACTTGACCACCCGTGCCGCGGCGCAGCTCCACCAGCTCGTGGCGCGCCACCAGGCAGTTGCGATGGATGCGGATGAAGCGGCTGGCGAACTCTTCCTCCAGCGACTTCAGCGACTCCTCGATCAGGTCCTCGCCGCGCGCATGGTGCACCACCACGTACTTCTCTTCCGCCTGCAGGTAGTGGATGTCGTCCAGCGGGATCAGCCGCAGGCTGCCACGCAGGCGTGCGCACAGCATGCTGCGGGCCTGCTGCCCGCCGCTGTCCTGCGGCTGGCCATCGCGGCCGGCCAGGAACGTGCGTGCACGTGCGATCGCTGCGGCAAGGCGCTCGGCGCGGACCGGCTTCATCAGGTAATCGATGGCCGCCGCCTCGAACGCCGACAGCGCATGCGCGTCATAAGCCGTGCAGAACACCACCGCCGGGCGCGGCTCGAAGCTGGCCAGGTGGCGGGCGGCTTCCAGGCCGTCCAGCCCGGGCATGGCGATATCCAGCAGGACCAGGTCCGGCTGCAGCTCCGCGCACGCATGCAGGGCCTGCTCGCCGTTGCCGGCCTCGGCCACCACGTCCACCCCGTCCTGCGCCGCCAGCAGGCTGCGCAGGCGTTCCCGCGCCAGCGGTTCGTCATCGGCGATGACTACCCTCACGGTCGTCCCCTCACTGGATCGGCACTGTCACCTGGCAGGCATAGTAGCCCTCGCTCCAGCCAGCCGTCATCCGCGCGGCGGCGCCGAAGCGCCAGGCCAGCCGATGAGCGATGCTGTGCTGGGCATGGCCGGCACCACGCGCCAGCGCCAACCCCGGCGCCTGCGGATCGGGCGCGGGATTGCGCACGCGGATCTGCAGCTCGCTGCCCTCGCGCACCAGCTGCAATTCGATGGTGCCGCCTTCGGGCAGCCGCGAAATGCCATGCAGCACTGCGTTTTCCACCAGCGGCTGCAGTACCAGCCTCGGCAGTGGCAGGTCCCACGGCAGCGGCTCATCGCGCTGCCAGCGCACCTGCAGACGCTCGCCGAGGCGCAGCGACTCTATCGACAGATAGCGCTCGGCCAGCTCGCATTCGTCACGCAGGGTGGAGTCGCCCTCGCCCGCGCCGAGGGCAGCACGGAACAGATCGGACAGATCCAGCACCGCGCGTTCGGCCACCGCCGGATCGCGATGCAGCAGGCTGGCGATCAGGTTCATGCTGTTGAACAGGAAGTGCGGCCGGATCCGCGCCTGCAGCGCGTCGGCCTGGGCACGCGCGTTGGCCTGCACCTGCGCGGCCCAGCGATCGCTCACATAGAAGTAGCGCAGGGCAAGTGCGGCGATCAGTGCCGTGGTTGCCGCACTGCCCAGGGTGAAGCGCCAGAAGCTGATGCCGCGGGCGAAGTTGTCGCCCAGCACCGCGTACAGTGCATGCACGATGCCGGCACAGACCACCGCGATCAGGGTCGCCAGCACGATCGCCGCGACAGCGCCCAGCACCTGCGGCAGCCTCGACAGTGCCTGCCGCAGGAGGCACAGGCTGGCGGTCACCGCCAGCGCCAGCCACAGCGCGAAGCCGCTGGCCGACAGCAGCTCGCCGAAGGTCCAGTGGCGGCTGCCATCGGGCGCCAGCGCCAGCACCACCACCACCAGCTGGGCCAGGCCGAGCATCGCCGCCAGCCGCGGCAGGCGGCACAGTTCCGGCATCCACGGCGATGTGCTGGCCGGGGGCATGGCTCAGGCAGCGCCCAATCGTTCCTGCAGCCAGTCACCCAGCGCCTGGATCTCTTCGGCGCAGACCTGGTGGGCCATCGGATAGCTGTGCCACTCCACCTGCAGGCCCAGCGCCTGCAGGGCCTGCGCGCTGTGTACGGCCACCGCCTGCGGAATCACCGGGTCGCTGCTGCCATGGGCCATGAACACCGGCACCTGCACCGCACCGTCAACGCGCCTGGCGCTCTCGGCTTCCGGCAGGTAAGTGGACAGTGCGATCAGGCCGGCCAGTGGCGCGATGCGCGACAGTGCAGCGGTGAGGATGATCGCCCCGCCCTGCGAGAAGCCGGCCAGGAAGATCTTCTCCGGCGCGACGCCGCGCTCGATCTCACGTGCGATCAGCGCATCCAGCTGCAGCACCGATTCCTGCACGCCGGCCATGTCGGCACGCGAGCGGAAGTCCATCCCGACGATGTCGTACCAGCCGCGCATCGGTACGCCGTTGTTGATCGTGATCGGCCGCACCGGTGCGTGCGGGAACACGAAGCGCAGCGCCGGCCAGTGCGGACGCACCAGTTCCGGCACGATCGGCGCGAAGTCGTGGCCGTCGGCGCCAAGCCCGTGCAGCCAGATCACCGACCACTGTGGCGAGGCGCCGGTTTCCTGTTCCACCGTTTGCAGCATGATGCGGCTCCTTCAAGTTCGAGCCGCATTATGCCGCTGGTGCAGGGCCATCAGTACAGCGGCGGTTGCTCGGCGGCTTCCCGGCGCAGCTGCGCGGCGCGCACCAGCACCGGTGGCGGAATGTTCTCTTCGGGGATGTCGAGCAGGCCGAGGCGATGCAGGAAGGCACCCGGACCGCGCGAGGAGGTCAGCGCCACCACCGGAACGGCCAGCACCATGCCGATCACCACCGGCGCCATCCAGGCTGCCAGCGACGGCGACACCGCCCACGCCAGCACCCCCATGAACGCACCAAACACGCCCAACCCGCCGTAGCCACGGATCAAGGCCATCCACGAGATGCCACCATCGTCACGCTGCTGTGCGTCCCAGCCGGAATCGCGGCCGGACAGCACTTCGGCCACGCCGCGCGACTGCACGTACATCACTACCGGTGCCATCAGTGCGGCCAGCACGGTCTCCACCAGCATCGACACGAACGCACGGATCGCACCGCCGCAACCGCGGCGGTCGACAGGGTCCAGCAGCATCGCCAGATAGCCCAGCACCTTGGGCAGCAGCAGCACCGCCATGGTGGCGGCGAACAGGCGCACCACCTGCTCCTCGTCCTGGGCCCGCCAGTACACGCTGGGTGACAGGTGCAGCAGGGCATTGAAATCGATGCCTTCCTGGAACAGCGGGATCGCAATGCCGATCAGCATCAGCATCGCCCACATCGGCGCGGTGAAGTAATGGCCGATGCCGATCAGCATGTGGGTGCGGCTGATCCAGTGCAGGCCACGGCTGCCGACCACCTTGCCGTGCTGCAGGTTGCCCTGGCACCAGCGACGGTCGCGCACCAGCAGGTCGGTCAGGGTCGGCGGGCCTTCTTCGTAGCTGCCCCCCAGGTACGGCACCATGTGCGCGGCCCAGCCGCCACGGCGCATCAGCGCCGCTTCGACGAAATCGTGGCTGAGCACGTGGCCGCCGAAAGGCTTGCGCCCCGGCAGCGCTGGCAAGCCGGCGTGGTCGGCGAAGGCACGGGTGCGGATGATGGCGTTGTGGCCCCAGTAGTTGCTCTCGGCGCCATGCCACCAGGCCACGCCACGGGCGATCACCGGGCCGTACACGCGACCGCCGAACTGCTGCATGCGTGCGAACAGGGTGCGGCCACCGATCACCGAGGGCAGTGTCTGGATCAGGCCGACATCGGCGTTGTGTTCCATGCCGGCCACCAGGCGCACGATGCTGTCGCCGGTCATCAGGCTGTCGGCGTCCAGGATCAGCATCTGCGGGTAAGCGCCACCGAAGCGGCGCACCCAGTCGGCGATGTTGCCGGCCTTGCGCCCGCTGTTGTCGCCACGGCGGCGGTAGAACAGCCGCGTCTGGCCGTCCGGCACGCGCTCGCGCAGTTCGGCGAATACCTGCTCCTCGGCGCGTGCGATGTCCTCGCGCCGGGTATCGCTGAGCACGAAGAAGTCGAAGCGTTCGAGCTGGCCGGTGGCGGCCACCGACTCGTAGATCGCCTGCAGGCCCGCCAGCAGTCGGCGCGGATCCTCGTTGTAGGTCGGCATCAGCAGCGCGGTGCGGCTGTGCACGGTCGGCAGCGGCTTGTCCGGGTCGATGCCAAGGCGATAGCCACGGTCGAACACGGCGGTCAGGAAGCCGGCCACGGCGCTGGCGAAGGACAGCGCGATCCAGGCGAACAGGCCGACGAACAGCACCAGCAGGCAGGCTTCCAGCACGCTGATGCCATTGGCCGACAGCACCCGCCACATCATGCGGGTGGCGATGGCGGTCATGGCCAGGGTGCCGCCGAAGATGTAGAACCGGCGCAGACCGATCAGGCGTGGCGAGGTACGGTGCCGACGGACCTTCAGCTTGCCTTCGCGCAGGGTCTGTTCGGGCATCGGCAGCGGAGATTCGGCCGGCAGCAGCGCCCAGCCGGCGTCGAGCCGGGGCGCATCCGCTTCCGCGTGGATGGTGTGACCCCCCATCACCGCTTACTCCCCACGATCGGCATGGCCGGCCGTCCCGGCCGGGCTGCATGCGCGAAGGTTCCCGGCGCGCCTTCCCGGCGCCCGCACTTGTCCTGGCTGTACCGGCCCTTGGCCGCACAGTCGCTGTCTGTCACTACCGGAACCCACACGATCTCCAACGGGGCGGAATCGAAAATGCGGCCCAGTCTAGGGCGCCGGATGTAAGCCGAGTGCGAAGGTCTACGCCGGGATTTATCCCCATTCAGCAAACAGCAGGCGATGGTGGACCGCGCAGCGGAATGTCGCTTCGTGGCGCCGGGTACTGGATCGTAACAAACGCGAACAGTTATCATTTCATTAACCAGGCAGGTCGCCGTCTTCCGTACGGCCGAGACCCACCCAGCTGCGCCGGCCCGAACCGTGCGCCCTACGACCCATGGAAGGGGGGCCTGCCTGCTTGTCTGCGTGTGCCCGCTGCTTCCATCCGGTCCCCCCTCATTCGATGGAAGCCGTCATGTCCCAGCCGTTCCGCTCCCGTTCCGCGCGCCTGCCGCGCACCCGCCTGGCCAGTGCCCTGGCCACCGCCTGCCTGCTGGCCCTGCCCGGCGTGGCCGCTGCAGAGGCCAGCGCCGATGCCTCCACCAAGGACCTGGATACCGTGGTGGTCACCGCCTCGGGCAACCAGCAATGGATCAAGGATGCGCCGGCCAGCATCAGCGTGATCAGCCGCGAGGACATCGCGCGCCAGCCGGTGCACGACCTGGCCACCCTGCTCAGCCGCGTGCCCGGCGTGACCGGTGGCCTCAGTGCGGTTGGCGAGCAGTCCAAGATCAAGCTGCGCGGCATGCCGTCGAACTACACGCTGGTGCTGGTGGACGGCAAGCGCATGGGCAGCTCGGCCTCGACCAACTACCGGCCGGACCTGGGCCGCCAGGACCTGAACTGGATCTCGCCCGACCAGATCGAGCGCATCGAAGTGGTGCGCGGACCGATGTCGTCGCTGTATGGCTCCGACGCCATGGGCGGCGTGATCAACATCATCACCCGGCGCATCGGTGATGACTGGAGCGGCAGCGCCACCCACAGCTATACCCGCCCGGGCGACGGCAAGCGCGGCGACACCCAGCAGATCGGTGCGACGTTCTCCGGCCCGCTCGGCGAGCGCTTCGGCCTGCGCATCGGTGCCAACAGCATGCGCCGCGATTCGGATCGCTCCAATGGTGGTGTCTACGGCAACGCGTATGCAGGCGAGAAGGACCGCAATGTCGATGCGCTGCTGCAGTGGAAACTGAGCGACGCGCAGGAACTGTCGCTCGAAGCCGGCCATGGCGTGCAGCAGGCCTTCATCGACGCTTCGCTGGAAAAGCAGGATGAAGGCGCCTGGGGTGCCAGCGAACTCAAGCGCAGCTCGCTGGCGCTCAACCACGATGGCAAGTGGAGCTTCGGCAATTCGAAGATCAGTGCGTACTGGACCGAGTACAGGAACGACATCGGTGCTACCGGCCGTTCCGAAGCCACCGATACGATCATCGAGGGCAGCCTGACCACGCCGTTCACCCTCGGCGTTGAACACCAGTTCGCCGTGGGCGGCCAGTGGAAGCGCCAGGAGCTGACCAACACCGACACCATCGGCCGCGCGCCGATCGACTATGCCGGCAATGCCGTCAGCGGCTCCGATCTGGAAGTGGATACCTGGGCCCTGTTCGTCGAAGACGAACTGAAGCTGCACCGCACTCTGGCACTGACCCTGGGCGCGCGCCTGGATCACCATGAGAAGTTCGGTGGCCACGTCAGCCCGCGCGCCTACCTGGTCTGGCATCCGGCCGAGCAATGGACCATCCGCGGTGGCGTTTCCAAGGGCTTCCGCGCCCCCAGCCTGACCGAGAACTCCGCCAGCGCCGCCACCCAGTCCGGTGGCCGTGGCTGCACCTCGCTGATTCCGCTGGGCTATACCCGCGGCGGCTGCTACATGGCCGGCAACCCGGACCTGGACCCGGAAACCAGCACCAACCGCGAGATCGGCATCAGCTTCGACAACGATCTGGTGGATGCAGGCCTGACCTACTTCCACACCGACTTCAGGAACAAGATCGAGTACGCACCGCTGGGCAGGTTCAACGGCATCTGGTGGACGCGGATGAGCAACGTGCAGCGCGCACGCACCAGCGGCATGGAAGGCAACTTCAATGTCCGCTTCGGCGAGCACTGGCGCTGGCGCACCTCGGCGACGTGGATGAAGGAAGCCAGGAACCTGACCACCGGCCGCAACCTGATCGATACCCCTGAATTCTCGGGCTATTCGTCGCTGGACTGGACGCCCGACGCGGTGTTTTCCAGCAGCCTGTCGGCGCAGTACACCGGCAGGCAGGCCGGCACGGCGACGACCTTCCTCAAGGCCTACACGCTGTATGACCTGACTGCGGCCTGGAACGTCAATGAGGTACTGACCCTGCGTGGCGGCGTCAGCAACCTGGCCGACAAGAAGCTGTATGCGGAAGGCTCCACCGATTACTTCGTGGCCGGGCGCAGCTACTTCCTCAGCATGACCGCGCGGTTCTGACCAAGAGCGTCCGCCGCGATCGCGCTGGCGACGGGCCAGCGCGATCGGCGGTGTTGCGGATTACTCGCTTTCCAATGCGGCGGCAGGCGCCGCGCTCTGCGTAGCCGCCGTGCGTGCACGGTCCATCGCCACCGCCAGTTGCTGGCGTGCGAGCAGCTGTTGTGCCTGCACCACTTCAGGTGTCGGCAGGAGCACCGGTCCCGGTGCGTTTTCCGGTGTAGCAGGTGTGGTCATGCAACCTCCATGGACATCCCGCCGCCGCACGGATTCAGCTGGTGCGGCAGCGGAACTGCGCACCCTATCCTAAAAACAAGGCGGGCGGGTGACGGTGCGCGCCCCTGCCGCAGCAGCCGGAACAAGGCCGGCGTCACATTTTTGACGGTGACGCTTGGATCCTGAATAGGACTTGTCCTATCATGAAAACGTTTTCTCACAGGGATGTCTCCCCCAATGAATACCACTGACCTGTCCCAGTTCAGCCCGAAGTGGCAGTTCCGCTTCAACTTCTTCCGCCAGCACGGCGCCCCCAAGAACCCCGGCTTCAAGCAGGCCTGGAAGGCGCTGTCCTTTGGTGACCGCCTGAAGATCAACCTGAACTTCTTCGCGTTGTTCTTCGGTGCCATCTACCTGCTGATTCTTGGCATGTGGCGCAAGGCACTGGTGGTGATCGGCATCAACATCGCGCTGGCCATCATCACCATGTTCCTTCCGGACGTCGTCGGGCGCATGCTGTTCATCGCCATGAACCTGCTGGTCGCCTCCAGCACCAACTACAGCTACTACCTGGAGAAGGTGGAAGGACGTACCAGCTGGAACCCGTTTGAAGGAATGTTCTGAGCCATCAGACCTGCGCAGGATGCGCGGCAAGGATGCAACCGACGCCCGGCCCCCGCCGGGCGTCTTCGTTTCCGGGATCAGGCCGCGCGGCGGGCCATGGCCTCCGGTTCGGCCTGCAGGCGGAAGCGCGAGACCGCCACGGCCAGCTGCTCGGCCTGCTCCTCCATAGCCCGCGCCGC
The DNA here is from genome assembly GCF_059369555.1 of Stenotrophomonas sp. YJH_SMC_21. Classification (NCBI taxonomy): domain Bacteria; kingdom Pseudomonadati; phylum Pseudomonadota; class Gammaproteobacteria; order Lysobacterales; family Lysobacteraceae; genus Stenotrophomonas; species Stenotrophomonas sp. YJH_SMC_21. The sequence goes on from NZ_JCAFSU010000001.1 coordinate 320,010, forward strand.
GGCGCTGGCTTCCTCCACCAGCGCGGCATTCTGCTGGGTGGTCTCATCCATCTGCACCACGGTCTGGTTGACCTGCTCGATGCCGGCGGACTGTTCACGCGACGCAGCCGAGATCTCGGCCATGATCTCGTTGACGCGCCCCACCTGGCCGACGATGGCCTGCATGGTACGGCCCGCACCGTGCACCAGCTGCGCACCGGCACCGACCTGCGCCACGGATGCGTCGATCAGCTCCTTGATCTCCTTCGCTGCGCCCGCCGAGCGTTGCGCCAGCGCGCGCACTTCGCTGGCGACCACCGCGAAGCCGCGGCCCTGCTCACCGGCCCGCGCCGCTTCCACCGCCGCATTCAACGCCAGGATGTTGGTCTGGAAGGCGATGCCGTCGATCACCGATATGATCTCGGCGATGCGCTGCGAGGAAGCCTCGATCTGCTCCATGGTCTGCACCACCTGGTTGACCACTTCCCCGCCCTCGCTGGCAACGTCAGCGGCGGATCCTGCCAGGGTATTGGCCTGCAGCGCGTGGTCGGCGTTCTGGCGCACGGTGGAGGTCAGCTCCTCCATCGAGGCGGCGGTTTCTTCCAGGTTGGCGGCCTGCTGCTCGGTACGACGCGAGAGATCGCTGTTGCCCGCAGCGATCTCACCCGCCGCCAGGCGGATGCTGGCGGCCGACTGCTGGATCTGGCCGACGATCTGGGTCAACTGCTGCACGGTGCTGTTGGCATCGTCGCGCATCACCGCGAACACGCCATGGAAATCACCGCGCATGCGTGCGCTGAGGTCGCCGGCGGCAATCGCGCGAAGCAGCGTCGAAAGCTCAGCCAGGTTGTGATCGCTGACCTGCATCATGATGTTGAGGGTCTCCACCATGCGGCGGAAATCGTGGTCGAAGCGCTGGGCATCACCGCGTACAGCGAAGTCGCCGGCCGCCGCGGCGGCGGCCAGCTGCTGGATCTGCTCGTTGATCGCGGCCAGGTTGCTCTTGGTGGTGGCCATCGCTGCGGTGAACACCGCCTTCTCGCCCGGCAGCGCTTCCATGTCCACGCTGAGGTCACCCACCGCGTAACGCTGCATCACCTCGACCAGACGCTGGGTGACCGCATTGCTGGAAGCCACCAGCTGGTTGCTGTCGGCCACCATGCGGCCGTACTCGCCGGGGAAGGCAGTGGCGTCCATGCGGTAGCTCAGCTCGCCAGCATCGTGGCGGCGCGCCATTTCCGCCTGCGCCGCCATCACCGCCTGCAGCTGCCCGCGCATGCCCTGCATCGCGTCCAGCAGGCGGCCCACTTCATCGTTGCTGCGCGCAGGCAAGGTGCTGTCGAGCTTGCCGGCGGCGACGTCACCCGCCACCCGCACCGCTTCGGCCAACGGGCGGATCGCCAGGCGGCGCAGCAGCACATAGACACCGGCACTCAGCGTCAGCGCGGCCACCACGCCCACCAGCAGCGTCAACCACAGCAGCTGGCGCGCCTCGGCCACGATCACCGCGTGCGGCATCACCACGCCCAGCGCGAAGCGCTGCGGGGCATTGCCCACGCGTAGCGGCACGTAGACGCGCACGTTGCCGGCTGCATCGGGCGTGAAGGCTTCGAACCGGCGGTCGGCGGCGATGTCGGCCAGCATGCTGCGGGTCAATGCGTCGGTGCGCGGCTTGCCGATCTCGGCGGCATTCGCCGAGGCCAGCACCACGCCGTTGGGCGAAAGCAGCTCGACGCGGCCTGCGCCCATCGGCGTCAGCGTCGCCAGGTGCTTCTGCAGCGCCGCCAGCGAGAAGTCGACGGTGAACACGCCGAGGAAGGTACCGTTTTCGACGATCGGCGAGCTCAACGTGCTCATCAGCACCTGCTGGCCGGCGATGTCGTAGGCATAGGGCTCGCTGACCTTGGGCAGCTTGTCGCGGCTGGGTACCACATACCAGTCGGCCGAGCCGTCGGCGGCTTCGGTGTAGTCGGTCATGGTCGACTGCTGCGGCTTGCCGTCATGCCAGGCCCAGTAGCTCATGTAGCGGCCGCTGGCATCGTGCATCGCGGTATTGGCGAACTCGGCATCCTTGCCATCGAAGGCATCGGCCTCCCACATGGTGCTCTTGCCGAGCCACTCCGGGTGGGTGCGCAGCTGCTCGCCCAGCACGGCAGCCAGGCTGGCGCGATCGGGCACGTCGCCCCGCGCACGCTGGGCGAGCACGGCTTCGACCATGGCATCGTTGCTGGCGAACGCCGTGCCCAGGTCGGCGGCGACCTGGCGCGCTTCGGCATTGGCCTCGCTGGTCATGGTCTGGCGCGAGGCATCGATCAGGCTGGCACTGGCCTGGCGATAGATCAGGAACGCCGTCAGGCCGAAGCACAGCAGCGCGATGACGGCGGTGCCCAGCATCAGCTTGTGGGCGATGCTGCCCGGGCGGCGGGCAGCGGCGGAACGGGAAGAAGGCATGGAGGGGTCCGCAAGGCAGTTCAGGACGACCGGCGCCGGGAGGGCACCGCGCAGGCGCGCGATCCGTCGCGCAGGCCACCGGCCGCCGGGACCCGCCCGGCGCAGGAAGCGCACCGGGTTAGCGGCCGCCTGCCAACGAGGTTGAGGCGACCGGCCTACACATTCCTGAATCCACTCAGGGACGGGGAGGGATCCGTCCCCGCGTCCCCTATTCGGCCACCCGATCCTTGATCCACTCCGCGCGTGGCAACACCTCGATGCTGCCTGCGGCGTACTGCTGCAGCACGGCGTCCGGCCCGAAACGCGGCTGCCACCCCAGCTCCCTGCGGATGCGGGCGCTGTCGTAGACGCGGTCGACGCTCAGCGGCAACGGCCAGCCGCGGCGCTCGAACTCGGCCAGCAGCTGCGGTACGCGCCGGGCCAGTACATTGCGCGGCTGGGTGGCCAGTTCCAGGCAATCCTCGCGCCGGAACGGGGTCGCGGCGCAGGCGATGTAGCGGGCGAAGGCCGGCCCCTCATCCAGCAGCAGCGCGGCATGGGCACTGGCCACGTCACGGGCGTCGATCCCACGATGCAACCGGAACATCGCCATCCGTTCCGGCGGTTCCGGGAAGCAGCGCCCCATCCGCAGCACGCGCACCCCGAAGTCCGGTGCGGCGGCAGCTTCAGCCAGGGCCTCGGCCTGCAGCTTGCTGCGGTGGTAGATCGTTCGCGGCAGCGGCTCGGTATCCTCATCGATCCAGCGGCATCCCCCTGCCACCACCGCGTGGCCGTACAGCGCGGTGGTACTGGTCAACACGAACCGTCGTGCGCCTGCCTCGCGCGCCGCCTGCAGCAGGTGCGCAGTCGCGTCCACGTTGATCTGCTGGAACACCGCGTCCGGTACCAGGCCGACGTGTGGCGCATGCAGGGCCGCGGTATGGATGACCGCGTCGACGCCCTGCACCGCGCGCACGACGGCTTGATGATCGGTGACATCGGCAATGATGCGCGTGGTGGCAAACGGACTGCGGTCCAGACCCACCACTTCATGGGCAGCCGCCAGCGCGCCGAAGATCGCGCGCCCGATCCGCCCGGAACTGCCGGTCAACAGAATCTTCATTGAGTCCATTCACTCGAAGCGCCCGGGAACTACCGGGATGCTTCGATTCTAGGCATGCAACGGAACATCTGCGATAGGACGACCGCGCAACTGTGCGTTCATCTTGACGACTTCGGCGGAGCCAGCAGTTGACGTGCGATGGAGAGTGGATCGTCGCCGCCTGCCGCGTCGGGCGCGACACCGGTCCGTTCGCAGTTGACACCGGTCCGCAGTTTGATCGGTTGCCGGTCCGGAACGCTGATCTGATAGCCATCGGGCAGCAGCACAGGATCATCGAACATATGTGCGGCACCGCCACTGCGGCCGCCGGCCTTGCCGCGCATCCGAGGGCCGGCAGTGAATACGCGACGAATGCGGCCGCCGGGCCGGCTGCGTGATCATCCCGGTGCGCAGGGCGCGTGAAAACCGGGGCGAAGATGGCGACCTGGACTTAGCGTGCGATGGCCAAGCATGGACGCCGTCGTCCACGAAGGCGGCGTCCACACTGCAGGAGATTTCACATGACTGAGCAGAAACCGCGCAGCTCCAACCGGGGCTTCGCCTCGATGGACCAGGACAAACAGCGCGCGATCGCCGCCAAGGGCGGGCGCGCGGCACATGCCTCCGGCAATGCGCACGAATTCAGTCCGGCCGAAGCACGTGTCGCAGGCCGCAAGGGCGGCGAAGCGATCAGCCGCGACCGCCAGCACATGGCCACGATCGGACGCGAAGGTGGACACGCACGCCACGCCAACGCGCGCCAGCAGCAACAACAGCCTCAGGCGATCGAACGCACGGCAGGGGACCCGCAACGCCAGCAGAGCTGAATGCTGCGCGTCAAGCCGATGCACGCTGCCGATGCAGCCCAAGCGCCGCAAGCAGGGCCAGCGCACCCGCCACCGCCATCGCCCAACCGAACCCGCTGGCCATCGCACTGCGGTACCAGGTCAGCACCTGCGGCGTGGCGTGCATCGAGCCCGGGTGCAGGATCAGTTCACGCGCCTGCGCAACAAGCCGCTGCTGCCCTGCGGCCTGTGCGCAGGCGGTGAACTGCTGTACGGCACGCTGGCCCATCAGGCTGCCCATCAGCGCGATGCCCAGGCTCATGCCTGCCTGGCGCAGCGCGTTCATCGTGGCTGACGCGATACCTGCACGTTCGGCCGGTGCGTTGGCCATGATCGCCATGCCGGTCGCCGGCACCGCCAGCCCCATTCCAATGCCAAGCAGCATCAGCACGGCAGTGGCATGAGCGCGCGAAGTAGCCGGTTCGAACGTGGCCATTGCGCACAGCGCCACACCGGCCAGGACGTAGCCCAGCACCAGCGCGGCATGCAGCCCGAGGCGGGCAACCAGGCGCCCGAACAACAGCGAGACAACACCCATCAACAGGAACTGGGGAGCCAGCTGCGAGCCTGCCAGCGCGGCGCTGTGCCCCTGTGCCTGCTGGAAGAACAGCGACAGGAAGAACAGGCTCGCGTAGCCGGTGAAGCCCAGCACGAACGAGGCCAGGTTGAGCATGCGGAAGCGACCGTCGGCGAACAGGTCCAGCGGCAGCAGTGGCCGTGCCACCCGCCGCTCGACGATGCCGAACAGGATCAGCCCCGCAGTTGCGGCGCCCAGCGCCAGAAGCGTCACCGGGGCCAGCAGGCCCTGCTCGCCGATCGCGATCAGGCCATAGCACAGCGCGCCCAGCGCGCCGATACTGAGCAGCTGCCCGGCCGGATCCAGCGCGGCGTGCTGCGGGTGCCGTCGCTCGGCGATGCCCCAGGCGCCAAGCACAAACGCCAGCAACCCCAAAGGCAGGTTGATCAGGAAGATGCTGGGCCAGCCGGCCCGCTGCACCAGCGCACCGCCGAGCAACGGGCCAAGCACCAGGCCCAGCGCGCTGAAGGCGGACCAGCCACCGATCACGCGTGCACGCTGGCCCGGATCGGGAAATGCGTGACTCAGGATCGGCATCGCACTGGGAATCAACAGCGCACCTGCCACGCCCTGCACCGCGCGCCCGGCGACCAGGGTCGAAAGGTCGTTGGCGCAGGCGCACAGCAGCGAGCCCATGGTGAAGGTGGCGACGCTCAGCAGCCACATCCGCCGATGACCGTAGCGATCCCCCAACGGACCGGCCGACAGCATCAGCGCCGACAGTGCGATCGCATAGGCGTTGATCACCCATTGCAGGCCCGCCATGTCGGTCTGCAGCGCCTGCTGCAGGGTTGGCAGGGCCACGTTGACGATGCTGATGTCCAGCGAAGCGAGGAATGTACCGAGGTAGGCCGCCAGCACCAGGGCGGGCCGTTGGAGGCGTCTCATGCGTGGATCCGGGGGGAGGATGTGCGCGCATCCTATCGACTGACTGACCGTCGGTCAATGACTGGCGGTCAGTCAGTGCGAAGGGGCAGCTAGAATGGCGTCCGTCACACCCGGATACCGCCCACCATGCAGACCCCAGCTGTCGCCAGGCCTCGCACCAAGCCCGCCGAAACCCGCCAGGAGGAACTGATGGACGCCGCGCAGGCGTTGTTCCTTTCGCAGGGTGTGGACGCCACCACCATCAGCGACATCGTCGCCGCAGCCGACGTGGCCAAGGGCACTTTCTATACCTATTTCGCCTCCCGCACCGAGATCCTGCAGGCGCTGGCGCAGCGCTACACGCGGCAGTTCATGGACGAGGTCGAGCAGGCAGTGCAGCAGCACCCTGCCGGTGATGGCGCAGCGCGCCTGCGCGCCTGGATCCGCGCCAACATCGAGATCTACGCGCGCACCCACGCGTTGCATGACGTGGTGTACGCCAACCATCACCACCACCAGCGGGGCAATGCCGAGCGCAATGCGATCCAGCAGCAGCTGCTGGGCATCCTCGAAGCGGGCAACGCAGCCGGACTGTGGCAGCTGCCTGCTCCACAGGTCACCGCCTCGTTGATCTATGCCGGCGTGCACGGTGCCACCGACGACCTGATTGCCACACCCGCACAGGATGCCGATGCCTTCATCGCCGCTGTGGAAGCGGATTGCCTGCGCATGGTCGGCGTTCCGGCAGCGCCGACGCGCAGCGGCAGACGCCGCTGAAGGAACGCTTCCCGCTCAGGTGTGGGCGAGAATGTTCAACAGCCGCCCGAACGGGTCGCGGACGAAGAAACGACGCACTCCCCAAGGCTCGTCGGCAGGGCCATACTCCAGCGGGATGCCGGCCGCGTGCATGCGCTCCAGCACCTGCTGCAGGTCGTCCACTTCGATCGACAGATCGGGCACCGCGGTGCCGGAACCCCCTTCGCTGGCAAAGCTCACCTGCGCCAGCGCACTGCCCTGCCCGCCATGGGTGACGATCCAGCCATGATCCATCACCACCGGCATGCCCAGCAGCCCGCCATAGAACGCTGCGGCACGCGCCGGGTCGGGCGTGGCGATGTTGGCGACAATGCGTTTGACGGCCATGTGCAGCGGCTCCGGTGCGATTTCCCATCCTCGCCGCTGCATGCATGGCCCGCAAGCGGGCTCAGGCCAGATGCCCGCATCGCCATCTGAGGCGATCGCTGGAACAGAAGAGCCCCGTCGATGACGGGGCTCCGCGTACGGCTCAAACGGCGCGACTCACACGCCCATGCACAGATCGACCACGCAGGTGTTGTACGCCTGCTGGCATTCACCGGCATCGGTGCCACTGGCCAGGCACATCTGATAGGCCCGCCAGCACGGCTGGTCGCAGGGCTCGACCGGCCCTGCCACCGCCACCGAACCGGTACACGCCAACGCGAACACCGCCACTGCGATCACCTTCCTGACAACACGCATCGCCATCACTCCTTGATAAGCCTGGTGAGCCCAGGCCGGCCCACGTTAGCGAGGACACGGGGAGACGAAGTGAAGCCCACTGTCACGCACACTTAACCTGTTCACAATTTTCCTTTCACATGCATGGGGGATGTCGCCACGGATTGGCGTTAACGGCCTTGTTGCCCGTCCACCAAGGAAGTTGCCCGATGAATCACCCGCTGCACGGCCGTTCGTCCCACTCCCGCTCCCGCTCCCCGCTGCACAGCCGCCTCGCGCTGGCCGTGTCCAGCTCCCTGTTGCTTGCCGCTGCCGCGCCCGCCATGGCCGGCGAGGCGCTGGACGCATGGCAGCAACAGCGCCAGCTGCAGGCGGCGTGGGCACAGCCCGCCGTCAGCGCGCCTGCAGCATCGACGGCCGCCACGCCCGCGGCAACCGGCACCGCCCTGCTCGGCAATCCGGGCGATGCCGCCAGCTGGCGCAGCGATGAATTCAACGCCGACTGGGGCCTGGGTGCCATGGGGGCCGACCACGCGTATGCCCGCGGCCTGACCGGCAAGGGCGTGCGCCTGGCGCTGTTCGACACCGGCTCGGCACTGGCTCACCCCGAATTCGCCGGCCGCAACACCTCCAGCATCACCATCGGCCCGAACTGTGCGTCACCGGGAACCGTCGGCGGTACCGGCGCGTGCAGCCAGACACAGGGTGATCAACCGGGTATCAACTACTACACGCTCGGCGCGGGCGTGCCTGCTTCCCTGCAGGCCAACATCATTGCCGCAGGCCGTGAATGGGGTTTCCGCTATGCCGATCACGGCACGCATGTCCTCGGAACCATTGGCGCCAACCGCAATGGCACGGGGATGCACGGCGTCGCCTTCGGTGCCGATCTGACGACCGCCCGTGTATTTGGTGACACTTACTACGAATGGAGGCGCCAGGCGAGCGGAGGCTACCTGCCTGAAGCCGTGGAACGGACGGATCCCGATGGGGCCGCAAGGCTGGACATGTACGCGCAGCTGCAGGCACAAGGCGTGCGTGCCATCAATCACAGCTGGGGCATCTCCACCCGGAACATGACCGTGGCCGCACTGGATGCCCAGTACGCACGCATCGGTGCCGGCTACGACGTATACGGAAGCATCTACAAGGACAGTGCGAACGCCCCCGCTTCGCAGTTGATCCAGGTCTGGTCGGCCGGCAATGGCAGCGGCGCCGTCGCCGGTATCACCGCGGCCCTGCCGCGCTGGAAGCCGGAGATCGAGCCCTACTGGCTGGCCGTCGCCAACGTTCGCCAGCCCAATACAGCCAATGGTGAAACCGACTACGTGATCAACGCAGGCTCGAGCATCTGTGGCGCTGCCGCCAACTGGTGCATTTCCGCACCCGGCACGGCAATCCTCAGCACCATCGTTTCCGGTGACATCCAGGGGCGGCTGGAGAAGACCGCAGACTACGTCCGTCTTCTCATCGACAGCCAGAATCCCACGTACGACTACGGCCTGAAGACCGGCACGTCCATGGCCGCCCCCCATATCACCGGCGCACTCGGCCTGTTGATGGAGCGCTTCCCCTACCTGGACAACGCCCAGGTGCGCGACGTCCTGCTGACCACCGCGCGCGATCTCGGTGCGGCAGGCGTCGACCCGATCTACGGCTGGGGCATGGTTGACCTGCGCAGGGCCATCGAGGGCTATGGCTCGCTGCGCGTGGATACCAACGTGGTGATGAACCAGAGGGCCGGCGGCCTGAAGGTGTGGGAGGGCGATGCCTGGGACGACTGGACCAATGACATCGGCGGCCCCGGCACGCTGACCAAATCCGGCATCGGTTGGCTGCGCCTGAGCGGCGACAACAGCTTCAACGGCGCGGTGCTGCGCGAGGGCACGCTGGAGTTGAACGGCAGCAACACCCTCACCTCGGCGGTCGATGTGCAAGGCGGCCGGTTCCTGCTCAACGGCAGCCTGGTCTCCACCGCACTCACCACCACCGGTGGCGTCAGCACGGTCAGCGCCAGCGGCGTTCTGAAGGACGGGAACCTGACCGTCAATGGCGGCGTGGTGTCCTTCAATGGCATGCAGACCGGCGGCACCACCACGGTCGGCAGCAACGGCCTGCTGAAGGGTATCGGCACGTTGGGCAGCACCCGAGTGGACGGCACCATCGCGCCCGGCAATTCGATCGGCACGCTGACCATCAACGGCGACTACGTGCAGGGCGCGACCGGCGTCTACGCCGCCGAACTCGCGCCTGGCGGGCGCAGCGACCAGTTGCACGTGACCGGTACCGCCACCCTCGGCGGCACGCTGGTCGCGTTGCCGGAACCAGGCATCTACTATCTCGGCGAGCAGTTCAACTTCATCCGCGCCGACGGTGGCATCAACGGCCAGTTCGCGAAAACCGACTTCAGCGCGTTCTCGCCGTTCCTGCAGTTCAGCCTCGCCTACGGCACCAATGGCACCCGCATCGACGTGGCACGTGGTGCCTCGCTGGCCAGCGCCGCCGCCACCCCGAACCAGCGCGCGGTGGCCGCCGCGGCGGACCTGCTGGCAATCAACCAGGGCCTGCCCAAACCGCTGACCCAGCTGTTCCCGCAGCAGGTCGGCGGCGTGCTCGACGGCCTCAGCGGCGAACTGCACGCAGCCACGCCGCTCGCACTGGTGGAAGGCAGCCGCTACGTTCGCGATGCCGCGCTGTCCCGCCGTGCAGGTGCAGTCGCGCCAAGCGCCGATGCGGGCGACGCCACCGGCGCCTGGGTGCAGGCTCTGGGCGGCAACAGCAGGCTGGACGGCAACAGCAATACCGCCCGCACCGAAGCCAACAGCAACGGCCTGCTGGCCGGTATCGACCACGAGTTCTCTGGCTGGCAGGTCGGCGTGCTGGCTGGCACCGGCCGCGCCGACGTCAAGCAGCAGGCGCTTCGTGCCAAGTCGAAGATCGACAACACCCACTTCGGTGCATATGCCAGTCACAACTGGGGCGGCCTCGGCCTGCGTGGCGGCGTCGCCTGGAGCAAGCACAAGGTGAAGAGCACCCGCGATGTCGACTTCGCAGGGTTCAGCGACAGCCTGAGCGCCCGCTACAACGCGCATACCCGCCAGGCCTTCATCGAAGCCGGCTACCGCTTTGGTGGCCCGGAGGCCGGGCTGGAACCCTACCTGCAGGTCGCGCGCGTGGAGGTGGACCTCAAGCCGATCAACGAGCGCGGTGGTGCAGCCGCCCTGCACGGCAAGGTGGATGACACCGGCACCACGATCGCCACCGCGGGCCTGCGCTTCGACAAGGGCCTGAAGGCATCGTTCCAGCAGGACAGCTGGCTGCACCTTCGTGGTGGCGTGGGCTATCGCCGTGCCTCGGGTGACCGCAGCCAGCTGGCCGACCTCGCATTCGCCAACAGCACCACCACCTTCGCGGTCGAAGGCGCCCCGATTGCCGACAGCGCCGTTGTGGCCGAGCTGGGGCTGTCGGCCTGGCTGACCCCGCGCCAGCAGCTGGAGCTGGGTTACAGCGGCCAGTACGGCAGTGAAAGCCGCGACCACAGCGCCAACATGCGCTGGTCGGTTCGCTTCTAGACGCGTGTTCTCCTGACGGTTTGGGGCGGCCTCAGGGCCGCCCCTTTTTTATGGTTCTTCTCCCATCTGAGGGGAGAGGCTCACGGCCGACCCGCTAGATTGTGGTTGTCGAGACTACAAACTGGGGCCGGCCGTGGCCAAGCTGGATTGTATGCCGTTGCTGGGATGCTGGGCGGGATATCGCCTGGATGGATGGCGGCGGGAGGCGCGTGGCGGAGCCACTTGGCTGGTGCTTTCGCTGCTGCCTGATTCACGCCGCCGCCGACGCTGTAGCGGATGTGGCAAGTGGGTGGTGGCCATCCATGACCAGACGCTCCGGCGGGTCCGTGATCTACCCGTGTTCGATGAGCCGGTCGAGCTGGAAGTCCAGCGCCAGCGGCTGGCCTGTCCTCGCTGCGGGCCAAAACTTGAGCATCTGGATTGGCTGGAGCGACATGCCCGGGTAACACAACGGCTGGCGCAGAGCGTGGCACGCATGTGTGCCACGGCCTCCATCCATGCCACCGCAAAGTGGCATAGCCTGGACTGGAAGACGGTCAAGGCGCTTGATTTCAGGCATCTGGTGCGGACGCTGGGTCCGGTGGACCTATCGAACGTCCGGGTGATCGCGATGGATGAGTTTGCGATCCAAAAGGGGCATCGCTACGCCACGGTGGTGGTCGAACCATCACGCAAGCGCGTGCTTTGGGTCGGTCGAGGACGCAGCCGCGCAGACGTACGTCCCTTCTTTGAGCTACTCGGAAAGGACGGCTGCGAACGCATCCAGGCGGTTGCTATGGACATGAATTCGGCATTCGACCTGGAAGTGAAAGCCCAATGCCCAAACGCCGAAGTGGTCTACGACCTGTTCCATGTGGTGGCCAAATACGGTCGGGAGGTCATCGACCGGGTCCGCGTGGATGAAGCCAACAGGCTGCGTCAGGACAAACCTGCCCGGCGTGTGGTGAAGACCTCTCGCTGGCTCTTGCTTCGCAACCGGCAGAACGTCCCGGCCGATCAACGAGTGAAGCTCAAGGAGCTGCTGGCTGCCAACAAGGCCCTATTGACGAGCTATGTGCTGAAAGACGACTTGAAGCAGCTCTGGCGCTACCGTAGCCAGGCCTGGGCAGCAAAAGCGTGGAAGAGCTGGCGACAGCGCGCATTGCGTAGCCGCCTGGAGCCCCTGCGAACGTTTGTCCGTCGCCTACAGCCCTATCTGCCAGGCATCCTGGCTCATTGCCGATGGCCCCTTGGAACGAAGCTGGTCGAGGGAATCAACAACAAGATCAAGGTCATCAAGCGCGTCGCCTACGGATACCGAGACGACGCCTATTTCTTCCTCAAAATCCGTGCAGCCTTCCCCGGAGTTGGGTGAAGAACCTTTTTTATCCACGCCCCAGGGCTGTGCGCGATACCCCAGGATCATCGCGTCCTGGATCCATCCGTGGCAGATCAAGCGCGAATGGTGACCGACTGAAGCCCGGTCGCCCAACCATTGCAACCGGTGGAATTCAAGACCTCAAGCCGGACCTTCTTCCCCGATGTCAGCGCCGCCAGTGCCGCCGCATACGCTTCCTTTGCGCCCGGCATGGACATATCGATGGTGAAGATGTCCGTACTGCAGAGGTCCATGCTCGAAACGTGCACGTACACGACTCCCGCGGTGCCCCCAATGTACGGACGCAGCGAAAGGATCGTCAGATTGTCGCCGGACGGCTCCGCCTTCAGTGGTGCAGACAGGCACAAGGCCAACGTCAAGGCCAACCCCGCTCCCAACCTCCTGCGGAAGCCCGGCGTCGCGTCACTCATCATCATGTAGTTCCCCTGTGGATTCAGACATCAGGCCTCAGGCATCGTCACGGCCCTCAGCTGCATTACCCCGGAGGTGCAGCCGTCGACACGCAATCCGACACGCAGCTTGTTCTGCCAGGCGATGAGCAGCATCGAGACCATCTCCCTCTGCATCGGATGATCATTGAGGAGAATGAAGCGATTGCCACCCCCACAATCCGAGCCCGCTGGAAGCACACCTTGCGTCACCAGGTAGAACCCTTCCCCGCCCCAGCCAGTTGCGACGGATACGATCCGATGGCCTTCCAGATTGTAAGGCTCAGCATTTGCCGTTGAGGCCAGGCCAGTTCCCAGCACTGCCACCACCGCCAGCAGGACCTTGCCGCCGATGGCGCCACGCGGGCGCGATACAGCACGTACTCCAGCCATGTTCTTCCTTTCCCCTGTCATGAACAACCGGTTGACGGTGCACTGCGCCCCGTGCAGTCCGCTACGCTCAGCCCAGCAGCAGCTGGTACAGCAGGGGCACGATGTCACCCTGCGGACGCTGGACATGCGAGACATCGGACACCGGCGTGCAGCTCCCCGTGGCGCCACAGGCAAGCACGCGATACGCATAGCTGGTGGCAGGGCGTGCGGCCGACGTCCAGTTCGCGGCGTTGCCTTCGTAGACCGTGGTCCAGGTCACCCCGTCCACGCTTTCCTCGACGACGTAGCGGACGGCAGAGGCCACAGGCGACCACCCAACGAAGTCCTTCGCGGCCGGCGAACGCCGCATCGGCACCGCTGCCTTGGCGACCAGGCTTCCGCCCAGCGTGATGTAGTCGGTCCGTTTGTCCTCGCGCTCGCTCGCCTGGTAGCGGAGGACGCCGGCGTGGTCGTACATCGAGGTGATCCGTCCGAACGATGAGTCTGTCTGTGTGCGGCGACCGTCAGCATCGTAACGGTAGCTCTCGGAACCTGCCGCCGCACGCAGCCGGTTGCCGAAGTCGAAGGCGAACGGCTGTCCGTTCTTCGCCCGCAGATTGCCCTGCGCATCGTAGGCCAGGCCGACCACGGTTGACCCTCCGCACCCGTTGATCTTCACGTTGGTCAAGCGCCAGGCGTTGTCATAGCAGTAGTGATGGTCACGGCCGAGAATCGTCACCCGCGTGAGGTTGTCCAACGCGTCATAGCTGTAGCTCGCCGAGCCGAACATGGGCGAGGAAGCCGAAACGAGCCGATCCAGCGCGTCATAGCCCAGATTGCGGTTGCCACGTTGGTTGCGGCCCGTGGCACCGTCAGTGATTGCCATCACATTGCCGACCGCATCGTAGTCGTAGCCGTCGCTGAGGATCCGGGTTGCGCCAAGGGTGTCCTGGCTTTCATCCGGCAACTGGCGCGCGTTCTGCACCATCGTGTGGACAATACCGTTGCCATAGGTGAACCGACGAATCGCCCCGTTGGGGTAATAGACCACGCCAGCGGCGTAGGAGCCCGCCTGCCCGGCCTGTCCCAGTGCGTTGGGCGCATACGCGACCACGTTGCCGGAGGGATAGCGATGCGCGGACAGGTTGCCCAGTGCGTCGTAGGCATACCCCATCGCCAGCGCTTCGCCATCGGTAGGGCTCTGCACCTCACCGATGAGCAACCCGCGACGGTTGTACGCATAGCTGTTGTGCGTCTCCACCCCGGCGTTCAACGTGGTGACCTGCTTGACCAGGCCATCGGGCCAGTAGCTCCAGCGCTGGTTGCCATTGCCGTCGGGGAACTGCAGTGATGCGAGCCGGTTGCGTGCGTCATAGGAACGCACCACCCGGCGCCCGCTCGCCGCGGCAATGTCCTGGTTGCAGTTGCCTGCATCGGACAGGTCCAACCCCTGCGCGCTTCCAACCGGGTTCGATGCGGCGTCGTAGTCAATTACGGTGGCGCCGGTTTCCGGTTCGATCGTCTTGCACAACCGCTGCGCCGCATCGTAGACATAGCGCCGGGTCGACGTCACCGAGCCATTGCTGGCCCTGCGGGTGATCGACGTCGGCTTGCCGAAGACGTCCCGCGGGATATCCAGCACGGCTCCCTCTGCCAGTTCGATACGTACCGGCCAGTCAAGCTTCGCGGCATCTGCACCGGTGTAGGTCACGACGGTCGGGATACCCCTGGCATTGGTCGTGCGCACGCGCCGCCCCGGCAGGTACTCGGTTGTGCTGACCAGCGCGCCAATCTCGGAATCCTGGCTGACCTGGACCACCCGCCCAAGTGCGTCGTACGTCGTACGGACGCCAGTTCCGGCGTCCTGGACCGTACCGACCCCCGCGACAGGATAGGACTGGAAGGTGACCCGCCCCTCCGTGTCATAGGCGGTCACCGAGGCCCGCTGCGTGCCGGCTTCATTGCCCGCGTCGTACTCGCGCACCAGCAATGGGCGCCACAGCGCATCGTAGTAGGTGACCTTGCGCGCATTGCCGGTGCTGACCGTCTGCCGCCAATGACCGGCAGGAATGCCGTACTCGGCGCCGCCCACCTGGGCAAACTGTGTCGTGGTGGACGCCCAGTCCACCGTATCGCCGTCGGGGTAGTCGACCAGCGACATGCGCCCCATCGCGTCGTAGTCGTAACGCGTGGTGTTGCCCCGGCCATCGGTGATCCAGCGTATCCAGCCATTGTCATCCACGCCGGCAGACTGGGTCGAACCATCCGCATACTGGATGTTCCCGGGGATGCCGCGCTTCCAGCCGGACAGGCTCACCGTATTGCCACGCCCATCCACCACGGCGCGAACGGTACCGTCGCTGTTGTAGTGAATGGTCTGCTGGAGCTGGCCGAAGGCATGGATCCGCTGGGGCTTCGCGGTGGCCGGGTCATAATCCACCTGGGACTCGGTCCGGCCCGTGTCCTGGTTGACCGACGTCCGGACCTGGCCAAGCACCCACTTCGACAGATCATCGTGATAGGTGATGACGTTGGTCTTGCTGTAGGACTGCGCCCCCGCACTTCCCACAACCGTGCCCAGCAACATCATCGCGGAAAGTGCATTGACTCGACGCATCGTCAGTGGGCCTGTTCGCAATGGATGGCGATGGGACAACCAGGACCAGGCAACGGAAAGACCGGCGAAGCGCACATCACAGCAAACCGCGCACACGCACAGAACCGGACGCGGCTGCATCCGGTTGGCGATTGACGTTGATGCTGGACGAAGCCCCCTTCGTCATGCCGCGCCTGTTCCCTGGACTCGGCCAAGTATAACCATGGAAACGGGGCCGGACGCCCGGTCCTTCGCGGCCCTGCCGGGCTGCGAAGGTTCCCGGGCCATGACGCGCCCCCGGGGCTCGACGGCCGCGATCGGCCGCCCGGCGCGGGACGTCAGGCGGCCTTCATGGCGTGCTTGCGTGCCCGCATGACGTTGTGGCACTCCTGCACATCCGGCAGCAGCTGGGTCACTTCCTGGCGCACCGCCGGCGGCAGATCGTTGTCCTGCAGCACATCCTTGAACGCGCCCAGCAGGCGGTCTTCGGATTCTTCCAGTTCGGCCACGTAGCCGTAGTTGGTATCACCAAACGCGGCGCGCACCTTGCCGTAGAACTGCTGCATCGAACCGACCATGGTGCCGTGCTCGGCCGGCTTGCCGCCGCTGGCGGCAACCGAACCACTCAGCGCCGCGACGATCCGCGCCTTGACCCCGGCGATACGGGTGAACAGTGCCGACAGTTCGGCATCCTTTACCTTCGTTGCGGCTTCCTCATAGAAGGACTTGCCATCACGGGCGATCTCGATCAGGTCGTTGAGGCGATGTTCGATGGTGGACTGGGTGCTCATGGCGTCGCTCCTGTGTGCTCGAAAGTCAGTGGAGAATGGCAGCGCGTCGGCACTGCCTTCGACCTCACTATCATCGTCCTCGTGTGCCGGCCGGGTGAGTACGAATTGATGTACACATCACCATGCGGAACACGTGCTGACTTCTTCATTGCCGTCATCATTGAATGTTCACGGAAAAGACGCATGCGATGCCTGCCTCACCATGGCGCGATGACGATGATCAGGCTGATCAGCAGCGCAATTGCCAGAATCACCAGCAGCACATGCCATTGCTTCCAGCTGGGTTTCGGCTTGCCAGGCGTATTCATCGGCGGCCTCCTGTGTATGCCGGGAAAGGAGCTGCCAGACTGAAGCGAAACGACATTGCACAACGTCGACGCGACGTGCACTCCCCGTGCAGGACAGCGGCCAAAGGCGCGCGAAGATAACGCGTCCATAACGCAGTTCAAATGTGAGCGGGATGTTAGGTTCCTCTCGATTCCGGGTAACGGAATGCAGACCGGTCGTAGCGCCGCGCGCATTGCGACCACACAACGGATTTGGAGAGAGAAACAATGCACTACAAATACACTCTGCTTTCGGCAGGGATCGGCGCCGTGTTGGCTGCCGTTTTCTCGCCGGCTGCCAATGCACAGGACGATGCTGCGAAGTCTCCGAAGAACCTGGACCGCATCCAGGTGACGGGATCGGCGATACGCAGCGTGGATGTGGAAACCCAGCAGCCGGTGCTTGCCATCTCGCGCAAGATGATCGAGCAGCAGGGCTTCACCACCATCGCCGACGTCCTGCAGAACCTCACGTCGGCCGGCGCACCAGCGCTCTCGCGTTCGCGCACGCTGTCGTCCGGCGAAGACGTCGGCGGCAGCTACGCAAACATCCGCAACCTCGGGGCCACCCGCACCCTGGTGCTGGTGAACGGCAAGCGCCTGGGCGCCAGCACCAGCGGCCTGCAGGACCTGAGCCAGATTCCGATGAGCGCGGTCGAGCGCATCGACGTGCTCAAGGATGGCGCCTCGGTGCTCTACGGATCCGACGCCATCGCCGGTGTCATCAACATCATTACCCGCAAGAGCGTCGAGGGGCTGGAGCTTTCGGCGCAGCATGGCCAGTTCAGCCAGGGCGACGGCAAGGACAGCACGTTCTCGCTCGTTACCGGCGCGCGCGGCGAGCGAGGTGGCTACACCTTGGCCCTGGAATACCAGAAGGCCGACCCGGTGTTCGCCCGCGACCGCTGGTTCTCCAAGCATGGTGGTTCGGGGCCGGGTTATCCGCGCGCGGGCTGGAGCGACCTCAGCCAGAACGGCTCCTGGTGTGACCCGGCGCTTTACGACTGTGCCACCGGAAATTCCGTGTTCAAGACACTCAATCGTGGTGGCGACCCGAAGAACCCGAACGACTACCATCCGATCACGCCGGCCGAGTATTCCAACGGCAACGAGCAGATGCATGTGCAGACCGGCATCGAGCGCCGGTCGCTGTTCCTCAGCTCCGACTATGCACTGAGTGACCAGATCACCTTCACCACCGATATCGGCTACAACGAGCGCATCTCGGACCAGCAGATTGCCGGCTACCCCTACGAATCGACCAAGTTCGGGACGCCGCTGGCCGGCAACAGTGCGTTCAATCCGGTCGGCCATGACATCGCCTTCAACCGCCGCCTGTGGGAGCTTCCGCGCACGACCGAAAGCAAGCTGAAGTCGCTGCGCATGGCACCGACGCTGTCGGGCTACTTCGAACTGGCCAGCAAAACGTTCGACTGGGAGGTGGGCGCGCTGTTCAACCGCAACGAGGTGACCAAGACCGGCCGTGGTGACATGAGCCTGATCGCCTCGCGCCAAGCGCTGGGACAGTCCTTTGTTGATGGCAACGGTGTAGCACGCTGTGGCAGCGCAGGTGCACCGATCGCCGGCTGCCTGGCCTGGAATCCGCTGCTGCCGTACGGCGTTGCTGGCGCCGGCTCGCTTGCCGACCCGGAACTGCAGCGCTTCCTGTTCCCCACGTTCACCGATACCGGCATCACCAAGACCCGAAGCTACTTCGCCAACATCTCCGGCCCGGTGCTGGAACTGCCGGCGGGCGAGCTCTCGGTGGCGATGGGCTACCAGTACCGCAAGGAAGAAGGACGCTACGTTCCCGACGCCTTTGCCCAGTCGCGCCAGAGCACTGCACTGGGGGCACAGACCACTGCAGGCGGTTACAGCCTCAATGAAGTCTTCGCCGAAGTGAATGTGCCGGTGCTGCGTGACCTTCCGTTCGCCAAGGAGCTGACCGTCAACGTTGCGGCACGCTATTCCGACTACAGCAACTTCGGCAGCACCACCAACACCAAGGCCAGCTTCGCCTGGCGCCCGGTCGAGGAGCTGATGGTCCGCGGCACCTTCGCCGAGGGCTTCCGTGCTCCCAGCATCTCCGACCTGTATGGCGGCCTGGGCACCAGCTTCGAAACCTACGTGGACCCCTGCGGCATCGGCGCCACCAACAGCGTCAACGGCAACGCGGCCTGCAACGCCGCCGGTGTTCCGCGTGGCTACGAGCAGCTGGCCCAGGGCCTGAAGCCCTGCACCAGCTACCCGTGCGCCACCCCGAACGAGTTCACCACGGGCTCGAACCCGAACCTGCGCCCGGAAGAGTCCAAGAGCAAGACCGTCGGTGTGGTCTGGAGCCCGCGCTGGGTCAACGGTCTGGACATCAACCTGGACTGGTACAGCTACAAGATCACCAACATGATCATCGAGGACAACGTCGATCGCATCCTCCGTGACTGCTACGTGCTGGGCAATGCCTCGCGCTGCGGCAGCGTCAAGCGTGCCGCTGATGGCCACATCACCAGCATGTTCTACGGCCTGACCAACCTCGGCGCGATGAAGACCGAGGGGTGGGACCTGGGCATCCGTTACCGCCTGCCGGAGTACGCGTTCGGTCGCTTCACCCTTGACCTGCAGAACAGCTACGTCTCCAAGTACGACGAGGAGAAGCAGAACTCGGCCGGTGACACCATCATGGACGGTCGTATTGGACGCCCGGGGGTGTTCCGCCTGCGGTCCAATCTCGGCGTCAACTGGCAGCTGGGCAACCTCTCGGCCCAGTACACGGTGCGCTACTACTCCGGGATGATGGAAGGCTGCATGCCAAACCGGCCCTGCACCGCGCCCGAACGCATCGCCAACGGCGAACCGGATGCCGTGCGCAGGGTCGGCTCGAATGCGTTCCACGACATCCAGGTCAGCTACAGGCTGCCCTGGGATGGCACCGTGGCAGTGGGCTCGAACAATGTGTTCGACCATCGCGGCCCGATCATGTTCTCCAAGCCGCAGAGTTCCTTCCCCTACTACGGCGGCTTCGATATCGGCCGCACGGTGTACGTGAAGTACTCGCAGCGCTTCTGACCGTAGCGTCCGTGCACGTGGCCGGCGGAAGGGGAGTTCCGCCGGCCACGCCGCACACAACCTCCACCCAATCTCCACGCTACTTCGACCCAATCTCCAACATCCCCGGCAACACTGGCGCAACGGCAGCAGATGGAGCAGGCAAGCGAGGATCGCCCGCGCGGCATCCACCTCGCCCGACCTCTCCGGATTCACCACTGAATGCGATGGACCACCCCCTCCCCGCTGCGGGGATGAGGCTGGTCCAAGGGAAGCAAGCGATGACAACGGCAGTACACAGTGGCTTGACCGATCTGGTCATGGATGCGCAGCGCTACCTGCGCCGGATCCTGCCCGGCCTGGCCTCGGTGGTCGGCCCCGTGGCTGCGGCACGCTTCATCCCGCAGACCATGGCCTCGCGCTATCACATCGCCGAGCTGACCCTCTATGGTGAAACGCCGGCGATGCTGGCAGTTCCACGCGTCCCGGGCGAATCCAGCAGCCGCGTCATCCAGGATGTGAAAGTGCTGCGCTCAGCGGCAAAGGCCATGGTGCTGTATGTCTCGCCGTACCTCACCCCCACCCAGCGCAGGTTCCTGGTCGAGAACCATATCGACTTCGTGGTACCGCACAACCAGCTGTACGCCCCCAGCCTGGCGATCGAGTTCCGCGATGCGCCCGACCACGAGAAGAAGGCGATTTCGCTGCTGCCTTCGGCGCAGGCCATGCTCATCCACGTACTCCTGTCCGGCCAGGCACGCTGGTGGTCACCGCGTGAGGTCAGCCGTGCTGCCGGATACACCTCGATGACCGCGTCGAGGCTCTCCGCTGAACTGGTCGGTCGCGGACTGGCCGAACGCTCCACCGGCGGACGCGAACGCTTCCTGAGACTCGCCGGCAGCCGCGGCGAGGTCTGGGCGAGAGCGCAGCCGTTCCTGCGCTCCCCCGTGCTGAAGGAAGTGGAGGTCTGCTGGGAACAGGTCGCCGACGTTCTGGCCCGACATGCTCAATCCGCCCCCCAGGCAGGGACGGAAGCAATGCTTGCGGTGCCGTCGAAAGACCACGGCATCACGCGCGCCCTGTACATCGATGCCTGGCGGAAGCTGGGGGCACTGCCTGCAGCCGGCCCCGACTGCACGCGCAGTGGAACGTTGCAGATATGGTCGTATCCGCCTGCCTTCACCGGTAGCGGTGACCGCGTGGACCCGCTGTCGCTGTACCTGAGCCTGCAGGGCAAGCGCGGCTACGACGCCGACGCGCTGGAACAGGAGGTGGAGCAGGCGCTATGCGGGACGACACGCCGCGGCTGAGGTCCGCGCGGGTCCGGCCCGACCGCGTCAGGACGCTTCGCCCCCACTCGCCATCGTCGCGCGCTTCGCTGCGTACTCGGCGAAGACCACACCGGATACCGCCAGCACGCCCCCTGCCAGTACCCAGCCACTGAGCGATTCGCCCAGCAGCAGCACGGCCAGTGCGGCGGTCACGATCGGCACCAGGTTGAAGAAGCCGGAGACACGCGCTGCGCCCAACCGTGACAATCCGGTCATCCAGGTCAGTGGGGCCAGGATCGACGCGCATACTGCCGCAAACCCGATGCAGCCGACCGCGGTGAGATTGTTCACCCCGGTACCGACCAGCAGCTGCGCCGGCAACAGGATCAGCGACGCGGCGGTGGCCTGCAGGAACAACGATTCCAGCACCGTCAGCGGGATCTTCCAGCGCTGCATCAGCACGTTGTAGGCGGCAAAGGCCAACGCACCGATCAGCATGATCGCATCACCGCGGTTCACGCCCTGAGCGGCCAATCGTGCCAGGTCGCCCTGCGAGACCACCGCCACCACCCCGACAGTGGAAATCACCGCACCGGCAATGGAGGTACCGCGCACCGGATGGCCCATGAACACGCGTGACAACGCCAATGCGAGCAGTGGAATCAATGCCTGGATCACGCCCATGTTGGTGGCCGAGGTGAAGTGCGCCGCATAGTAAGCAAGGCACTGGTACATCACCCCGCCCAGGCACCCCAGCAGCAGGAAGCGGCCAAGGTTGGCACGCACGGTCTGCAGGTTGTTGCGCAGCCGCGGCAGCGCGAAGGGCAACAGGACAATGGCCGCCACCAGCCAGCGGAAGAAACCAATATCGATGGGACCGACCGCGCCCGAGGCCAGCTTGGTCACGATGGTATTCGCGCCCCACAGCAGGCAGGCAAGGATTGGGAAGAGGTAGTTCAAGAGCGTGGGTGTACGTGGGGGAATGGCCAGCGTACGCTTGGCGCATATCGAGGACATCCTGAAAATGCGTCACTCCGACCCCGGGTTGCGGCAACCGATGGAGCCCATCCCCATCTTCCGCCAGCTGCCCGGTCCGGTCTACTTCCGGCAGGGTGCGATGGAGCCCACCGACTGGGGCACGCACAGCCATCCTTGGGGCCAGTTCAACTTCGTCGCACAAGGGGTGATGGAGATGAAGATCGACGGCGAGTGGATGGTGTCCCCGCCCCATTACGCGATCTGGATCCCACCGGGAATGCCCCACTATTCGCGCAACCGGTCGCGGTTGGCCTATCGCTCGGCCTACCTGTCGCCGGCGTTGTCACGCCGCCTGCCCGAGCGTTGCAGTGCGCTGGAAGTCAGCCCATTGCTGCGCGAGCTGCTGCACGAGCTGGCGCGACAGGGCGTGACCGATCCGCGGACGCCGGCCCAGCGGCGCATGGCCGCCGTGGTGATCGACCAGATCCTCAATGCCGCAGTGCTGCCCAGCTTCCTGCCGATCGCCAGCAGCGATGCCCTGAAACAGGTGATGGCGTACATCGAGAAGCACCTGTCCGCAGCCGAGTCGGTCGCCGATATCGCGCAGCGGCACCACATGAGCGTACGCAAGCTGGAGCGCATGGCACGCAGCGAGCTGGGCATGTCACTTGGTGACTGGCGCGGTCGGGTTAAGTTCGTGCGCGCCACCGAAGCGCTGTGCACACGCCGGCCGATCAGCCGGATTGCCGAGGAGCTGGGCTACTCCGGCGTCAGCGCCTTCGCAGAGATGTTCAAGCGGCACGCGCACTGCACGCCGGACCAGTACCGGAAACTGCATCGGGCGGGGTGAAGAGCGCATCGAGGGATGTCGATTTCCGCCCTCGTCGTTCGTCGGAACAGAAGAGCCAGGCCTTCCCGCCTGCAGGAGCGCCGCGATGTCCCCCATCCTCACCGCCTTTGCCACCTCCCCCGACCGCGGCCAGGGCCTGGCCCGTGACATGCGCGTGCGCTGGGCGCTGGAGGAACTGGGCGTGCCCTATGACGTGCAGCTGCTGACCTTCGCCGAAATGAAGCAACCTGCCCACCTGGCGCGGAATCCCTTCGGACAGATTCCCACCTGGCAGGAGGGCGACCAGGTCCTGTTCGAATCCGGCGCGATCGTCCTGCACCTGGCCGAACAGCATGCCGGCCTGCTCCCCGTCGGTCCGGATGCGCGCATGCGCGCAGTCATGTGGGTGTTCGCCGCGTTGAATACGGTGGAGCCACCCATCGTCGAGCGCTCGATGGCCTGGGTGCTGGAGCGCGAACAGCCCTGGTATGCACGGCGATTGGTGATGCTGGACGAGCGCGTGCGGATGCGTCTCTCACAACTGTCCGCGTGGTTGGGCGCGGCGGCGTGGCTGGACGGCGGGTTCAGCGTGGGCGACCTGATGATGGTCTCGGTGCTGCTGCGCCTGAAGAGCAGTGGCCTGCTCGACGAGTACCCGCTGCTGGTGGCCTATGTGGCACGGGCGACGCAGCGTCCCGCCTATCAGCGCGCGTTTGCTGCGCAGTTGGCGGTATTCCAGAACGGGTAGTTCCACGCCATGGGTGGAAACACTCAGCGCAGGCTGCGCCGGCAGGCAGCCTGCACCAGCATCAGCTGCGCTACCAGGATCAGCATCGCGCCGCCTGACAGCAGCCACGGGTCGATGTACCACTGCGCGTTGAAACTGAAATCACCGGCGGAAATGCGCTTCCAGCCGTTGAAGTGCTGCATCGCTGCAACCACGAACGCGAAGCCGCCCGCTGTGTACGACAACCAGGGCACGATGAGGCTCCCCGGCCGCGCGAACAATGTCAGCACGCCCAGCACACCGATGACAGTGCGTTGTACGCGGCAGTATGGGCAGACATAGGCCATCCCGCTCCACTCCACCGCCCAGGCCAACAGGCTGACCAGCACGGCCACGCCTGCGGCTGTGTACAGGACTTTCGGCGTGATCGTCATGCCACCCTCGTGTGCCATCCGGTGCTCCTTGGTTGAAAGACCCGGGCAGGGTAGCAGTGCTGCAGCCTCATCCCTTCTTGATGACAGTCCGCTTGCCGATGGTGCTGGTCTTGCCAGCGGTCGGCCTGGCCAAGCCAGGAATCAGGAAATCGGTGGCCTTGTGGCCCATCGACACCTTGGACGCCAACCAGCGCGGCATGCGCCCGCGACCGGTCCAGGTCAGGCGCTTGTATTCCGGGTCGCGATACTTGGGCGCGACTTTGCCGGATTTACGGCGGGTGGGTTTGCGGGCGGGCGCAGGTGTTTCCGAGGCTTCGCCACCGAAGAGTTCTTCGAGGGTGTAGCCGGCTTCGGCCGCGGCAGCCTTCAACATCCGCCGCACCGCGCTGGCCGGACGGCGGCTGGAAATGAGCTGTCTCCGCTGTTCAGCGGCAACCACCAAGGCGCCCAGCTCCCGAAGGCTGAGCGATTCAATATCGATCGTCATGGTGGAAAGGTGTCCTGCGGCCGGCCAGCTGTCAAGCCGCCTTGCCCGGTACGTAGACACGGGCTTCACTGCCGGTGGGCTCCGATCGCCTTCGGCAGCCATCTCCGAGGACTTCGACGTGAGCAACTCATCGCATTCGCTCGCCTACCTGCTTGCGCGCATCCTGCTGATGGCACTGTTCCTGGTGTCCGGCATCGGCAAGCTCGGCGACCTCAGCGGTACCCAGGGCTACATGGAAGCGATGGGGGTACCCGGCATCCTGCTGTGGCCTACCATTGCTTTCGAGATCGGCAGCGGCCTGTGCATCCTGCTGGGCTTCCAGACCCGGCTGGTATCGATCGTGCTGGCAGGCTTCAGCCTGGTCACCGCCTTCATCTTCCACCACAACGTTGCCGACCCGACCCAGCAGATCATGTTCCTGAAGAACCTGGGGCTTGCCGGTGGCTTCCTGCTGCTGGCCTGCACCGGGGCGGGGCGCTACAGCATCGATGGGCGTGGGCGGCGCGGATGATGGCGGCATGCCGCCATCATCCCCGGCCCACGGGCTGGACGCGCTGCAGACGCAGGTTGCGCCATGTCGGCTGGGAGCTGCGGAAATCCACCGCTTCGCCATCGCTGGTGAACAGCAGGCCTGGCTCCACTTCAGTGACCAGGCGGATGCCATCGATGTACAGCCAGCCCTGTCGCTGCTCCAGCACAACGGACATCGCCGGTTTCCCCCATTGGTCGATGCGATAGCGCCCCAGCCAGGGTCGCCAATGGGACGCCTGCGGCCCTGTGGCCCCATCGATGGGATCGTTCTGGTCCAGGCCATCCTCGCCGTTCGTACATTCCAGGTGCGCCGGCAGCCTCTCCGTCGCCGCATGGTAACGGTACGTCGCAACCTCTCCATCGGTGTCCGCGGTGAACAGCTGGTCGCTGTCGATGGCCGCAAACCGTCTGCCCACAGCTTGCGCCCCACGATGCAGTTGCAGTTCACCGCTTCCGGCAACCACGATCTTCGCCTTGCCGCTGCGCCCTATCCAGTCTCCCGCCATCCGCTGCATCTGGTCCTGGTTCAACCTGATCGGCGCCAGGGACGATAGCGGCACACGCGGCTGACGGGGCCCGAAACGCGCCGACAGCAATTGGTCGAGCAGACGCTCGCCGATGCCGTACCCCGCGGACGTCGCGCGGTTGAACATCGCGGCGAATCCAGCGTTGGCCTGCCTGCAGTAGGTGAACACGCACCCGAATCCGAAGCCTCCACCGCGATGGTGAAGCAGCCGCACCGGCGTACTGCCGTAGAGACGTTCGCTGCGCATTACGCCGAGCCCGTAGTCACCACCCAGGCCGAAGCCATGCATCTCGTCCCAGAGATGGGGCTCGAGCAGCTGCTGCGCGCCGGCTTGGCCGCCACCGAGCAGGAAGCCAAGATACTTCGCCATGTCGGCGGCACTGGTCCAGACGCCTCCCGACACCACCAGCGGTGTCACTGGCGGCACCTGCGCATAGCCCTCCTGGGTTCCCAGTGCCCGACCCTTGCTTGCCAGGTAGACCGACGCATCGGCCGTACTGTCGTGCATTCCCAGCGGCTCGAAGATCCGGCGTTGCAGCCATGCCGGATAGCCAATGCCCGCAACCTGCTCAAGGACATGACCGGCAAGGTCGAAGCCCAGGTTGGAATAGCGATAGCGCGTACCCACCGGAAAGCGCAGCCATGTCTGCGAGATGCTGCGGACGTGCGCATCAAAGCCCGGTGACGCCGGTTCGTAATTGTTGCCCAGCGGCGCCTCGTGCGTGAATCCCGCGCGGTTGGCAAGCAGCAGGCGCAGGGTGATGCGCTCCTGCGGGGAATGCTCGAAGCGACTGCGCACGGTGAACGACGGCAGATAGCGGGTAATGGGCGCATCCAGATCAAGAATGCCGTCCTGCACGGCCAACAGCACCGCCACCGCCGCGAAATTCTTCGAGGTGGACTGGATGCTGAACATCGTGCTGGCGTCCGCGGCCGCGCTACCCTGGCCTGATACGTGACCGAAGCCTTCAGTCCAGCGCACCAGCCCGCCTTCGACCAGGCAGACGGCAGCGGCACCGATGCCGCTGCCTTGCATGGCCGAGCGGATCACGCCGCGCTCCGCTTCGATCAGGTTCCCGGTGGTGACGGTGGGCTGCGCCGCCGTGGCAACACCGGTGGGCATGAGCGTGGCCGCCGGAACAGCCGCGACATTGGCCAGGAAGGCGCGACGACTGAGCGTACCAGGCATCAGATCACTCCACTTCGGGATGCCGCCATCTTCCCGCCAGCAGAAATGGCGGGGCATGTGTCATTCGGCACAGAGTGCGGTGATCGACGGTGCTGCGCCTTCGCCGGCCGAGCAGGCCTCAGCCCGGAGGGTCCGGCAAGCGGATTCCCTGCGCCGAAACAAAGGCGCGGGACTCGCTCCAATAGGCCTGTGGCGGTTCCCGCAACTCTGGTCGCGCCCAGTAATCGTTGCCATGCAATACGCTCATCACATGACGCCAGCCATCACGCGGATCATGAACCTGAAATCGACCGCGATGATGGCGCGGATGATACGCGTAGTGGCCGAGCGCCTCCTGGCGCGCTTCATCCGGCGAACGACCTGTCTGATGGACCAGCGTCCATGCACGCATGTGGCGCGCATGCGCGAGCGCGCCAAGGTACTCGTCCTCATCCAGCAGTGGCACCCGCTCACCGCGGGCCAGGCACAGTGCGTCCGATTCGGCTTCATAGTCCAGCGATGGCTGCGCCAGTTCCGGGCGCCGGTGCCAATAACCTTCCCCTTCCACCTGCAGCATCGCCCAATGCCAGGGCTCGTCGTGGAAGATCAGCGCGTGTTCGTAATCGCGGCCGGGGCTCTGGTCGGGATAGCGTTGGCGTGCCTGTTCAAGTGCCAGCGCCTCGGGCACCTGTCCATAGTGGACCAGGCACCAGGCAAACAGGTGCCGGCTGTCTTCGATTTCGTTGGTGAAGTCTTCCACCGGCGTATCGGTGCTGGCCATGGTCGATCCCTGTGTGCGGATCAGATGGTACCGACGCTGCAGGTCGCGCTGGGGAGCGATGAGACCTGCGACCGGTCAGGCGAGGTCGGTTGGTGGGCCCACCAGGACTGATATACCGCACGTCATTCATTGCCCTGCAATGCTTTCGCGACTAGCCTTCACTCCTGTTACCGCCAAAGTTACCGCCATCAAGAGTTCCTTTAGGAGACGACAATGCGGGCCCGTGAACAGGGGAGTATGAGCACACAAGTGCTGACATTCGAGGATCTACGCAAACTGTGTGCGCCTAATGGTCCGTCGCCACGATTGTCTACGGTGGAGCGTTGGGCCCAATCACAAGGCATTCGGTACAAGTACGATGGCCAAGGTGGGATATGGACAACCATCGACGCTCTGAATGCTGCATTGGGTCTGCACGCAGCAAGAGAAGACGAACAGTATCTAATCGACCTCATCTGATGCACTTACAGCATGTGTGCGATTTGGTGAAACCCACCGATGTGACTCGACCGTGGCACGGATCTTTGGCCGACACGCACGATATGACCAGCAAGCCGACCTGGTTGATGCGCGAGGGGAGGATCTGCAACGCGGGCGGATCTTGAATCCGTTCGCTGGCTCGGGCACGCCCCTGGTGGCTACCTAGATGGGAGGGGGCTTGGATGGCGCGCAAGCCACCGCATCAGAAGCTGAGCCGCTCCTGAGCCATAAATTGTTCCAAGTTGATGCAGGGAACACTGAAATGCTGGCAAACGTTGGGAATTTTCGCGGAGTTGGGCTTGAAGTGCTCCTCCGTCACCACTGTGAAGCTGCGGACGGCGCCAGCCGCGATTACAAAAGGATCGGCAACAGGAGTACCGGTTAGACGCTGCTGCTCACCGATGATGCTCTGAAAGTGAGGAATAGCGAGGATCCTAGCGACGAACTGAAGCTCCCCCGCACTCGGTGTCGTAAACATCTGAGCGTTGGCATCAAGCCACTCCGTGACGTATGGCACAGGAGACCCATTGCCCAACTCCCGTCGCACCTCGCGGGTGGAGACTATAGAGCCACTTTGAGCGAGAGCCCCAAGGTGGCGCCACAACGACCCAAAAACCTGCGGGTAGTAGTGTTTTAGCTTGCTATAAGAGCCTGTATCGAAGACATACATCAGTTGCGCGTCCTATGCAAAACCAGGTCTTCCAGACCAGGCAGGTTCGCGGGCTTCACTCCAAGATACTCAGCGGCACGCTCAGAAGAGAGCTGTCCTCGCAGGCGCCGAGCAAAGACCTCCTGCAGAAGCGTATCGCTAAGATACGCTCCTTTACTGGCATACCAGCTGCCCCCGCCCCCGTCACGTTCAACCATCTGATCCGTCCACTCCCTGGCCTTGCTCTCGTAAAAATTCCGCGTTGCTCGTCCCGCATCCAAGAAGCGTCGCAAGATGGCCTCACGACTCACACCAAAATGCCGAGCTACACCAGAAAAGTAGGCATCGTCCAATGCGTCTACATTGGAAGGAACGCCAGCGGTTACACGCGAGAACTCGTCAAATGGGATCAGCACCTCAGCAGCCACTGCGTTGCAGAACACTTCCAACTCTTGCTCTCGGACTGGCAATTCCCTGATGTAAGAGGTGTCGAACTTTGAAATGCCACTCACGTCGAAAAGAATATGCGCAAGCTCATGTAGCAGCGAGAAGATTTGACGGGTCTTCGTGGTGCTGTTGTTGATATAGATCAGTGGAAACTCGTGATCTCGCAGGCAGAACCCAGAGATGGTCTTCTGTTTAAAGCTGTCCTTGAAGACGAATACACCCATCCTCTCTATCGCCGATCGCCAAGCCTTCAAGGCTTGATCGTCGCCCCCCCACTGCGCCTGGGTTGGGCTATCTATTCCGAGTTCGCGACGAATGTTCATAGCCTGAGCGGCAACGTCCTGGTTACGCTGCAGCGACACGTGATGCCAGATCTTCCTCGGAGCAGGATTGGTCTCGCTGTACAGGTCTTCCAGACCTACCTGATAGGCGCGCGCCTTTCGTAGGTGCAGATACGTATCCCGCGACAGACTCGCCAGCTCCTCGGCCGGCAGAGTACGAAACTGTTGCCTTGGGCTGACCTCCTGCGGCGGCTCTGGCAGGAAGAAGACGGCCAACGGCCTTTTGTAAAGCTCATAGGCAAGCCGCTCAAGCTGCGGGTAAGTGGGCGCACCGTCGCCGGACTCCCACGACTCCACCTCGGCCAGCTGCCGCTTGAGCCTGGTCGCCACATCATCCACTGACATTCCGGCGCTCTCTCGAGCCCAGCGCATCACGCTGGGCTGGATGCCCACAACTGGCTCGCCTCTCATTGTTACTCCTTCCTAGCGGGCGAAGTATCGCGGCTCTGGGTACGCCGCGCCAGTGCCTCCCCAGGGCCTTCTCGGACGATTCTGCCAGACCGCGCCAGCCAAGGACCGGGCCGATGCGGGCCAGTCAGACTGCCTCCCGGCTGCGCTAGCACGCCCGGAGGGGGCAGTGATGGGAGCCGCCCCAGCTCCCCCGGCGAGCGCACTCGTCTCCCCGCCACGCCTGTGCACTTCATAGCCTGCCTTTTCTGCACTGCCTGCACACAGGCCAGAAAAGACCCAGCAAGGCTCCCGACGGCATTGAGAAGTCTTGCGACTCCCTGCGAATCCCTGCACCCAAAGGGGTCACCGGCGGGGTCGTGAGCGATCAAATTGAAGCCAGACGCGCAGTGATCAGGGGAGGGAGAGAGAGGGCATCCAATAGAGTCCAAGAAGAAAGCGCCCACTACTTACGGTGTTTCAGGAAGGCTACGAAATGAGGCCGTGGAACACTTCTTTGGTTACAGCCCTGTGCAGGCACTACTTCCCCTATCTCCCAGCGCCACCCCAGTCTCACAATGGTTTCGCCGTTTTACCTGCTGTTTTGCTGTCTACCATTTCCTGTTCTCGATTTCGACCCACTGTTTTTACTGGTTACAACGGCACGCTGGTTACACCCTTGATCAACCCCATATATATCAATTACTTATGATTGATCCGGATGCGTACCAGCCGCTGGGAACCACTGGTTACACTGGTTACAGCCAAGACCGCAGAGGCGCATGGCGCACTGGCGCCGCATGACCCCCAAATCGGGCGACAGCGGGTTGGCCAGCGGCACCATGTCTCCACGCGCGAACGGTAGCCCTTGCACATCGCGCCGATCTGCGGAATGGTCACTAGGCATCGCACTGCCAGCCGGGCACTGGGCCAACCGCAACGATGCGCAGCGCAAGGGCGCGCTCGTTAGCACCGCAGAGAACGATGAGAAGATGCAAGGCCGCCAACGCGACCGGGGGCAAAGCCAAGCAGCACGCGGAGTCTGACTTGAAGCAGCTTGATCACGGAACCGTCGCGCAGTCCTACACCCTTGCGCCAGACAGGGCGGTTCTTTACCCCGAGCAGAGCTGACCGTCAACGGCTTCAAGCCGGAGATTGACGGCACCGCCTGGCTGGTCCGCAAGGCGACCCACACCCTCAGTGGGTCATCCGGCCTCACCACTTCGCTTGAGTTGGGGCGTGGCGCGCAATCAGGCTGACCATCATCTAGCCGCTAAGCTATCACGGCGCCGCGCCTTACCTTTCTCTAGCCCGGTCGCTTATCTCTTCGATGTGCTGCCACAACGAATCATTCTGTCGGAGCACCTCCCCCCGAATACTGAGCGTCTGTTTGAGGAAGTTGCAGTACTTCTCCAGGGCACGATGCTCGTCTTGCTCCTGTCGAAGCGACTGCAGCCGATCCCTCCACTTAGGGACTGGATCCGAGGCGACAGGAGGCCTGTAATTGCCCCTAAGCCATTCAGCCAAACGTGGCCCGATACGAACTGGGCCCTTACACCCGTTCTGCTGCGCGTACTGCACGCCTTTATCAGAGAAGGCCAGAGGCCAAATTTGAGCCTCAATGATCGCAGCGTCCCTAGTGTGGCATTTGGTCATTGGTGCGTTATCGACGTAGAACGCTATCTGCCCATCAACTGAATCGATCACGCTCTCCATGTCTCGGTACAGATCATCGATCAAGTTGCATCTCATGCCGGAGGCAACGATCTTCAACCTCCCCCAAGCGTGGTCGAATGCATTGTCCTTGGTCCATGGCGACCATGACGATTCGCTCTCCCCAAGATACTTCGCCACGCGATGAGACATCTTTTCGCCACCGGATGACCAGGACGTGGGTCTATACCGAGCGAGAAGATCGCAGCAGGTACGCAGGTAAAAGTTGGCTAGTGAATGAAGAATACCCTCATGTCTCAACCCTGCGTGGTATGAGCTATTGCGGAAGGAGTGCAGCCAATTTATAGACTGACTCATCGGCTTCGTTAGAAGGCCGGTCTGCAATGCGAGCGACACTTTTGCGTCAAACTTTTGCTCCAATGCAGAGGCGAGAACCCTAGGATTGACGGGAGGCTTTCCCGTTGCGTTCCACATATTTACATAGGCTTTCTGCTCTTGTGCATGCCTATGCAACGTTAGCTCAACCACATTATCCACCAGCATGATTGCAAAGCGGTCAAAATTCCTGTCCTTCAACGCCAGCTGATCCAACGCCAGATCGAGTTGATCGATGTGGTCGTACAGCATCTGACGCAGTGGGGTGTAATCCCCTCTTGCTCCATCTATCGCCATCATGGCAACTCCTTTTTGGCCGGACGCATCCCAGTTAGGTGCTAAATGGTATCGCTCATCTCTAACAGTACTGTGCCCGGAGGGTCCGTGAAACAAGATCTGCCTCAACGTCCGCAGTGGCTCTTTCCCAGTACCGAGAGGCTACTCGATAGGCGAGGAACAGGACGGGATGCGGGAGGGCACAGCAGCCAGCCGTAAAGCCATTGGCAGAATTCTCCGCGCCTAACGGATTGAGAAGGCCGTAGCGCCGAATCGATGGGCCTATTGGAACCTGTAAGCGGAGGATGTTCGGCACCGTCTGCATAAGGAGAAAGCACTGACCGACCTGGCAGTGCCCGCTCGAGGCGGGGCACAACTTCCCCGGTAGCGGCATCCGCATAGGTATCCATTACACCGCGCCCCCGGCACTGATTTGTGCCTGCAACTGTGAACGGCGTGCCGGGCTACGAACCAGCCCCATATCCACCGCGCTCAAATCCAACAGGGGCAATGCCAGCCGCTGCGCCACCAGATCGGTCACCGAGGAATCATTCAGGCGATGGCGCACCGCGTAGCCAAGGCGACCAAAGAACTTGCTGGCCAATTCATCGGCACTCGCCGACTGCCGATAGTGCACGCCCCCATTCTCTGCCTTCGAGAACAGAGCGAAGGCCACCGCTAGGCTATCGCCGGCTTGCGCAAGCAATTGCTCATACGCTTGGCCAGCAGCATCGCTGGTGACACCCTCTGCCGTGCTGAGGTAACGGTCAGCCACCTCGGCCAATTCCAGCTCCAGCTTCGGCAGCTCGGCCGCAATCTCGTCCTCCATCGCCACATATTCCTCAGCCAGCGAGAGCGCAGAGCTCTCGTTGGCGCGCAGCTTCTGAATATCGCGGGTAAGGTTCCCATCGGCATCACGCAGCTTTGCACTCCATTGCTGGCGAGCAGCGACGGCATCGCCCTGTGCTGCCAGCTTGGCGCGCTGCAGCGTATCGACCTTGGCCACCAGTGCGCGCTTGCGCTGCACTGCACTGGCCAACTGCTGTGCCAGCTCGTTCAACCGCTGCCTGTTCTCCGATACCGGCGCAACCTCGCTCCCTTCACTGAATCGAATGGCCGGCTCGGAAGTAGTGGTGTTGATGCTCTGGTTGTCGCTCATGTTGAATCTCCATTGAAAAGATCTGGCGGGGGTAGGCTCACCCGACACTGTGTCGGCGAGCTGTATGAAAAACAGCGCCGCTCACAGGCCGCTGTCGTGAACCTTGCGAGGGTCGAAGACGAAGACGCGGATGGCGCCCAAGCCTGGGACACGTACGGTTTGGGAGGGCCTGCCGTCAGCGCTGCGCTTAAGCCATCCGGCCTCAGCCAGCGTGCGTGCGGCCAAGCGCACATCGAAGCCCGCACATAGCTCCCGTCTGAACGCTTCCTGCAGCACCAGGTATTCCGTCAATCCAACTTCATCGAAGCGCCGGAAACCTACGCGATCGCGCACCGGCACAGTGCCTTCAGGGCTGCGCAGCGGCTCAAGACGGCTTTCGCCGTGGGCCTCAAAGAACGCACGCACGCGCGAGAGCAGTTCGTCGGTGTCGGCGCTGCCGGAACCGCCCCGACGTTGCAGCCAAGCCTGGAAGCACGCGGCGACACTGCGTGTGGCCTCACCCTTTGGCCAGCCGGTGATGCGGTGACGGCAGCTGCTGGCCAATTCCCCGGCAAAGGCGACAACAGCAAAGCGCTCGGCCACCCGGCGCACCTCCCCGGAGGCATCTTCGGGTACGTAGGTGGCCAGGAATCGGTCGGTGGATTCGCGCAGCTGGGCGGTCAGCGTCGGGCTGTCCTGCTGGGTGAGGTAACCCATCCAGAGCGGCCATGGTGCGCCGTAGGTGCGTGCGGCGGCGTCCTTGAGTAGAGCCGACAGCGCCGCTCCATCGCTGGCATCGTGTAGGCGCTCAAACACGCCGTGCCCGCCCTCGGCCTCGGCTGGTACGTCGGCCAGGCGCACGGACTGGCCCGCCCGTGCCTGCTTGCCCACCTCGGCCATGTGCTGGGCCAACCCGACCTCCCCGGCCGACAAGATCAGCACCCGCCATCGTGCCGCCGCACGGGCCTCGCCGGCCCGGTTGGCGCGGCTTTTACCGTTGCCATTGGCCAGGAGATAGGCCGCATCGCCGGCCTGCTTGGGATCGATCTGCGCCAGCTCATCCAGGATAAGCGTGGCATCGTTGTGCAGCACCGCCACGCCTTCCAGCCCGTTGGCCGTGCTACGCCACTCGCGGGCATATTCCGGCGGACCTACCACGCTGGCCGCCACGCGCAGCGCCGTACTCTTGCCGCTGCTGCTGCCACCTACCAGGTGGAAGCCACCGCCCGTAGCACCAGTGAAGTGCAGGAGCGGCCCAGCGAACATGGCCGACACCGCCAGCACCAAGCGCGAATTGTCCTGGCAGCGCCGGGCCACGTCGCGTCGCCAGTCCTCCAGCGAGCCAACGGCTGCATAGTGATGCTGCAATCCGCCGCTGTGCTGGTAAACCAGCCGTTCGTCACCGCTACCGTAGCTCTCTCCGTTGGGCAGCACGTACCGGCCCTCATGCCAGCCTGGCACGGCGACGTTGCGGGCGCGGGTGTCGATGCGCTCTTGAATGATGTAGGCCAACAGGCGTTGCATGGTGTTGCGGTGGGCCGACATTTCCACGCCACCAGCGGCCAGCTGTCGTACGAACTCGCGCGGATCGCCTACCAGCATTTCCGCAGGTGCCGCCCACTGGTGGGGATGTCCATCGGCATCGGTCCAGGTCAGCAACCGCCCCCATTCCTCGCTCTGACCGTTGCGGGTCTTGGCCTCGACCTTCAACGGCGAGCACACAAACACCGGCTCGGCCAGGTCACCGTCCTCGGTGACTCCGACGTAGTACACGCCGGTCTCGTTAAGTTGGTAGTGGGCGCGCACAGCGCTGCCACTGTCGTTGTCGGCGACGCGCTTTTCACCCTTGGTCTTGCCCTTTGTGCCTTTGCGCACGGCGCGTTGAATAGATCCGCGTACGGCACCGGTACCGGCGCTCTTGGCGGCATCATTGAAATCGACGGAAGTGACGTTGTTCATGCACGGGGCTCCGGTGCCGCGTCGGCGTTACGCGCCTTCGGGATAAAGAGGAAAATCATCAGGAAGTAGCCTCATGGCGTGGCCGCGGCGGCATGGCCACCACCCCGCCCACGGCATCGGCGGCGCGCTGGGCGTTGGCCACGCCCGGATTGATACCAAGCCGCGCGGCAGTGGCCGCATCGTCATCGGCGCACACCACGATCACTGCCGTGGGGAACTTGGCGCGCAACGCACAGGCCACCGGCTCGAGGTTCCCGGCATCGAAGGCCACAGCGGTGGGGTGACCAGTGGCCTCATGGATGCTGGCGGCGGTGGCATAGCCTTCGGCGATACACACCACGTCGCTAATCGTGCGGCCCACGGCGTAGTACAAGCCGCGCTTACGGCCACCGGCCAGGAAGCGCTTGCTGCCATCGGTGGCGATGGTTTGCAGGCTCCACAGCCGTCCCTGTGCATCGCGCAAGGGCACCAAGAGCAGGCTATCCAGCTGCCGCAGACCGTGAGTGCCCACGCCCTTGGCCACCAGGTAGGGATGATCGGGGGCAGCGGCGGTGGCGCGCTGCCAGCGCTCTCGCGCCTGCTGCCGAGCCACAGCCTGGCGTTGGGCACGCTCGGCCTGCTGCTGCCGCTGTGCGCGCACCACGGCCTCGCGAAGCGTCGCGCGATCGGCCTCGCTCAGCGCCTCGCTTCCGACTTCGCACCAGGACTCATTAAGTCCGGTCTTCCAGTTGCCATAAGCACCAGCCTGCGGCGGGCCTGCGTGCAGCACATACCAGCCGCTGCGCTGACCGTTGCCATCGCCCTCGGCCCGTACACGCCGCAGACGGCCATCTGCCACCGCCGTATCCAGCATCAGCCCCGCCGAGCGCAGGGTGGCCAGGAAGCTGTCAGGCCGCATCATCGTCGGCCTCCAGCTGGCTGCGGTGCTTGGCGCTGGCCACCACAGTGGCCAGATCCTCATGCACATAGGCGGCGCTGAACGCTACAGCGTCAAACGGCACAGCCATGCGCTCATCAACGCTGGCCAGCAGCAGCGCGGCCGAACGCGCGCGCTCCAGGCGATTGAAGCTGTCCTCGCTGATCCAGTAGCCAAAGGGCATGCGTGCGGCCCTGGGCGCGGGCGCTTGCGGCGGCTCGGCAGCAGCC
This sequence comes from Stenotrophomonas sp. YJH_SMC_21, assembly GCF_059369555.1. Lineage (NCBI taxonomy): Bacteria > Pseudomonadati > Pseudomonadota > Gammaproteobacteria > Lysobacterales > Lysobacteraceae > Stenotrophomonas > Stenotrophomonas sp. YJH_SMC_21. The sequence continues at coordinate 356,398 of NZ_JCAFSU010000001.1, forward strand.
GGCTTTGCTTGCAGATCCTCCAGCTGCAAGGCCATGCCTCGATCAAACTGCTCCTGCGACTGCGCAGGTGCAAACAACGACAGGCGCACGCGCACCCGCGCCGCAACGGTGGCCAGCTCCACGCAATCGCGCTCCAGCGGCCACAGCAGACGTTCGCGCAGGCGGTCCTCCAACGGATGGCCTTCCAGCGCCTCATCCAGTTCGCCACTGAGGATGGCCAGACGACGTGAGGCCTTGTTGTGGAGGCGCTCTACGCGACGGGCCACCTCAACAATATGGACGGTACGCTCGGCATCGAACCAGGTATCGGTGATGGTGGCACTGAGCACGCCATCGGCGACGCCCGGCACGCCGGACACACTCACGGTTTCCGTGTTCATGCAGCCACCTCCGCGTCTCGGACCATAGCCAGCAGCTGGCCCACGGAGAGTGCTTCCAGTGCACCAGGGCGGCATTCCAAGGCGGCTACCAGCTGCGACAGTGCAGCCATCGGCATCGTGTGGATGCGCTGCAACTGGCGCGCAGCGCTAAACAGGTCATGCGTGGCCGCATCGTCATTGGCGACGGCGACATTCATGGCAGAGACGTTCATCGCGCGGCCTCCTGGACGGTGGCGGCAATGGCGAGCTGCACCTCGCCCAGCGTCAACGCCTCGGGCGCTTTGCCGATGGCGTCCAGGCGCGCAGTCAGCGCAAGCCAATGAGAATGATCCCAGTCGAGGGTGTCGGCGATTTCGCCGAGGTGGTGAGCGAGACGGGTGGCAAAGCGCGACGGCGCGGCCAGAGTGTCATGAGACATGGCTGATTCCTTGTGTAAGTTGGAATCCGCCGCCCCAACGCCAATTGGGGTGACGGACGGTACGCGGTTGGCGTGCCGGCACAAGGACCGGTGGGGCCGAAGCCCCCCGCGCACCGCCCGCCGTAGAAGTGGCAAGCAATCGCCCGCGACAACACAGCGAGCAATAAAAAAGCGCCGTGCATCGGTCGATGGGCGCTGGTGCGCCTTGTGATTCGGGACGCCAATCCCGGTCGCCGATTGTGCGGCGACAGGGCAATGCTGCGCCGGTTTCGCTGGCGCTGTCAATAGGTGAGTCATCGCCGTGCCTTGCCAGGCGTCACGGGCTCTTGCGCGACCTGTGCACTGAGCGCGGCACGCTCTGCGGGGCTGCTGATGGGCAGGCAGATGTCGCCGCTCGGGCAGGCACTCTGTGCGTGCGTACGCACGATCTCTGTGTAGGCCGAGAACGTATGACCACACAGCGCGTTGCGGCACTGGAGCAGCGACTCGCGCAGCAGTTTGGAATGCAGCACGCTGGTACGCACGATGGCGGCCGTATCGCAATGCGGGCAGCGCAGGAAGGCTCTTGAACTGGTCATCGCAGCGCCTCAGCAGTCAGTGATGGAACGGCTGCCCGCGACACCACGCGTCAGTGCGATGCGGCCGCCTTGCTCAGTCCGGCTCTGGGAGAAATTCAGCGCCAGATTCGGTTGCGCCACAGCCGTGCGCAGATGCTCGGCGAGGAACTTGGCCTCTGCCGGGCTGAGGCTGAACTTCTGGTTGGAGATGGTCAGGACGATGGTGTCTTTCATGGCTGCACTCGCAGATGGGTGTCGGGGATGTGGGTGGCAATCCACGCGTCCACGTCCGACTCCAACCAGACAGTCACGCGCGGGGAAAGGGGGATCGATGCGGGGAACCGGCCGCGCTTCATCAGCCAGTACAGGTGCGAGCGGGAAATGCCGGTGCGGCTGAGTACTTCGGGCTTGCGCAGGAAGCGTTCACCGCGTACGGCGTCAGGCCGGGAATGATCGGCAGGCTGACCAGGTGCGGTCGCGGGAGCGGCGGGGGAACCAAGCATGTGAGAGGTCGCGGGGCTGACGTTTCGTCAACCGCCGCCCTGTGTTGTGGGCTTGGTTAGAAGGCTAGAGACAGCTGCCGCTCAACTCACGCAGCTCGGTGTGTAGGGAAAATTTTTACAGTATTTTGTAAAATTACACATGACCAATTCCCCTTGACACCTCAACCTTGCGACGTTCCAGACAACTGGCGGGAGCTGACAAGCGAGCGCAGCAGTCAGGCCGCCACGACTGGTTGCGCAGGACAAACGGACGCGCCCTGGCAACCTGCTGCTGCAGGCCAACGGCGCAGAATGTGCGGCGAGCGAACTATCGATTACCGGCGGGTTGAGTCTGGTAATCGGGCGTCATGGCGACAACTCGGCGGCCCTCAAAGCCGCCCGCTGGCCGGAAAGGCTGCGGCAGAGCAATTCAATCGGCGCGCGCCATCGATCCACATACGTCCAATGTGGATCGATAGGGCACCACTGTAACCAGCGTAACCAGCTGTAACCAGTGAATGCGGCGCTCCGAAAATGGACGCAACCGACTGATTTAGAAGACTTTTGGCGGCGGTGTAACCAGCGTTACCACTGTAACCAGCAAAAACAGCAAGTCAGAAATGATAGATGGAAGAACGGGAGGTCAGTGGGTGCTTCTAAGGCCGTCCAGATAGTCCGCCCAGGCCTGCATCATTTTCGCCCGTTCGACCAAGTGAGCCGTACGGTTGTATGCCCGTCCGTTTGGATCACGCACAGCGTGTGCGAGCTGGTGCTCGATGTAGTCCGGACGGAAACCCAGCACCTCATCCAGCACCGTTCGTGCCATCGCGCGGAAGCCGTGCCCGGTCATCGTGTCAGAGTCGTAGCCAAGGCGACGTAGCGCTGCGTTGATCGTGTTCTCGCTCATCGGGCGCCCCTTGCCGCGAACACTGGGGAACACGAACTCTTTCCGTCCCGTCAGCGGGTGCACCGATCTAAGAATCGCCACAGACTGGGAAGCCAGAGGAACAACGTGCGATTGGCCAGTCTTGCTCGCCGTAAAACGCCATTCGCAACTTTCAAGGTCGATATCCGCCCATCGCGCACGACGAAGCTCACCGGGGCGCACGAAGACCAAGGGCGCCAGACGCAACGCAGCCATGACAATCGGCGAACCTTGGTAGCCGTCCATTGAACGCAACAGGTCAGCAATCAGCTTGGGCTCCGTCATGCTGGCGAAGTGACGCCCCTCGGGTGGAGCAAGGGCCCCTTTCAGATCTTCCGCCACGTTCCTGTCGGCACGGCCCGTCGCTATCGCGTATCGGAATACCTGGCTGACCAACAGCCGCGCCCGATGTGCGGTCTCGACAGCCCCTCGCCCTTCGATCTTGCGCAGCGTCTCCAACAGTTCACGTGCTGTGATCGCTGCAATGGGTCGTTGGCCGATGTACGGCGTCAGATCCTTTTCGATCAAGCGCGTCTCTCGCTTCACCGACCCGGCAGACAGCTTCTTGGCTCTCATCGCCAGATGCTCACGTGCCAGCGCCTCAAACGTGTTGGTGGCCAGTTCCAGGCTGGCCACCTTCTGCGCCTTGCGCTGCTCACCGGGATCAACACCTTCAGCCAACAGCTTTCGCACAGCAGCATGGCGCTCGCGCGCAGATGCCAAGCTCACCTCTGGATAGGTGCCGAGAGACAGCGTGTTGCGTTTGCCGGTCACAGGACGCCGATAGTCCCAGCGCCACCATCTGGCGCCATCAGGTTTCAGCAGGAGGTACAGGCCTCCGCCGTCTCGCAGCTTCTGCACGACAGCGGTGGGCTTGGTCTTGCGAATGGCGGTGTCGGTCAATGGCATGTTGGCGGTAACTGACTTGGCGGTAACAAGTGTGGAGCGGGTGGAGGTTACCGCCAAAGATACCGCCAGAGAAGTCTGGATTCTGCTGGATCGCATAGGACGCAATCAGACGCAAAAAAGGCCGAAACACCTGATTTTTCAGGATATTTCAGCCTTCATCGGACAACATAGGATTATCAGTTGGTGGGCCCACCAGGATTCGAACCTGGAACCAAGGGATTATGAGTCCCCTGCTCTAACCGTTGAGCTATAGGCCCGGCGCAGCGTCACAGTGTAGTGGAGGCCGCGCTCGATCGGCTACCCGGCAGCAGCAAGAGCCTCAGCAACACGACCCAACCGCTTCTCCGCCACTTCCGCAAACCACACCTGCCGCCGCAGGTGTGCGTGGAACAGCGCCACCGTCCTCCTGGCCTCTTCCAGCCCCTTCTGCTTGTCGCCGCCGAAGCCCGCAAGCAACCCAGCACCCGACTGCGTCAGCAACGTCAATGTTGCTCTTCGGGCGAATCCCAGTGAATCCTCGCGCTCGTCGCGCATCACATCTTCCCAATCCAGTAGCGGCGCAAACGCGCAGTCATGCGCGTCCGATTCACGCCTACCGTGCCCGGCAGCAATCTCCTTCAGCTCCATAGTCACTCTCCTACGATTCGTCGAACCTCTTCCGCCTCCTGTTGAGAGAGGCGACCGGGTGCTTCAACACGGTCGTAGGGCCGCCCGCAGCTTTTCCCCTTGCAGGGTCTTGTATGGCTGCGCGCCACCCGGCCAGAAACCCTTGGGCTCACCGGAATGGAGAGTGTTGCGGATTGACCTTGGATTGCCTGCTGTTGCGGCAGACAGTCCGCCTACGACGGTGTGTTGAGCACCTGCGTAGGACTGTGTGGAAGAGAAGGTAGTGGCTTCAATTGGCGATTGCGACACCGTCTGCGCGCAGCACTCGAAGCTGGGTACTTGGATCGTTGAGCCACTTGGACTTCGGCCGGATGACGGTCTCCTGCGACGATGAATCGCAGCGAAGGGTTCAACAATTCTCAGGCCAGTTGCGTCACAAGGTGCGGCAAGCAACCGACACCTGTTGAGAAGATCTGCCGGATACGTCATCGCGAACAGCAGCCGAGCATGGCTCGGCTCTACAGATAAGCAGGAAAGGCACGCGCAACGCCCAAAAAGAAAAACCCCGCACCAGGCGGGGTTCCTCTCAACGCTTCAACAGCCGCTGGAAATCAATCGATATCCAGGAAGCTGCGCAGCTGCTCCGAGCGGCTCGGGTGACGCAGCTTGCGCAGGGCCTTCGCTTCGATCTGGCGGATGCGCTCGCGGGTAACGTCGAACTGCTTGCCGACCTCTTCCAGCGTGTGGTCGGTGTTCATGTCGATGCCGAAGCGCATGCGCAGCACCTTGGCTTCCCTCGGGGTGAGGCCGGCCAGCACGTCGCGCACGGTTTCAGACAGATTGATGTTGGTGGTGTTCTCGATCGGGGACTCCACGTTGGTGTCCTCGATGAAGTCGCCCAGATGGGAATCCTCGTCGTCGCCGATCGGGGTTTCCATCGAGATCGGCTCCTTGGCGATCTTCATCACCTTGCGGATCTTGTCTTCCGGCATGTCCATTTCCTTGGCCAGCTCCTCCGGCGTAGCCTCGCGGCCGTACTGCTGGAGCATCTGGCGGGAAATGCGGTTCAACTTGTTGATCGTCTCGATCATGTGCACCGGAATACGGATGGTGCGCGCCTGGTCGGCGATCGAGCGGGTGATCGCCTGGCGGATCCACCAGGTGGCGTAGGTCGAGAACTTGTAACCGCGGCGGTACTCGAACTTGTCCACGGCCTTCATCAGGCCGATGTTGCCTTCCTGGATCAGGTCGAGGAACTGCAGGCCACGGTTGGTGTACTTCTTGGCGATCGAGATCACCAGGCGCAGGTTGGCCTCGACCATTTCCTTCTTGGCCTTGCGCGCCTTGGCTTCACCGTAGGCCATGGCACGGCTGATTTCCTTCAGCTCTTCCAGGTCCAGCTGGGTCAGCGTCTCGATGTCGATCGTCGCCTGCTGTTCGGCAATGATCTGGTCCTTCACTTCGCGCAGCGCCGAGGACCACTTCTGCTTGCGCTTCAGTGCGTCTTCCACCCACTCCAGGTTGGTCTGGTTGCCTTCCCAGGAACGGATGAAGTCCTTGCGCGGCATGCGGGCGGTAACGGTCGCCAGGTTCAGCACGCGGCGCTCATGGGCCTTGATCGACGCCATGGTGTCGCGCAGCTGCTTGGTCAGCACATCGGTCAGCGGCAGCGGCAGCTTCAGGGTGACGAACACCGCCGACATTTCTTCGCGCAGGCGCGGCAGGTTCTTCTTGTCGCCCTTGGTCGCGGCCTTCTTGAAGGCGTTGAAGGCATCGCTCAGCGCCTGCATGCGCGCGGCGACTTCCTCCGGATCCGGACCGGTCGGTGCGGCTTCTTCATCGCCACCGTCGACATCGTCGTCCTCGTCCTCGTCGCCTTCGGCGTCCGCATCGGCGCTGTCATCGGCAGCGACCGCCGGCGGCGCCGGCTCTTCGTCGACCAGGTCGTTGAAGCCGACGATCACTTCGGCCAGGCGCTTCTTGCCTTCCTTGTGGGCTTCGTAGTCGTTCAGCAGCGACTCGACCGAAACCGGGAACTGGCCCAGGGCCGCCTGGACCTGCGAAAGGCCTTCCTCGATGCGCTTGGCGATGGCGATTTCGCCTTCGCGGGTCAGCAGCTCGACGGTGCCCATTTCGCGCATGTACATGCGCACCGGGTCGGTGGTACGGCCACCTTCGGTGTCGAGCGCGCTCAGCGCGGCGGCAGCTTCTTCAGCCGCGGTGTCATCGACTTCGCGGTTGCCGGTGTTGCCATCGTTGAGAAGCAGGGTTTCCACATCCGGCGCAACTTCATGGACATCGATGCCCATGCCGTTGATCATGCCGATGATGTCTTCGATCTGTTCCGGGTCGACCATGTCGTCCGGCAGATGGTCATTGACTTCGGCGTAGGTCAGGTAGCCCTGTTCCAGGCCCTTGCTGATCAGTTGCTTGATTTCGGATTGGGCAGGACGTTCGTTGGCCATGTAGTGCTCGCGCCACCGGCAGGGAGAAATAGGGAACGTAGCATTATACCAGCCCGGGGCCCTGCCTGCCGGGCGGTGGTCCCGCAGGCTCAGGGCCGGAGAAGGAAGGTCACGGGACCGTCATTGACCAGGCTGACGACCATATGGGCACCAAATCGGCCCGTTTCCACCCCTGGCGCGTGATTTTCACGACAGATCTCAACAAAACGGTTGAACCCGCGTTCAGCCTCTTCCGGCGGCGCGGCCGTGGTGAAGCTCGGCCGCATGCCCGAACGGGTGTCGGCGGCCAGGGTGAACTGGCTGACCAGCAGCAGGCCGCCGCCGGTATCGCGCAGCGAGCGGTTCATCTTCCCGGCCTCGTCGGCGAATACCCGGTAGCCCAGCAGGCGCTCGGCCATCCGCCGCAACTGGGCCTCGGTATCGCCCGGCTCCATGCCGACCAGGGCCAACAGGCCAGGGCCGATCTGCCCCACGGCCTCATCGTCGACATGGACGGCGGCCTGGCTGACACGCTGGATCAGGACGAGCATCGTGGGCTTCCAATGAACAGGGCCGGCCACGATAGCAGCGCCCTTGGCTAAACTGGCGCCGATGAATCCGCAACGCAAAGCCCGGCTGGTCTACCGCGCCACCACCCTGTTCGCCCGCCTGCCCTGGCCGCTGCTGCGGGCGTTCGCGCGCGCCCTGGCGTGGGCGTGGATCGCCCTCGATGCCCGTGAGAGCCGCGTCACCCGGCGCAACCTGGAACTGGCCTACCCGGAGCTGGATGGCGCCGCGCGCGACCGCCTGCACCGTGATCTGCTGCGCTCCACCGCGCTGCAGGCCATCGAAACCCTGCGGCTGTGGAGCCAGGCGCCGGCCGACAACCTGCGCCGGCACCTGAAGCAGCGCCATGGCGAGGCCCTGTACGACGCCGCCCTGGCCAGCGGCAAGGGCGTGATCGTGGCCGCGCCGCACTTCGGCAACTGGGAGCTGCTGAACCAGTGGCTGGCCTCGCGCGGGCAGATCGCCATCGTCTACAAGCCGCCGGAGGACGAGGCCAGCGATGCCTTCCTGCAGCTGGTGCGCGGCGGCCAGAACGTACAGCAGGTGCGCGCCGAAGGCCCGGCCGTGCGCCAGCTGTTCAAGGTGCTCAAGGACGGCGGCGCCACCGGCATCCTGCCCGACCAGCAGCCCAAGGCCGGCGATGGCGTGTTCGTGCCGTTCTTCGGCGTGCAGGCGCTGACCATGACCCTGGTCAACCGGCTGGCCGAACGCACGGGTGCCACCGTGCTCTATGGCTGGTGCGAACGCATCGGGCCGGACATGGAGTTCGCGCTGCACATCGAGCCGACCGACCCGGCCGTGGCCGATCCGGACCCGCTGGTGGCGGCCACCGCCCTCAACGCCGGCATCGAACGCATCGCCCGCCGCGACCCGGCGCAGTACCAGTGGACCTACAAGCGCTATACGCTGCGGCCACCGGGCAGTAGCGAGGAAGACCCGTACGCAACTGAGGAACACCCCCACTGACGGCCGCCTGCGACCACTGGCCGCACCACGTTGAATACGACGCCGGCGCCCCCATAGAGACTGCGATGTCCGCCTCCCCCGGTCCTGCCATGCCTGCTGCTTCTTCCCTGTTCGGCGATCCGGCCGCGATCCGCTGCGAACGCGCGGTGGCCGAACTGCGCGCCGGTCGTCCGGTGCTGCTCCACGATGGCCAGGGCCAGCGCCTGGCGGTGATCGCGCTGGACAGCGCCACGACCAGCAGCTTCGCCGTCTTCGCCGCTGCCGCCCGCGAGCGCCATTACCTGTTCCTGACCGCCACCCGCGCCCGCGTGCTCGGCGTGGAGGCACCACTGGGCGCGCGCCTGCCGCTGAGCGGCGTGGCCTTCGAGGCCCTGCCCTCGCTGGGCTACCTGCGCGAACCCGGGCCGATGCCCGAAAGCTGGAGCGCCGGCGACGCTTTCGATGCCGGCGCGGTGGAGCTTGCCCGCCTGGGTCTGCTGCTGCCAGCGATGGTCGCGGTGCGCCTGGACCTCGATGACCACACTTTCGACGGTGCGGCCGAGGTGGCCCTGTGCGACCTGGCCGAAGGCGCAGCACATGCGGCCCACGACTACGAACTGGTGGCGCGTTCGCCGGTTCCGCTGCGCGACGTCGGCATGACCACCTTTGCAGTCTTCCGCGGCGGCGTGGCGCAGCGCGACCAGGTCGCGATCATCGTCGGCGAGCCGGACCTGTCGGCAGTGGTGCCGGTACGCGTGCATTCTTCGTGCCTGACCGGCGATCTGTTCGGTTCACTCAAGTGCGACTGCGGCGACCAGCTGCGGCGTGGCCTGCGCAAGCTGAAGGACCTGGGCGGTGGCGTGCTGCTGTACCTGGACCAGGAAGGCCGCGGCACCGGCATCGCCGCCAAGATGCGCGCCTATGGCTACCAGCACGACGGCCTGGATACCATCGACGCCGATGCGCAGCTGGGCTTCGGTGCCGACGAGCGGCGCTACGGCAGCGCGGTGGCGATGCTGCGTGGCCTGGGCATTTCGCGCGTGGCGCTGCTCAGCAACAACCCGACCAAGGCACAGCGCCTGCGCAATGCCGGCATCGAAGTGCTGGACTGCATTCCGGTCACCGGCGAGATCACTGCCGAGAACGAGAACTACCTGCGCACCAAGGCCGACCGTGCCGGCCACCTGCTGGATGTCGATGCGCTGATCCAGGCTGCCCAGTAACGCAGCCGACCTGCTACCGTCTGCGCGGTGCGGCCACGGCCGCTACCGCCCGCCCTGCTGCCTGACGGAGCCCGCGTGACCGACGCCACGATTCCTGCACCACCCGCCACCGACTGGCAGTCACTGCCGCAACGCGCAGCCCGCCTGGCCGCACTGGAAGGTGCCTTTGGCGGCCTGTTCGTCCCGGGCCTGCCACTGGCGGCGGCGGCGTGGTTCTTCGATCTGCCCGGTGGCCTGTGGACCGCTGCAGCCGGGCTGCTGATGGGTGTGGCTTTTGGTGCGTGGCTGGGCCGTCGACGCCTGGTCCGCACCCGTTGGCGGCTGGACGCACAGGGCCTGGGCCTGCGCCGCGACCTCATGTGGCAGCTGGAGACGCGCATCCCGCTTTCGCGAGTGCAGCATCTCGATCTGCGCCGGGGCCCGCTGGAGCGCCGTGCCGGCCTGGCCACGCTGATCGTGCACACCGCCGGCACCCGCATGAGCGCGGTGACCGTGAGCGGCCTGGACGAGGCGGATGCCGAGCGCCTGCGCGACACCCTGTCCCACCAGCTCGACCAGGACGCCGACGCCCTGTGAGCCTGCCGCCGCCCCTGCCTGCACCGCCGCCCACCGGTACCGAGGACCACCGCCTGCACCCGTGGTCGTGGCTGTTCGTGCTGCTGATGCAGCTGCGCCACTACTTCCTGCCACTGGTCGCGCTGCTGGTGTTCGGCCAGCGCGGCGACCGCGATCCGATGTGGGCGCAGCTGATTCCGCTGACGGCAATTGCCGCCCTGGTCCTGGTGTCGGTGATGCAGTACCTCAGCTACCGCTACCGCATCGGCAGCGATGCGATCACCGTGCGCAGTGGCCTGTTGGCGCGCAACCGCCGCGAGATCCCGTTCGCCCGCATCCACAACGTGGAAGTGCGGCAGAACCCGCTGCACCGCCTGTTCGGCGTGGCCGAACTGCGCCTGGAATCGGCCGGCGGTGTGCGCCCTGAAGCGGAGATGCGGGTACTGAAGCTGGACCAGGCACTGGCGCTGGAACGGCTGGTCCGCCAGCGCGGGCAGGCGCGGCAGGCCAACGACGCCGTCGATGCACCGCCCATTGCCGACGTCGACAGCGAACGCGTACTGCTGCGACTGTCCAGCTGGGACGTGGTGCGCATGGGACTGCTCTCCAACCGCGGCTGGGCACTGGCGGTGGCCGCGTTCGGCGTCCTGTTCCAGACAGTGCCGCGGCCGGTGATGGACGATGCCATCCAGCGCGGCGGCCGCGAGGCCTTCGGCTATGCCAGCCACCTGCATCCCGGCGTGACCGGCGCGTTGCTGCTGGCGGCGGCGGCCCTGCTGCTGGGCTGGCTGGCGCTGCGCGTGCTGTCGGTGGTGCTGACCCTGTTGCGTTACCACGGCTTCACCCTCGTCGAGCAGGACCGCCGCCTGACGGTGTCGGCCGGGATGCTCAGCCGCACCCGCAGCAGCGTGGCACGTCGCCGCATCCAGGCCTGGACGCTGCGCGAAGGCACCCTGCCGCGCTGGTTCGGGCTGCGCCAGCTGCGCATCGACAGTGCCGCCGGTGGCCCTTCGCGTGATGAGGACCGCGCCCTGCGCGAACTGGCGCCGCTGGCAACCCGCGAGCATTGCACGCAACTGGTGCAGCACCTGCTCCCCCAGCTGCACTGGCCACCGGCGCAATGGCAGTCCATCCCGCAGCGTGGCTGGTGGCGGCTGTGCCTGGGCGCGCTGCTGCTGGTGCCGCTGCTGGCCGCCGCCGCGTACTGGCGCTGGGGCCCATGGGGTCTGGTCGTGCTGGCCTGGCTGCCGGTCGCGTTGTTGGTCGCACACCGGCAGATGGCACGCATGGGCTGGTATCTGGACGAGCACTATGTGGCCGTGCGCGGCGGCTGGTGGAAACGCTGGTGGCGCTGGGCCGAGCTGGACAAGGTGCAGGGCCTGCGCCTGCAGCGTTCACCGCTGGACAAGGTGCTGGGCACCAGCAGCCTGCAACTGGATACCGCCGGTGCGCATGGCGACGTGGCACTCACCCTGCACCATCTGCCGCAGGCACAGGCACAGCAGGCGATGGATCAACTGGCGGCCGCGCTGGCGCGGCGCAAACTGCGCTGGTGATGCGGGGTCGGGTCCCGGCCTGAATCAGGTAGTGCCGGCCGCTGGCCGGCAACTGCACATCCCCCAGGTTGCCGGCCAGCGGCCGGCATTACCGCGAGCAGGGTCAGCGAGGCATCATCGCTGCGAGGGGCCCCAATAGCCCAGGTCCCTTCGGATCTGCAGATCGCGCACCCAGCTGCCGAGAGGCTTGCGGCGCAGCGCACCCATTTCACCGGACAGGAAATCCTCGGTGGCCGCGATCACCCGCTCGCTGGACAGGCCGTCGCGGTACGGATGGATGGCATCGGCGTAACGCACGATTTCCGCCTGGAGCGCGGCGTCTGGCTGCAGCGCGCGCTGCAGCATCGCCGGCAGCTGCGCCGGGTCGTCGAAATCAATCATGTGCGGCTTCGGCACGCGGTTGCGGAAGGTCACCACCGGCTTGTGCTGGACGATGAACTCCGAAACGATCGACGAGGTGTCCGACACCAGCACATCGGCGGCGCGCTGCGCGGCCATCACCTGCTCCGGCTCGATGAAGCGGGCATTGGCACCGGCCAGCGCGCGGTAGCGCTCGAACAGTTCCGGCGGACATTTGGGATGCAGGGTCAGCAGCCAGTAGCGCCCACCGGCAGCGATATCGGCGGCGATCTGCGCATGCAGGTGCGGTGCCGCACTCAGCCGCTCGGTGAAGGTGGAACCAAACAGCATCACCGGGCGATCGCCGGCCGGCGCGCGCAGTGCGGCGCTCTCGCCACCGTCATCGCGGAACAGCGGGTCCAGCTTCGGCCAGCCGGTCTCGGCCACCGCGAAGTGGCCCTGCTGGGCCGCGATCTCGCGGAACGGCGTCGTGGTGGCCGGCCCCTGCGTGCAGTACAGGTCGAACATGCCGCGCACCCGGAAGTGGCCGCGCGCGCTGTCGCGCTTTTCCACGTTGAAGCCATGGAACAGCTGCACCTTGGCCCCCGAAAGGAAGGTCGGCACCCAGTTGGCCGCGCTGAACACCGCCCGCGGGCGCATTGCCAGGGCCTGCTTCAGGCCGACGTTGGCCACCCCCGGCAGGCTGCTGCCGGCCGCGCCGCCTTCGAACCAGGCCGCAACCTCCTGCCCGGACGCGTGCAACGCCTGCGCCAACGGGGCGAGAATAGGCAGCGCATAGCGCTCCGTCGCAAACAACAGGTACCCGGCCATCATGTCCTCCACGACCGCTCCCATCGAACGGCCTCGCATCTCGGCGTGCATTATCGCGTTCAACGAGGCCGGGCGCATCGGCGACTGCCTGGCCTCGCTGGCCTTCTGCGATGAGATCGTGGTGGTGGACTCGCAGTCCACCGATGCGACCGTGGCCATCGCCGAGGCTGCCGGTGCCCGCGTGCTGCAGCGTCGGTTCGAGGGCTTCCGCAGCCAGAAGGCGTTCTGCGTCGAGCAGGCCAGCCACGACTGGGTACTGTGTTTGGATGCAGACGAGCGCATCAGCCCCGAGCTGCGTGCGGCCATCGAAAAGGCCCGTGACGGCGGCTTCGCCGGCCACGCCGGCTACCGCTTCGCCCGCCTGTCCGAATACTTTGGCAGGTTCCTGCGCCACGGCAATGCCTACCCGGACCGGGTGATGCGCCTGTTCGACCGCCGCCAGGGCGGCTGGCGCGGCAAGCGCGAGATCCACGAGGCGGCCAGCGTCGATGGCAGCGTCGGCACCCTGCGCGGCGATCTCATCCACTATCCCTATCGATCGTTGCAGCAGCAGCTGGCCAAGACCGAGAAGTATGCGCGGATGATGGCCGAGCACGAGTTCGCGCGTGGCAAGCGCGCCACGCTGGGCAAGCTGGTGCTGGCGCCGGCCTGGCGGTTCTGGCGTGGCTTCCTGTTCCGCGGCGGCTTCCGCGACGGCTGGCACGGCCTGGTCTATGCCTATGTGCGTGCCAACTACGTACGGCAGAAGACCATCATGCTGTGGATGCTGGGCAACGGCCAGGCGGTGGCCGATCCTCCAGCCCCTGCGGAACGGCCCTGAGCCGGCTGTGTCACACTTGCCGCGCGTTGCCTGAAGATCCCCCATGAAAATCCTGTACACCAACTTCCACTATGGCGACGGTGGCGGCCACACCACGTACATCGTGTCCCTGGCGCGCGCCCTGCATGGCCAGCACACGCTCCATGTCGCAGCCCCCGCCGACAGCCGCCTGCTGCGCACGGTGGCCGAGGAAGGAATCGCCACCCCGCTGCCGATGGCCTTTGGCAGCGGCCTGCCGACCTTGCCACGACAACTGGCCGAACAGCATGCGCTGCGCCGGCTGGTGCGGGACGAGGGCATCGACCTGGTCCACGTCAACGGTGCTCGTGATCACCGCTTCGTGATGCAGGGACTGCTCGGCATGCGCCGCCCGCCGATCATCCTGACCAAGCACAACAGCAAGCCCACCCGTACGCTTGGCAATGCCTTCAGGGCCCGCTGGGCCACCGACCGCGTGATTGCGGTTTCGGCACACACCGGGCGCCTGCTGGAGCAGGGCCCGTACCGGCGCTGCCCGATCGATGTGGTCCGCAACGGCGTCGACCTGGACCGCTTCGCGCCGCTGCCGGCCGACGCCGGCCAGGCAATGCGGCAGCAATGGACGCAGGACCCGGATGCGCTGCTGCTGGTCAGCAACGCCGGCACCGATGACTACAAGGGCTGGATCGACCTCGCGCAGGCCATTGCCCTGCTCCCCGACGCGATCCGGCCGCACGTACACATGGCGGTCGCAGGTCACCTGCCCAACGCGCAGCAACGCGCGCAGGTGCAGGCCCTCGGCGATGTCGCCACGCAGGTCCACTTCACCGGACTGCTGGCCGATACGCGCCCACTGATCGCCGCCGGCGACGTCGGCTTCGTGCTGTCCAACGACATCGAGACAATTTCCTTCGCCTGCCGCGAAATGATGGCCAGCGCCAGGCCGATGCTGGTCAGCGACTACGCGGGGCTGCCGGAAAACATCGAGCAGGGAGTCGACGGCTGGGTCGTGCCCACCCGCAACGTGGCCGCCATCGCCGCACAGGTGCAGGCGATGTATGAACAACGCCAGGCGCTGCCGGCGATGGGCATGGCCGCCCGCCGCCATGCAGAGCGTGAGTTCGGCCTGCAGACCTTCGCCGGGGCGACCCTGGCCAGCTACGAAGCGGTGCTGGCCTCAGCCTGATCTGACCGGCGCGGCTCGGACAGGGCCAGCAGCAGGGCAACCCAGGCGGCATAGAACGAGGCGGTCCGCATGTCACGCAGCATCATTTCGGTGACCCCGAAGACGGCGAATGCCACGCAGATGCTCAACCCTGCCGCGGCATGCAACCGCGACCGTTCGTCGCCACGCCACAGGCGTGGCACGAACACCAGCGCCGGGGCCACGTACACCAGCACCAGGCCAAGTCCCCCCAGCACGCCGTAGGTGGCCAGGAAATACAGCAGGTCGTTGTGGGTCTCGCCGAAATCACGCGCGACCATCGCCGACACCTTTCCCTGTCCGGCAAGTCGTTCCAGCTCCTGGCGGAAGCGGTCGCCACCACCGACACCGAACACCGGCTGCTCGCGGATCATGTAGCCAGCCGCGGTCCACAACTGAAGGCGGATGCAGACCGAGGTATCTGCCAGGTGGTCGGCACTGCAATCGCCATACTCGCTCACGCCCGCATCGATGCGATCGCGCAACGCACCATCATGGGTGGCGACGATGCCGACGCCGGCCGCGAGTACCAGGCCCAGCAGGATCTTCATCCGGCCAAGCCGGCGCCCCATCACCAGCAGGCCGATCAGCAGGAAGCAGGGAATCGCCAGCAGGCCACCGCGGGTCTGCGTCCACAGGAATGCGACCAGGCCAAGGATGCCGGTCAGCAGCTTCAGCGTGGCTTCGATGCGGGTGAAACGGGTCACCGGCAGGCCCAGCGACATCAGGCTCAGCACACCGAACAACAGGGTCAGGTCGCCGTAGGTCACCGCATTGAACTGCTGGGTGGCAGGCCGCACGCCGGTTTCCAGCGCCAACCAGCCAATGATGGCTGCTGCCGACCACACCGCAGGCAGGGTGCCCAGCATCGCCCGCGCAAGGATCCTGCGCGGCACCCGCAGCGCGGCGAACAGGATCAGCAGCATCGACAACAGGCGTGCGGCCTTTTCGACCTCCGATCCCTTCCAGATGCCATGCACGCCCAGGCTGATCAGCACGCCGACCAGCATCACGCCCATGCCGATGCCCATCCACGCATAGCGCCGGGCGGAACCGGGCAGCAGGCGCGGAGCGGCCGAGGGCACCAGCAGCAGGACGATCGACAGCAGGATCGCCAGGTAGAACCCCGCGCTGCCGCCCTCCATGGTGATCATCAGCAGCGTCGGCAACGCCCCCAGCACCACGGCGTAGGCGCCGGCCAGGAAGCCCGTCGTGCGGGAAGTAGGCAAGGAAAGCGGAGTCACGTGGTGCGGTCGGCAGGTCGATGGCGATAGACCGGCACGGTGCCGGGAGCGGCCCTCATTCTAGGACAGAGCAGGCCGCTGGTTGACGCAGATTGGCCATGTCCGTCGCTCATTCGTTCAGTCCGCATCCGGTGGCCCCTGCAGCCGGTACTCGCGCTCGAGCTCCTTCAGGTCAGGCACGCAGGCCCCGGACACCGCCCCGGCGGGAACCAGCCACCAGCGACGGCGGTTGGATATGCCGGCCATCTGCGCCTGCGAACGATCAATGCACTCCTGCATGGCATCGTCATTCACCAGCAACCAGCGGTGCCGGGGGGACAAGCGCTGCCAGCGCACGGCCGCCTGCAGCTGTTCATGCCAGCGGTTCTCGAATCCAAAGGTCGCCGCGCGGCGGTCCGCCATCAGCAGATTCTGTTCCTTCCAGGCCACCAGCCCCAGTTCCGCGCCGGGCCCGAGACGCGCGCCGACGTCACGCATCAGACCACGCGCAGAGCTTGAATCATTCAGCAACGGGTAGCCGAACAGGCCGTAAAGCACCCAGGCCACGGCCAGGGTCGATAGCAGCGCCAGGTGGCTTCGACGCCAGCCGGTCACCACCAGGCTCAAGCCACCCCAGAGCCCCATCGCCAGGATCGTCCACGCCAATGCATCGGTCGCGCCCGGCGGCAATCCGCGTCCATGGGCAAGGTTCACCTCGAAGCGCGGATCACCCAGCAACGCGAGCGCCCCGACCAGGCTCAATCCCAGTGCCAGCAACGCGGCAAACCCTCCCAGCACGCGCTGCACATCGCGCCGCTTCAGCAGCCCGGGCAGCAGCGGCGCCAGCGCCAGGCAGAACATCGGCAGCGCCGGCAGGATGTAGACATCACGCTTGCCCTGGGGAATCGAGAAGAACAGCACGACCAGCAACCACCAGGCCAGCGGCAGCAGGTAGCGAGGGTCACGTCGGCGCAGGCGCCGCCGCCACGCCGGAAGCGCCCACGGCAGCAGCAGGAACGCGGGTATCCACATCGTTGGCATGACACCGAAGAAGTACCACCACGGCTGGTGATGGTCCCAGGACTGCGTGTAGCGGCGGGCCGTCTGCCGCACCAGGATGTCGTTGATGTAGCCGCGGTACTCGTCCGATCCGGTGCCCAGCGCGGCCAGCAGCATCGGCGCCAGCCACAGCGATATGGCCAGCAGGAAGGCCAGCGGTGCCAGCCAGAAGCGGCCATCGTGTGCGTGCAGGGAAACGCGGGGCCACTGCAGGGCTGCAGCGATGGCCGCCGGCACGATCATCAGCAGCGCCAGCATGCCCACGCCCTTGGTGATCACCCCGATACCGGCAAAGAACCAGCCCAGCCACCACCAGCGCCAGGCCGGGCCCAGCAGCAGGTGGCGCAGCAGGCCATAGTTGGCCAGGGTGATGAACAGCACCAGCAGCGGATCGATCTGCGCCTTTTTCGCCTGGAAGGTGAACTGCAGCGCGAACAGCAGTGCCCACCCCGCGCAGAGCCCGACCTGCCGCGTCCACAGCCGGCGCCCCAGATCGACCACGCACCACAGCGTGCCCAATGCGGCCAGCAGCGAGGGCAGCAGGAAGGCCACGCGCCAGTGGCCAACCAGGCCATACAGCGAGGCCTGCCACCACATCAGCATCGGCGGCTTGTCCGAATACAGCTCGTTACCGCGATGCGGGAACAACCAGTAACCGCTGTCGACCATCTGCCTGGCCACCAGCGCGAAGCGTGGTTCGTCAGAGGGCCACGGATCGCGGAGACCGAGCCCGGCCCCCAGCACCAGCAGGGCCACCACCACGAACAACCACGTCTGGCGCGACGCGTGGGTCTTCAGCATGGGACTCGAAACGGCAGCGGGGGGTCAGGCTGCTTTTATCAGACGCGCGTAGAAGAAACCGTCAGCATCGTTGTCACCAGGCAGTCGCTGGCGTGCCACGCCTTCGCAATCCACGCCGAACGCATCGCCCAGCGGCTGCGCCACCGCGTCCGGATGCCACTTCAGGAACGCACGCACCTGATCGATGTTCTCGGCGCGCAGGATCGAGCAGGTGGCGTACAGCAGCACCCCGCCCGGGCGCAGCATCGACCAGCAGGCTTCCAGCAGGCGCGCCTGCACGCCCACCAGTGCATCGACGTCCTCGGCGCGACGGTGGAACATCACATCCGGCTGGCGGCGGATCACGCCCGTGGCCGAACATGGCGCATCCAGCAGGATCGCGTCGAACGGCACGCCGTCCCACCACGAACCGGGATCGCTGGCATCGGCGACCAGGGTCTGCGCATGCTCGCCCACACCGGTGCGGGTGTAAGTGTCACGTGCCCGGGCCAGACGGCGCGCGTCGATATCCAGCGCCAGCAGGCGCAGGCTCGGGTCACGCTCCAGCAGATGCGCCGATTTGCCGCCGGGTGCCGCGCAGGCATCCAGCACGCGGGCACCGGTCGCGGGTGCCAGCGCATCGGCCGCGCATTGCGCCGACAGGTCCTGCACCGACAGTGCACCATCGCCGAAGCCCGGCAGCTGGTTCACGGCAACGGGGGTCGCCAGGCGCAACGCATCGGCGCACAGTGCAGTGGCTTCAGCGGCAATGCCGGCCTCGGCCAGCGTCGCCAGGGCCTTGTCGCGACCGCCATGCTGGCGGTTGGCACGCAGCCACAAGGGCGCGGGTTGCAGGCTGGCGCTGAAGATCGCTTCGGCCTGCGCCGGCCAGTCGCGCTCGATCGCATCAGCCAACCATTCCGGGAAGGCGTCGCGCGCAGGCTGTTCGGGGAACCCCTCGCGCTGGGCGCGGCGCAGGATCGCGTTGACCAGGCCTGCCTGGCGCTCACGGCCCAGCGCGCGCGCCGCATCGACCGTAGCCGAAAGCGCTGCGTGCGCAGGCAGTTCGAGCACGTCCAGCTGGGCGAAACCGACCATCAGCAGCGTGCGCAGGTCGGCATCGCGCGCCGACAGCGGCTTCTGCATCCAGGCCTGCAAGGCCGCGTCATAGGTGCTGCGACGGCGCAGCACAGCGAAACACAGGGCTTCCAGCAGCGCGCGGTCGCGGCTGTCGGCCAGCTTCGGCAGCGCCCAGGCCAGTTCGGCCTTCAGCGAACGGCCACGGGTGAACACCTGTGCCAGCACGCGTGCGGCCAGCATGCGCGTGGCCGCGCCCGGTGCCGCCTTGGCGACGGAGAAATCGTTCTGCTTGGACACCGCTTATGCCCCCACGCGCAGGTCGCGGCGAGCGTTGAGGTAATCGGCAGCGGTGATCGCCTTGCCGCCTTCACGCTGCAGCACGCGCAGGCGCAGCGCGCCCTGGCCACAGGCAATGTCGATGCCGTCGCGGCCGGCGGCCAGCACGGTGCCCGGCGCCTGGCCGTGGTCTGCCTCCAGTGCCACCGCACCATGGATGCGCACGCGTTCGCCAGCCAGCGTTGCCTCGGCGATCGGCCACGGATTGAACGCGCGCACGGTACGCGCCAGCGCGTCGGCGTCCTGCGCCCAGTCCAGCCTGGCTTCGGCCTTGTCCAGCTTGTGCGCGTACGTCACGCCCTGTTCCGGCTGCGGTCGCGCGATCGGCTTGATGCCCGCGCGCAGCAGGCCCAGGCCATCAGACAACACCTGGGCACCAAGCTCGGCCAGCTTGTCGTGCAGCTGGCCGCCGGTATCGGTGGCGGCGATCGGCAGCTCCTGGTGCAGCAGCACCGGGCCGGTATCCAGGCCAGCCTCCATCTGCATCAGGCACACCCCGGTCTTCGCGTCACCAGCCTGGATCGCACGCTGGATCGGCGCAGCGCCGCGCCAGCGCGGCAGCAGCGAGGCATGCACGTTCCAGCAGCCATGGGTCGGGATGGCCAGTACCGCCTTGGGCAGGATCAGGCCATAGGCCACCACCACCATCAGGTCCGGCTGCAGGTCGCGCAACTGCTGCTGGGCAGCCGCGTCCTTCAGCGACTCCGGCTGGTAGACCGGAATGCCACGGGCCACGGCTTCGAGCTTGACCGGCGAAGGCGCCAGGCCACGGCCTCGGCCGGCCGGGCGATCAGGCTGGGTATAGACGGCCACGACCTCATGGTGGCGCGCAGCCGCGCGCAGCGACGACACCGCGAACTCCGGCGTACCGGCAAAGACAATCCTCATGGCTACCCCACTTGCAGGATGGATTCGTGCAGGAAAGAAAACGGCGCCGTCGGCCGGCGCCGTAGAGCCCGCGCGAGCCGCGCAGGCACGGGCCACCCGAAGGGTGGCCCGGATTGGCGATCACGCCACGTGCTTGCGCTGCTTGGCCAGCTTCTTGCGCACCATCTCGCGCTTGAGCGGCGACAGATAGTCGATGAACAGCTTGCCGTCCAGGTGATCCATCTCGTGCTGGATGCAGGTGGCCAGCACGTCACCAGCCTCCATCTGCTGTTCCTGGCCGTTGCGATCCAGGTACTTGACGGTGATGGTGTCGGCACGGGTCACGTCGGCGAAGATGCCCGGAACCGACAGGCAGCCCTCCTGGTACACCCGGCCCCCGTCCTTGGCGACGATTTCCGGATTGATGAACACATGCGGTTCATTCTTTTCTTCGCTGACGTCGATGACCATGAAGCGCTTGTGCACGTCCACCTGGGTGGCGGCAAGGCCGATGCCCGGGGCGTCGTACATGGTCAGGAACATGTTGTCGATCAGTTCCTGGAAGGCCGGCGTGGTGACTTCGGCAGCTTCGATCAACGCGGCCTTGGTACGCAGGCGCGGATCGGGGAACTCGAGAATGGGGAGAAGGGCCATGGCTGTTTCCGGATAGGGGGCCGGCACGCCGGCATACGTCGCAGATTCTAGCTCCAACGCTTGCCTTGCGCCCCGGTTTCTGGACTATAGTGCGCGGACCTGTTGGGGAATCAGGGCTTCACACCTATGTTGCTTCGTTTTCGTACGGTCGTCGCCGCGGCGATGCTGACCGTGGCTGCCTATGCTACCGCCGTGGAAGTGAATGGCGGGCACCCGGACACCTATGTGGTCCGAAAAGGGGATACGTTGTGGGATATCGCCGCACGTTTCCTGCAGAAGCCGTGGCTGTGGCCGGAGATCTGGCAGGCCAATCCGCAGATCGCCAATCCGCACCTGATCTATCCCGGTGACGTCCTGAGCCTGGCCTACCTGGACCGGGTGACCGTGGCGGCCCGGCCCGGCCCGCGCCAGGAGGCCCCGATCGACGCCATTCCGCTGGCCCAGGTCGAGCCGTTCCTGAAGCAGCTGAGCGTAGTCGACAGCATCGAGCAGCTGCCCTACGTGGCCGGCCTGGAAGAGGAACGCCTGCGCGCCACCAGCGGCCACGCCGTCTATGTGCGCCTGGCCGACGCCCAGGTGGGCCAGCGCTGGGCGGTTGTTCGCCCGACCGTGCGCTACGCCCAGCCCAAGCCGACCGAGGACCTGACCGCCAACGGCGACGTCACCCCGGGCAGCGGCAACCTGTGGCGCGCCTACAGCGCACCCAACCACCGCCGCGGCGTGCTCGGCTATGAGCTGGCCCAGGTCGCCACCGGCACCATCACCCATGTCGCCGGAGGCAAGGTCGAGGCGTCCACCCTGGTGCTGGACAAGAACGAAGGCGGCCGTGAGGTGCGTGCCGGCGACCGCCTGGTGCCGATCGAGGCCAGGCCGTACGACCTGCAGTTCGTGCCCCATGTCCCCGCCGCAGGCGTCGAGGGCGTCGACGTACGCGTGCTGGCCGTCACCGACATGTTCACCGCCGGCGGCCCCCGCGACGTGATCGCGATCTCGGCTGGTCGCACGCAGGGCGTGGACAATGGAACCGTGTTCTCGCTGTGGCGCCCGGGCCGCCATGTGGCGCACCGCATGAAGTACCCGAACTCGTCGCGCACGGACGATTCGCTCAGCACCGGCGCCGGCCGGGTCTCGCTGCCGGACGAGTACGCGGCGCATGCCATGGTGTTCCGCACCTTCGACAATGTCAGCTACGCGCTGGTGATGCAGGGCGTGAAGCAGGTGCGCGTGGGGTACAACGCCCTGCACCCGGATGCGCGGTAGAGTCGACTGTTGGTCGACTGCTCTTCACCGCCCCCCCGAAAGCGCCCGCGCTGCGCGCGGTAGTCGACTGACAGTCGACTCTACAGGGGCGGTCTCCGGCAAAACCTGACAACCACATGCGAAGGCGCCCTAGGGCGCCTTTGTTGCATGCGCTCGATAGTGGGGGAATGACCAAGCAAGCTGATGAGGCGCTGCTGCGCCTGGTGATGGCAGGCGGCGCGCTGGCGCCACGGCGGACCCTGCTGCGGGCCGCGGGCAGCGCGGAGGCCGCGATCGCGCAGGGCGCCGCGAACTGGCGCGCGCACGGTTGCACGCCAGAGCAGTGCGCTGCACTGGAACACCCCGACGCCCGCGCCTGGACCGTGGCGCGGCACTGGCTGGAAGACGACGACCACCATCTGCTGTCCTTCGCCGATGCGGCCTTTCCGCCGCCCCTGCTGGACGTCCCGAACCCGCCATTGGCGCTGTTCGTGGCGGGCGATCCGAGCCTGGCCTGGCGCCCCTCGGTGGCGCTGGTCGGCAGCCGCTCGCCAACCCCGGGAGGACGCGCGCTGGCCGCGCGCTTTGCCGGCTGCTTCGTCGAGGCCGGACTGGCCGTAACCAGTGGCCTGGCGGCCGGCATCGACGCGGCCGCCCACCTGGCCACACTGGAGGCAGGCGGCTGCACCGTGGCGGTGATCGGAACCGGCCCTGATCGGGCCTATCCGGACAGCCACCAACGGTTGCAGGGGCGGATCGCCGCCGAGGGCGCGGTGCTCAGCGAGTACCTGCCCGGCACACCGGCACGCCCGGGCCACTTCCCCGCGCGCAACCGGCTGGTGGCCGGGCTGGCACTGGCAACGGTGGTGGTCGAGGCCGCCCAGCGCTCGGGTGCCCTGATCACCGCACGCCTGGCCGCCGAGGCCGGCCGCGAGGTCTGCGCCCTGCCCGGCTCGGTGCTCAATCCACGCGCGGCGGGCTGCCATCGGCTGATCCGCGAGGGTGCCGCACTGGTCGAGCGCCCGGAGGAAGTCCTTGAGCTGCTGGCCCCCGCCCTTCGCCAGCAGCTGCCGGGCTTGCAATCACGGTTGGCCACCCCCACTGAACAGGCACCGCCGGTACTCCTGCCGGCGCGCTGGGCCGACGACCCTGACTACCAGTGCTTGTGGCGGGCCCTGGACCACAACCCAAGCAGTATGGATTCACTGATCACGCGCTGTGGATTGACGGCGCCCCAGGTGTCCTCCATGCTGCTGGCCATGGAACTGGCGGGAATCGTGGTGTGCGTACACGGCCGCTACTGTCGAACTCCCTAGTTTCTTCACCTCCACAGCGTCGCGCGACGCAGGCCGAGGGGCAATGAAAGAGAGCATCCTGGACGTACTGCTGTACCTGTTTGAACACTATTTCAGCGAAGACGCGGACCTGATCCGTGACCGCGATTCGCTCCAGAACGGCCTGATCCAGGCCGGTTTCAGCCCAACCGAGATCAACAAGGCGTTCGACTGGCTCGACGCCCTGGCCGCGCAGCGGCCGAGCGTGGCCCAAGCACGGGTCGACGGCCCCGTGCGCGTCTACCACGGCCCCGAGCTGGACAAGCTGGACGTGGAATGCCGCGGCTTCCTGCTGTACCTGGAACAGCACGGCATCCTCGACGCCGACCAGCGCGAACTGGTGCTGGACCGGGCGATGGCTCTGGACCAGGACGAACTGGACCTGGACGACCTGAAATGGGTCGTACTGATGGTGCTGTTCAACCAGCCTGGCTCCGAAGCGGCCTATGCCTGGATGGAGACGCAGATGTTCATGGACGAGCCAGAACCCCTGCACTGACCGTACACTTGGGGGCATAGCGCATTCAGGAGCGTCCCCGTGAGCGAGTGGTTCCATGCAGAAGGCAACCGGCAGCAAGGTCCGCTGCCGGCGGAACAGTTGGTCGAGCTGTTCCGAAACAACCAGATCACCCTGGACACCCTGGTCTGGCGCGACGGACTGCCGCAATGGCAGCCGTTGCGCACCGTCGTGGACGAACTCGGCCTGATCGTGCCGGCGCTGGACGCCGCCGTACCGCCGGTCGAACCCGAACCGGAACCCGTCGCACCGCCTCCGCCGCAGCCGCCGGTACTGCCGGCGTCCACGCCCTACGCCGCCAGTGCATCGGCCACCGTCCTGCCTGCACCGAAAAAGAAGCTGTCCGGCTGTGCGCTGACCGCCATCATCGGTGGTGCCCTGTTGCTGGTACTGGTCCCGATCGTGGCCATCCTGGCCGCCATCGCGCTGCCGGCCTACAACGACTACACCGTGCGCAGCAAAGTCGCCGGCGCCGTGGCCGCGCTGCAGCCGCTGAAGGACCAGGTGCAGCATTTCGCCGATGACGAAGGCCGCTGCCCGGGTGCCAATGACGCCGGCTTCCCGGCCCCGGGCGACTTCGCCAACGCGGGCCTGTCGGCGGTGAACATCGGCCGCTTCAACAACGGTCACTGCGGCATCGAAGCAACGCTGGCGGTACCAGGCAAGGGCATCGACGGCGACCTGCTGTGGCTGGAATACGATCGCGACAGCGGCCGCTGGGAATGCAGTGGCGAAAGCAACGACAAGTACCTGCCGCCGACGTGCCGCGGCTGAGCCACGCGCACGCCAGCACCTCCAAGGATGATTCAACAGGGAACATGCAATGACTGAGTGGTACTACGCCGAAGGACAGCAACGCCAGGGCCCGCTGCCGGTCCAGGAGATCCGCCAGCGCTTCCAGCGCGGCCAGTTGAACCTGGACACCCTGGTCTGGCGCGAGGGCATGGCCCAGTGGGCTGCACTGCGCCAGGTGGTCGACGAGCTCGGCCTGCAGACGCTGGCCGATGCCACCACTGCCACCAGCAGCGGCGGGTTCGACCTGCGCAGCGACTATGCCGCCATCGACAGCGGCACCGCACCGCTGCCCGGCACCGGCGCGCTCAGCAGCTCGCCATACAGCGCTCCAGCCGCCGTCGGCAGCGGTGGCCACGCACAGCCTGTGGTTGGCGGTGAAGTGGTCTACGCAGGCTTCTGGAAGCGCGTGGCGGCCTACATGATCGACTACTTCGTGCTGGTCATCCCCGGCAGCATCATCGGGGCCATCCTCGGTGCGATCCTGGGCGCCAGCATGGGCGCGGTGGGCAGTGGCGAATCGGCCATCGAGATCGTGGCCCAGCTGGCCAGTGCCCTGATCAACCTCTGCATCGGCATGGCGTACTACACCTGGTTCCATGCCTCGAAGGGCGGCGCCACGCTGGGCAAGATGGCGGTCGGCATCAAGGTCGTCCGCGGCAACGGCGAGCGCCTGACCAAGGCCCGCGCGTTCGGTCGTTACTGGGCCATGCTGCTGAGCAGCTTCACCCTCGGCATCGGCTTCCTGATGGCGGCCTTCACCGAACGCAAGCAGGGCCTGCACGACATGATCTGCGACACTCTGGTGGTCGACCGCTGGGCCTATACCGACCAGCCCCACCTGCAGCGCCGCGAGCTGGGCACCGTCACCGTGCTGGTACTGGTGTTGACCGCGGTACTGTCGCTGGTGGGCCTGGCGCTGCTGGTGTTCGCGGTCGGCTTCATCGCCAAGATGGCCTCCTGAACGGCCATCCTCACGGCTGGCTGCTTGACACGGGCTGGCCGGGCGTGATTCCTCTAATAAGGTGAAACCTGAACGCCCGGCACATTACCGGGCGTTCAGTTTATGGATTTGCGCGTGGCCGCTTCACTAATGCGGCCATTTGCTCCACCCTAGCGGCCCCTTCCCCACGGTTCGCCCCACAGACCCTGCTGCCATGCCCAAGCACCTGCTCATCGTCGAATCGCCGGCCAAGGCCAAGACGATCAACAAATACCTCGGCAAGGACTACACCGTCCTGGCCTCGTATGGGCATGTGCGTGACCTGATTCCGAAGGAAGGCGCGGTCGACCCAGACAACGGGTTCGCCATGCACTACGACGTGATCGACAAGAACGAGAAGCACGTCGATGCGATCGCCAAGGCCGCCAAGGGCGCCGACGACATCCTGCTGGCGACCGACCCGGATCGCGAGGGTGAAGCGATCAGCTGGCATATCGCCGAGATCCTGAAGGAACGCGGGCTGGTCAAGGACAAGCCCATGCAGCGCGTGGTGTTCACCGAGATCACCCCGCGCGCCATCAAGGAAGCCATCAGCCAGCCGCGCGCGATCGCCAGCGACCTGGTCGATGCCCAGCAGGCGCGCCGCGCGCTGGATTACCTGGTCGGTTTCAACCTGTCGCCGGTGCTGTGGCGCAAGGTCCAGCGCGGCCTGTCCGCCGGCCGCGTGCAGAGCCCGGCGCTGCGCATGATCGTCGAGCGCGAGGAAGAGATCGAAGCCTTCATCGCCCGCGAGTACTGGTCGATCGCCGCCGAGTGCGCGCACCCGTCGCAGCACTTCAACGCCAAGCTGATCAAGCTGGACGGGCAGAAGTTCGAGCAGTTCACCATCACCGATGGCGACACCGCTGAAGCGGCGCGGATGCGCATCCAGCAGGCCGCGCAGGGCACGCTGCACGTCACCGACGTGGCCAGCAAGGAGCGCAAGCGCCGCCCGGCGCCGCCGTTCACCACCTCCACCCTGCAGCAGGAAGCCTCGCGCAAGCTCGGCTTCACCACCCGCAAGACCATGCAGGTGGCGCAGAAGCTGTATGAAGGCGTGGCGATTGGTGACGAAGGCACCGTCGGCCTGATCTCGTACATGCGTACCGACTCGGTGAACCTGTCGCAGGATGCGCTGGCCGAGATCCGCGACGTGATCGCCCGTGACTACGGCATCGCCTCGCTGCCCGACCAGCCCAACACCTACCAGACCAAGTCGAAGAACGCCCAGGAGGCGCACGAAGCGGTGCGCCCGACCTCGGCCCTGCGCACCCCGGCCCAGGTCGCCCGCTTCCTCACCGACGACGAGCGCCGCCTGTACGAACTGATCTGGAAGCGTGCAGTGGCCTGCCAGATGATTCCGGCCACGCTCAACACGGTCAGCGTCGACCTGTCGGCCGGCAGCGAACACGTGTTCCGCGCCAGCGGCACCACCGTGGTCGTGCCCGGCTTCCTGGCCGTGTACGAGGAAGGCAAGGACAACAAGAGTGCCGAGGACGAGGACGAAGGCCGCAAGCTGCCGGCGATGAAGCCCGGCGACCGCGTACCGCTGGAACGCATCCAGGCCGAACAGCATTTCACCCAGCCGCCACCGCGCTACACCGAAGCGGCGCTGGTGAAGGCGCTGGAAGAGTACGGCATCGGCCGTCCCTCGACCTACGCCTCGATCATCCAGACCCTGTTGTTCCGCAAGTACGTGGAAATGGAAGGCCGCAGCTTCCGCCCGTCCGATGTGGGCCGCGCGGTGTCCAAGTTCCTGTCCAGCCACTTCACCCAGTACGTGGATTACGACTTCACCGCCAAGCTTGAAGACGAGCTCGATGCCGTCTCGCGTGGCGAAGAAGACTGGATCCCGCTGATGTCGCGCTTCTGGGAACCGTTCAAGGAACTGGTCGAAGACAAGAAGGAATCGGTCGACCGCGCCGAGGCCAGTGGCGCGCGCGAGCTCGGCACCGACCCCAAGACCGGCAAGCCGGTCAGCGTGCGGTTGGGCCGTTTCGGGCCCTATGCCGCCATCGGCAGCACCGCCGAAGATGCCGAGGAGAAGCCGAAGTTCGCTTCGCTGCGCCCCGGCCAGTCGATGCACACCATTTCCCTGGAAGACGCGCTGGAACTGTTCCTGATGCCGCGCGCACTGGGCGAGGACAACGGCGAGCCGGTCAGCGTCGGCATCGGCCGCTTCGGCCCGTTCGCCAAGCGCGGCAGCACCTATGCCTCGCTGAAGAAGGAGGACGACCCGTACACCATCGACCTGGCGCGCGCCGTGTTCCTGATCGAAGAGAAGGAAGAGATCGCGCGCAACCGGATCATCAAGGAGTTCGAGGGCAGCGACATCCAGGTGTTGAACGGCCGCTTCGGCCCGTACATCAGCGACGGCAGGATGAACGGCAAGATCCCCAAGGATCGCGAACCGGCGTCGCTGACCCTGGCTGAAGTGCAGCAGTTGATGGAAGAAACCGGCAAGCCGGTGCGCAAGGGCTTCGGTGCCAAGAAGGCCGCCGCGAAGAAAGCCCCGGCCAAGAAGGCGGCAGTGAAGAAGGAAGCCGCGCCGAAGAAGGCCGCTGCAAAGAAAGCGCCTGCCAAGAAGGCCGCTGCAAAGAAAGCAGTAAAGAAAGCCGCCGCGAAGAAGGCCCCCGCGAAGAAGGCCGTCAAGAAGGCCGCGAAGTAACTCCACGCCATAGGTGGATGAGGGGTAGTGCCGGCCGCTGGCCGGCAACCCCAGAAGCATCAGATGCCGGCCAGCGGCCGGCACTACCGGGTGCCAGGGTCCACCCCTTCTGCACGCAGCAGGGGGATAATGAAGGCCCACGCCGGGCCGGTCGCCGCCATGAAAGAACTCACCCTGGACTCTGCTGTCGCCACGCTCCGCGCGGGCGGCGTGATCGCCTACCCGACCGAAGCGGTCTGGGGCCTGGGCTGTGACCCTTCGCACGAGGCGGCGGTGCACATGGTGCTGCGACTGAAACAACGCCCGATCGAAAAAGGCATGATTCTGGTCGCGGCCGATCTGGCGCAGCTGGAAGGCTGGGTGCGCCTGCAGGCCCTGCCGGACGCACGCCAGCGCGCGGTGCTGGCCAGCTGGCCCGGCGCCAACACCTGGATCCTGCCGGCCGGACCCCGTGCCCAGCCGTGGGTCACCGGGGAGCACAGCGGCATCGCCGTGCGCATCAGCGCCCACCCGCTGGTGGCCGAACTCTGCCGTGCTTGGGGAGGCCCGCTGGTCTCCACCAGCGCCAACCTGGCCGGCGAACCACCGGCGCGCCGCCGCGAAGAACTGGATCCACGCCTGCTGCGCCTGCTTGATGGCATCCTGGATGGCGAAACCGGCGGCCTGGCCCAGCCCACCCCGATCCGCGACGCGCTCAGCGGCAACGTGCTGCGCTCCTGAGCGGCCGATTGCGCTGCCCCGGACAATCGCGCACCCTGCCGTCATGAACCTGCTGCGCACCGCTTTGGGCCTGTGCCTGCTGCTGCCATCGACGGCACCGGCGGCCGAGGATGTGCGGGTCTACCGCTGCGTCGCCAGCAACGGCGCCGTGGCCCTGCAGGACAGGCCCTGCAACAGCGGCCGCCAGGAAGTCCGCGACCTGCAGCGCCCGCGCGATCCAGCGCCGCGGGTGGTGCGCAGCGATGCGCCGCCCGCACCGCCGGACGAATCTCCGGTGATGCGTGACCGCGAGGTCCGCCACGTCTACATCCAGCCGCCCCAGCCGCTTTACGAATGCGTGCGCGACGATGGCCAGCGCTATACCAGCGACAGCAACGAGGGCAATCCGCGTTGGGTGCCGTTGTGGACCAGCGTCTGGCTGCCACACGGGCATCGGGGCCCATCGTACCCGGGTCCGCGCACGGCCATCGGCACACCGATCGGTCCGCCCGTCGGCGAGGGTCCCGGTTACCGGCCGCCCGCCGTCGGCGTAGGCGTGCAGGTCCCGGCCGGCAGCGTGCTGGTGCGCGACAGCTGCCACGCGCTGCCGCCACAGGAGGTCTGTGCGCGCCTGCGCGACCGCCGCTGGGAACTGGACCGTCGCTACAACAGCGCATTGCAGAGCGAGCGCACCGCCATCAACAACGAACAGCGTGGCATCGACGCGCGCCTGTCACGCGACTGCCAGCGTTGAGCGCAGCCTGTACGCTGTGAGCATGAACAGACTGATCTGGTTGCTTCTGGCGCTGCTGCCCGGAAGCGCGTTGGCCGAAGAGGGCGTGATCTACCGCTGTACCTCCAGCAGTAGTGACGTCCCTACCCTGCAGCGCACGCCGTGCCCCACCGGCAGCAGGCAGCAGGTGCTGCGCGTGCCCGGCCCGGCCAACCCGCAGCCGGCTGCCGCTGCACCTGTGGCTGCGGAACCTGCACCCGCCCCCGTCGAAACACCCGCGCCGGTGCCGGCCGGACCGGCCGTTGCCCCTGCGGCCCCAGCGAAACCACGACGCGCGGACGAAGGACGCACCATCATGGAAGCGGGAATGGTTGAACGCGAAGGTGCCAACCAGATTCTCGACAGTGCGACCCTGCGCCGTGATGCCGATGCCCGTGCCGAAGCAGGCAACGGTCCACCAAAGCCGCCGCTTCCCCCGATCTTCCAGTGCACCAACGGACAGGGCGGTGGTTATCTGCACGAGTACGAAGCATCACCTGGTCGCTGCGAACCGATGACGGTGCAGGGCCTGGGCGGGGTCACGCCGATGAACGCGGCCGGCTGCGAAGTCGTACGCGACCGCTGCGAGGAACTTCCCGAAGCACAGCGATGCGGCAGCTGGCAGCAGCGCTTCCGCGATGCCCGCGGCCGTGAACGCTTCGCCGCACCGGAAAACCGCGATACCGCGCGCGGTGAACGCGAGCGGCTGCAGGCGGTGTTGGAGGCCAGCAACTGCCCGGTACCGGGGTGACCGCCACCCGGTAGTGCCGGCCGCTGGCCGGCAACTGCAATCATCTGAAGATCCTGCAGTTGCCGGCCAGCGCCCGGCACTACCCCCTGAAAGATCAGAACCCGTAGCGCAGGAAGCCGCCATCCACCGCGATGCACTCACCGGTGACATAGCTGGCTGCCGGCAGGCACAGGAAGCCCACCGCGGCGGCCACTTCCTCCGGCTCGCCGATACGACGCATCGGCGTGCGGTTGATCACTTCCTCGTAGTAGTCCGGGTCCGACAACGGACCGGAGGTCCGCCGCGTGCGGATGTACCACGGCGCCACTGCATTGACCCGGATGCCATCCTCGGCCCACTCGACGGCCAGGTTGCGGGTCATCTGGTGCATCGCGGCCTTGCTCATGCCGTAGACCACGCCGCTGCGCACATGGGTCAGGCCGGACACGCTGCCGACGTTGACGATCGACGACGATGCGTGGCGAGCCAGCAGCGGATGCGCGTAGCGCGACAGCTCGAACGCCGAGAACAGGTTGGTCTCGAAGATCTTCCGCCATTCGTCCTCTGAATACTCCGTGGCCGCCTTGGTGACGTTGCCGCCAGCGTTGTTGACCAGGATGTGCAGGCCATCACTGTGGTCTTCCACCCAGTCCAGGATCTGCCGGCGGTCCTCGTCGTCGGAGACATCGGCGGCCAGCGCGTGCACCTGCATCTGCGGATACACATCCAGCAGCTCGTCGCGCGCGGTCTCCAGCATGTCGATATCGCGCCCGACGATCATCAGGTCCGCGCCGAAGCCGGCCAGTTCGTGCGCGATGGCCAGGCCGATACCGGCGCTGGCACCGGTGATCAGGGCGGTCTGCCCGTCCAGGCGCCACCGTTGCTGGGTCATGTGTCCTCCGGGGCCGCGCCCGCTGCATTTCGATGCGGCAAGGATACGCGCTCACGGCGGCCCTCTGCCGAGGATGCGACACTGCACGTACGCCCACTGCGGAGAGCCGCCATGCGCATCCCGACCCTGTTCTCGTCCCTGCTGGCCGGCGTGCTGCTGGTGGCCTGCCAGCGGCCGCCGACGCCGAACCCGGAGAAGCCACCGGTGCCCAAAGCGATGTCGCGTGCGATGCAGGAACCGCTGGACCGCGCCAAGGGCGCGCAGAAAGCAGTGGAAGAAGCCGCCGCACGCGAACGCAAGGCCGAGGCCGACGCGACGCAGTGACCTGTGGGGTCAGAGCCCTTTGCGGGGCAAAGGGATCCGACCCCCACCAACGAAAACGCCCGGCCAGGGCCGGGCGTTTTCATTCGTCACCGTTGCCGATCAGAACCCGCAGAAGCAGTAGGCCAGCGCCTTCACCGGCGTGCCGTTGCCCTTCTCGCGCGCCGCGTTCTCGACAAAGCGCAGCTGCGTATCCACTTCCGGCATCGCGCGCGCCAGCACCATCCGCGCCATGCCCGAGTCGGACAGCATCCAGGCGCCGGCGCGGCTGCCGGCGAAACCGCTGACGAACTGCGCGAACGGCGTCGCCGCCTTCTCGATGTAGCGCACGCGGTAGGCATCAGCCTTGCCCAGCTTGGCACGGCTGGCGGCATCGGCCACGGCATCCTTCAGGCCACCGAAGGCATCGACCAGGCCACGTTCCTTGGCCTGCGCACCGCTCCACACGCGGCCACGCGCCACTTCGTCGACGGCCTCGACCGGCTTCTTGCGGGCGTCGGCGACGCGACCGGTGAAGTCGGCGTAACCCTTGTTGATCACCGACTGGATGACCTGGCCCACGGCCGGATCCATCGGGCGGGTGACATCGAACGCACCCGCGAAACGGGTGGTGCCGACACCATCGGTGTGCACGCCGATCTTGTCCAGCGCGCGGCTGAAGTTCGGCACCATGCCGAAGATGCCGATCGAACCGGTGATGGTCGACGGATCGGCATAGATGCGATCGGCATTCATGCTGATCCAGTAGCCACCGGAGGCGGCCAGGTCGCCCATCGACACCACCACCGGCTTGCCGGCGGCCTGCAGGGCCACCACTTCGCGGCGGATCTGCTCGGAGGCGAACACTTCACCGCCCGGCGAATCCACGCGCAGCACGACCGCCTTCACGTTCTCGTCGTCACGCGCGGCACGCAGCAGCGCCGAGGTCGATTCGCCACCGATGCGGCCGGCCGGGAGATCGCCGCCGCTGATTTCGCCGGCGGCCACAACCACCGCTACCTGCGGACGGTTGTCCACCGGGTTGCGGCGCGCATCGAGCTGGCCCAGGTAGGTGCCGAAGTCGACGTTGCGGAAACCACCGTCAGCATCGTCGTCGGCCACGCCGCGCTCAATCATCAGATCCTCGAACTCCTCGCGGGTCTTCAGCGCGGTCACCAGCTTCTGCTGCAGCGCGAACTTGGCCAGGTCGCCACCGGCGGCGGCGATGCCTTCCGGCAGCGTGTCGATGCCGGCGGCCAGCTGTGCCGGGTCCAGGCGACGCGCCTTGGCGATGTCCGCCAGATAGCGCTGCCACACGTCGTTCATCCAGAACAGGTCGGCTTCCTTGGAGGCCGGCGAGGCCGCATCGAGCACGTACGGCTCGGCCGCGGACTTGTACTCGCCCACCTTGAACAGGTGCACGTCCACGCCCAGCTTGTCCTGCAGGCCGGTGCGGAAGTACTGGCGGTAGCGGCCCAGGCCCTCGAGCACCACCGACCCCATCGGATCCAGGTAGACCTCGTCGGCCTGTGCGGCCAGCAGGTACTGCGACTGGCCCATGCTCTCGCTGTAGGCCACCAGCTGCTTGCCGGAGGCACGCAGGTCCTGCAGCGCGGTGGCCACTTCACGCAGCGAGGCGAAGCCGGACGGCTGCAGCTTGTCCAGCTCCAGCACCACGCGCTCGATCTTCTTGTCTTCCTTGGCCGACTCGATCACCCGCAGCAGGTCGCGCAGCTGGATCTCTTCGGCGCCGTTGTCGCCCACCGCCTTGGCCAGTGCGCGGCTGACCGGGTCGGCGCTGAACTGCTCGACCAGGCGGCCTTCCGGGGCAATCACCAGGGTGGTGCGGTCCTGCAGCGACTTGCTGGCACCGGCGCCCATGCCCGCCGCGATGACGAACATCACCAGCAGCAGGAACAGCAGGCCGAAGAACAGCAGGTTGAGGATCAACCGGCGGGTGAAGTTCATGACGTCCCACAGCCCGATGAAGAAACTGGCGACGGGGTTGCGACGCGCCGGGGGCAGCGGGGGCACGGGTTGATTCATGGAACGCTCCGGATGGCTTCTTGCCGTGGTACCAGCATAGCCGGTGCCGCGTGATGCGGCATCGGACACAAGTCAGGGGATCGCCCGCCATGGGTCGGCATGACGGGCGCAAAGGTCAGGACAACATCGACTGGCCGATGCGCAGGCTGCTGCGGCGCAGGCGCCAGCCCATCAGGATGGCAGCGGCGGTCAGGCCAACGATCAGGCCGATCCACATGCCCTGCGGGCCCATGCCCAGGCCCAGGCCGAGCCCGGCGCCGAGCGGCATGCCCAGGCCCCAGTACGCGAACATGGCGATGAACATCGGCACGCGGGTGTCTTTCAGGCCGCGCAGCGCGCCGGCCGATAGTACCTGGATGCCATCCGGGAACTGGAAGGTGGCCGCGTACAGCAGCAGCGTCGAGGCCAGGCCGGCCACCGCCAGGTCGTTGGTGTAGACACCGACGATGGCATCGTGGCCGAACAGCAGCACCGCCGCCGACAGCGTCTGCGTGCCCATGATGATCGCGTAGCCGGCCCAGGCCGCACGCCGTACGCCGAAGCCATCGCCACGGCCAACCGCATGGCCGACGCGCACGGTGGTGGCCTCGGCCACGCCCATCGGGATCATGAAGCACAGCTGCGCCACGTTGATCGCGATCTGGTGCGCGGCCGCTTCATTCGCACCCAGGCGGCCGATCAGCAGCGCGGTGACGATGAACAGGCCGCCTTCCATCAGCACGGTAATGCCGATCGGCAGGCCGGTGCGCAGCAGGTCCCAGATCGCCTTCCAGCGCGGTCCTTCGAAGTGCGAGAACAGCTGCAGGTGGGCGAAGCGCTTGGTGCGCCACAGGTAGAGGGCAAACGCCGTGGCCTGCAGCCACATCATCACCGCCGAAGCGATGCCCAGGCCTTCAGCACCCAGTTCCGGGAAACCGAGCTTGCCGTTGGCCAGCACGTAGCCCATCGGCGCCAGCACCAGCAGGCCGCCGAAGCCGAGCAGCATGGTCGGCAACGTCCAGTGCATGCCTTCGCTCAGGTAACGCATGCAGAAGTACAGGGTCAGCGCGGGCCCACCCCAGCGCACCGCGTGCAGGAACGCGGTCGCCCCCGGCACGATGTCCGGCGCGATGCCGAACGATGGCAGCAGCGGCGGCACCACCGTGAGGAAGGTGAACATGATCAGCCCCAGTCCCAGCGCCAGCCACAGTGCCTGGCGGAACAGCGGGCCGATCTCGCGCTCGCGGCCGGCGCCGTGCAGCTGCGATACCGAGGCGGTGAGCGAGATCAGGGTGCCGATCGGGATCAGCATCGGCAGCCACAACAGCGCCGTGCCGATGGTCACCGCGGCCAGGGTCGCGGTGGCGTGGTGGCCGGCAATGACGTTGTCGACGAAGGAGATCAGACCGGTGGACACATGCCCGAGCACAAGCGGCAGGGCGAGCAGACCGGTGGCGCCGACTTCCTTGCTGAAGCGCGGCGTGGAGGTTGCAGTAGACATAAGGTGCTTGACGCGAACTACGGTTGCGCGCGAAGGGCACAGGCACCGGGTTGCGACCGGTCATCTTACGCGCGCAGCGCGCGCATTCCCATGACATGGCGTGAATGCTGGGTTCCGGCAGGCCCCGGCATCACGCGTTGCGATCGCGTTACGAACAGAAAAGGGGACGGAGGGGATTAAGTCGTTTCAAGCACGACCGTGCCGAACACGGCTTAATCCCCTCCGTCCCCTTTGTTTACTGGCCCGCCTGGCGCTTGAGCCAGGCGTCGCGCTCGGCGGCCGGCACGGCGAGGAACGCGCCTCGCACCGTGTCACGCTCCTGCGGTGGCGTGCGCTGCGCGACCAGGGTCAGCTGGGCCAGCTGCGCCGGGCTGAGCTGGCGCAGCACGGCCAGCGCGGCCTCGCGCTGTTCCGGTGGCACGAAGCCGAACAGGCCGTGCAGCTTGGGGAACGCCAGTCCCAGCTGCGGGCCCAGCCGCCAGCCCTCGCGGAAGGCCTGGTCCTGCGCCTGGAACTGCTCGCGCAGGCGCTGCTGCTGGTCCGCCGGCAGCGCATTGAACCGCGCCGCAGCCTGCCGGATGCGCTCCCGCTCGCTCTCCGGCAGGGCGCGCCAGGCCGCGTAGTCGGCACGGCGCTGACGCTGCTGCTGGGCGTCGAGCTGGGTGAACGCAGCGGGCGTCGTGTTTGTGGTGGCCGGAGCGGGAGCCGCCGGTGAACTGCCCGGCACTGGCGGCGGCAGCGGCACGCTCAAGGTCTGCGGCGCGGCGGACAGCGACAACGGCAGGGCCAGCAGCAGGCTGGCGAACAGGGTCTTATTCATCGGCGGCAGCGGTTTCCAGCGTGGCGCTGGCGGGCTCGGGCCGGCTCGGCCTGGATTGCGATTCGTCCACCGGCAACGGGCCGCCGGCGGCGGTCCAGGCATACAGATCGGCATCGGCCACCAGCGGATAGTCGCGGTCGGCCAGCATCATGGCGTCGTCGGAGGCTTGGGCCGGGGTCGCATCCGGCGTGGCATTGACCTTGCTCGGCGGAAGAGCTTCCACCGTGACCGGGCCAGCTTCGCCCACTACCCCTTCCGGCAGTGGAGCGTCGCTACCGGATGAATGTCCTTGCCAGTAGCGCCAGCCCAGTGCCGCGGCCAACAGCACCGCGACCGTCACCAGCAGGATCACCGGGCCGCGCCAGCGCGGCCTGGCATTGGGACGCCGCCGCTTGCCCTGGGCGGCCGCACGATCATCGCGCTGCGGTGCGCGCCAGCCGGTCGCGGGAGCTTCATTGCTGGCGGCCGGCGCAGCCGGCTGCTGAAGCTGCTGCAGGCGCTTGGCCGGCAGGTCGCGGATGCGCAGCTGCACCTGTTCGGCCAGCTGGCGCCATGCCGACGCATCGGGCTGGCCGTGCGCATCACGGGGGCAGGCATCGGCCAGCAGGTGCTGGTAGCCCGCTTCGTCCTGGTCGAGCACGCGCATGGCGATACCCTCGTCCAGACTGCCGCCCACCCGCAGCAGGAGTGCCAAGCGCGGCAGCGGCCCCATTTCGCCCAGCGCGGCCAACGGCGGCAGCCACTGGCCGCCCACCGGCTCGCGCAGCGCCTGGCGCTGGCCCAGCAGGGTCCAGAAGCGGATCGGCCACTGCGCCATCGGCAGGTCGCTGGCGACCGCGGCGAAGGCGCGCATCACCGCCACCAGGGTCTGCTCGGCTCGCGCGGCATCGCCGCACTGCAGCTCAGCCACCACCAGGGCACGGCGCTCGACGCCGCGCAGGAACGCCGACAGCGCGCCGGCCGCGGTCGAGGAAACAGGGGCGGGCACAGCCGTCATCGGTCACTCCAAAGGTCTGCCGGCATGATAGCGGCAGCCCATCGGCACCCGTAGGACTTGCGCGCGCAGGCACTTCGTGCTGCAGGTTGTGCACAGCACCACGCCCGCCTCGGGGAAAACTGCGGCATCCAGCTGAATTCACTCTGTTTCAGCAATGTTTCACACTCAAGTTGTTGATTTTGAATGACTTTGAAGTGTGGCGATTTTTTGACCAACCCAAGCGTGAGCTCGTCGCCATCGGCCTCCTGCGTTCCCGTCGACCGGTAACGCACAACGTTATCCACAGAACATGTGGATAAGACTGAATCTCCAATGGACACCGATATTTAGGTGACATTTATGATTCGACGAGGGCCCCCCGGCAGTCTCTGGCCCCTGCCATCCGCGCGCGCATGGCCCGTTACACTGGCCCGATGCTTTCACCCATTCCGACCCTGCAGGTCGCCCTGCCCGTCCCGCTGCCGCGCCTGTTCGACTACCTGTCACCAGAGGGCGATGGCCCCACGGTCGCGGTCGGCTGCCGCCTGAAGGTGCCGTTCGGCAACCGCGAGCTGGTCGGCGTAGTGGTGGGGCACGGCCAGACCGATGACGGCCAGGGACTGCGCCAGGCCTTGGCCTGGTGCGACCCGCAACCGCTGCTCCAGGGCGAGCTGTGGCACAGCCTGCAGTGGCTGGCGCGCTACACCCATGCGCCACTGGGCGAGGTGCTGAGCACCGCCCTGCCGGGCCCGCTGCGCCATGGCGACGCCCTGCCCGACACCCATCACTGGGGCTGGCAGCTGACCGCCGAAGGCCGCGCCCAGCGCGAAAAACTGCGCGCCGGCAGCCGCCCCCGGCAGCTGGCCGAGCTGCTGGCCGACGCCATCGTCGATGAGGACGTGCTGGGCGAACGCATGGACGACTGGCGCACCGCCGCGCGCAGCCTGGCCAAGCGCGAGCTGGCCGAACGCGTGGCGCTGCGCGTCGCTCCGCAGCACGCGCAGCCACTGCCTGGCCCCACCCTCAACACGGAGCAGGCAGAGGCCGTGGCGGCGATCAACGCAGTCGAGGGCTTCCAACCGTTCCTGCTGGATGGCGTAACCGGCAGCGGCAAGACCGAGGTCTACCTGCAGGCCATCATCCACTGCTTGGCCCAAGGCAAGCAGGCGCTGGTGCTGGTGCCGGAAATCGGCCTCACCCCGCAGACCCTGGCACGCTTCCGCGGCCGCCTCGGCATCGCCGTGCATGCACTGCATTCGGGGTTGAACGACAACGAGCGCGCCCGGGTCTGGGCGGCGGCTTCGCGCGGCGAGGCACGGGTGATCGTCGGCACCCGCTCGGCGGTGTTCACGCCGCTGCCGCAGGCCGGCCTGCTGATCGTCGACGAGGAGCATGACGGCAGCTACAAGCAGCAGGACGGCATCCGCTACCACGCACGCGATTTCGCTCTGGTCCGGGGCAAGGCGCTGGGCGTTCCGGTTCTGCTGGGCAGCGCTACGCCTTCACTGGAGACGCTGCACAACGCCTATGCCGGGCGCTACACCCACCTGCGCCTGAAGCAGCGTGCCGGTGATGCGCGGCCACCGCGCGTGCGCATCCTTGATGTGCGCAAGCGACCATTGCATGACGGCCTCTCGGCCGACGTGCTGGCCGGCATTGGCGAGCACCTGCAGCGCGGCCAGCAGGTGCTGGTGTTCAAGAACCGCCGTGGCTATGCGCCGGTACTGCTGTGCCACGACTGCGGCTGGACCGCGCCATGCAACCGCTGCGATGCACCGATGACCGTGCATGGCGGCGGTCGTCGCCTGCAGTGCCATCACTGCGGTGCGCGGCAACCGGCGCCGCTGGCATGCCCCGCGTGCGGGAGTCTGGCGCTGCAACCGCAGGGCATCGGCACCGAGCGCCTGGAAGAACATCTCACCGCCGCCTTCGCCGACTTCCCGGTGGTGCGCATCGACCGCAGCACCACCTCGCGACGCGATGCACTGGAACAACAGCTGGCGAAACTGGGCGACCAGCCCGGCATCCTGGTCGGCACGCAGATCCTGGCCAAGGGCCACGACCTGCCCAAGCTGACCCTGGTGGTGGTGGTCGGCATCGACGAGGGCCTGTTCTCGGCCGACTTCCGCGCCAGCGAGAAACTGGCGCAGCAGCTGATCCAGGTCGCCGGTCGCGCCGGACGCGCGCGCGACCCGGGCGAAGTCTGGCTGCAGACGCATCACCCGGGGCACCCACTGCTGGAGACCCTGGTCAGCGGTGGCTACCACCCGTTCGCGCAGGCCGAGTTGAACCAGCGCCAGGCCGCAGGATTCCCGCCGTTCGCGCATCTGGCGCTGATGCGCGCCGAAGCGCAGCAGGTGGAGCATGCCAATGCATTCCTGCTGGCAGCGCGACAGCTGCTGGGCGAGCAGGACGTGGTGGAAGCCTATGGACCCATGCCGGCGCCGATGCCACGGCGCGCCGGTTACCAGCGCGCCCAGCTGCTGCTGTCTGCCGCGCAGCGGCCACCGCTGCACGGGGTGCTTTCGCAACTGGTACCGCAGCTGTATGCGCTGCCGGAAGCACGCAAGGTCCGCTGGTCGCTGGATGTGGATCCGACGGATCTTTATTGAGGGGTCAGAGCCTACCCGTCGGGTGGGATCCGACCCCGATGCCCTGGGGTCGGATCCCTTTTCGCAGAAAAGGGCTCTGACCCCGGACGCTTTCGCTTACGTCAGCGGCGACATCACGCCGCGCTGGTAGGCGGGGCGCTCGCGAAGACGGGCGTACCAGTCGGCCAGGTGCGGCAGTTCCGGACGCTGGATCGGCAGTTCGAACCAGGCATAGATCAGCGAGCCCAGCGGGATGTCACCCATCGCGAATGTCTCGCCGGACAGCCACGGCTGCTTGGCCAGGGTGGCATCGGCCATCGCCAGGTAGTCGCCGGCGCGCACGATGGCGGCATTGATCCGCGCTTCGTCGCGGTCGGCCGGAGCGGTGCGCATGATGCCCCAGATCAGGTCGGTGTACAGCGGCGCCATGCGCGAGGTGCTCCAGTCCATCCACTTCTCGGCCTGGGCGCGTTCCATCGGGTCTTCGGCGTACAGCGTGCCCAGCGCGTAGCGCGCACTCAGGTAGCGCACGATGGCGTTCGATTCCCACAGCGGCAGGCCGTGGTCTTCGATCACCGGTACCAGGCCATTGGGATTCATCGCCTGGTATTCCGGCGTCTGCGTGCCGCCGTGGCTGCCACCGACCTCGATGGACTCGTACGGCAGGCCGATTTCCTCGGCACACCACAGCACCTTGCGGACGTTGCTGGAATTGCGACGGCCCCAGATCTTCAACATGCGGTATTCCTTGCTGGCAATGCGAGCGGCAACGATACCCCTGATCGGGCGGGGTGTGTGCATGCCGGATGCGGGATCTGGCATCCGGGGATTGCCGGCCAGCGGCCGGCACTACCGGTTCCTTGCTGGCCAGCGGCCGGCATTACCGATTCTTTTTCGGCAGCGCGCGCACGTAGGACGACTTGCCATCCTTCTTCAGTTCGAACAGGCCGATCGCCGCCAGCAGATCGCTGAGCTTGCCGTAGCCGTAGTTGCGCGGGTCGAACGACGCCTGGTTGCCGATCTGGCTGCCGACCGGGCCGAGGTGCGACCAGCCATCCTCGCCCTCGGCCGCGGACACCGCGCGGCGCAGCATCTTCACCAGCCGCGTGTCGCTGCGCATTTCCGCACCGCTCTTGCGCGGGCGCGCATCGTCGTTGGCCACCGGTTCGTTCGAGGCCTGTTCGCTGGATGCCTGTTCGGTATCCGGCACGCTGGCGTGGGTCTGGCCCAGTGCTTCCAGGTAGGTGAATTTCGAGCACGCGTTGACGAACGGCTCGGGTGTTTTCTTCTCGCCGAAACCGTACA
This sequence comes from Stenotrophomonas sp. YJH_SMC_21, assembly GCF_059369555.1. Classification (NCBI taxonomy): domain Bacteria; kingdom Pseudomonadati; phylum Pseudomonadota; class Gammaproteobacteria; order Lysobacterales; family Lysobacteraceae; genus Stenotrophomonas; species Stenotrophomonas sp. YJH_SMC_21. The sequence continues at coordinate 397,280 of NZ_JCAFSU010000001.1, forward strand.
CCTTCACGCCATCGGTCAACAGGCGCATCACCATCGGGGTGAAGTCCGCATCGCTGGAGACGATGGCAAAGCCATCCAGGTTGCGCGCGTACAGCAGGTCCATGGCATCGATCACCATCGCCATGTCCGAGGCATTCTTGCCCTTGCTGTAGGCGAACTGCTGGATGGGACGGATCGCATACTCATGCAGCACCGCTTCCCACCCCTTCAGTCGCGGGCTCTTCCAGTTGCCATAGGCGCGGCGCACGTTGGCCACCCCATAGCGGGCCACTTCGGCCAACACCTCGTCGATCTTCGAGGCCGGCGCATTGTCGGCGTCGATCAACAGGGCGATGCGCTTTTCCGGTTCGCTCATGGACTCCTCGCGGGCGGTTGCCTGAACCCGAGTATCGCCGATCCACGCGGGCGCTGACGTGACAGGCGGCCGCCGTGCGAAGATGCCAGGCGCTTCCCCCAATGCCCCCACTGGAGTGAGTCGATGAGTCGCGAGCGCGTTCCCCACCTGGTTGTTGTCGGCGGCGGTTTCGCCGGTCTCTGGGCCACCCGTGCCCTGGCCCGCGAGCGCATACGCATCACCCTGGTCGACCGCCGCAACCATCATCTGTTCCAGCCGCTGCTGTACCAGGTGGCCACCGCCGGCCTGTCCGCGCCGGATATCGCTGCACCACTGCGCCATATCCTCGGCCACCAGCGCAACGTGGAAGTCCGCCTCGGCGAAGTGGTCGCCATCGACAAGCAGGCCCGGCAGATCCGCATGGCCGATGGCAGCACGCTGGACTACGACAGCCTGCTGCTGGCCACCGGCGCCACCCACGCCTACTTCGGCAACGACCAGTGGGCCGATGATGCGCCCGGCCTGAAGACGCTGGACGATGCGATCGCGCTGCGCCGCAAGCTGCTGCTGGCGTTCGAGCGTGCCGAAGCAGAACCGGACCCGACGAAGAAGGCCGCATGGCTGAGCTTCGCGGTGGTCGGTGGCGGTCCCACTGGTGTTGAACTGGCCGGCACCCTGGCCGAGATCGCGCGGCATACGTTGCGCAACGAATTCCGCCACATCGACCCGGCCAGCGCCAAGGTGCGGCTGGTCGAGGCCGGCCCGCGCGTGCTGTCCTCGTTCCCGGAAGTACTTTCGCTGAAAGCACGCCGCCAGCTGGAAAAGCTGGGCGTGGAAGTGCTGACCGGTACCCCGGTGAGCGACATCGACAGCCAGGGCTTCACGCTCGGTGACCAGTTCGTACCGGCCCGCACCGTGGTCTGGGCCGCCGGCGTGGCCGCTTCACCGCTGGCGCGCACGCTGGACGTGCCGCTGGACCGCGCCGGCCGCGTGCCGGTGCAACCGGACCTGACCCTGCCCGATCACCCGGAGCTGTTCGTGGCCGGTGACCTGGCCGCACTGACCCAGGCCGACGGCAAGCCGGTACCCGGCGTGGCACCCGCTGCCAAGCAGATGGGCAAATACGTGGCCGAGGTGATCCGCGCACGCCTGCACGGCAAGCCCGAGCCCGGCCCGTTCAAGTACGCCGACTACGGCAACCTGGCCACCATCGGTCGCATGGCCGCGATCGTGCACTTGGGCCGGCTGCAGCTGTCGGGCGTGCTGGCCTGGTGGTTCTGGCTGGCCGCGCACGTGTTCTTCCTGATCGGCTTCCGCAACCGCATCGTAGTGCTGCTGAACTGGGCCGTGGCGTACTGGAGCTACCAGCGCAGCGCGCGCATCATCTTCGGTGATGACCAGGAAGACCGGCGACCCCGACGGTAGTGCCGGCCGCTGGCCGGCTGCCGCGCGGTCCGTCCCCTCTCCGCAGGAAAGGGCTCTGACTCCGTCAACATCATCCATGCATGGCGTGGATCTACCGCTTCATCGGGCCGCCGGGCACCCGCCGTTTCGACCATGCGCGGCAGAAGTCCTCCTTCCTTGCGGTGTCGGCAATCTGCGCGGCACTCCAGTTGCGGGTAATCCAGATCGTCAGTGCCGTGCTGCTCAGATGCCAGCGCAGCATGTCGTGCCGTGGCTGCCGCCAAAGATGGCGGCGGGCAATCCAGAACGCCTCCCGTTCCACCTCTGGCACCTTCTTCTTCATCGCGTCGTCGTCGAAGAACTGCGCAGCGAAACTCCAGGGATTCATCGGCTGAAATCCTGTTCGTGGTTCACTGCTGCACGCAGCCACACCACTGGGCGCACGGTCTGCTGGCTTCGGCCAACCGCCCACCAGGGCAAGCCCGAGCAGGTACAGCAGGCCAGGCAGCAGTGCGATGCCGGCGGCCAGTACGACGACGGAGACCCATGCCTTACCGGCGGCACGCATCGTGCTCACTTCGCCTTCGGTTTCGGGTACCACAACGCGTTGACGATGACCCAGCGCTGGTCAAAGCGCCCCATGTGGAAGTAATCGACGAACCACGGCGTTTCCAATCGCACCGAGGCGGCATTGCCGGTCACGTCCAGCACCGTGCAGCGGCGGTCCCATTGATCCTTCGGGGTTTTCAGCGCGCCCTGCTTCGTCAGCGCGACCAGTTCTTCCTTCGACATGCGGCGCAGGCCCAGCCGCTCGTCGGGCGTATCGCCGAGGACCGCGCGCTTGGCCAGGTCCGGGTGCAGGGAGCGGGCGACGCGCTGCGGGTCGGCCTCCAGCTGGCCGTCGACGTAGTCATGGCAGGTGGCTTCGATGGCCGCGAGGGTGGCCGGGTCGGCAGCGGGACTGGTTGACGCGGAGAGAGCGAACAACAGGGCGACGGTGGACATCCGGGTCTCCAGCGCTGAGGGCTGGGCGATCATGGCATATGCAAGCCGCATCCACGCATGGCGTGGATCTACGGCATCAGGCCCATTTCGTCGGTGCCCAGCTGCATGTACATGAACGCAGCGGCTTCTTCAGACATGGGCTGCCCCTGCGGGAAGCTGTCCAACCAGGCGGTGATGCGCGCATGGCGCCCCGCCAGCGCATCCATCAATGCCTGCTTTTCCGCGTCAGTGGCGCGCTCCCGCATTTCATTGCGAAGCACGTCATCGCCGATCCCCCACTTTTCCGCGAACGGGATCAGATCGACCAGATCGGGAGGGACCCGGTCACGACGCAGGTGGATCAGTTCGGGTGTCCTCGGGCCATACGCAGCCAGCTCAGCAGCGGTGCCGATCTGCCCATGCTGCAGTGGCGGTGGCGACGGTGCTTGGGTGCAGGCCAGAAGGGCCGCGCAGGCAGTCAACAGCAGTATCCCGCAGTTCTTCATCGGACGGATCCATGTGTCGATGGGTGTGGCGATCATGGCATGACTGGAAGCGCCCATCCACGCATGGCGTGGATCTACTGTAGAGCCGGGTCCATGCTCGGCTTCACCATCAGGCAGCAGCAACAACAGCCGAGCGTGGGCTCGGCTTTACAGAAGCGCAGGATCCGGCGCCTGCAGCCAGGCCAGCTTGCGTTCGCGCGGCTGCTGCTTGAGCTGCCATTCGGCCCGCGAGGCGGCGGCCCGGTCCGGGTACTCGCGCACGGCCAGCACCCGCAGCGGCGGCCGGGCCCGGGTGTAGCGCGCGCCCTTGCCAGCCTGATGGGTGGCGAAACGCGCGTCCACGTCGGTGCTGATGCCGGCGTAATAGCTGCCATCGCGACATTCGAGCAGGTACAGGAACCACGGGCGGAGGGACGGGGCCATGCCCGGATTATGCCGTGCTGCACTGCAGCGGATATACTGGCGCCCGAATGCAGGAGAGAGGCGCCGCGCTGGCGCCCGCCGAAGGCGCAGGCTCCCATGATCGCTCAGGCCGGTGGGCTGGAATCCCACCAACCATGCATTCGACTCGCCGAGCTGGAGAGAGGTCACCGGGCATGCCCGGGACGATCCGCCGAAGGGGCACGCGGCCCATGCCGCTGAACTCTCAGGCAAAAGGACAGCGGGAGCGGCACCGGTCATCGTCATCCCGTCATTGCGCAGGCAGTGGCGGTAGTCGCGCATGGCCGGCCCCACCGCGCCCGGAGCCTGCCCAATGCTGCTGTCCATCATCTACCTGATCGCCATTTCCGCCGAAGCCATGACCGGCGCGCTGTCCGCCGGCCGCCGCCGCATGGACCTGTTCGGCGTGGTCATGATCGCCTGCGTCACCGCCCTCGGTGGTGGTTCACTGCGCGACATCCTGCTCGGTCACTACCCGCTGGGCTGGGTGAAGCATCCCGAGTACCTGGGCTTCACCGTGTGCGCGGCGCTGATCGCCACCTGGGTGGCGCGCTGGATGCACCACTTCCGCCGCACCTTCCTGGTGCTCGATGGCCTGGGCCTGATCGCCTTCACCCTGATCGGCTGCTCGATCGCGCGCGAAGCCGGCCATGCGATGCCGATCGTGCTGATCGCCGGCATGCTGACCGGCGCGTTCGGCGGCGTGCTGCGCGACATCCTCTGCAACGAGGTGCCGCTGATCTTCCAGAAGGAGCTGTACGCGATCATCGCGCTGCTGACCGGCGCGGCCTACCTGTTGCTGCTGCACTGGGGCGTGGCCGACGCCACCGCGATCCTGTGCTGCCTCGGCGGCGGCTTCGCGCTGCGCCTGCTGGCGATCCACTACCGCTGGGAAATGCCGAAGTTCGTGTACCACGACGAAGTGCATTGAGGTTCGCGCGGCGGAATCCGCACCACCCCGGCGATGTACCTGGCGCTGTCGCTCATGCGCAGCGCCAGGCGCATCGCCGGTGCAGATGGGCCGGTCTCCAACTCCGACCGGCCCTGATCGCGGCCGCACCCCCGCAGGCGCTGGCCGCCATCCACACACGTGCCGCACTCAAGCGGCTTCGGACACCTTCACTTCGCGACGGGCGCGCACGGCCGCGGCCAGTCGCTCCAGCACCGTCACGGTGGTGTCCCAGTCGATGCAGCCATCGGTGATGCTCTGCCCGTAGACCAGCGGTTGGCCTTCCACCAGTTCCTGGCGACCACCGACCAGATGGCTCTCGATCATCACACCGACGATGCGCTGTTCACCGTCTTCCAACTGAACGGCGATGTCCTCGATCACCTTCGGCTGGTTGTCCGGGTTCTTCAGGCTGTTGGCATGGCTGGCGTCGATCATCAGGCGCGTCGGCAGCTTGGCCTTGGCCAGCGCCTGGCAGGCCTCGGCGACACTGCCTGCATCGTAGTTCGGCTGCTTGCCGCCGCGCAGGATCACATGGCAGTCCGGGTTGCCGGTGGTCGACACGATGGCGGTGCCACCCTGCTTGGTGACCGACAGGAAGTGATGCGGATTGGACGCCGCACCCACCGCGTCAGCGGCGATCTTCACGTTGCCATCGGTGCCGTTCTTGAAGCCGACCGGGCACGACAGCCCCGAGGCCAGTTCGCGGTGCACCTGGCTTTCGGTGGTGCGCGCACCAATGGCGCCCCAGGCCACCAGATCTGCGATGTATTGCGGCGAGATCACGTCGAGGAACTCGACGCCGGCCGGCAGGCCGAGCTTGTTGATGTCGCGCAGCAGGCCACGGGCGATGCGCAGGCCCTTGTCGATCCTGAAGCTGCCGTCCAGGTCCGGATCGTTGATCAGGCCCTTCCAGCCCACCGTGGTGCGCGGCTTCTCGAAGTACACGCGCATCACGATTTCAAGTTCCCCGGCCAGCGCGTCACGCAGCGGCTTCAGGCGCTGGGCGTACTCGATGGCGGCCTTCGGGTCGTGGATCGAGCATGGGCCAACCACCACTGCCAGGCGGTCGTCACGGCCATGCAGGATCTGGTGCAGGGCCGCGCGCGAGGCGCTGACGGTGTCGGAGGCTTCATCGTCACACGGCAGCATCGCCAGCAGCTGGGCAGGCGGTGTCAGCGGTTCGATGGTGCGGATACGCAGGTCGTCGGTGTGCGGGGGCATTGGGGGAGGTCTCCGGAACGTTGGGGGTCCCCAGCGTGGCAGCATGAAAAAAGCCGCCAGGTTCGCTGGCGGCTTTCGGGAATGCGTCTGAAGCTTTCTTCAGGGTGAGCGCAGTCCTTCCTCCGCCAGTGGCTTCGGAAAGTAATACCAGTAAAAGCGGGTGGCGGCTGCGTTCATGGGTTGTATTGATAGCACAGCTTTTGCGCAGTGCAAAATGTTTCATCCGCAACTGGGGACGCGGTTCAGCGAGATGCGCGCCGGCCCTGCCCACGCGGCGGCAACCACGCAACGTCGCTCATTTGCCATGCACTTCCACGTCCAGCAGCAGGCCCTCATGGATGTCGGCCCAGCGTTCCAGCACGCGATCCAGTTCCTGCCGGGCCTCGTCCAGCTGCTCGGGGTTGAGCAGGGAACGCGCGGTGTAAAGATCGGAAACCAAGCGCCGCAGGGCCGATTCCTGGATGGCCACCGACGGCCCCTCCAGCCCCGGCAACTGCAACGCCGGGCTGTCGCCAAGAGGGCCGAACAGCGTGACCTGGAGCGTGCTCTGCATGATCGACTTTCCTGCGGATGGGCATGGGCAATGTCCTGTTTACCGCGTCTGGGTGACAGGCGCATGTGCCACCCATGCCCAGCACGGAATCTGCCGGCGTCTGCCGCGCCGCTACAAGGCGGCCAGGTCGGCAAGGTGCTGGGCCATGCTGTCCATCGCGCCTACCGCCTGGGTGGTGGTGAAGTACTCATGCCAGCCGGTAGCGGCAATGCCGGCCATCAACGCATCGACCTCCTCGCGACTTGCGCAGCGCCAGACCGCATAGAACTGCTCATCGCTGCCGTGCGGTACGCCCGAGGCAATGCGGCCCATCGCCAGCGGCGTGATGCGGACCGGATCGAACTGCTGCATGCCGGCGCCGATACGGGCGAAGAAGGCGTTCCGCTGCTCGGGCGGAAGTGTGGTCCAGGCAGGGGTGGCGGTGTAGAGCTCGATGAGGGTGTGCGACATGGTGGTTCTTCCTTGAGGGTTCGGGGGTTGCCGGCCAGCGGCCGGCACTACCGGAGCGAGCGCAGCGCGCGTTTGCGGATGTAGGCGTTGGCGTCGCTGTGGCGCTCATGCTGCCAACGCGTACACAGCTGGCGCAGCCACTGCGGCTGAGTCTTGCCGGCATCGTTGAGCCAGTTTCCGACCGAATCCTGCACATAGCGTTCCGGATCGTCGGCCAGTGCTTCCAGCAGCGCGGATGCATGTTCCGGGCGCTGCTTGAACAGTGCGATATGCGTGGCCCAGACACCGCGCGGACGCAGTGCTTCGCAGGCGAAGCGGCGCAGGTACGGCGATGTTTCCTGTGACCACGGTTGCAGGTGCTCCAGCGCCTGCAGTGGTGCGGCAACGATGTCCGTGCGTAGTGCCAGCCACGCCCATTCGCGCACACCGAAATGGGGGTCATCGGCCAGTGTGCGCATCTGCTGCAGTTTCCCTGCCAGCGTTGCGCGGGCATCGCTGCCGATCAGGTAGCAGGCCCAGCCACGCACGGTATCGGAGCTGTGATGCTGCCAAAGCGCAGGCGCCCCCTGCCCCGCCTCACGCAGCAGTTGCGCAGCCAGGGCCATGCGCAGCGTGATGCCCTTGCCTGAGGCGTCCCGCATGCGTTGCTGCGCCTCCGGTGCAAGCACAGGCGCCACCACCTGCAGCAGCGCGGCAAAATCCACTGCCAGGCATTCTGCCAGATGGGTGGCGGGGACGCGGCCGGTGTTGAGTGCTTGCCGGCGTTCCGCAGGAATGGCCGTGCTCATGCTGCGGATTCCCGCCCGGCGTCCGTGTGCTGCCAGACCTTGTGCAGCAGCTGTGACAGCTGCTGCTGTTCATCAGCATCCAGGCCGTTGAACAGCCCACCGATCCATTGCGTGTGCTGCTCGAACAGCGATTCGGCCAAACGCTTTCCCGGTGCGGTCAGCACGATCTGCAGGCGGCGGCCATCCCCGTCATCGTTGCGACGCTGCAGCAGGCCTTCGCGCTGCAGGCCATCGAGCAGGCCGCTGATGGTGGCGCGGGTCACGCCGGCGCGCTCGGCCAGCACATGCGGCGGCAGTGCGCCACCGGCCCCGTGCAACAGGAACAGCACGATGAAGCGACCCTCGCTGAGCCCATGCGGTGCCAGCCGCGCGGCGCAGTCGCGATCGATCGACGAGGACAGCGAGAGCAGCTGGAAACACAGGCGCAGCGGCGCGATGTTGGCGTGACCGCGTCGCTGCGCTTCCTCGATCAGGGCATGGTGCTTGGCTTCGATCATCTCACGCACGTGATATGGTTAGGCGCCTAATCATACAGCAAAACAGCCGCTGCCTGTAAACCACAGCCGATATCAGGTGAACTTTCCCAGCAGCAGGCACGCAATCAGCCCGCCGCCCTCCCGGTGCAGCAGCTGCAGTTCGCCCGCGTGCCGCCTCGCCACATTGGCGGCCACTGCCAGCCCAAGTCCCGCTCCACCGGTGGTGCGACTACGAGAACGCTCGCTGCGCTGGAACGGTTGCAGCAGGCGTACTCGGTCGCCCTCGGCGATACCTGGGCCCCGATCCATCACCTCCAGCTGGACCCCTCGCTCAACCACGGCAAGCCGCAGTTCCATCGCCCCGGCATAGCGATCGGCATTGTCGATAAGGTTGTCGAACGCGCGCCGAAGCAGCAGCGCGTCGCCGTGCCAGGGCAGACTGTCCGGCCCCTGGATGGAGATCTCGACACCGCGCAGCAACGCTGCCTGCACGCACTCCTCCAGCAGCGCGGCCAGATCCAGCGGGCGCATCTGCAACGGCTGCAATTCGCCGCGTGCGTAATCGAGCACCTGCTCGATCATCGTGTCCATGCGCTCGATGTCCGCCACCATCCGGGCCGCCTGTGGTGTGGGCGCGAACTCGGCGCGCAGTCGCAGGCCGGTCAATGGTGTGCGCAGGTCGTGCGCCACTGCAGCCAGCATATGGGTCATGTCCTGGGCCTGCGCACGCAGGCGCTCTCGACCGGTGCCGATCGCGGCGGCCAGCATCTGTACCTCGCGCGGGCCATCATCCGGCAGGGGCGTGTCGGCTTGCAGGTCCACACGTGCACTGGCATCGGCCAAGCGTCGTAGTGGACGCCCCAGCCGGATCGATGCCCACGCCGCCAGCGGCGCCAGCAACACGGCACCGCCCAGCAGCGCCAGTATCACCTGTCGCCGCCAAGCTGCCAGATCACTGTGATCGCTGCCGACCACCTGCCATCGGCCATCGGCCTGGCGCACGCCCAGTTCAAACGGCGGCCATTGCATCGCGGTCAGCAGCGCGGCCTGCGCCTTCAGTACACCGACCCGCGCCGTGCCGTCGAGCACAGCGCCGCCTTCGATGACCTGCACATCAGGCGCCTTGCCCTGTCCGCTCCAGACCAGGCGCACCTCCTTCGCCGGCAAACCCAGCTGCAGCGCCGCCAACTGGGTGAGCCAGTCACTGGCACTGCCCTGTGGTGGCGCATCCTGCGTCGCCAGATGCAGGCCCAGTGGTGCCGCGGCCTGCTCCCCCCGCAGCACCTGCACGGCCTGGTCCAACCGCATCGGTGGCGGCGCGGGCCGAGGCATCCAGCCAACCACGGCCACGCTGACCAGTGTCGCCAGCAGCAGGCTGGCCAGGGCCAGCATCGTGATCCAACGCGCGGTCGGCCACCGGCTGTTCACAGCACCTGTACCTCGGCGTGGAAGCGATAGCCTTCGCCACGCGATGTCTGCACCAGGGCTTCCGCACCGGGTGAGGCCTGCCCGAGCTTGCGGCGCAGGCGGCTGATCGCCAGGTCGATCGCGCGGTCGACGCTGTCACTTGGTTCGCCACGGCTCAGCTGCAGCAGCTGCTCGCGCCCCAGCACCCGCCCGGGGCGTTCGGCCAGCGCCAGCAACAGGCTGAATTCACCACGGCTGAGCACCAGCTCGTTCCCATCCGGCGCCAGCAGGCGACGTTGTTCCGGCAGCAACCGCCAACCAGAAAAGCGCAGTTCACTGGCTACCTGCGCGCGCAGCTTGTCCTGCCGGCGCAGCAGCGCGCGTACCCGCGCCAGCAGCTCGCGCGGATCGAACGGCTTGGCCAGATAGTCGTCCGCGCCCATCTCCAGGCCGATCACCCTGTCCGGTGCGCTGCCCATCGCCGACAGCATCAGGATCGGAATGGCCCGTGCCTGCAGCCGGCGGCAGACCGACAGGCCATCCTCACCGGGCATCATCCAGTCGAGGATGATCACGTCCGGGCGATCGACCTGCAGCAGCACGTCCAGCGCCGTCGCGTCCGCTGCCACCCGTACCTGGTAGCCATGCAGCAACAGGCAATCGGCGATGGCATCACGGATGCTGGCGTCGTCATCGACAACGATGACACGGGCGGGAGTCGTCATGCAGGCAGTATCAGGCAGGTCTGTATCAGGACGGTATCAACGCCGATGTTCCCGCGATACGCCGCTGCGCGCCAATGGTCACCCATGATCACTGCGGAGACCTGCCTTGCGCCTCATCCCATTCGTCCTGCTTGCTGCCCCGCTGGCTGCGCTGGCGTCCGATTCCCCCGAACACATCCTGCCGATGTGGATGCAGGGCGGTCATCCGGCCGTGGCCGTGTCGCTGGACGGGCGTGCCGAACCGCTGCGCTTCGTGGTCGACAGCGCGGCAGGCGCCACGCTGGTCGATGACCGCGTCGTGCGGCGCTACGGTCTGGGAGATGCGGATGCGGAGGTATCACAGGCCCAAGGGGCAAGTGCAGCCTCCGCGCGGCTGCAGCGCATACGCAGAACGTCCTGGCAGCTGGGCAGTTGGCAGCTGCAGGCCCAAGCCATGAAGGTCGATCTGTCGTCGTTGCCGAAGGACGATGATCCGGCCATTGACGGCTTGATCGGCAACGATCTGACCGGACGCTGGGACACCCGTTGGGACTTCGGCCGCAATCAACTGGCGCTGTGGACACCCGGCGGATTGAACCTGGAAGGACCGGGTTGCCAGCCCAATGCGCTGCCCGGACGCACTGACGGCCTGCGCCAGTTCGGCTTCATCATGCTTGCACTGGGCGCGCCCGCGGTGGACGCCATCGCCGTGGTCGACACCGGTGCCGCGCAGACCGTCCTCAACGCCGAAGCAGCCCGCGCACTGGGGCTGCGCACCGACGGCAGCGACGCACGGGTGCGGGTGCGTGAAAAGGGCACCGAAGGCCTGGGCGGCGGAAAGCAGGCAACCTGGCTCTACACCCTGCCCGGCATGACCGGCAACGGCTGGCAGCACCCATCGATGGAGGTCCGCATCAGCGAACTGCCAGTGTTCAAGGCGATCGGCCTGGAGGGCCGGCCGGCGCTGATCCTTGGTGCGGATGCAATGCGCGGCGGCCAGGTGGACATCGGTGCCGGCGCGTCCCGGATCTGCCTGCGCCAGCCGCAGGCCAGCTGACATCCGGCAATGACGCCAGCGGCAGCCTGGCGTAGCATCACCGTGCGCCCCACCAGGAATTCCACGCATGTGCCGTGCTGCCCTGATGTTGCTGACGCTGTTCCCGCTGGCCGTGCTGGCTGCACCTCCCCCGGTACCCTCGCCGGCCCGCATCGATGCCGAAGCGCAGCGGTTGATGCAGGCCGCACAGGCGCGCGGCATGGCACTGGCGGTGATCGACGGCGGCAAGGTGGTGCACGTCGCCGCCTACGGCGAGCGCAATACCGCAGGCGAGCCACTGCGCACCGATACGGTGATGTACGCCGCCTCGCTGACCAAGATGGCATTCGGCCATCTGGTCGCGCAGCTGGCGCAGGACCGCAGGATCGATCTGGATGCCAGCATCGCCACAGCGCTGGACAAGCCGTTGCCGGACTATCCGCCCGAAACGAAGAAGTACGCCGACTACCGCGTGCTGGCCGATGATGCGCGCTGGCGCCAGCTCACCCCACGCCTGCTGCTCAACCACGCCAGTGGCTTTGCCAACTTCGGGTTTCTTGAACCGGACGGCCGGCTGAAGTTCCACTTCGATCCAGGCAGCCGCTACGGCTATTCCGGCGAAGGGCTGATCCTGCTGCAGTTCGTGATCGAACGCGGACGGCTGGGCGAGGATGTGGGTGCGTTGATGCAGCAGCGGGTATTCGACCGCTTCGGCATGACCCGCACCAGCATGATGTGGCGCGGGGACTTCGCCGCCAACCTGGCCGACGGCTGGACCATGGAGGGCACCGCCGAGCCGCACGATGAGCGCAGCCGCGTGCGCGCGGCCGGTTCGATGGATACCACCATCGCCGACATGGCCCGTTTCGCCGCCGGCTACGTGCGCGGCGATGGGCTGTCAGCGACGATGCGCAAGGAGCTGGTGCGGCCGCAGCTGCCGATCACCACCGCCAGCCAGTTCCCCACCCTGCAGCCGGAGCTGCCGAAGGCGCTGCAGCGCAAGGACCTGGCGGCCGGCCTGGGAGTGGTGACGTTCCGTGGCCCGCAAGGCGCGGGCTTCTACAAGGGCGGCCACGATGATGCGGTCGGTAATACGCTGGTGTGCGTCGAGCAGCAGCAGCGCTGCGTGGTGATCCTGGGCAACGATGTGCGCGCCGAGGCGACCTTCCCGGCGCTGGTGGCCTTCGTGCTCGGCGACATCGGCGTACCGTGGCAGTGGGAGTACGGCGCAGCGAAGGCATTCGTGAAGTAGGCATTCGTGAAGTAGATCCACGCGATGCGTGGATGACCTCCCTTCAACGCGCCTGCTCGAAGAACATCAGGTAGACCAGCCGCCCATTCTCCGGCCGGTCGCCGAAGGCCGGGCCGGCGGTATGCCAGAACCACGGGCGCAGCAGCACCAGGCGGTTGAAGCGCATCGGGATGCGCATGGTCATTTCCCACTGGCTGTCGTCGACGCTGTCGCGCTCGATGATGTCCCGATGCATGTCGCCGCCGTTGGCGTAGCCCAGCGCAGCCAGCTCGTGGGCGTTCAGCGCCATGCGCTCGGTGTTGGTGCGGCGATGGCGGAAGAACTCGGTACCCCCTTCGCAGTGCTCCGGGGCGCTGAGGTAGAGGATGCCGGACCAGTGCGAATGGTCGGTGTGCACCTTGGCGCGACCCACATCGCTGGCCAGGGTCAGCCGGAACTTGCCGTGCGACTGCAACGGATTGACCGGCCGCAGCGGCTCGTTGACCAACCGCGACGCGGCCTCGGACAGGCCGTCCAGCTCCAGCCGTTCGAGCGAATTACGCCCGGGGAATGCCCCCTCCTGCGCCGGATAGGTCAGGCCCAGGCCGGCCTGGCGCAGGCCGTGTGCATCGGCTGGAGAGAGGAAGTCGTCGACGACGATGAACGAGGTAGGCATGGTCTGCGAGCGTAGCGACGCGGCGCCATGGCGGCAACCGGACAACAAAAAAACCCCGCCTCGCGGCGGGGTTTTTCCTTGCATCGGGGAGACGCGCCGACCAGGGCCGGCAACGTCCGACGCGGGCGTGGGCCTTAGAAGTCCATGCCGCCCATGCCACCCATGCCGCCCATGCCACCGGCGCCGCCCATGGCCGGCTCGTCCTTCTTCGGAGCTTCGGCAACCATGGCTTCGGTGGTGATCATCAGGCCAGCGATCGAGGCCGCGTTCTGCAGCGCCGAACGGGTCACCTTGGTCGGGTCCAGGATGCCGAACTGCAGCATGTCGCCGAACTCGCCGGTAGCGGCGTTGTAGCCGAAGCTGCCGGTGCCTTCCTTGACCTTGTTGATGATGACCGACGGCTCGTCACCGGCGTTGGCAACGATCTCGCGCAGCGGGGCTTCCATCGCACGCAGGGCGATCTGGATGCCGTGGTTCTGGTCTTCGTTGGCGCCCTTCAGGCCGGCCAGCGCGGTGATCGCGCGGACCAGGGCAACGCCGCCGCCCGGAACCACGCCTTCTTCAACGGCCGCACGGGTGGCGTGCAGGGCGTCGTCGACGCGATCCTTCTTTTCCTTCATTTCGATTTCGGTCGAGGCGCCGACCTTGATCACGGCAACACCGCCGGCCAGCTTGGCCACGCGTTCCTGCAGCTTCTCGCGGTCGTAATCCGAGGAGGTGTCCTGGATCTGGGTCTTGATCTGCGCCACGCGTGCATCAACGTTGGCCTTGTCGCCGACGCCGTCGATGATGGTGGTGTTCTCCTTGGAGACCTGCACCTTCTTGGCGCGGCCCAGGTCCTTGATGGTGGCCTTCTCCAGCGACAGGCCGACTTCTTCGGAGATCACGGTGCCGCCGGTCAGCACGGCCATGTCTTCCAGCATCGCCTTGCGACGGTCGCCGAAGCCCGGAGCCTTGACGGCCACGACCTTGACGATGCCACGGATGGTGTTGACGACCAGGGTGGCCAGCGCTTCGCCTTCAACTTCCTCGGCCACGATCAGCAGCGGCTTGCCGGCCTTGGCGACGCCTTCCAGCACCGGCAGCAGGTCACGGACGTTGGAGATCTTCTTGTCGTGCAGCAGGATGAACGGGTCATCCAGGTCAGCGGTCTGCGACTGCTGGTTGTTGATGAAGTACGGCGACAGGTAGCCGCGGTCGAACTGCATGCCCTTGACCACGTCCAGCTCGTTGTCCAGGCCCGAGCCTTCTTCAACGGTGATGACGCCTTCCTTGCCGACTTCCTTCATCGCGTCAGCGATGATCTGGCCGATCGACTCGTCCGAGTTGGCCGAGATGGTACCGACCTGGGCGATCGCCTTGTCGTCGGCGGTCGGCTTGGAGATGTTCTTCAGCTCGGCGACGGCGGCCGAAACGGCCTTGTCGATACCGCGCTTGAGGTCCATCGGGTTCATGCCGGCGGCAACGGCCTTGGCGCCTTCGCGGATCAGGGCCTGGGCCAGCACGGTGGCGGTGGTGGTGCCGTCGCCGGCATCGTCGTTGGTGCGCGAAGCAACTTCCTTCACCATCTGCGCGCCCATGTTCTCGAACTTGTCAGCCAGTTCGATTTCCTTGGCGACGGAGACGCCGTCCTTGGTGATGGTCGGGGCGCCGAAGCTCTTTTCCAGCACGACGTTGCGGCCCTTCGGGCCCAGGGTGGCCTTGACGGCATTGGCGAGAACGTTGACGCCGCGCACCATGCGCGAACGGGCGTCTTCACCGAAACGAATATCCTTGGCAGCCATTGCATTTACCTCATTGGTAGCGCCGGACGATGCCCGGCGGCTGGGAGTTTGGGATCAGGTTGAAACAGGTCGCGCCGAGGCTCAGCCGATGACGGCGAGCACGTCGTCTTCGCGCAGGACCTTGTATTCGACGCCTTCGCTCTTGTACGAGCTGCCGGCGTACTGGCCATAGATGACCTTGTCGCCGACCTTCAGCGACGGCGCGCGCACGTTGCCGTTGTCCAGCGGCTTGCCCGGGCCGACGGCCACGACCTCACCCTTGGTGGACTTTTCCTTGGCCGAGTCGGGGATGACGATGCCACCGGCGGAGATTTCGTCGGCTTCGATCGGCTTGACCACAACGCGGTCGTGCAGCGGCTTGATGCTCATAGGAGACCTCTTAAGTGATTGATTGGTCTAAAAAAGTCCGGCGATGTTAGCACTCACCCCAGGCGAGTGCCAGAACCGCACGTGAAGAAACCCGACAACGTCGGGAGCAGGGCAGAGATGGAGCCCCGCCGCCCCCTTTCAAGGGCGGAATGAAAAAAATTTTTCCACCCGCGCGCCTCGGCCAAGGCGTCGGTCCTGGACAATTTCGGTGACAAGCGTCGCACTGTCAGATATCTGACGTTCATTTACGACAAAGTGTCACTGGATCGGCCTTAGGCTCGGTCACGCATTCCCAATCACAAGGAGTAGTCGATGCGATTGCTGTCCCCGCTTGCCGCCGCCTGCCTGCTGGCACTGGCCGCGGCGCCGGCCCAGGCCGAGGTCTTCATCAATGAACTGCACTACGACGACAGCACCGCCGCCGGTGACGTCGGCGAAGCCATCGAAGTGGTCGCTACCGCTGGTGAAGACCTGTCCGGCTACCGCCTCTACCTCTACAACGGCAGCAATCCTTCGGCCGCCACGGTCTACGCCAACAACCCGGTCCCGGCCGGCACCGCCGCCGGTTGCGGCAGCGCCAGCATCGCCGTGGTCAACTACCCGACCAACGGCATCCAGAACGGCCCGAACGACGGCATCGCCTTGGTCGACGCCAGCGGCAAGGTGGTCCAGTTCCTCAGCTACGAGGGCGCCATCACCGCCTCCGGTGGCCCTGCCGCCGGCCTGACCAGCCAGAACATTCCGGTGGCCGAGACCAACAGCACGGCCCCCGGCACCTCGCTGCAGCTGACCGGCAGCGGCAGCCAGTACGCCCACTTCACCTGGGCCGAGTCGGCCAGGCAGACCTTCGGCAGCTGCAACAACGGCCAGACCTTCAGCGGCGGCACCACCCC
Source organism: Stenotrophomonas sp. YJH_SMC_21 (assembly GCF_059369555.1). NCBI lineage: Bacteria > Pseudomonadati > Pseudomonadota > Gammaproteobacteria > Lysobacterales > Lysobacteraceae > Stenotrophomonas > Stenotrophomonas sp. YJH_SMC_21. Next base: position 413,489 of record NZ_JCAFSU010000001.1, read on the forward strand.
CGGCCCGAACACGCCGCCGTCGGTGTCCACTACCACCCCGGCGCAGGGCAGCAGCACCTTCCCGGCCGCCGCCGATCTGGAAGTGGTGTTCAGCGAAACCGTGAACCTCGCCAGCGGCGCCTTCGCGCTGAGCTGCGGTACCTCCGGCAGCGTGCCGCTGACCTTCCCGGCCAGCGGGCGCAGCGTGAAGCTGTCCACCAACACCGCGCTGGTGGCCGGTGAAGCCTGCCGCTTCGACATCCGCGCCGCGCGCATCACCGACCTGCAGGGCGCACACCCGGCGGCCGACAGCCGCATCGCCTTCACCGTGGCCAGCACCGGCGGCAATCCGGACCCGGGCAACCCTGGCGTGCCGGCCGGCTACTACTCCAAGGTCAACACCAGCAGCCCGAGCCAGCTGCGCTGCTCGCTGCACGCGACAATCAAGGGCCACACCGCCTACCCGTACAGCGGCTCGGGCACCAGTACCTGGACCATCCTGGAGATCGCAGACGAGGACCCGAACAACCCGAACCGCATCCTCGACGCGTATCGCAACCGCAGCTACGCCAAGGTGACCGATCGCGCCGGCAGCGGCAGTGGCCTGAAGTACAACCGCGAGCACACCTGGCCGAACTCGCTGGGTTTTGCCACCACCACGGGTGACAAGGGCCTGCCGTACGCGCCGTATACCGACACCCACATGCTGTACCTGACCGATGCACAGTGGAACGCCGACCGTGGCAACAAGCCGTTCGGCAAGTGCGACGCCAGCTGCGGCGAGCGCGCCACCGAGGCCAACAACGGCCAGGGTGGCGGCAGTGGTGGCTATCCGGGCAACTCCAACTGGGTGCGCACGCCGGACGGCAACACCGGCACGTTCGAGGTGTGGGGCAAGCGCAAGGGCGACATGGCGCGTGCGGTGATGTACATGGCGATCCGCTACGAGGGCGGCAAGGATGCAGCCACTGGCCAGTCCGAGCCGGACCTGGAGCTGACCGACGACCGCAGCAGGATCGTCAAGACCAGCAGCTCGCCGGCCTACATGGGCCTGCTGTCGACGCTGATCGACTGGCACCTGTCCGACCCGCCGGATGATGCCGAGCGTGCGCGCAATGACGTGATCTACAGCTTCCAGGGCAACCGCAACCCGTTCATCGACCACCCCGAGTGGGCGACCCCTGGCCTGTTCACCTCGGCCAAGCCGACCACCTGCCAGCTGGCCAACTGACCGCGCAACGCAGCGGTCCACGGCCGCCGCCGGGTCCTGACCCGGCGGCGGCCCTATACTCGACGGTCATGTCGACCGTCGATCCCGTCCTGCTGCTGTTGACCACCTGCCCGGACCGGGCCAGTGCCGAGCGCATCGCGCACGCGCTGGTTGGCGAGCGCCTGGCCGCGTGCGTGACCCGCCTCGATGGCGCGCAGTCGACCTACCGCTGGCAGGGCGAGGTGACCACCGACGCCGAGCTGCAGCTGCTGGTGAAGACCACCGCGAGTCGCGTCAATGACGCAATCGCCCGGATCGTCGAACTGCATCCGTATGAACTCCCGGAGTGCATCGCGGTCGAAACCCGGGCCGGCCTGCCGGCGTATCTGGACTGGATCCGGGCACAGACCCGGGAGGACACTGATTGAAGACTCTGTTTGCGCGTGGCGCCGCCCTGTGCGCCCTGATGTGGCTCTCGCTGCCGGCGTTCGCCCTGGATGAGAAAGACCTGCTGCCGGTGGACCAGGCATTCGCGCTGACCGCCACCGCCCCCGAACGTGGCCAGGTGCAACTGCAGTTCAAGATCGCGCCCGGCTATTACCTGTATCGCCACCGCACCAGCGTCAAGGCCGACCCGGCCTTCAATGCCGGCGCGCTGCAGATGCCCAAGGGCGACAAGCACCACGACGATTTCTTCGGCGAGGTCGAAACCTATCGCGAGCGCCTGCAGGCCACCCTGCCCGGCACGCCGACCGAGGCCGCCAGCACCATCAGCCTGGAAGTGCGTTACCAGGGCTGCGCAGATGCCGGTGTCTGTTACCCGCCGCAGAAGCGCGTGGTGCAGGTCACCCTGCCCGGCAGCGGTGCACAGGCCGCGGCCCCTGCCGCGCGCGCCGGTGCGGCCAGTCCGTTCAACAACCCGCTGGCCGGTGCCGGCAACAGCGGCGGCCTGCGCCTGCCAGGTGCGGCCAGCAACAGCCAGGCGCTGCCGCTGCCGTCGGAGCAGGCGTTCGGCTTCGATGCCATCGCCAGCGACGGCAACACCCTGCTGCTGCGCTTCAGCCCGGCACCGGGCTACTACCTGTATCGCGACCGCACCTCGCTGAAGCTGGAAGGCAGCACCGGCGTGCAGGCCGGCACGCCGCGCTGGCCAGCCGCGCAGTCGCATCGCGACGAGCACTTCGGCGATGTCTCGGTGTACTTCAACCAGGTGGAAGTGCCGCTGCCGTTGCGGCGCACGGTTGCCGACGCGGTTGACGGCACCCTCGTGGTGACCTTCCAGGGCTGCCAGACCGATGGCATCTGCTACCCGCCAATGACCCGCCGGGTGAAGCTGTCGATCCCGGCCGGCAAGGTCAGCGCCAGCGCCGACCAGGCACCGCCGCGCAACGAGGTAATCAGCCCGTTGGCTGTGGCGCCACGCGAAGGCGCCAACGGCGCCCCCCTGCGCCTGCTGCCGACGGTGCCCAATACGGATGCCGCCCCCCCGGCCGTCGCAGGCACCGTGGACGGCAATGAATTCGCCGCCGATGCGCGCGGTGACAACGCGCTGCGTACGCGCCCGCCGGCGACCACACCGAACCCGGACCGTTCGTTCGTCTGGGTGCTGCTGCTGGCGCTGGCCGGCGGCCTGGTGTTGAACCTGATGCCCTGCGTGCTGCCGATCCTGTCGCTGAAGGTCCTGAGCCTGGCGCAGAGTGGCGAAAGCCCGCAGCGCGCACGCAGCCACGCGCTCTGGTACACCTTGGGCGTGCTGGTCGCATTCGCGGTGATCGGTGCGTTGATGGTGGGCCTGCGCGCAATCGGCAACGCCGTCGGCATCGGCTTCCAGCTGCAGCACCCGGGCGTGGTGGCGGCGCTGGCCTACATCATGTTCGCGGTAGGCCTGAGCCTGTCCGGCGTGTTCACCCTGGGCGGCGGCATCGGCAACCTGGGCCAGTCGCTGGCCAGCCGCAGCGGCCCGGCCGGTGACTTCTTCACCGGTGCGCTGGCCTGCGTGGTCGGCAGTGCCTGCGTCGGCCCGTTCATGGGTGGCGCGATTGCCTACGCGTTCATTGCCCCGCCGCTGAAGGCGATGACCGTGTTCCTGTTCCTCGGCCTGGGCCTGGCGCTGCCGTTCCTGCTGATCGGCTTCGTGCCGGCGCTGGCGCGCCGCCTGCCCAAGCCCGGCCCGTGGATGGAAACGCTCAAGCACGTGCTGGCCTTCCCGATGTACGCCACCGCGCTGTGGCTGCTGTGGGTGCTGGGCAAGCAGCGCGGCGTGGACGGCATGGCGCTGGTGCTGGGTGGCCTGTTGCTGTTCGCCTTCGGCCTGTGGCTGTTCGAGCGCAACCGCTGGACCGGCTCGCGTGCAGTGACGCTGCTCGGCGTACTGCTGGCGATCGGCGCATTGGTACCGGCCTGGGGCGTGACCCAGCTGGCAGCGCCGGCACGCGCCGCACAGGCCGCCAGCGACAACGTGGTGGAGTATTCGCCGCAGTTGCTGGACCGCCTGCGCGCCGACAACCGCGTGGTGTTCGTCAACATGACCGCCGACTGGTGCGTGAGCTGCAAGGCCAACGAGCGTGCCGTGCTGTCGCGGCCGGAGTTCAAGGACCTGCTCAAGCGCACCAACGCGGTGTACATGCGCGGTGACTACACCAACGTCGATCCGCAGATCACCACGTTCCTGGAAGAGCACAAAGCCGTCGGCGTGCCGCTGTACGTGGTGTACGGCCCCGGCGCACCGCCGACCGTGCTGCCGACCCTGCTGACCCAGGCGGTGGTGGAGGAAGCGCTGCTGCGCACCGCACGATGAAGTGGCAACGGCCAGCGCTGCTGTGGACAGCGGTGCTGGCCGCCGGCCTTGGCCTGTGGGCCGGGCATCGATTGGCTCCTGCGCCGGTTGGGCCTGAGGCCATGCCAGCGGCGCCTGCTGTGGCGGCTGCGGCACCGGCCCTGCAGGTCGGCGACAGCCTGCCCGCGCTGTCGCTGCCCGATCTTGAAGGCCGGCCGCTGGACCTGCGCCAGCACGCTGGCGGTCGCCCGCTGTTGATCAATGTCTGGGCCAGCTGGTGCGCGCCCTGCGTGGAAGAAATGCCCGAACTGGCGCGTTTCGCACATGTCCAGGGCGAGCACGGTGTACAGGTGCTGGGACTGGCGCTGGATACGCCGGAGGACGTGCGCGGTTTCCTGCAGCGGGTACCGGTGGATTATCCGATCGTGATCGAGACCCCGGGGCCGCGCGATGCCAGCGTGCAGCTGGGCAATACCCAGGGCCTGCTGCCCTACAGCGTGCTGTTCGATGCGCAGGGGCGGCTGGTGAAGGCCAAGCTGGGACCGTTCGCCCACGGCGAGATCGACAGCTGGGTGAAGTGAGGGTGTTTTTTGCAGGGCTTGCAGCCCTGCACCCTGCTCAATGCAACGGCAACAGCCAGAGCCAAAGCCAAAGCGGGCTTCCCGTGGGATGGCGGGGCGCTGTGGCTGTGCAGGACACGCCGTAAACCCGTCCGTGGGGGCTCGATGGCGCCATCCATGGCGCCAACGGTCCTGCACAGCCACACCGCCCCACCTTCGACAGATTCCGGCGGCTGTTGGTAGGTGTCGACCTTGGTCGACACATCTGTCAGATATCGATATTCAGAACGGAATCAGACCCCGTGCCGACCAACGGTCGGCACCTACCAAAGCAGAACGCCGTTCCGACAGATCGCAGGAAACTGTCGAAGGCGGGGTGGGTCCGGTTGAGGGGGCGTGAGCCGCATGGATGCGGCGACCGAGCTTACATGGGTGAGGGCGCTTTGCTTGCGAAGCACTGCTTCGCAAGCGCCCGAACGCACAGCCGCCAGCGGCTGGGCCGGGCCCCGGAGGGGGACTTGCAGCGTCCCCCTCAACCGGACCCACCCCGCCAACCCACGGGAAGCCAGCTTTTGACGTTGACGTTGCTCCGGCTTGTAGCGGGTGCAGGGCTGCAAAGCCCTGCAACAAAACCCTCCTTGACCGTAGCCCGTCCGCCACGGAGAATTCCGCGACTAATTCTCATTTGCTGTTGCGCAGGATGCGGGCGGCAGCCTTCCAGGCCCTCCTCCTTCCATGTTCAAGAACGTCCTGTTCCAACTGCACTGGCTGCTGGGCATCACCGCCGGTGCCGTATTGGCCGTGATGGGCCTCAGCGGCGCCGTGCTGTCCTTCGAGGACGAACTGCTGCGCGCGGCCAACCCCGGCTTCGCCGAAATAGCCGAGCACCATGCCGACGGCCAGCTTCCGCTTCAACTCAGCGAACTGGTGCCGCTGCTGCAGGCCGGCAGTGATCGCCCCCTGCAGCGCCTGCGCGTGGACGCCACCGGGCAGCGGCCCTCGGTGGCACGCTTCGCTGGTGGCAAGGAACACTGGGTCTACTTCGACCCGTACAGCGGCGAGCGCTTCAGTGCCTTGCGTGGGCAGGCGTTCTTCGACTTCGTCGAGGACCTGCACCGCCACCTCGCCGCGGGCGAGCGCGGCAAGTGGATCACCGGCAGCTGTGCGATCGCGCTGCTGTTCTTCACCCTGTCCGGTCTTTACCTGCGCTGGCCGCGCCGCTGGTGGCACTGGCGCAGCTGGCTGGCGGTGGAATGGAAACGCAGCGGCCGTGGCTTCCTGTGGAGCCTGCACTCCGTGGTCGGCACCTGGGTGCTGCTGATCTATCTGATGAGTGCGCTGACCGGCCTGTGGTGGTCCTTCGACTGGTATCGCAGTGCCGCCAATACGCTGCTGGGCGTCGCACCGGCCGCCAAGCACAAGGTCGCCACCGGCGCCGCCCTGAACCTGGAGCGCATCGAAGCCACGCTGTATGCCCTGCCCGGCGTGCACACCGGCTACATCGACCTGCGCCTGCCGGAAAAGCCTGGCCAGGCGCTCAACGTGCGGGTGATGGCTGGCGATCCGTCACAGCGCGGTGGCCACCATGACCGTGCACATGATCTGCTGCAGCTGGATCCGGCCAGCGGGGCAATCCTCGATTCGCGCCCCTACGCGCGCCAGGGCGCCGGCGCGCAGCTGGCCACCAGCGTGTTCGCATTGCACTCGGGCAGCTACTTCGGCATGCCCGGGCGTGTGGTGGTGATGCTCAGCAGTCTGGTCATGTGCCTGTTCTTCATCACCGGCTGGATGCTGTACCTGGACCGCCGCCGCAGCCAGCGTGCCGCGCGCGGGCTGCGCCGGTCGCTGCCGGTTGCCACCGATGATGGCCACGCACCTTGGCTGGTCGTGCATGCCAGCCAGAGCGGGCTGGGCGAGCAGCTGGCCTGGCGTGCCGCCGCGCAGCTGCAGGCCGCTGGCCATGGCGTGCAGGTACTGCCATTGGCCCGGGTCGATGCCCCGCAGCTCGCGCGCACTGCGCAGGCATTGTTCGTGCTGAGCACCTTCGGCGATGGCGAACCGCCGGATGCGGCACGGGGCGCTGCGCGACGGCTGCTGGCACAAGCGCCCGATCTGTCGGGCCTGCAGTTCGGCCTGCTCGCCCTGGGTGACCGCCAGTACCCGAATTACTGCGGCTTTGGCCGCCAGTTCGATGGCTGGCTGCTGGGCAACGGCGCACGTGCGCTGTTCGAGCGCATCGATGTCGATGCCGCCGCGATACCGGCGCTGCGCCAGTGGCAGCAACATCTCGGCGCGCTGACCGGCATCGCCACCGATGACAGCGTGTTGCCGGCCGCGACGCAGATGCACGAGTGGCGCCTGCTCGGCCGTGACCGCCTCAATCCAGGCAGCATGGGCGGCGCCATCTGGCGCATCCGTCTTGCGCCACCGGCCGATGTGCAGTGGCAGGCGGGCGACATCCTGCACGTCGCGCCCCGCCACAACGCGCGGCACGCCGCTGCGGTGCTGAAGGCACATGGGCTGGATCCCCAGCAGCCGTTGCTGATTGACGGCCAGCCGCGCACGCTGTTGGCGCTGGCCAGCGAGCGCGAGCTGCCCGATGCCGATGCTGCGCTGGCGGTGCAGGATGCGTGCCTCTGGCTGGCAGGGCTGCCACTGCTGCCGGGGCGCGAGTACTCCATCGCATCCTGTACGGATGACGGTGCGGTCGAGCTGGTGGTGCGGCTGGTCCATGACGAAACCGGACGCACCGGCCTGGGTTCGGGCTGGCTGTCGCTGCATGCGCCGGTCGGTGCCAGCATCGTGGCCCGCGTGCACCGCAACCCCGGTTTCCATCGCGTTGGCGGTGCGCCGATGGTGCTGATCGGCAATGGCACCGGCATCGCGGGCCTGCGCAGCCTGCTGCGCGAAGCCGCGCATGCAGGTGAGCACGGGCACTGGCTGCTGTTCGGCGAACGCCAGCGCGCGCACGACTTCCTGTTCGCCGATGAGATCGAAGCGTGGCAGGCCGATGGCCATCTCGCGCGGGTGGACCTGGCGTTCTCGCGCGATGGTGAGGGCGGCTATGTGCAGGATCGCCTGCGTGCAGCAGCCGATGCCCTGCGCGACTGGATGCAGCGTGGTGCGGTCATCCACGTCTGCGGTTCGCTGCTGGGCATGGCCGAAGGCGTGGGCCAGGTGCTGCGCGAAGCACTGGGTGATGAAGAAGTGGAAACGCTGCTGGAGACCGGGCGCTACCGTCGCGACGTGTATTGAGCCACAAGGGTAGTACCGGCCGCCGGCCGGCATGATCAGGGGCGTGCCGGCCAGCGGCCGGCATACCGGAGCACGATCAGGCCGCAGCGCGCGCCTGTGGCATCGACTGCAACTGGAACGCGCCCACCGCTTCGGCCAGCGCGTGTACCTGCGCCTGCATCTGCGCGGTGGAGGCACCAGCCTCTTCCACCAGGCTGGCGTTGCGCTGGGTGCTGGCTTCCATCTGCACGACGGTCTGCTTCACCTGCGCGATGCCGGCATGCTGGTCCTGCGATGCACTGCGGATACCGGCCAGCAGCTCGGCCAGCTGCTGCACGCTGCCAACGATCTCGCCCATCGTGATGCCCGCCTGCTCGGCCTGCTGGTTGCCCTGGCCAACACGCGCCACCGAATCCTCGATCAGTCCTTTGATCTGCTTGGCCGCTTCGGCACTGCGCTGGGCCAGCAGGCGCACTTCCGCAGCCACCACGGCGAAGCTGCGGCCCTGCTCACCTGCACGCGCGGCTTCCACCGCGGCATTCAGCGCGAGGATGTTGGTCTGGAAAGCGATGCCATCGATCAGCTGGGTGATGTCGCCGATCCGCCGCGACGCCTCGCTGATGCCATGCATGGTCGCGACCACCTGGCCGACGGCCTCGCCACCGCGCTGGGCCACCGCGGCCGCCCCCTGCACCAGGGCATCGGCGCGGCCCGCGGCATCGGCATTGCGGCCAACGGTGTCGGTCAACTCGTGCATCGACGCTGCCGTCTCTTCCAGGTTGGCCGCCTGCTGTTCGGTACGCTGCGACAGATCATGGTGCCCGGCAACGATCTCACCAACGCCGGTGTCGAGGCTGGACGTCGCCTGCTGGATGCGGGTGACGATGCGGCCCAGTTGCGCGACCGTGGCGTTGGCATCGTCGCGCATTCGTGCGAACACGCCCTGCAGCTCACCTTCCATGCGCACGCTGAGGTCACCACGGGCCAGCGCCGCCAGAAGCGCCTGCAGATCGCCGAGGTTGGTCTCGAAGGTCGCCAGCAGGCGGTTGATGCTGGTCGACAACGTGCGCACGAAGCCCTGTTTTCCCTCCAGCGCGATGCGGCCGTGCAGGTCGCCATGTGCGGCGGCGTCGACCAGTGCTGCCACTTCGGTTTCCAGCAGCGTTTCCAGCGCGCGGCTGCGCCACTCCACTGCCACGCCGAGGAAATGCCCTTCGTCGGTGATGGCATTGGCGATCAACTGGTAGCGGACGCCGGCATGACCGATCTCGCGCTCCTCGCGCTGGCGCACGCCAGCCAGGCTGGCCAGTGCCGGATGCAGGCGTACCGCATCGCTCCCCACCAGATCTTCAAGCCGGAGTGCAAGCTGCTCCAGCAGCGCCGGATTGGCGTACGCCACCAGGCCTTCGGCATCGATCACCATCAAGCCGGCCTGTGCGCTGTCCAATGCCTGGCGCACGCGGGTGTTGCCGCGGGCCACCGCACGCTCGGTCTCGATGCGCGCGCGCAGGCGCTGCTGCATGTCGACCAGGCGCTGGGCCAGCTGGCCGATTTCATCGTTGGCGTTGTAGACGCGCAGGGTGGTGTCGAGGCGGTCGTCGGCGATGTCGCTGGCGAAACGCAGGGTGTCCTGGATCGGCTGGCGCACCGCACGCAGCACCAGCACCAGGCTGGTGATCAGCACGCCGGCCACCAGCAGCAGGGTCAGTGCGAACACCACGCTCATGGTGCGCGCGCCGGCCTGCTGGCGTGCCTGCGCCCTGGCCAGCGCCGCCACCTGTGCCTGCTGGAATGCGGCCAACGCCGGCGCTACGCCCGTGGCGGTATCCAGCAGCGACTGCGCTTCCACATCCAGGCCGACGCGGGCAGCGGTATACCCCAGCAGTGCGGCCTGATACGCCTCCATCCCGGTGCGCAGGGTGTCCTGCACATCCGCAGGCAGGCCCGCCAGCGCGAGGTCGAACGGCAGCTTCTCCTCGCTGGCGCGGTCGGCGTGGGTGGAATCACCGTCGAGCAGCAGCAGTGCCTCCTGCCTTCGCATCTTCTGCAGGGACAGCGCCAGCGCGGGCCGCTGCTGCACATCCACCTGCGCCTGCAGGGTGTCGGCTGCCTGCTGCAGCTGCGCGGCGAGGCCGGCATCACCACGGCCCATCTCGTCGACCCGTTCGAACAGGGCGGCCACACCCTGCGAGAACGCGTCGGCGGCTTCGGTCAGCGCCTGCAGGGCCTTGCGCCGGCCCGCATCCATCGGCATCGCGCGCAGCGCCTGCAGATCGGTCTGCAACGCCTTCTGCGTGGCCAACAGCTGCGCGCGGTCGGCATCATCGAAACTGCGTGCATACTGGGTCTGCAGGCGACGCGCTTCGGCCACCCGCGTGGACAGGCTGGCAGCCAGATCGCTGCCGCGCTGGTAGCTGGCCTGGCTGCGCGCAGCCAGTGCGTTGGCATGGCCAGTCCAGGCGTAGACAGCAGCGATCGCCACCAGGCCCAGGCCGCAGATCCACAGTGTGGCCTTGAGCTTGTTGGCCACGCTGAGCCGATGTGGCTGCAGCCAGCGCAGCAGCCCGGGGGACGCCGAGTGCAACGCAGCAAGGCGCGTGCGCAGGGACCGGAGGTGGGGGACAACGGCCGACATGACAGACTCCAGGCGGAAAGACGCACCTGTATCGGCCTGACTCAGGACAACTTTAGCGCTTTCTTCGTCTGCGTCCCCCCATCGCTGGTGGACGCGGCCTTTGTACCGGGTGCAGGCGACGGAGGCATGACACGGCCACCGCGCTTGACCTCAACCCCGGTTTGGGGAACACAGTGGACGCCCCTCCCCCGCCCGGTGTCTCCATGACGACGCTCGATGTCCCCCGCTACCTGCAGCGCCTGCAGCTGGATGCACCGCCACCGCGGACCCTGGCCGGCCTGACCCTGCTGCAGCAGCGCCACAACGCACTGCTGCCCTTCGAGACCCTCAGCTGCCTGCTGCGCGATGCGGTGCCGATCGACCTGGACAGCGTGCAGCGCAAGCTGCTCGACGAGCGCCGCGGTGGTTACTGCTTCGAACTCAATGGCGGGTTGCTGGCGCTGCTGCAGGCATTGGGCTTCGATGCGCAGCCATTGAGCGCGCGGGTACTGCTGGCCGCCCAGGACGGCGAACTGACCCCGCGTACCCACCTGCTGCTGCGCGTGAACGTAGACAGCGACGATTGGCTGGTGGATGCCGGTTTCGGCAGCCTGACCCCGACCGTGCCGCTGCGCCTGCATGATCCGCAGCCGCAGGCCACGCCGCACGAACGCTATCTGCTGCAGCGCCTGCCCGACGAGGGTGATTTCGTGCTGTCGGCCGAGTCCAACGATGGTTGGCGGGCGATGTATCGGTTCGACCTGCAGGCGCCGGCACCGATCGACAACGTGGTGGGCAACTGGTACGTGTGCACCCATCCCGATTCCAGTTTCCCCGGGCAGCTGCGCGCGTCGCTGACCGGGCCGGACTGGCGCCGCACCATCGGCAGCGGCAACTACACCGAGTATCGCCCCGGGCAGGCACCGGACAAGCGCCCGCTGCATGATGTGGGTGATGTGCGTGCCGTGCTGCAACAGCGCTTCGGCATGCAGCTACCGGACGACCCGCGACTGGACCCGGCCATCAATGACTGGCTGCAGCGCTCGCGCGCCGCGACCTTGTAGGGCCGAGCCCATGCTCGGCTGAGCTGGAGCGGCTGGGCCAACAGCAGCCGAGCGTGGTCTCGGCTCTACAGAGCAGCGCGCGCCTGCAGCGCAATGCGATTGCCTTCGCTGTCGCGGATCTCGGCCACGCGCCAGTCGCCCGCATCGGCGGGTCCGAAGCACAGCTCGGCGCCCGCTTGCAGTGCTCGCTCCAGGCTCGCATCCAGGTCATCGACGCCGATGTAGACGCGCGCCCCCTGTTCGGAAGGCCGGTAGTCCGCGCCGAGCACCAGCGCAATGCTGGCACCGGCGGCCTCATCGGAGAACGGCAGGTAGGCCATCCGGCAGTCGTGCAGCACGACAGGTTCGTCCACCGCGACCTGCAGCCACCGCTGGTAGAACGTGATGGCACGGTCCAGGTCACTGGCCGGGATTTCCACATGCAGGATCGGGTTCACTGGCACTCCTTGCTCGGTCCACTCAGATGATGCGCAGGGTAATCGCCTTCAGCACCGCACGGGTGCGATCGCGGGTGCCCAGCTTGTCGAGTATGGCGGACACGTAGTTCTTCACCGTGCCCTCGGCCAGGAACAGGCTGCGCGCGATCTCCTTGTTGCTGTAGCCACCGGCCAGCAAGCGCAGGATCGCCACCTCGCGTTCCCCGAAGGTATCGGTGGGCGGTGCTTCATCGTGGAAGCGGTAGCGGGCGCGTACCGGCTCGGTGCTGACCGGCAGCAGCAGGGTTTCGCCAGCGGCGACGCGCTCGATCGCCTCGCGCAGGTCTGCGGGTGCGGCGTCCTTGAGCAGGAAGCCCTGTGCGCCGGCCTCGCTGGCGCGCAGCAGCAGGTCACCTTCATCAAAGGTCGTCAGCAGCAGCCACGGCGTGGCATCGCCGCGCGCGCGCAGCTGGCGCACTGCCTCGATGCCGTCCATCCCGGGCATGCGGATGTCACTGAGCACAACATCCACGCGCTGGGTGGACAGCGCGTCCAGCAACGCCTGGCCCTCCTCGGCCTCCAGCGCCACGTCCACGCCCAACCCCTGCAACAACGCACGCAGCCCGGCGCGGACCAGCGCCTGGTCGTCGGCCAGGGCAACACGGATCGCGCTGCCGTTCATGCCGGCACCCAGGCGGTCAGGTGCATGCCGCCCTGTGCGGTGCGGGCCAGTTCCAACTGGCCACGCACTGCGGCCAGGCGCTCACGCATGCCGGCGATGCCGTTGCCCTCGCGGATACGCTCGGCGCGCTGGCCGTCGTCACGGATGTCGATACGCAACCGGGAATCCTCCTCGTTGATCGTCAGCCATACAGTGTCTGCGTTGCCATGCCGGGCGGCATTGGTCAGCGCTTCCTGTACCAGGCGCAGCACGGTCTCGGCCATCAGCGGGTCAACTATGCGCACGCACTCGCCGATCTGCAGCTGCAGCTTCGGGCGCGGGAACGGCGCGGCCAGCGCGTGCAATGCGGTGGCCAGATCGAGGCCGCGATCATCGCGCATCGATTGCACCACCTGGCGGATGTCGGTCAGCAACTCGCCGGACAGCTGCTCGGCCAGCACCAATCCTTCGCGCCTGGCCAACACAGGGTCGGCCGCAAGGGCACGCAGGTTCAAGCGCATCGCGGTGAGCTTGTGCCCGGCCACATCGTGCAGTTCGCGCGCCAGGCGCAGGCGCTCGGCATCGCGTGCGCTGTCGGCCAGCAGCGCGCGGGTGGCCAGCAGGTCGGCATTGACGCGGGCCAGGTCATCGCGGGCCAGCGCCGTGCTGCGGGCATAGTGTGCGGTCAGTGCAGCAAAGGCCTGGAAGCCGCCATAGAGCAGCACCACCAGCAGCGGCTGGCTGAAGCCGCTGTAGCGCAGCACGAGATACATGGCGAGATTGGCCAGCAGTGCAACAGCCAGCACGAAGCGCGGTGGCCAATGCTCGGCCAGCTGCGCCACCAGCACCACCAGCAGTACCGGTGCGGTGCCGGTACGCGGCTGCAGCGCAACCAGCACGACCGCCAGCAACGCCTGCAACACCGCCGCGACAGCGCGCACGCGGGATGGCACCGACGCCCAGCCGTGCACCACGAACAGCAGCAGGAACACGGCAAGCAGCAGCAGGCTCAGCCCGGCACCGTTGCGCTGCACCGCGAATGACAGGCCCACCACCAGCACGGTGGCCAGGCCGGCGAGGCTGAGGGGACGCAACAGATGGCGGAACAGGCTGGGCATGGCCAGATGCTGACCGCCGCGCACGCCGGCGGCAATGGGTCCGGCGCAGAAAGTGACTTCTGGCACGTCGAATCGATGACCACTGGCCCTGAACCCAGTGCAGCGCCCCACGCAGACTGGCTCCACACCGCCACACACACTTCCGGAGCCACTGCCATGATCCGTACCGCCCTGCTCAGCACCGCCCTGACTACCCTGGCCCTGGCCGGCAGTGCCCACGCCGCCGACCTGGCCGTGACCGTGCATGACGTCCGCGCGCAGACCGGCACCCTGCGCGTTGCGCTGGTCGACAGCGCTGCCGCCTGGGACGGCAAGGCCAGGCCCGTGCAGGCCCAGCAGGCGGCGCCCAACGGCGACAGCGCCCACTTCACGTTCAAGGGCGTGCCGGCCGGCAGCTATGCCGTGCTGCTCACCCACGACGAGAACGACAACGGCAAGCTCGACACCAACCTGGTCGGCATGCCGGTGGAAGGCTACGGCTTCAGCAACAACCCGCAGGTGATGCGCAAGCCGACCTTCGACGAAGCACGCGTCGACGTGCCGGTCGCTGGCACCGCCATCGACATCACCCTGCGCTGATTCCGCATCCAGACCCGAGGCCACCATGGACCGTCGCCGCTTCCTTCGTACCCTGCTCAGCAGCAGTGCCTGCCTGGCCCTGGGCGCCACCGCGCTGCGCAGCGCTCCCGCCTTCGCCGGCGACCCGACGCGGTTCGCGCAGGGCATGCAGGAACACCCATGGCTGCTCGGCTGGCGCAGCGTCGGCAGCGAAAGCCTCGGTCCGGCCACCGTGCAGTTGCAGGGAAAGCTGCCGTCAGGCCTGGCCGGCACGCTGTACCGCAACGGTCCGGCGTGGACCGAGCGCGATGGCTTCCGCTACGACCACTGGTTCGACGGCGACGGCATGGTGCATGGCTGGCGCTTCAATGGTGATGGCAGCCTGACCCATCACGGGCGCATGGTTGCCACGCCGAAATTCACCCGTGAACAGAAGGCCGGCCGCTTCCAGTATCCGGCCGCCGGCACCAGCATTCCCGGTGCGCTGGCGGTACGCAACAACGATGATGCCAACGTGGCCAACACCTCGGTGACGATGATCAATGGCCGCCTGTTCGCCCTGTGCGAATCCGGTTCGGCGTTCGAAGTGGACCCGGATTCGCTGCAGACGCTTGGCCCGGTCACCTGGCGTCCGGACCTGGCGGCGCTGCCGTTCTCGGCGCACCCGCTGACCGACCACGACGGCAGCCTCTGGAACTTCGGCTCGATCAGCCTGATGGGGGGCCATGGCCTGCTGGTCTGGCACATCGGTGCGGACGGCCAGCTGCGCAGCGCCAATGTGATCGAAACACCCGAGCATGGCTACCTGCATGCCTTCGCGATGACCGACCAGCACCTGGTGTTCGTGATGATGCCGTTCGATTTCACCGGCGCAGGTGGCAGCTTCTTCGAGCGCATGCAGTTCGCACCGCAGCGTCCGGTGCGCATCGCGGTGGTCGCCAAGTATGCCCCGGACAAGGCGCAATGGTTCGAGGCCCCGTTCGCGGCGATCTACCACTTCGGCGACGCGTTCACCCGCGATGGCGGCATCGTGCTGCGCGCAGTGCGCCACGACGACATCAACGAGGCGCGCTCGCCGATGAAGGAAGCGATGGCCGGTGATGGCGCACACGCGGCCAACAGTGGCGCCAGCCTGGTCGAGCTGCATCTGGACCTGCGTCGTGGACAGGCCCGCTGGCAGACGTTGGGCATCAGCGCGGTGGAGTTCCCGTTGTTCGACCCGCGCTCGGCGAACACACGTGGCGCACGGCTGTATGCGCCGACCATCGACGGCACGGCCACTGCGCCGTACTTCAACGCGGTGGCCGCGTTCGAGATCGAGCACGGGCGCCGCCAACTCTGGAACTACGGGGCGGACATCATGGCCGAAGAGCATGTGTTCGTACCGCGCCCGGGCAGCCGCAACGCCGATGACGGCTGGCTGATCGGCACCCTGCTCGATCCGGTGAACCAGCGCAGCGGTCTGGCCGTGCTGGATGCGCGCCATGTGGATGACGGTCCGCTGGCCCAGGCGTGGCTGCCGTATGCGGTGCCACTGGGCTTCCACGGCACCTTCGCCGCGCGCGGCTGAGTCCACGCCACGCGGACAGCGTTGTTGGCATGCTGGGTCTCCCCTGCCCCGTGGAGTCCTGCATGTCCCTGGCCGACCACCGACGTACGCTGGCACCGCACGGTTTCCTGCGCGTGGCGATCAACCTGGGCAACCCGGTGCTGGCACAGGGCGATGCGCGCTCACCGCGCGGCCCCTCGCTGGAACTGGCTACCGCGTTGGCGCAACGGATGGGGGTGCAGGCACGCTTCACCTGCCACGGTGCCGCAGCCTCGGTGGTCGCCGCAGCGGGCGAAGACGGCTGGGATCTGGCCTTCCTGGCGATCGATCCGGCGCGTGCCGACCGCATCGCCTTCAGCGCTCCGTATGTGGAGATCGAAGGCACTTACCTGGTGCGCGAAGACAGCCCAGCGCAGCAAGTGGCCGACCTCGACCGCGACGGACTGCGCATCGCGGTGGGGCGTGGCGCGGCCTATGACCTGTTCCTGAGCCGGGAACTGCGCCATGCCACGATCGAGCGGGCGGACACCTCGGCAGCGGCCATCGCCCTGTTCGACCAGCACCGCCTGGATGCCGCCGCCGGTGTACGCCAGCCGCTGGCGGCCTGGGCGAAGGCACATCCCGGCCATCGGGTGCTGGCCGATCGCTTCACCGCGATCCAGCAGGCAGTGGCGGCACCGGCCTCACGCCCCGCCGATGCGCTGCGGGCGCTGTTTGAGGAAGTGGAAGCGATCAAGGCGGGCCCGTTGCTGGAGGAAGCGTTCGCGCGTGCCGGGCAGGCGGTCACCCTGGTGCAGTGACTGTAGAGTCGAGATCGAGCACCGCGCGGCGTTACAGATGCGCGTCCGCCATGTGCTGCACATGCTCGGCGGCCTGCGCATGCAGCCAGTCGCGGAACGCGAGGAAGCCGGGATGGCTGGCCGAGCGCTGCGGGTACACCAGCCAATGCGGCCACGCCGTCTTCAGGCGCTGGCTGGACAGCGCGACCAGCTGGCCGGATTCCAGCAGCAGGCGTGCCCGGGTCACCCGGCCAAGGGCCACGCCTACGCCATCCAGTGCGGCGCGATGGTGCGCCTCCGAATCATCCAGCACCGCCACGAAGCGCGATGGCGGGCTCTGCCCGCTCAACGCGAACCAGGCGCCCCACGCGCCGTCGGGATCACCGAGCAGCGGCCACTGGGTCAGCGGTACACGGTCGATGCCCCCCATGCGCTCGATCAGCGCGGGGCTCGCCATCGGCACCAGCCACTCGTCGAACAGCGGTTCCACCACCAGGCCCGGCCATTGCCCGCTGCCCAGCCGCAGCGCGGCGTCGAACTGGCGCTGCCGCTCGAAATCAATCAGGCGCTCACTCGACTGCAGGTTGATCTCGATCTGCGGATGCTCAGCCACGAAGTGACCCAGGCGCGGCACCAGCCAGGCCGATGCCATCGATGGCACCGCACTGATCGTCAGCACGTGCTCGGCACGCGCGGCATAGGGCTGGAAGGCTTCGTTTATCGCATCCAGATGCGGCCCCACCTGCTCGAGCAGGCGCTGCCCCTCAAGGGTAAGGGTGATACCACGCGGCTGGCGGATCAGCAGCGGCTGCCCGAGCCGTTCTTCCAGCTGCCGCATCTGGTGGCTGAGCGCGCTGACGGTCAGGTTCATCGACGCCGCCGCGCGCGACAGGTTGCCAAGCCGGGCGGCAGCCACGAAGCCCTGGAGGGCATGGAGCGGAGGGCGGGACATAAGGCTTGAAATTCTCTCAAGTCATGCTTGCGGAAATGTCGCTTTTTGCCCGTCCATGCTGCCCGTATCGTGCAATCCACTCAAGTGGAGGCACGCTCATGAACATCTTCGGCGGCTTGTTGTTCCTGCAGGGCCACGTGGCCAGCGCCGAGCTGGCACGCCAGCTGGCCAGCCCGTCCACACCTGCCCCGCAGTGCACGCGGCAACCGGCCGCGCCGGTTCAGCCGCCGCGAGTCCGTTGAACGCTCCTCAACTTGCATACCAGCGTTGGACGTGTTCAGGCAGCCACGGCATCGGATCGATGTCCAATGCCTGACAACCGTCGAGGGTGTCACGCAGCGCTCTTTCGCCGGGGCCACCGGGGATCCGCAGGCCTTCGTCTTCGGGAAGCTGCACCGCCGCCCAGTCGTGCAACCGGTCCATGCGCAGGCGAAGCGCGGCTCGCAGCCACCCCTTCAGTGGATAGCAGCGATAGCCCTGTTCGCCCAGGCCGGCAACCACAAGCGACAAAGCGTGGTTGGCACCACGTACCCATTCGGTGCGGCCTCCAGCCTTGTCCTGGACCGTCATCGGCGCCGGCGCGCGGTGCGCCTTGAACGGCGAACGCAGCTGCAGCTCCAGATCCCGCGCATCGCGCTCGCTTTCCGCTTCCACCAGTGCACCGGCGTCGAGATCGAAGAACTCGAACCAACGCCGGTGCAATGCGCTGATGCGCCCAAGCGGATCACGTGAGAAACCAATCTTCGCGTAGTCTTCCCACGCACAGGGGAAGACGTAGGCGAAGACACGACCGTCGATGCGGATATCCGACTGCATGTACGCAGGCTGCCTCGACAACAGCCCGCGTGCAACCGGGCGTTACCGTGGACGCTGCAGCGCTTCCTGCACTGCGGCAGCCACGTCGGTATTGTCGATGTAGCTGCCGTCGTTCCAGCGCACGTGCTGACGGTAGCCGGCATCGACGCCCCGCACGCGCTTGCCCAGCAGCTCCGCGCCGGCGCCCCTGGCCCACAGCGGCACCAGCGCGTTGGAGTGGTTGCCGGTGGGGCGGAAGCTGAATCCGGGCATGCGGCCGCGACCGTTGTTGCGTACCGGCGCGAAAGCCACGTCCTGTGCATCCGGGCCCATCGGCATGCTGTTGTCGTGATCGGTGGTGACGATCAACAGGTTGCGCTCCCAGCCACCGTTGCGCTCGATCCAGTCGACCACCGCCGCCACCGCGTCATTGAACTCCACGGTTTCTTCGATCAGCCGGCCATGCTGCGGCTGATCGCTGCACTGGCCGTAGTGCCATTCGGTGCCGCACGCACTGGTATGTGCGGCCCAGTCGGTGGCGCCGCCTTCCACCATCAGGAACAGCCCCTTGGACGAGCGCTGCTGCAGGAACTGCAGTGCGCCACGCGTCATGGTCGCCAGATCGGGCACGCTGTCGATCTTCCTCACTCCCGAAGGCGTGCCTGCATCCTTGCCCAGCACCTGCAGCTGGCGCGCCTGCTGCAGTGTGTTGGCCACGCGCGGTACACCGATCAGCGGCCGGTCGACCGGCAACCGTCCCTGCGCCAGTGCGGCGAACGCTTCCTTGCTGCGGATCAGGCGCCACGGTCCCGCCGGATTGCCGCCGATGGTGCTGCCCGCTTCCAGCTGCTGCCAATCCTGCTGCGACACCCACTCCCATGGATTCGCACAGCCCTCCGCCTTCGCGGCGTCCGTACCTTCATGGCAGGCGCGGCCGTCGACGCTGTAGCCCGGGCCACCCGTGCCCATCACCAGGTCCATGTGGCCCTGCGCCAGCATCTGGTGTGCGATGGCGTGATAGTTGCTGCGCGATTCGTTCTGCGCCGCAAACGCGGCCGGCGTGGCATGCGCGAACGGCACCGAGGTGACCACGCCGGTGGCCATGCCCAGGCGCTTGGCGCGCAGCGTATTGAACTCGACCGGCTGGCCATCGTTGTTGAAGTTGATGGCGTTGTTGTAGGTCTTGATCCCCGAGGACAGCGCAGTGCCCGCCGCCGCACTGTCGGTAGCCACCGCGGCCAGGTACTGGTAGCCCGCAAAGGGCAGGTCCTGCGCAGGAACCGGCGCGTCATCCCAGGCCTTGCCCGGGTCGTAGCCAAGCGTCTGCGCGTTGTCACCGGTCGGCTGGCTGCTCGCGTTCAACGGAAAGGTGGTCACCGCCAGGCGCAGTGGGAAATCCGCATAGGGTGCGCCGTCACGGCTGCCGTACTGCCAGTAGGCGGCGGCGTCCCAGGTACCCCAGCCGGCACCGTCGTTGATCATCACGATCACATTGAGCGGACCGGCTTCGGCGGTGGAAACAGCCTCGGCGCGCAGGCTGGGCTGGCAGCCGCCAAGTGCGGCCAGCGCGAGCAGCAACGAAGAATGAAGCCAGCGGCGTGGAATGCGTGCAGTCATCGGATGTCCCGTCGGGCCATCGGCGGCCCACAATGGCGATACGTTATATCGTTGCATTATTTCAGCTTCGTGCAGCCGCCGCACACTATCCTCCTGGGTCCCCACTGCCATCGTCGCTTCCATGCCGTCTCCTGCTCCTGCGCGTGCACCGCTGTCGTCCATCACCCTCGATGCGGCAACTTTCGTGGTGATTCACCAGCACAATGCGGATATCGCCAGGCAGCCGGCCTCGCTGACCAAGCTGATGACCGCCTACGCGGCTTACGAATGTGTCGAGGAGCGCGGGCGCTCGTGGGGCGCCGAAGTCACCATCGCCGCCGACGACGTGCATGCGGTCGCCGACGATGAAACGCGCATGGGCCTGGTGCCCGGCGAAACGGTCACGCTCGCGCGCCTGCTGGAAGGGTTGATGATCGTCTCCGGCAATGACGCGGCGCTGGCCATCGCGCGCCACCTGGACGGATCGCAGCCTGCGTTCCTGGAGCGCATGAACCGGCACGCACGCCAGCTCGGCCTGCGCAGCAGCTGGTTCGCCAGCGTCTCCGGCATCACCACGCCGCACCATGCGTCCAGCGCGCGCGACATGGCGGTGCTGGCCGCCTGCCTGCTGAATGACCATCCGCAGATACTGGCAATCACCGCGCAGCGCGCGTTCGTGCATGGCAGCTTCAGCCGCAACAACCAGAATGCGCTGCTTGGCGATGACGGCGTGGATGGATTGAAGACCGGCTACACCCAGGCAGCAGGCTTCTGTCTGGCCGCCACCGCATGCCGGGCGGTGCCCGGGCGGGATCAGCCGGTACGCCTGATCACCGTGGTGCTGGGTTCTGAAAGCCGCGACGCGCGCGATGCCCTAGTGCGCGATCAGCTGGCGGCAGGATTCGCCACGCTGGCCAGCACCACCGCCGGGGCCTGACTCCCGAAGCCGCTCAGCGCCGCTTGACCGTCGCCACGATCAGCCGCTGCAGCTCGGCCTCGGCGTTGGTCTTGTCCAGCGCGCCTGCCGCCACGGCTTCGGACAGGGCTTCAGCCGCACCGAGAATCGCCCAGCGCCCAGCAAGTGGCACCGTGCCATCGGCGGCAAACGGACCCAGCCATACGTCGCAGTTGTCGATGAAGTCCTGCTGGTAACGCCGCCGCACCTCGTGCAGTTCCGGCGCTCCCACCAGCGCGGCGAGGATGCCCTGCACTTCACTGCCCTGGCTGAGGATGCAGTCGATGTAGCCGGAGGCGATGGCCGCCGCACGGTCGGCCAGCTGCGCGCGGGCGCGGCCGATACGCTCGTGGAAGACCACCGTCTGCCGCCCGTCATAGTCATCGTAGAGCGCGGCCAGCAGGCCGTTGCGGGTCACGAAGTGATCGTAGGCCACCGGCTTGGTCACGCCCGCCGCCTCGGCCAGCCGTCCCAGCGTCAACGCGTCGGTGCCTTCTGCACCAACCAGCGCCCAGGCCACGTCCAGCAACTGGCGGGCGCGTTGCTCGCGGGTCAATCGGCGGCGCGTGGGAGCGGCGTTGGCGGGCATCGGCGGAACACGGCGATCAGCGCATCGGAGTGCCTATTTTACGGCCGATCGCCAGCGCGGTCTGCAGATGCGCTCCAGCCGCACCGGTATCGGCATCCAGCAGCAGGTCGGACGTCAGCACGCGTGCGCCACAGTAGTCGAAGATGCCCATGTCGATCTGCGTCTTCATCGCCGCATCGTAGCCGCGTCGTTCGACCATCGCTGCATCGGCACCGCCCAGCCCCACCAGATGCACGTTCAGGCGCTGCAGCTTCTTCACCAGCTTGCCCTGCGCATCCTGTGCGTAGGCCCATTCGTTGGTGAAGACACGGTCGATCCAGCCCTTCAGCAGTGCCGGGAACGACCACCAGTACAACGGGAACACCAGCACCAGCGTATCGGTGGCCTCCAGCCGTGCGTGCTCGGCGGCGATGTCGGCCGGTACCGCGCCGGTGCTGCGGAACAAGGCCTGGTCCTGAGCGTTGAAGCGCGGATCGAAGCCTTCGGCCATCAGATCGGCGTAGGCCACGGTGTTGCGGGCGTGGGCAGCAGTGATGGCATCGCCGATGCGATGCGCCATCGCATGGGTCAGCGAACCGGGTTCAGGGTGGGCGATGACAATGAGGCTGTGCATGGGGGTCTCCAGAAATCAATACCTACCAATAGTAAGTAGTGATTTTCGGGATACCAGCGCCATCGATGGGACGCTGTTTTCGCATCCACCGTATAGTGCGGCGGTGCCCTGTGAGACACCCGAACATGGATCGACGCCTGCCCCTGACGATGCTGATGCTGCTGTCGCTGTTGCTGTTGCTGCCATCCGCCTTCGCAGGTGAACTCAGTCCCAGTGATGCGAAGGCTCTGCGCGAAGATGTGCGCGCCATGATGGCTGCATACGCCCGCGGCGATGCGGACTTCCTCATCGAACGTACCCATCCCAGCCTCAAGCGACTGGCCGGCGGCGATGACGCCTTCCAGGCGATCACCCGTGATGCGTTGAAGAAGCAGCACAACGCCGGTGTAGTGATCATCAGCGAAGATGTAGGTGTGCCGACCCGGACCTATGCTGCCGGAGAGGAAGAAGTCTGCTTCGTGCCACGCCAATCCCTGATACGGGTGCGTGAAACCCCAATGCGCAGCACCACGTTCATGGTGGCCGTGCGCCGCGTTGGTGGTTCCGGCTGGACGTATCTGGATGGCACCGGGCTGCAGGGCAATCCAAACCTGCTTCGCCAACTGCTGCCAGCGCTGGAACCCGACGTGACCTTACCCAAGCGGGAGATCGAGGCGCTGTAGTCGCCGGCCCCTCCCGCCTTGCACGGCGTGGATCTAGCGGAACAGCGCGTTCAAGGCAGCCCCGGAGGCCGCCTGCTGCAGGCCATCGAAGCGTCCGTCCTGCACGATCGGCTGTGCCGCCTGCATCAACCCGCCCCACGCAGCACGGGCCAGCGCGCCGCCCAGGCTGACCCGGCGCACGCCGAGCGCGGCGATGTCCTGCAGGCTCAGCGACGTCGGTCCACCGACCAGCAGGTTCACCGGCTTCGACCCGGCAGCGGCGACCACCGCGCTGATCTGCTCGCGCGTGCTGATGCCAGGTGCATACAGCACGTCGGCACCGGCCTCTGCGTAGGCACGCAGGCGCTGCAGGGTGTCCTGCAGATCCGGCACGCCAACGAAGAAGTTCTCGGCGCGGCCGACCAGCAGCACGTCGCCACCCGCGCGGTCGATGGCTGCACGGGCAGCGCGCAGGCGCTCGACCGCCTGGTCGATCGGACGCAGCGGTGCATCGGCCACGCCGCTGGCATCCTCGATCGACAATGCCGCAATGCCGGTGTCGATCGCCGCGGCCACCGCCTCCTGCACCGCCTGCGGCGTGACGCCGAAGCCATCACCGAAGTCGGCATTCAACGGCAATGGGGTCGCTGCCACCATCACGCGCAGATGCGCCAGCGTGGCCTGCAGCGAAACCGCTCCGTCCGGCCGTCCTTCGCTCCAGGCGCAGCCGGCACTGGTGGTGGCCAGTGCCTGGAAGCCCTGCCGCTGCAGGTAGCGGGCACTGCCCACATCCCATGGGTTGGGCAGCACGAAGCAACCCTGCGCGTGCAGCTGGCGGAAGAACGCGCGCTTTTGCTGTGTGTCGGCATCGGGCGAGATCATGGAAGGGCTCCGGGGCGGCAGACCTGCACCCTAGCCCGCCCAGCGGCCACGCTCAACGACAACGGGGCGCACCTGCATGAGGTGATGCCCCCTGCTTATTGGACGCTGTGGATGCGGGTGCCCGAGCGTGCTTGCCTGCCCACACGATGCCGCCACGGAGCCCTTCATGCACCCGGACCCGCAGACCCTCACCGACGCCGGCGATGATGACGCCCACTGGGCCGACCTGCTTTCGCCGGCACGGCGCCGCCTGATCGCTTCGGCGGGTCTGGCCGCTGGCGGCCTGGCCAGTGCCTCGACCGCCGCCGCAGCACCGCGCGGCAACGACGCGGTGAATACCACCGAGCCTGGCCGCCCCGGCTTCCGTGCCATCGTGCCGCCAGCACCGGAAGGGCGCAGCCCCTGGGGCCAGGCCACGGCCAGCGAACCGACCCCGCGCCCGGCCAGCGTGCGTCCCGGCGAGGCCACCCTGCCCGTGACCCCACGCGCCTACACCGACATCAAGAGCTATCACGCGCACATCTACTTCGACGAGGACAGCTTCGAGAAGGCTGCGCTGCTGCGGCGCTGGGCGGCCGAGCGCTTCCCGGTGGAGCTGGGCAACTGGAACCTGGAACCACGCGGGCCGCACGTCACCCCGTCGTTCTACTTCGGCTTCACCAACGACCTGCTGCCGGTGCTGGTGCCCTGGCTGCAGCTCAACAGCCTGGGCCTGACCATCCTGATCCACCCCAATACCGGTGATGGCCGCGCCGACCACCTGTATTACGCGTTGTGGGTAAACCGCGCGCAGCCGGTGAATGCCTACAACTGGCCGGCACCGAAGCCTGGAGAACGGGAACCGCTGGAAGAGGTGTTCCCGAACGTGGTGCCGACGGTGCCGCTGGAGACGTGAGCGGGGGCGTGGCGGGGGGCAGTAGGCGTGCGGCGCACCTTGGGCTGCCCCTCGGTGGGTGCGTAGCGTGCTGCGTACCGAACGTCCTCCATCCACGCATCGCGTGGATCTATTGAATGGTGGCCTCATCCGCGCGTGGCGTGGATCTACTGCAGCACCACCCATGACAGCCCCTGCCCATGCCTGCCGCCATCGTCGGCCTACGTGCATGCATCCCCGGCCTGCGAGCCATTCAGCGCGCCTTGATCCAGCGCCCGCCATACGGCCACAAGCGCTCCGGCAGATTTCAAACGTTCGATTGAAACGCTGCAAACTTCGCCGAACTGGACAGCATCCGCCGGTTCCGCCAGACTGCCGCCCTTTCCCGTCTTCCGGATCCCATGGCGAAGCTGCTGGTCCTGCACGGCCCCAACCTCAACCTGCTCGGCACACGCGAGCCGGAGGTCTACGGCCACACCACGCTGGCCGACATCGACCAGGCCCTGGCCAGCCAGGCATCGGCCGCCGGGCACGCGGTGGAGAGCCTGCAGTCCAACGCCGAGCATGTGCTGGTGGACCGCGTGCAGGCCGCGCGCGACGACGGAACCGCTTTCATCCTGATCAACCCCGCCGCCTTCACCCACACCTCGGTCGCCCTGCGCGATGCGCTGGCCGCGGTGGCGGTGCCGTTCATCGAGATCCACCTGTCCAACCCGCATACCCGCGAACCGTTCCGCCAGCACAGCTACTTCAGTGATAAGGCGGTGGGCGTGGTGTGCGGCTTCGGTGCCGACAGCTACCGCTACGCGATGGACGCGGCGCTGCTGCGGGTATCCGCCACCTGATTGTCGACCCGGGCGCCCACGGCGCTCTCCTCACCTAGATAGAAACCAAAGAGGCCCTCATGGATCTGCGCAAAATCAAGAAGCTGATCGACCTGCTGGAAGAGTCGAACCTGGCTGAAATCGAAATCAAGGAAGGCGAAGAGTCGGTGCGCCTGTCGCGTGCCCCGGTGGCCGGCTATGCCGCCCCGGTCGCCGCCCCGGTGTACGCCGCTCCGGCCGCCCCGGCACCGCAGGCGATGCCGATGCAGTCGCCGACCGAAGCCTCCACCGGCGGCACCGCCAAGCCGGGCCCGGCACTGCCGGAAGGCCACGTGCTGCGCTCGCCGATGGTCGGCACCTTCTACGCGTCGTCCGCACCGGACAAGCCGGCCTTCGTCACCGTGGGGCAGCAGGTCAAGGAAGGCGAGACCCTGGCCATCATCGAAGCAATGAAGATGTTCAACCCGATCGAAGCCGACACGTCCGGCACCATCGTCGCCATCCTCGGCGAGAACGGCCAGCCGGTGGAATTCGACCAGCCGCTGTTCGTGATCGGCTGAGGGGCACGCCATGCTCGACAAAGTCGTCATCGCCAACCGAGGGGAGATCGCGCTGCGCATCCTGCGCGCGTGCCACACCCTCGGCATCCGCACGGTGGCCGTGCATTCCACGGTCGACCGCAACCTCAAGCATGTGGCCATGGCCGACGAGTCGGTCTGCATCGGCCCGGCGCCGTCGCCGCAGAGCTACCTCAACATTCCGGCGCTGATCGCCGCCGCTGAAGTCACTGACGCGCAGGCGATCCATCCCGGTTACGGCTTCCTGTCGGAGAACGCCGACTTCGCCGAGCGCGTGGAAGAATCCGGCTTCATCTTCATCGGCCCCAAGGCTGACACCATCCGCATGATGGGCGACAAGGTCGAAGCCATCCGCGCGATGAAGTCGGCCGGCGTGCCGTGCGTGCCCGGTTCGGGCGGCCCGCTGGGCGATGACATCGTCGCCAACACCAAGATCGCCCGTGAGATCGGCTACCCGGTCATCATCAAGGCGGCCGGTGGCGGTGGCGGTCGCGGCATGCGCGTGGTGCATGCCGAGGCCTCGTTGAAGACCTCGATCGAAACCACCAAGAGCGAGGCCAAGGCCGCGTTCGGCAATGGCGAGGTCTACATGGAGAAGTTCCTGGAGAACCCGCGCCACGTGGAAATCCAGGTGCTGGCCGACGGCCAGGGCAACGCCATCCACCTGGGTGAGCGCGACTGCTCGATGCAGCGCCGCCACCAGAAGGTGGTGGAAGAAGCGCCGGCACCGGGCATCACCGCCGAACAGCGCGAGCAGATCGGCAAGGTCTGCACCGAAGCCTGCGTGCGCATCGGCTACCGCGGCGCCGGCACCTTCGAGTTCCTGTACGAAGACGGCCGCTTCTACTTCATCGAGATGAACACCCGCATCCAGGTGGAACATCCGGTCACCGAAATGGTCACCGGCATCGACCTGGTGGCCGAGCAGCTGAAGATCGCCGCCGGCCAGAAGCTGTCGATCAAGCAGAGCGACGTGGTGCTGACCGGCCACGCGATCGAGTGCCGCATCAACGCCGAAGACGCCGAGACCTTCGTGCCCAGCCCGGGCACCATCACCGGCTTCCATCCGCCGGGTGGCCCCGGCGTGCGCGTGGATACCCACATCTACAGTGGCTACCGCGTGCCGTCGAACTACGACTCGATGATCGGCAAGCTGATCGTGCACGGCCCGGACCGCGAAACCGCCATCGCCCGCATGCGGGTGGCGCTGAGCGAGATGGTGGTCGACGGCATCAAGACCAACATCGCCCTGCAGCAGCGGATCATGCGCGACAAGGGCTTCCAGGCCGGTGGCCAGAACATCCACTACCTGGAAAAGCGTCTTGCCGAGCGCAAGAACAAGCCGATCGCACTGACCTGATCGGCAGCAGGTACTGGACATGAAAAGGGCGGGGATATCCCCGCCCTTTTTCCATTGCCGTAGAGCCGAGCGTGGGCTCGGCTCTGCAGCAGGTGCATCAGCGCTTGTCGGCAGCTTCGGCCGGAATCTGCGAATTCGCCAGCGGGCGTACACCATTGGGCGAGCTCGGGTCGACGATCACCATCGTCTCGGTGGACCCATCGGGCCACACCACCTGGAAGGTACTGCCTGCCGGCAACGAAGCGAACGGCATGCCGCTCTGCGCGCGATAGACCGCAGCGACCTGGCTGGCACCCACGCGGCGCACATCTTCCTGCGCCTTCACCGTGGTCAGTTCCACTTTCGACAGATGCCGGTAACGATCTTCATAGGTGTCGATCATCAACAGCCCGACCGCGCCGGCCGAATAGGCCACGAACAGCGCCACCCAGAACCAGAACTTGGCCCCATGCAGGAATCGACGGTAGTTCATTGCCCGCCCCTCTTTCCAACCAATCGCTTGATCCACTGCTTCATTTTCCCCGCACCTTGCCGCGAAACCGCAGCGTCATACACGAAATCCCGGAAATCCTGCGTCCCATCCTGCGAACAGATCCCTCCATTCGCGCAAAAACTGTTGACCAGCACGCTGTCGGCACCACACGGTAGACCGAGCTCGCAGGCCGCAACCCGCCACGCCAGTTCACTGAGCTGTTCTCCCGCCACCAGGCCAGTGAGCGCCTGGTCGCCCGCCGCGCGCACGCCCATGCCCGGTGCAATGGCCATGAAGGCCTCCGGATCGCGCGATGTGCGCACCCGCTCGACCAGGTCACGGCGGTACTCGGGGCTGTCATTCAGCGGCTCGCCTTCGGCAAACAGCGATGCTTCCGCTGCGAGGTTGCCCTGCGTGGCTGCCTTGCGGCGCTCGGCCAGCACCAGCGCGGACCCCAGCTTGTCGCCCGGCACGAAGCCGCCACAGCGCTGCGCCACGCGCTCGCGCGCCTGCACCATCGCCGGTGCAGCGGTCAGGCCCAGTCCGGCCAGCACATTGTTGTCCAACCGATAACCGCCTGGATCGATGGCGTACTGCGCGCAGTAGTCGTAGACCCGGCTGAGCATCCAGCGCGCCTCGTGATTGCCGTCGTCGGCCTGCACGCGCAGGCGCTGCGCATAGGCGTACAGATCGGTGGCATCCTCAATGTCCGCGCGCAGGTCCAGCGGCAGGCCCGAAGGCAGCGCGTTGCCGCGCTCGAACGCCGCCAGGCGACGCGCCAACGCTTCCGGCACGACCGGCAGGGGCGCCGCATCGTCCGCCGCAACCTGCGCCGTCGGCAGTTCGCCTGCGGTCACCGGTACCGACCCGGCATGGCCGCTGGCCCGATACCCGGCCACGCCCAGCACGGCCACCGCCGGCAGCACGAGCAACCAGGTTTTCAGGGTCGGAGCAAAGGCCATTGGCGGCAGTGAGCGTTCATGGCGCACAGGAAAGCAGCAAGTTTAGCAAGGCCCGCCAGGCCTGTCTGAATCGGTTCCGTTCATCTCCAAGCGGCATCTCAGGCAATACGGAGACGCTCCGATGGTCTAGCATGGCCCCCTTTCCCGCGATTGCCCCCACCGCCATGCCGTTCCTGGAACTGACCCTGCGTTGCACCGAAGCTACCCAGCCCCGCTATGAGAATGCGCTGGAGGATGTCGGCGCACTGGCCGTCACGCTGCTTGATGCCGAGGCCGATACCAGCAACGAACAGGCCATTCTCGAGCCGGGCGTGGGCGAGACCCCGCTATGGGACACCCTGGTGCTGAGCGCGCTGTTTCCCGCCGACAGCAACGCGTTGCTGCTGCTGGCCGCGCTGGAAGCATTCGACCCGGAACTGGACTGGAGCAGCGGCAGTTTCCGCGCGGTCGAGGACGAGGACTGGGAACGCGCCTGGCTGGACCAGTTCCAGCCGATGGCTTTCGGCAGCCGCACCTGGATCGTGCCGTGGAACCATGAACTGCCGGAGGCCGCACAGGCTGCCGACGCCGCCGTGGTGCGGCTGGACCCGGGCCTGGCGTTCGGCTCGGGCACCCACCCGACCACCGCGCTCTGCCTGCGCTGGCTGGACCAGCTGGCCGTGGATGGCCTGCTGCAGGGCCAGCGCGTGCTCGACTTCGGCTGCGGCTCCGGCATCCTTGCGCTTGCCGCGCTGAAGCTGGGCGCCGCTGAGGCCATCGGCGTGGACAACGATCCGCAGGCGCTGGTCGCCACCGCCGACAATGCCGAGCGCAACGGCGAGCAGGCGCGCATGCACGTGTACCTGCCGCAGGACGAACCAGTCGCCACCTACCCGATCGTGGTCGCCAACATCCTTGCCTCGGCACTGGACGCGTTGGCCGAGCTGCTGGCCGCGCGCGTCGCTGCCGGTGGCCGCATTGCCCTGTCCGGCATCCTGCACGGCCAGGAAGGTGAACTGCTGCAGCGCTATGCCGCATGGTTCGATGACCTGCAGGCCACCCAGGATGGCGACTGGATGCGCATCACCGGCGTGCGCCGCGCCTGATCGTGGTTGAATGACTGCTGGATCCGAGCCCGCACCCTGAGCATGTCCGAGCCGAACCCACCGCGACGCCCCCTGGCGACCTTCCTGCGCACCGCGCCGGAAGGTGAGCCTGTGCCTGCGACCGATGCGCGCACGCAGGCCCCGGACGAACACGCGCCGCCTGTCATGCAGACGCCAACCGGGCCTGCCGAAGCGGCGCATGTGGCGGCGGCAGAGATGCGGCACGACGATGCGCCTGTCATCGTTGATGAAACTGCGGCCGTAGCGCCGGCACCGGTTGCAGTGCCGGCACCGGTGGCTGCCGCTGATGCGCCGAGTTTCCTTGGCAGTGCGCGTCCCCGTAACCTGCCGGCACCCCGCTGGCACTGGCTGCTGGTTGCGGGGCTGGCGCTGCTGCTGCTGTTGCAGAGCGTGCTTGCCGACCGTGCGCGGCTGGCCGCCGACGCCGGCAACCGTGCATGGCTGGGCACGCTCTGCGGCGTCCTGCGCTGCAGCCTGCCGGCCTGGCATGAACCCACTGCCTTTACCATGACCAGCCGCGAGATCCGGCCGCTGCCCGGCCGGGCCGGCGTGCTGCAGGTGCAGGCCAGCATCCGCAACGACGCTCGCTGGGCACAGGCCTGGCCGGACCTGCGCCTGTCACTGTCCGATGCTGATGGCCGGGTGATCGGCAGCGGTGTGTTCACGCCTGCGCAGTACCTTGGCGAGAACCCCGGCGCCGCGCTGCTGGAACCGGGCCAGAGCGCGCGCGTCGCCTTCCGTGTGCAGGAGCCCGCCGCATCCACCGTCGCATTCACCTTCGACTTCCTCTGAACGTGAAAAGGCGACCGGCCGTGGCAGGCCGGGCACGCTCGCGCTAGACTGGCCGCCACCACCTCGTCCGGCCGCGCGCACCGCGCGCACGGGCCCACCGAATCGGGAACCCCCTTGAACGCTGTCCTCTCTCGTCCTGACAACAGTCGTGGCGCTCCCCGGCCACCGCTGCGTGAACATGTCGCCCAATCCGTGCGCCGTTACCTGCGTGACCTCGATGGCTGCGACGCGGACGATGTCTACGAGATCGTGCTGCGCGAGATGGAGATCCCGCTGTTCGTGGAAGTGCTCAACCACTGCGAAGGCAACCAGAGCCGCGCCGCCGCGATGCTGGGCATCCACCGTGCCACCCTGCGCAAGAAGCTGAAGGAATACGGCATCAGCGCGTAAGCGCGCACGGGTAGTGCCGGCCGCTGGCCGGCAACCCCACGAACGGTGGCAGGATGTTGCAGTTGCCGGCCAGCGGCCGGCACTACCGGTAGAACCGCGCCATGCGTGGATGGAAGCCCGGCAGAATCAACCGCCGCCGCCCGCCTTCCAGTAATACCGCACCACGTGGAAGAACACCGGCGCGGCGAAGCACACCGAATCCAGCCGGTCGAGCATGCCGCCATGGCCCTCGATCATGTGGCCCCAGTCCTTGATGCCCCGGTCACGCTTGATCGCCGACATCACCAGGCCGCCCCAGAACCCCATCAGGTTGATCAGCAGCGACAGGCCGAACGCCTGCAGCGGCGTGAACGGGGTGATCCACCACAGCGCCGCGCCCAGTGCGCTGGCACTCAGCACGCCGCCGACGAAGCCCTCCACCGTCTTCGACGGCGACAGCTTCGGCGCGATCAGGTGCTTGCCCAACAACTTGCCCCAGATGTACTGCAGCACGTCCGAGGACTGCACCACGATCACCAGGAAAGCAAACAGCAGCACGTTGCGCGAGGGGTCATGGCCCGGCACGTGCAGGTTCAGCAGCAGCGGCACGTGCGAGATGCAGAACACGCAGATCATCAGCCCCCACTGCACCTTCGCCGTGCGCTCCAGGTAGTGCGTGGTATCGCCGCCGATGGTCGACAGGATCGGCAGGAACAGGAACGCGTAGACCGGAATCAGCAGCGTGTACATGCCGTACCAGTCGATCCACACCAGGTAGTACTGCCACGGCAGCACGATGTAGAACGCGGCCAGCAGCGCGTAGTAATCGCCTGAGCGGGTCGGCGCCAGGGTGATGAACTCGCGCAGTGCGAACAGCGAGATGATCGCGAACAGCACGATCACCCCGGCGCGGCCGAAGAACAGCGCCAGCCCGACCACGATCGCCATTACCCACCAGGCGCGGATGCGCGACACCAGGTTGGCGATGACCGCGCTGGGCCGGCCGCGCTGGCGCCATCGCAGCGTTTCGGCCACCAGCGTGGCCAGTACCAGCACCGCACCGACGCCAGCGAACAGCAGGCCGGTCTGCTGGCCCACGCTCTGCGCTGCCAGATCGCCGGACACATCGATCAGGAAACTCATGCGCGCCCCCCGTTCGGCGCCAGGCCCAGCAGCGCCTGCCGGCTGCGGGCCAGGAAGGCCGCCTTGTCCTCGTCGGCCTGCAGCCGCAGCGGCGTACCGAAGGTGGCCGTGCACAGCAGCGGCAGCGGCAGGAACCGGCCCTTGGGCATCACCCGCTTCAGGTTGTCGATCCACACCGGCACGAATTCCAGCTCCGGCCGTTGCCGTGCCAGGTGATAGATGCCGCTCTTGAACGGCAGCAGCGGCTCATCGCCCACGTTGCGGGTACCTTCCGGAAACAGGATCAGCGAGCAGTCTTCGTCCACCGCGTCACGCAGGGCCTGCAGCGGATCCTGCTGGCGATGGCCGGCCTCGCGCTCGACCAGCACGCCGTTGAACACCGCATCGATCAGGTAGCGACGCAAGCCGTCGCGCTGCCAGTATTCGGCCGCGGCAACTGGCCGCACCTGGCGCCGCAACGCAGGCGGCATCGACGACCAGATCAGCACGAAGTCGCCATGGCTGGCGTGGTTGCCGTAGTACACACGGCGCTCGCTGGACGGCGCGCAACCGATCCACAACGCGCGGGCACCGGTCACTACATGGATCGCACCACTGCAGGCGCGGGCAATCAGTTCGGCGAACATTGGTCCCTCCCGTTCACGTCTGCGGCCACAACACGGCCAGCACCAGCAGTGCGAACTGCACCGCTGTCAGCAGGTACTGGCGCAGCAGCAGGCGACGCATGCCGGCCCAGCGCGCGTCCCAGCCCCGCAGGGGCGCATCGGGCGACGCGCGGCGCAGGCCACTGTCGTGCAGCAGCTGATCAGTGCGGCGCGCGGCGGCATCGCCGTCCAGGCGCTCATCGCGCAGCAGCTGCAGCAGGCTGGCGTCCAGCGCAACCCGCCACGCGTGGTACGTCTGGGCCACCCCTGCAGACATGCTGGCCAGCAGCAACCCTGCAGCGATCATCGCCAGGCCCGGCTCGGTGCCGAGCAGCAGCAATGCCACCAGCAGCAGCCCCAGCGACAGGCATGCCGGCCAACGCCCCTGCCGCAGCAGCAGCTGCATGGTCGCCAGATCGGGAACCGTGCTCATGCGCGCACTCCTGCCGCGTCGGTGATGGCACGCAGATGGGCCGTACCCAGCACGATGCCAGGGCGCGCAGCACGCACGATCGCCACCGCCGCGTCCGCATCGGACGCACGACCACTGCACAGCAGCCAGGTGGCCACGCTGGCGGCGCTGCGCGAATAGCCCAGCGCACAGCACACCAGCAACGGTCCGTGCGCATGCAGGCGCTCGATGGCCTCGGCCGCTTCGCGCAGCTGTTCCGGTGCAGGGACCACCAGGTCCAGCATCGGCACGCTGGCATACGCGGCGCCCTGCGCGCGACAGGACAGCTCGGCGCAGGCATCCACCACGCCCCCCAGTGGCGACGGCAACGCGCCGTTGGGAATGCGGCCCAGCCACACGCCGTCCAGCACCGGCACCGGCTGCGGCGCACGCCGCGTCCACAGCCGCGAGTTGATCCAGGCAGCGCCCAGGTACGGTGCCAGCAGCCATCGCGCGGCCATCGTCAGGCGGCCATCGGCGCGCTTCTGGAACACCGCTGTACCCAGCCCGGCATAGGCCAGCGCCACCAGCAGCAACGACGCCACCGGCCACAGCAGCCACAATGCGGCGCCACGCAGAAGCACCACCGGCACCAGCAATACAGCGGCCCCCAGCAGGTACAACGCTGCCAATCGCCAACGCCTCGCATCACGCGCGGTGTGCCAGGCCCGCAACGGTGGCGTGCCCTGCTCCGGCCACAGCCAGACGCACAGCCAACCGGCCAGCAGGCCGGTCGGGATATCGATGAAATGGTGCTGGAACGTGGTCAGCACCGAGACGCCGATCAGCAGTGCCCACACATGCAGTAGCCCGCGCCACGCGCCATGCAGGTACTGCGCGAACTTCACCCACAGCACGATCAACAGCACGATGTGCAGCGACGGCGCCTGGTTGAACGGCTTG
Source organism: Stenotrophomonas sp. YJH_SMC_21 (assembly GCF_059369555.1). NCBI lineage: Bacteria > Pseudomonadati > Pseudomonadota > Gammaproteobacteria > Lysobacterales > Lysobacteraceae > Stenotrophomonas > Stenotrophomonas sp. YJH_SMC_21. The sequence goes on from NZ_JCAFSU010000001.1 coordinate 447,508, forward strand.
TCGAAGCCCAGCAGCACATCGAACAACCAACCGAACACGCCGCCGATCTCCGGCCGTTCGAAGCTGAAGCGCAGCGGCCACAGCAGAAAACAGGTGACCGCGATGACCTGCGCACTGAACAGTCGCAGCGCATGCCGGTCCAGTTCCAAGCGATGCCGGCACAGGAAGAACGAGATTGCGTAGAACAGATCGATCGACCAGTACGGCACGATCGTCCACGGCACGAACGGGATGCGTGTCTCCCACGCGAACGCCATCACCGGCAGGGTGGCGTGGCGGCCGGCCATCCAGTTGGCGAAGCCGTAGCTTGCGAAGAAGAACGGACCCAGCAGGGCCAGCCACAGCAGGGCGCGCCGCCAGGGGCGCCCTTCCGCGGCCAGCGGGGTTGCGGCGAGCGTCGCCATCACGCGGTCCGGCGCGCCAGCGACACGGTGAAGATGCCGAAGTCGTCGATGCGCTGCGCCACCTTCTCGAAACCGGCCAGGCGCACCAGCTCATCCATCTCCTGCTGGGTACGGCGACGCATCACCCACGCCGCGCCACCGCGATGGCTGGTCAAGGCGCGGGCGATGAATTCCAGCTGCGGGTGCCAGGGTTGGCCGGTGTAGGCCAGGTAGCCGCCCACCGGCACCGTTGCGGCAATGCCCTGCAGCGAGCGCAGCACGGCGTCGTTGTCGGGGAACAGTTCGTACAGGCCCGAGACCACCGCCAGTGTCGGTACTGGATCGACCTTGGCCAGTTGCGCCGGATCGAACGCATCGCCCTGCTCGAAGCGGGCGATGTCGGCCGCACCGAGGCGCTCGATCAACGCTTGGCCCTGGGTCACGTTCAGATCGCTGAAATCACGCAGCACGATACGGTCGGCGCGCTGTTCGCCCTGGCCCAGCGCTTCCAGCACATACCGGCCATGGCCGGCGGCCACGTCCAGCACACGCACCGGCGTGCCCTGCCCGCGCAGGCGCTGGGCAGCGTCGCGCAGCAGTTCCTGCAGGTGCTGGCCGCGCACGCGGATGCCACGCCAGCCGATTGCATCCAGGTAGTTGCGGTCGACCATCCGCCCCAATGGGCCCTTGCCGCGCGCCTCATTCCGGTAGATGTAGTCCAGCGTGCTACCGGAATCGAAACCGGTCCGCAGGCCCAGCGCGATGCCTTCGGACAGCGTGCCGCCGAAGCGCAGGCCGCCACGCACCACGCGCCAGCGCAGGTCGGCCAGGCTGTTGCGCTCCGGTGGCCAGGCCAGGATCTCGGATTCTTCGAAGGTTGGCCCGTGACGGTGCGCGTCGCGCCGTGACAGCTCGCGCAGCGGCTCGGCAAAACGCGCCTGGATGAAGCTGCGGATGCGCGCCAGTGTTGGTGCACGATCGCGCTCGCCCAGCGTGTCGTGGAAGAAGCCCGGCAGATGCACACGCTCCTTGATCGGGCTGGACAGGCGCTCGTAAAAGCGGTCCTGCGGGCCACGGTGCACGACGAAATCCGAGCCGGACACCAGCAGCTGCACCGGTACGCTGATCGCCTGCGCATCGGCCACGATGCGGTCGGCCGCCTCGTACAGGCCCAGCAGCACGCGCACCGAAATCGGCCGGGTGATCAGCGGGTCGGTGCGATAGCTTTCCACCCGCGCCGGGTCATGGGTCAGCCACTGCGGCTTGACGTAGCTGTTGACGAAGAAATTGCCGCGCAGCTTCTGCATCAGCGCCAGGCCCGGGCGTGCGAACGGCACGTACAGCTTCACCTTGAACGCCGGCGAAGCCATCACCAGCGCGCGCAGGCGTGGTGCGTAGTCGTGCACCCAGGTGGCGGCGACCACCGCCCCTACGCTCTGCGCGATCACCACGATGTCTTCCACCGCAATGCCGTGCTCGGCGCCGATGTGGGCGATGAAACTGTCCAGATCACGCACCAGCGCCGGGAAGCCCGGTGCATCGCCCCGTGCGCCCGGCGAACGGCCATTGCCGCGCGCGTCCCAGGCGAAGAAGGCGGTGTCGGGCAGGCCCAGCTCATCGACCAGGTGGGTGACCCGGCCGGAGTGCTCATGGCCGCGGTGCAGCAGCACGATGGCCTTGGTGGCCGGCGTTGCGGTGGTGCCCGCCCAGTACCGGTAGAACAGCGGTACCTGGTCGAAGCTGTGGAATTCCCGTTCCTGCGCCTGACGCATGCAATCTCCTGATTGTCTTCTTGTATCTGCTTGATTAATTCGGCGAAACCGCTGCTTCCCGCAGTCCCCGACGGACGCGGTTGACCATCGTCAGCACGCACAGCACCGCCATGACCGCGGCCACGCCAGTGACCGTCATCGCGCCAACCCACTCGAACGCCAGCAGCAGGCCCAGCGCACCGATCACGAACGCGCGGTCGCTCTTGCCCATCGGGCCGTCGTAGCGGCGGCTGGCACCGACCATCAGCCCCAGCACCCCGGCGTACTCGCTCAGGGCCGCGGTCCAGGCCAGCAGCCACAGCATCTCGGGGCGCACGCCCGGCACGCTGAGCAGGCTCAGGTACAGCGCCGCGTCGGCGATCACATCGCACAGCTCATTCAGATAGGCGCCCAGCCGCGACTGCTGGCCGAACTCGCGGGCCAGCATGCCGTCCACGGCGTTGAGCGCCATGCGCAGCAGCATCCACAGTGGCAGCAGCAGGTACAGCAGGGGCTGGGCCGGCGCGCAGCACCAGACGGCGGCGGCCACCAGCAGCGAGACCACGGCAGCGGCCACGGTCACCGTATTGGCAGTGATCCCCATGCGGTACAGACCGCGTACGGCTGGACGCAACAGGTCCTGGAAACGTCCTTTCAATGCATAGATCGACATGATCCGTACCCGCTGATCCTTGGCAGTGCGGGCACAGCCTACCCCATCGTTGGCAGATTCCGACAACCCTGCTCTGGTCCGCAGGCCAGCCCCCGGATCGGGCCGGATCGGTGTGCCCGACCCGGCCTTGCGTCGATCGCCACGGCAAATTACCCCTTCCAGCGCCCGCCACCGGCCCCCACCGCCTACAATATCGGCCCCGCTCCGCTGCCGATTCTGTCCCATGACTGCTGATCTGTTGCCCGTCCGCCGGGCCCTCCTCTCCGTTTCCGACAAGACCGGTCTGGTCGAGCTGGCCACTGCGCTGGCGGCACGCGGCGTGGAGCTGCTGTCCACCGGCGGCACCGCCAAGGCGATCCGCGATGCGGGCCTGGCCGTGAAGGACGTGGCCGACGTCACCGGCTTCCCCGAAATGATGGACGGCCGGGTCAAGACCCTGCACCCGATGGTGCACGGCGGCCTGCTGGGCCGTTCGGGCCTGGATGATGCGGTGATGGCTGAGCACGGCATCGGTGCCATCGACCTGCTGGTGCTGAACCTGTACCCGTTCGAATCGGTCACCGCCAAGGCCGACTGCACGCTGGCCGACGCGGTCGAGAACATCGACATCGGCGGCCCGGCCATGCTGCGTTCGGCGGCCAAGAACTTCGCCCGCGTGGCAGTGGCCACCGACCCGTCGCAGTACGCCGAACTGCTGGCCTCGCTGGCGGCCAACAACGGCCAGCTGACGGCCGCCACCCGCTTCGCGTTCTCGGTGGCCGCGTTCAACCGCGTCGCCCAATACGACGCGGCGATCAGCAACTACCTGTCGGCGGTCACCGCCACCGACGCCGCCGTACCGGCACGTGCCGAGTACCCGGCGCAGATGAACTCCACCTTCGTGAAGGTGATGGACCTGCGCTACGGCGAGAACCCGCACCAGAGCGGCGCGTTCTACCGCGACCTGTACCCGGTGCCGGGCACGCTGGCCACCTTCCAGCAGCTGCAGGGCAAGGAACTGAGCTACAACAACCTGGCCGATGCCGACGCGGCGTGGGAATGCGTGCGCCAGTTCGATGCACCGGCCTGCGTCATCGTCAAGCACGCCAACCCGTGTGGCGTGGCCGTCGGTGCCGGCAACGGCGATGCCTACGAGCTGGCCTACGCCACCGACCCGACCAGCGCCTTCGGCGGCATCATCGCCTTCAACAAGCCGCTGGACGCCGCCACTGCCAAGGTGATCCTGGACCGCCAGTTCGTGGAAGTGCTGATTGCCCCGGACTACGAGCCGGCCGCGCTGGAATACGCGCAGAAGAAGGCCAACGTGCGCGTGCTGCGCATCCCGCATGGTGATGGCCTGAACAACTTCGACAGCAAGCGCGTGGGCTCGGGCCTGTTGCTGCAGTCCTCGGACAACCGCGGCATGACCCGCGACGAACTGAAGGTGGTCAGCAAGCTGGCGCCGACCGACAAGCAGTTCACCGACCTGCTGTTCGCCTGGAAGGTGGCCAAGTTCGTGAAGTCCAACGCGATTGTGTACGCCAAGGACAACCGCACGATTGGCGTGGGCGCCGGCCAGATGAGCCGCGTGTACTCGGCCCGCATCGCCGGCATCAAGGCCGCCGATGCGAACCTGGTGGTCGAGGGTTCGGTGATGGCTTCCGATGCGTTCTTCCCGTTCCGCGATGGCATCGACGCCGCTGCTGCCGCCGGCATCAAGGCGGTCATCCAGCCGGGCGGTTCGATGCGCGATGCCGAAGTGATCGCCGCCGCCGACGAACATGGCCTGGCGATGGTGTTCACCGGCGTGCGCCACTTCCGCCACTGATCCGCATCACGAAGCCGGGCCCTGCCCGGCTTTTCTCTTCCGTACCCGAGAACCCTGTCCCATGAAGATCCTCGTCATCGGCTCTGGCGGCCGCGAACACGCCCTGGCATGGAAGCTGGCCCAGTCCTCCCGTGTCACCGAAGTGATCGTGGCACCCGGCAACGCCGGCACCGCCAGCGAAGACAAGTGCCGCAACGTGGCGGTGAAAGTCACCGACATCGACGGTCTGCTGGCGCTGGCCCAGGCCGAAGGCATGGCACTGACCGTGGTCGGCCCTGAAGTACCGCTGGTGGCCGGCGTGGTAGACCGCTTCCGCGCCGCCGGCCTGCGCATCTTCGGGCCGACCGCCGCCGCCGCGCAGCTGGAAGGCAGCAAGGCCTACGCCAAGGACTTCCTGGCCCGCCACAACATCCCCACCGCGTTCTACGCCGTGCACACCGAGGTGGATGCCGCGCTGGCCTATGTGCGCGAGAAGGGCGCCCCGATCGTGGTCAAGGCCGATGGCCTGGCCGCCGGCAAGGGCGTGATCGTGGCGATGACCCTGGCCGAAGCCGAAGACGCGGTGCGTGACATGCTGTCGGGCAACGCCTTCGGCGATGCCGGTGCGCGCGTGGTGATCGAAGAGTTCCTCGATGGCGAGGAAGCCAGCTTCATTTCGATGGTGGACGGCGTGCACGCGCTGCCGATGGCCACTTCGCAGGACCACAAGCGCGTCGGCGACGGCGACACCGGTCCGAACACCGGCGGCATGGGCGCGTATTCGCCGGCCCCGGTGGTCACGCCGGAAGTGCATGCCCGCGTGATGCGCGACGTGGTGAACCCGACCGTGCAAGGCATGATCGCCGACGGGATCCCGTTCACCGGCTTCCTCTATGCCGGCCTGATGATCGACGCCAGCGGCGCGCCGAAGGTGATCGAGTTCAACGTGCGCTTCGGCGATCCAGAAACCCAGCCGGTGATGCTGCGCCTGCAGTCGGATCTGGTCGAACTGGTGGAAGCGGCCATCGACGGCCGCCTGGACCAGATCGACGCACAGTGGGATCCGCGGCCGTCGCTGGGCGTGGTGCTGGCGGCGAAGCCGTACCCGGAAGCGCCGATCACCGGCGACGTGATTTCCGGCCTGGATGAAGTGCCGGCCACTGCCAAGGTATTCCACGCCGGTACGGCATTGGATGCACAGGGCCAGGTGCTCAGTGCCGGCGGCCGCGTGCTGTGCGTGGCTGCACTGGGTGACAGCGTGCGCGACGCGCAGGCGAACGCCTATGCCGGCGTGGCCAAGGTGACCTGGGCCAACGAATTCCACCGCAACGACATTGGCTGGCGCGCGATCGCACGCGAGGGGTGAGGCCCACGCGGGATCGGGGCATCCACGCATGGCGTGGATCTACCTGATCTTGCCGCATCCATGCATGGCGTCGATCATGCGAGGCTCGCGGTAGATCCACGCCATGCGTGGATTGAATACCACGGTAAAGCAAAGGCCCGGCATCGCCGGGCCTTTGCTTTACAGAACTGCTTCGAGGCCCTTCCGTTCAATCAGGTTAAGCAACTTCAGTGACGGTCCGCTGGGCTTCTTTTCGCCCTGCTCCCAGCTGCGTACGGTGGAAACGCTGGTATTGAGAACTCCCGCAAATACCGGCTGACTGAGCTGCAATGACGTACGCAGGGCACGGATCTGGGCACTGCTGTATTCAGGGACCGGCTCAAGGCAAAGCGCTTCGTAGCTGCTCAACCGACGCTTATCAATGAAGCCATGCGCGTGCAGATTCACAGCCGCATCATGCACCGCTTCAAGAAGCGCACTTTTCGCGCGCCGTCGCTCAGGGGGCTTCGTCATGGCCGATCTCCTGTAGATCCCCGTATTCCAAGGCACGATTCAGCTGCGCCGTACTCATTTTCAGGAACTCCGATGCGTACAACTGCAGCGCATCCCGTTCCGCATTCGTGATCGCAGTACGTTCATTCTTCTCGTAGCCGAAAAGGAAGAACCAATGCCCGCCTCGCTGCGTGGCGACGATGATTCGAACGCTCCCACGCTTTCCTCGCCCCGGCAACGCAACGCGCTTCTTGAAGATTCCGCCGCCAAGATCAGCATCCACCAGACCCGCTTCCATTTCACGTACCGACCGGTACAGCGCAGCGTCGGACAGGGTGGTCCTGCGCATGCTGCGATTGAAACTTCGTGTGCGGAAGATGCGTGGCATGATCATACCGTGCCACTGCGTGGTACGGCGTGAACATCAGCACCCAGCACATGACCCGGTCGGCGCAATCACCGCCCTGGCGTCAGAGTAGAGCCACGCCATGCGTGGCTAAGCCCCACAAATGAAAAAGGCCCGGCATTACCGGGCCTTTTCAGTACTTCAACGCCACCCGCGCCTTACGCGGTGAACAGCGCCTTCATCTTCTTCAGCGCGTTCGCCTCAACCTGGCGGATGCGCTCGGCCGACACGCCGTACTCGTCGGCCAGCTCCTGCAGCGTCACCTTGCTGTCGGCGTCCAGCCAGCGACGGCGGATGATGTCGCGCGAGCGGGCATCCAGTTCCGCCAGGCCTTCGCGCAGCAGCTGCATCTGGTTGTCTTCGCTGTCCTCGCGCTCGTAGGCCATCGACGGATCTTCGTCATCGGCAACCAGGAACGCAGCCGGCGACGGCGGTGCGTGTTCGTTGTCCTCGTCGGTCGGCGCATCGAAACCGATATCGCGGCCGGACAGGCGCGACTCCATTTCCATGACTTCGCGCTCGGACACGTTCAGGTCCTTGGCCACCGCGCTCACTTCCGCCGCGTTCATCCAGCCCAGGCGCGTCTTCGACTTGCGCAGGTTGAAGAACAGCTTGCGCTGCGCCTTGGTGGTGGCCACCTTCACGATGCGCCAGTTCTTCAGGATGAACTCGTGCATCTCTGCACGGATCCAGTGCACGGCGAAGGAGACCAGGCGCACGCCCATGTCCGGGTCGAAGCGCTTGACCGCCTTCATCAGGCCGATGTTGCCTTCCTGGATCAGATCGCCCAGGGCAAGGCCGTAGCCGTTGTAACCGCGGGCCACATGCACCACGAAGCGCAGGTGCGAGTGCACCAGCTCGCGGGCGGCGTCCAGATCGTTGCCGTCGCGGAAGCGACGGGCCAGGTCCTGTTCGTCATCGACCGACAGCACCGGGATCTGGTGCACGGCACCGATGTAGGCGTCCAGCGAACCGAGCGCACTGGGAATCGGGAGATTGTTTGCCACAAGGGCAGTAGAGGTGTTCTGGCTCATAGGCACCCATCTTAGCAGTCCGGGATTTGGACTGCTAAAGGAGGAAAAAGTTCCAGCATCCTATTGATGCAACACTGGTCCCAAACAGAGCCCTACCGTAACGCGATTTGATGACAGTGGCGAGCGCGCTTTTCGGGATTCACAATCCCTTGGAATTCAAGCAATTACCTGCCGGAAGCCGGCCGATTCCGGTCAAGCGGAGCTGAACGGGCCGTTCTGGAGGCCCATTCAGGCCAGGGAACGTTGTCCGGCGTTCAGGCCCGGCCGCCAGCCGGCGCTCAGAGCACCGAGCGCGGCGGCAGCGACCAGTCGATCGGGGCCTGGCCGCGACGCTGCAGGTACTCGTTGGCCATCGAGAAATGGCGGCAGCCGAGGAAGCCACGATGGGCCGACAGCGGCGACGGATGCGGGGCCTTCAGAACGCGATGGCGACGGGTATCAATGACCTTGCCCTTCTGCTGCGCGTAGGCACCCCAGAGCATGAACACCAAGCCTTCGCGTTCGCGGTTGAGCACGTCCACCACGTGATCGGTGAAGCCTTCCCAGCCGCGGCCCTGGTGTGCGCCGGCCTTGCCCTCCTCCACCGTCAGCACGGCATTGAGCAGCAGCACGCCGCGCTGCGCCCATGGGATCAGGCAGCCGTGGTCCGGGCGCGGGATACCGAGATCGCTCTCGATCTCCTTGTAGATGTTCAGCAGCGACGGCGGCACCGGCACGCCCGGCGGCACCGAGAAACTCAGGCCATGCGCCTGGCCACGGCCGTGGTACGGGTCCTGGCCGAGGATCACCACCTTCACCTGCTCGAATGGCGTGGCGTCGAATGCGGCGAAGATCTGCGGGCCGGGCGGGAATACCGCCGCACCGCTGGCCTTGCGCTGGCGCAGGAAGCCGGACAGCTCGCGCATCTGCGGCTGCAGGAGGTAATCGCCGACATGCTGCTTCCAGCTCGGTTCCAGCTGGATCGTCGGGGTGTCCGCTACTTCATCAATCATTGCACCACTTCATCGAATCAGGGGTCCATCGTTCAACCGGGCCAGGCGCAGCTGGAACAGCACCTTGGTGACCAGCAGCCGTTCTTCGATCGGCTTGAGTACCAGGTCGTTGGCGCCGGACTGCAGCAGCCCGGTCTGGTTGTGCGGGTTGCCGTCGCCGGTCATCACCAGCACCGGCAGGCGGCGCTTGCCGTAGCCGAAGTCCACGCGCACGCGCTGCACCACGTCGCGGCCGCTCAGTTCGCCCTTCAGGGTGACGTCGGTCAGCACCAGGTCGATGCGATGGCGGCTGCGGCCCAGCGACTCGGCGGTGAGCAGGGTGAACGCCTCTTCGGCGCTGACCACGTGCAGCACGTTCAACTGCTGGCGTTCGAGCATGCGCTTGGTGGCCTCGGCCACCACGCGGCTGTCCTCGATATAGAGGATGGTCGCGCCGGGAATGGTCTGCGGCTGCACATAGCCGCGGATGAAGGTCGCCAGCGCCTCGTGGCCCAGCGCCTTGTCGAAATAGTCGGTGACGTACTCGGTGAAGCGACGCTGCTCCAGATGCTGCTGGGCATCGCCGGACACCACGATCACCGGCACGTAGGCCTGGCCGGCCGCTTCGCGGACCATCCGCGCCAGCGCCAGGCCGTCGCCATCACGCAGGGTCAGCGAGGTGGTCACCAGGTCCACCGGGCCCTGCGCCAGCGCCTGCTGCGCATCCTCGATGCTGTCGCAGCCGATCACCTCCACGCCTGGCAGGTCGCGCTGCAGGACGTCGGCGATCAGCTTGCGGACCAGCTTCGAGCCATCGACCACCATCACCCGCGTCGCGGGCCCTTCAAGGTGCTTCAGCGCTTGCGGTTGCATGCCGGTCTCAGGTGTCGGTCGGGCGGGTCTGGCGCAGGAAGTGGCCGGTGACCAGCCACGCACCCAGCCAGCCCAGCAGCAGCGTGCCGAGCAGGACCAGGCCACCGTGCAGCAGGTCCAGGCCGTGCAGCACGAACGGGCTGCCGTAGCTGCGCGAGAGTTCGGCCAGCGGCACGCGCAGCGCGGCACCGGCGGCGCCGATCAGCGCCAGCGCAACCGCGCCGGCGCCCAGGCCATACCACGCACCCAGGTACAGGAACGGGCGGCGGATGAAGCCATCACTGGCGCCGAGCAGCTGCAGCACGCCGATCTCTTCGCGGCGGGCCTGGATGTCCAGGCGCACGGTGTTGCCGACCACCAGCGCGGCACCGACGCCGAGCAGGACCGACAGCACCTGCACCAGCCGCGCGCCGAACGCCAGCCAGGCATCCAGGCGCTGGCGCCACAGTGCATCGTGCTGCACCAGGTCGGCCTCGGGCAGGCTTTCCAGCGCGCGTGCCAGGCGCGCGTCGTCCTTGCCTTGGCCGGGGGTGATCACCAGCAGCGAGGGCAGCGGGTTGTCATTGAGTGCGTCGATCGCCTCGCCGAGGCCGGCGTCGCGCAGTTCCTGCAGGCCCTGCTCGGGCGTGCGCACGTTCACTTCGGCCACGTCGTCGCGGTCGCGCAGCTGGCCGGCCAGGCGCAGCGCGCCGGGGCCATCGACGTTGCCCTTGAGGAACACATTGATGTCGCGCGACTGCTGCACGCTGCCAGCGAACTGCTTGAGGTTGTCCAGCGCGATCGACAGGCCCAACGGCAGGGCCAGTGCCAGCGCCATGACCATCACCGTCAGCAGGGTCGCCCACGGCTTGCGGCAGGCACGGCCGAGGCTGAACACCACGCTGTGCGCGTGGTGCTGGAACCAGACGCCCACGCGCGAGGGGGCGGCGGCTTCGCTGTTTTCGTTCTTCGCCATGCGTTACTCCGCCAGATCCTGCGGCGAGATGTCATCCACCAGCCGGCCGTGGTCGAGGATCAGCACGCGCTTGCGCATGCGGCGCAGCAACGGCAGGTCGTGGCTGACCACCAGCACGCTGGTGCCGCGCGCGGGCAGCTCGGCGAACAGGGCCATGATCTCCGCCGCCAGGGTCGGGTCGAGGTTGCCGGTCGGCTCATCGGCCACCAGCAGCTTGGGTTCGCCGACGATGGCACGGGCGATGCCGACGCGCTGCTGCTCACCGGCCGACAGCTGCGAGGGCAGCGCCTTCTCGCGGTGGCCCAGGCCCATCCGTTCCAGCACCGAGCGCACGCGCTTGCTGATGTCGCCACGGCGGGTGCCGCGCAGGATCAGCGGCAGCGCCACGTTCTCGGCGATCGAGCGGTCCATCAGCAGGCGGTGGTCCTGGTAGACCGCACCCACCGCGCGACGGTGGCGGGGCACATCGCCGCCACGCACCTTCAGCAGGTTGCGCTCGTCGAACACCACCGCGCCACGGCTGGGCCGCTCGTCCAGATGGATCAACTTGAGCAGGGTGCTTTTGCCCGCACCGGAATGGCCGGTGACGAACAGCATCTCGCCCGGCGCGACCTCGAAGCTGACATCGGTCAGTGCCTCGTGGCCACCGGCGTACTGTTTGCTGACATTGTCGAAGCGCAGGACACTCATGCCCCGATTATGCAGGACCGGCGCGACGTCGTGGAGACGGTCACACGATCGGTAGTGCCGGCCGCTGGCCGGCAACCCACACAGCTGCTGGCCAGGGTGGGTGCCGACCGTTGGCCGGCACGCCCTTGAAGCCACCCGACCAACGGTCGGGTGCTACCCGCTGATCGGCAGCGCCGATCAGCTGCCCGACAGCATCCGGCGGATCTTGCGGCCGATGCGGGTCAGGAACGAATCGCCGGTATCAGCAGCCGTGCGCACCGGCTTGGCCACCACCTGCACCGGCGTGACCGGGCTGGCGCCATTGCCGGCGGCGTTCTGCACGCCCTCGGCACCCTCGACCGGACGACCGTGGCGACGGCGGCGGCGCTTGCGCGGCTTGTGCTCGCCGTCCACCGCACCTTCCGGTGCGCCTTCGGCACGCGGGGGACGCGGCGGACGCGGGGCCTGGGCAGCGGCGCCTTCGGCACCGGCGGCCGGCGCGGCAGCGCCCTGCTCGCCTACCGCGCGTGGCTTGCGCGGGCCACGCGAACGGCGTTCGCCGCTGCGCTCACCGTCACGGCCACCACGGCCACCACCACCACCGCCGGAACGGCCGCCACTGCGGCCACCGCCCCGACGCTCTTCCTCGGCGGCGCGGGCTTCGCGCGCTTCGCGGAAGATCTGGCCGACGCTTTCGTTGTCCTCGCCTTCCTCGCCTGCAGCCGGAGCCGGGCGTTCCGGGCGCGGCAGCGGGGTCAGCAGTTCCTTGGTGACCGGCTCGGACGGAATCTTCTGCTCGATATAGGCCTCGATGTCCGGCAGGCCCATGGCGTAGCGCTCGCAGGCGAAGCTGATCGCGTCGCCCTCTTCACCCAGGCGCGCGGTGCGGCCGATGCGATGCACGTAGTCTTCGGCGTCGAACGGCAGGTCGTAGTTGTAGACGTACTTGATGCCGTCGATGTGCAGGCCGCGCGCAGCCACGTCGGTGGCCACCAGGATTTCCAGCTGGCCCTTCTGGAAGCGGTTGAGCAGGCTCTCGCGCTTCTTCTGCGGCACGTCGCCGGACAGCACGCCGACACGGTAGCCGGCCTTTTCCAGCGAACGCGCCACGCGCTCGACGAACACCTTGGTGTTGACGAAGACCATGGTGCGCGCGCCTTCGCTGCGCGACAGCAGGCCCAGCAGCAGCGGGATCTTCTCGTCGTCGGCCGGGAAGTAGATGCGCTGGCGCACGCGCGCGGCGGTGATGGTCTCGGCTTCGACCACCAGCTTCTGCGGCTCGTTCATGTGCTCGTAGGCCAGCTCCAGCACGCGGTGGCTGAGGGTGGCACTGAACAGCAGGGTCTGGCGGGTGGTGCGCTCCGGCATGCGGCGCAGCAGGAAGCGGATGTCCTTGATGAAGCCCAGGTCGAACATGCGGTCGGCTTCGTCCAGCACGCAGATCTCGCAGGCGTGCAGCGACACCACCTTGTGCTGCTTGACGTAGTCGATCAGGCGGCCCGGGGTGGCGATGATCACGTCCACGCCCTGCTGCAGCAGCTCGCGCTGCTTGTCGTAATCCACGCCGCCGTAGACCAGGGCGAAGCGCAGGCCCAGGTCGGAACCGAACTTCACCGCATCCTTGTGGATCTGGATGGCCAGCTCGCGGGTCGGGGCGAGGATCAGCGCACGCGGATCTTCCGGCTTGCGATCGGCCAGCGCCGGACGCGTCAGCAGGCGGTTCACGACAGCGACCAGGAAGGCCAGGGTCTTGCCGGTGCCGGTCTGGGCCTGGCCGGCGACATCACCGCCGGGCAGCGCGACCGGCAGGGTCAGCGCCTGGATCGGGGTGCAGCGGGTGAATCCGGCTCCTTCAAGGCCGGCCTGCAGGGCCGGGTGCAGCTCGAAGGAGGAAAAGGTCAAATCGGTCAGCGGTTTGTCGCTCATGAGTCCGTCTTGGTATGGCCGCCGGCCCGTGGGGCGGCTGGCACTTCATCGTCTAGGGGCACCGTCGCAACTGCGGCCCCTGCGGCGGGTTGGCAGGCTGGGACCACCCGGTCCGCGCGCCGCACAATGGCCCAGTTTAACGCACTCGGGCCGGCAAACCGGAATGCCCTGTCTCACCGGATGGAGAGACGGCGCGCCTTCATCCAGCCACACGGCACTTGAACGACCCCGCCGGTCCCGCTGGTGACGCCCGCTGCCACCCCCATCTTCGGGAAGACAGTGAAATCCGACACATACCGGGCTTCGAAGCGATCACGATACGCTGGGTTCCAGCCGGCGCCTGTCCCCGCCCTGCGATAGGGGTACACTGCCGGCCGTGAGCGTCCAGGCATCCCGCCGAACGCACCGCGGCAGTGCGCCGCGAGGCAACGACGAGGGTCGCGCCACCGGGCATGGCCCAGTTCACCCACCTCCGGCATGGCCGGGTGCAATCCAAGACGAGAAACCAAGATGAGCGACAAGGTTGTACATGTCGGCGACGCCGACTTTGATAGCGCAGTGCTGAATTCCAAGGAACCGGTGCTGGTCGATTTCTGGGCCGAATGGTGTGGCCCGTGCAAGATGATCGCCCCGGCGCTGGACGAACTGGCCGATGCCTACCAGGGCCGCGCCAAGATCGCCAAGGTCAACGTCGACCACAATCGTGCGCTGGCCGCCAAGTACCACGTGCGTTCGATCCCGTACCTGGTCGTGTTCAAGGACGGCGAGAAGGTCGGCGAGCAGATCGGTGCGGTGGGCAAGGCCCAGCTGGCCGGCCTGCTGGACAAGGCCCTGGCCTGATCCTGCTGTTTTCCGGCAGCCGCCACCCGCGGCTGCCGGCGGACGCCCTGCGTCCATGATGAATGCTGTTCCCGGCAGCCCTTGCACGGCGCCGCAGGCCGATGATAGTGTCGGCACATCCGGCCGCGTTCGCGTGCCGCACCCTCTGGACGCAGTTTCTTCCAGACCCATTCCCAACGTTCGCCGCCCCAGCCGGGCGCTCGCACCTTCAAGCGAGGAATAACGCTCTTGTCCGATAACACTTCCGAAACCGGCAGCGCCGATGCGCCCGCCGAAAAGCGCGTGCGCAAGCCCCGCGTGAGCAAGGCCGCCGCCCCGGCAGCCGCCGAAACCAGCGCCGCTCCGGCGCAGCCGACCCTGCCGCTGGCCGCCGCGCCCGAGGCACCGGCGCCCGCCCCCGCACCGAGCGCGCCCGCCGCCGAGGCCCCTGCCAGCAGTGGCGGTGGCGAAGGTGGTGAGGGTCGCGAATCCGGCCAGCCGCGGCAGCAGAACCACCAGGGCGGTGGCCAGAACCAGGGCCAGAACCCGTACAACCAGAACGGCCAGCAGGGCCAGGGGCAAGGCCAGGGCAACCGCCGTGACCGCTTCCGCAACCGCCGCGACCGTGACCGCAACAACAACCGCTTCCGCGACGACGGCATGCCCAACGACGGCGGCGAGCAGCAGCCCTTCGTGCCGCGTCCGCACGCCAACGTGCCGGAAGGCTTCCCGGTCTATTCGCTGAGCGACCTCAAGCGCATGCCGGCACAGAAGCTGCTGGAAATCGCCGAGCAGCTGCAGATCTCCGAAGGCGTGGCACGCGCCCGCAAGCAGGATGTGATCTTCGCCCTGCTGAAGGTGCTGACCCGCCACGGTGACGGCGTCGCCGCCGACGGCGTGCTGGAAATCCTGCCGGACGGCTTCGGCTTCCTGCGCGCGGCCGAAGCCAGCTACCTGGCCGGCCCGGACGACACCTATATCTCGCCCAGCCAGATCCGCCGCTTCAACCTGCGCACCGGCGACCACATCTCCGGCCGCATCCGCTTCCCGAAGGACGGCGAGCGCTACTTCGCGCTGAACATCGTCGACACCATCAACGGCGAGCCGATCGAAGCGTCGAAGAACAAGGTGCTGTTCGAGAACCTGACCGCCCTGTTCCCGCGCCGCCGCTTCACCCTGGAGCGCGGCAACGGTTCGTCGGAAGACATCACCGGCCGCATCCTCGACCTGATGGCGCCGCAGGGCAAGGGCCAGCGCTCGCTCATCGTGTCGCAGCCGAAGGCCGGCAAGACCATGATGATGCAGCAGGTCGCCACCGCCATCACCACCAACCACCCGGACGTGCACCTGATCGTGCTGCTGATCGACGAGCGCCCGGAAGAAGTGACCGAAATGCAGCGCACCGTGCGCGGCGAGGTCATCAGCTCGACCTTCGACGAACCGGCCGCGCGCCACGTGCAGGTGGCCGAAATGGTCATCGAGCGCGCCAAGCGCCTGGTCGAGCACAAGAAGGACGTGGTGATCCTGCTCGACTCGATCACCCGCCTGGCCCGCGCCTACAACAACGTGGTGCCGAGCTCGGGCAAGGTGCTGACCGGTGGCGTGGACGCCAACGCCCTGCACCGCCCGAAGCGCTTCTTCGGTGCCGCGCGCAACGTGGAAGAAGGCGGCAGCCTGACCATCATCGCCACCGCGCTGGTCGACACCGGCTCGAAGATGGACGAGGTGATCTACGAAGAGTTCAAGGGCACCGGCAACAGCGAAGTGCACCTGAGCCGTCGTATCGCTGAAAAGCGCGTGTTCCCGGCCATCGACATCAACCGTTCGGGTACCCGCCGCGAAGACCTGCTGATCGAACCGGAACTGCTGCAGAAGATCTGGATCCTGCGCAAGCTGCTGCATCCGATGGATGAAATGGCGGCGATGGAGTTCCTGCTGGACAAGATGAAGAACACCAAGTCCAACGACGAGTTCTTCGGTTCGATGAAGCGCTGAGCCACGGCATTGCATCGAAAAGAACCTGCCGCTCGCTGCGGCAGGTTTTTTTTTACCTGCAGGGCGACCCACTTCACTTCACCGCCGCCCGGTTTTGGCGATAATCCGCCCGATGCCCTGCCCGGCCCCGAGGGCCTGGCCACCGATTCCCGCTGTCGCCCCTTCCGGAGAACCGGTCGGGTCCAGCCTCCTGCCGGATCCGTCGACGCATGCGAACGCTGTCTCCCCGCCTCAACCTGGGCAAGCTGATCCTCGCCCTGGCCCTGCTCAGCGCCATCATCGCGCTGGCCAACACCCTGCTGGCCAGCTACCGGGTGCAGCGCGACCAGCTGGTCGGCAACACCCTGGAGGCCAACCGCGTCTACGCCACCAAACTGGCCGAAACGACCCAGAACTTCCTGCTGGCTGCCCAGCAGGAACTGGCCTACGCCGCCACGCGGCTCGGCCAGGGCAACCTCGACCCGGCACAGGCCCAGGACGAAGCCAGCCGCCTGCAGCTGCAGACCAACAGCTTCAACTCTTCGCTGGTAGTGGATGCCGACGGCCTGGTGATCGCCACCTCGCCGCAGACCCTGCAGCTGCAGGGCGAAGTGCTGCACAGCGTCGGCAACAATGCCGCGCTGGCCGCGCGCCAGCCGATGATCAGCGACCCGTACCAGTCGGCCACCGGCAAGCTGCTGGTCTCGCTGTCGCACCCGATCTTCGATCGGCAGGGCCACTACCGTGGTTACGTCAGCGGCACCCTGTACCTGCGCCAGCGCAGCGCACTGCACACGCTGCTGGGCAAGCACTACTACCGTGATGGTTCCTACCTGTACGTGGTCGATCGCCATGGCCGCCTGCTGTACCACGCCGATGGCAAGCGGGTGGGCGACTACGTGGTCGGCAACCCCGCAGTAAAGGCCGTGGTGCGCGGCGAGCGTGGCGCGCAGCAGGTGCGCAACAACCTGGGCGTGTCGATGCTGGCCGGCTATGCGCCGGTGGCGGCCACCGGCTGGGGCATCATCGCCCAGCGACCGACCGAGGCCACGCTGCAGCCGCTGTCGCGGTTGATGACTGCGGTAATCTGGAACGCAATCCCGCTGGGCCTGCTGTCGCTGCTGATCACCTGGTGGTTCGCCCGTCGCATCTCGATGCCGCTGTGGCAGCTCGCACGCAACGTGCAGGGCGGCGAAGACACTGGCAATGCGATCAGCCACGTCAGCGGCATCCGCGCGTGGTACTTCGAGGTCGCCCAGCTCAAGCAGGCGGTACTGCACAGCTTCAATGCGCTGCAGGACCGCATCGGCACGCTCAACCGCGCCAGCCGCACCGATCCGCTGACCAGTCTTCTCAACCGCCGCGGCCTGCAGCAGGCGCTGGATGCCCTGCAGGTACAGGGCATCCCGTTCGCGATCCTGGCGCTGGACATCGATCGCTTCAAATCGATCAATGACAACCACGGCCATGACGTCGGCGACGCTGCCATCGTCCACATCGCCAACCAGATGCGCCGCTACTCGCGCGACAGCGACATCCTCTGCCGCGCCGGTGGCGAGGAGTTCCTGCTGCTGTTGCCAGGCATCAGCGCCGAGTCAGCGCGACAGGCTGGCGAGCGTCTGCGCCAGCACATTGCCGACCATCCGTTTGAACCGGTCGGCACCATCACCGTCTCGCTGGGCGTGGCCCACTTCCCCAGTTTCCATGTCGATGCCGAGCAGGCACTGCGGCTGGCCGACAAGGCGCTGTACCTGGCCAAGGAACAGGGCCGCAACCGGGTGGTGGTCTACCCCTACGCCGATTGACGCGGAGCCGGGCGGGCCGGCTCCGCAGTGATCGTCAGCCCTGCTCCAGCGGCGTCAGCAGGCGCAGGCCGCGCTTGGTGCCGTCCACCATGTAGATGCCGCCCTCGGGCAGCAGGTCGCTGCCGTTTTCCGCCGCGTCACCGGTCACCCACGGTGCGCGCTGCTTCGGTCCTGGAATGAAGGCGCGCCAGCGGCCATAGCGCTCGGCAGCGGCATTGCGATCATCCGAGAACGCATAGTTGACCGGCACGCGTACCGACCAGAATTCCCGTGTGACGTCCTTCCCGCTGCTTGGAGGAATGAAGGTCCACTTGCGGGCGGTATTGATGCTGGCCTTGGCCAGCACATCGCGCAGCTTGGCCATGGTCCGCTCCGGCCCCGCCACGGTCATGTTGACCTGCTCGGCGATGACGTCGGCCACCGTGCCATCACGGGCGACCTTGATGATCAGGATCACATCGCCCTGACCACCGATCCTCATTGCCTCGTCCGGATAGCGCGGCGGCGCCAGGCGCTCTGCGGTCACCGAATCGGTGGCCTTTGGATCGTACTCGCTGAAATCCACGCTGGTCATGCTGACTTCGTAGTCGCCCTTGCCCGTGGACTTGCCACGCAGACGCACCCGAAACGGTGCCTGTGCGGCGACGGCCTTGCCATCGACCCGCGTCGGCTCGAAACGCCAAGGGCGAATGGTGCGTTCAACAAACGCGGCAACACCCGGGCTGATGTTTGCCTTCTGATCGAGCACCAGAGCGCTGACTGCGCCTTCTGCCGTGACCTCGATCTTTCCGGTCAGTGTCATGCTCAATTCGGTGGTGGCACGAACAGCGCGCGTGGTCTGCGCGTTGGCATCGCCGGCGAACAGCGGAGCGCCGGCACCAACGGCCAACGCGAGAGCGAGGAACAATGGGGAACGCATCATTGCCGGATCCTTGGTGATGAAGGGCGAGAGTACCTCAGTCCCAACACCCATGACAGCTGGCTCACGCCAACCGGTGCGCGCCAGCATAGGGCGGCGTGTCCGGATAGTCACCTCGGGCGAAGCGTTCCTGCAGGCCCTGCCACCAGCCCGGGTCGAACAGGTGCCGGTAGTGCTCGCGCACCGCTGCCAGCTCTGCAGCGGGCAGGCCCATGAACGGGCCGAAGCGCTCGGGAAACACGTCGCGCGGACCCACATGGAACCATGGCTCGTCGGACATCGCTTCCTCCGGCGTACGCGGCTGCGGCCAGGCGCGGAACACGCAGTCGCTGACCAGGCACAGTTCGTCGTAGTCGTAGAACACGGCCCGGCCGTGCCGCGACACACCGAAATTCTTCGGCAGCATGTCACCGGGGAAGATGTTGTTGCGTGCCATGTCGGTGATCGCCTGCGCATAGTCGAGCACCGCCGCCCGCACCGCCTCCGCGCCCTGCTCGCGCAGGTACAGATTCAAGGGACGAAAACGACGCTGCACATAGCACAGTGCGACTTCGACCTCGTCGCCATCGATGCGTACGCTCTGCGCGCACTGCTGCAGCAGTTCACCCAGCAGGGCCGGCGCGAAGCGGTCGCGCGGAAAGCGCAGGTGGCGATAGGGCTGTGCGTCGAGCAGACGGCCGACACGATCGAGGTTGAACACCAGTGCGTACTTCTCTTCCACCTGCTGCCGCGACATCGCCTTGGGCCACGCGAAACGGTCGCGGATCAGCTTGAACACCAGCGGGTAACTGGGCAGGGTGAACACCGCCATGACCATGCCCGGCGTGCCCTCTGCATGCACCAGCCGCTCCTGCGGGTGCTCGTTGAAATGACGGAAGAAGGTGCGGTAGCGCTCGGTCTTGCCCTGCTTGGCGCGGCCCAGCACGGTGTAGATCTCATCGATGGGCTTGCCCGGCAGCAGACTGCGCAGGAACACCACCGCATCACCGACCGTGGCCAGGTTGGCCTGGAAATAGCTGCGTGACACGCCGAACAGGTGGGCCACGTCCCGGCGCCGGGTCAGCACTGCATCGGCGCGCAGGCCACGCTCGTCGTTCACCAGGGCAATCACGCACGGCGAGAACCGGTGCTCGCCGAACACGCGGCCAACCAGGTAAGCGCGGCGCTCGCGGTAGAACACCGTGTCGAGCAGCTCGATGCTGCGTACCGGCGTATCGCCCCAGTGGGCCAGGTCATCCTGCAGGCGCACCGCGATGGCCGCGGCGCAGCGCAGCTGGTGCGCATAGGGGATATCGAAGCGATAGTCGGCCAGCACCCGCTGCAGCGCCTCCACCGGCCGCGTCGGCGAAACCGCGTAGGTATGCCGCGCCACCGGGTGGGTGATGGCATCGGAGGGTTCGACATCGAAGGCGATGAACTCCAGCGCCGGGTCCACGCCCCGGGTGGCAAACAGGCGCCGCGACAACGTGTTGTAGAAGGTCTTGTACAGCTCGGCGTCGATCAGGCCCTGCAGCAGCGCGCTATAGCGGGCGTGCACCCGCAACCACAGCACGCGCTCGCCGATCACGTCACCGGCAAGGCGGCGCAGCGCATCCATCTGCTCGGCGATGCACAGGTCGTACAGGGCGATGCGCTCGACCGCATCCTGTCGCGCACCGGCCCAGTTGCGCTGCTCGAAGCGCTGCCGCGCCCGCGCGGTGATCGCCGCAAAGCGGGCGTGGTACTGCTCGAAACCGTCGCGGATGGCTACCGCGATGCGCGGTGCCAGCTCGGCAGCGATGTCAGGCCTGGACATGCATGGCTCACCCGGAAGGACCGGCTTCACCATACGCTGGCGTGTGCGATGCCGTCGAGCGCGGAGGTGGTGCCGGCCGCTGGCCGGCAGCACCTGGACCGTCGATGGATCGATGCAGATGCCGGCCAGCAGCCGGCACTACTGGCTCAGATCGCCAGTTCGGCTTCCACGTCCTGCACCTTGCGCCGCGCCAATGCCAGGTTGGACCTGGTACGGTCCAGCACGATGTAGAAGAACAGGCCCTTCTTCTTCGCCACCGGGCGCATGATGTGGTACGCCTTGCCCAGCGAGATCAGGATGTCCTCGATGCTGTCGTTGAGGTTCAGCGATGCGGCGGTCTTCATCTTGGCACGGATCACTTCGGTGTTGCCGGCGGCGGCCACTTCCATGTCCATGCCGGCACCGGCTTCGCCCAGCAGCATGCCGCTTTCATAGTCGACCAGCGCCACTGCCTGCGCGCCGTCGATGCCCATCAGTGCGTTCAACGATTCATTCAGTCCAGCCACGTCGCACCCCTTGTCGATGTTGGTTCGAGCCCCTCGTTCCCCTGCGGCCGGGCTCACGATCCGCCGAGTTCGGCCAGGATCGCCTGGCCACATTCCCTGCTCTGCCACAGCACCTGGCCGATCACGCTGCGCTGGTCGCAAGCCGCCATCAGCAGCAGCGGTGCGCGTCCCTCGGCCTGGATCGCCAGCATCAGCACCTTGCCGCCCGCGGCTTCCAGCATCAGCGTCTGCAGATCCCCAAGCACCAGTTCGCGCCCCACTGCTGCAGCCAGCGCCAGCATCGCGCTGGTCATCGCTGCCAGGCGTTCACCGCGCCCTTCGGCACCGGCACTGACCAGGGCGAAGCCATCCACACTGGCCAGCACCACCGTGCGTATGCCTTCCACCCGCTGCTGCAGGTCTCGCAGCAAGGGCTGCAGGCGCTCACGCTGGCCGGCGTCGGGCAGTAGCGCCACCTGCCCGTCAGCCATGCGCGGCCACCAGTGCGTGCGCTTCCATCTCGCCCATCAATACATCCATCAGCAGCAATCCCTGTTCGCGGTCGCGGGTATCCACGGCCAGTAGCGGCAGCGGCTGGTCATCAAGGCAGGCAAGGGCGGCCCAGTCATCCAGCGCGGCGTGCGGTGCCTGGTCGAGATGGGTGACGGCCACCACCAGCGCCAATGACGATGCGAACGGCCGCAACACCTGCAGATAATCCTCCAGTTCGGCAACCACGCCCGCGCGCCGCGCATCCAGCAGCAGCACGGCGCCGCGGGCGCCCTGCAGCAGGATCGGCCAGAGGAAATCGAAACGCTGCTGTCCCGGCGTGCCATACAGGCGCAGCCGCTCGCCATTGGGCAGGTCGATATCTGCATAGTCCAGGGCGACGGTGGTGGAGGCCTTGTCGGCACCGAGGCGGTCGCTGTTGGCCACGTCGGTGTCGACCACCCCGCCGGCCGCGATGCTGCGCACCAGGGTCGACTTGCCACTGCCCATGCCACCCAGCACCACCACCTTGTGCTCACGCATTGCGTTCGCTCCCACGCAGGTGACGCCACAGGCGGGCGAGCAGGCCGTTGTCAGCGCCGGCAGCGCGTTCCGGCAGCGGTACCGCCGGTGCTGCCTGCAGCTGCGCGTAACCGCACAGGTAAGCGGCATGGATGAAATCGCGCACGGCCGCAGGCGGCAGATCAAGCAACATCGCGCACTCGTCCACCGTGCACGCGCGCTTGAGCAGCAGCGAGCACAGGCGGAAGCCATCATGGTCATGGCCCAGCACACGGAAATCGGGCCAGCGCAGCAGCTTTACCGAAGCACCGCGCAGGCGTTCGTCCAGTGCCTGCCAATGGCGGCTGCGCTGCGCCCATTGCCACAGCAGCGGCCGCAGTGGCTGGCGTGGCCGCTCGCCGGCCAGGCCATGCAGGCGTGCGGGTGTCAGCGCATCCAGCTGCAGGCGTTCGAAGGCATCGGCCAAACGCTCCACCAGGGCCGTAGCCGGTTCCTGCAGCAGCACGGCCTGGTCATGCTCAAGGTCCATCAGCAGCAGAGGCTCGCCCGCATCACTCAACAGGGCCTGGCCCTGTCGCAGCGGCAGCCGCTCGCGCAGCAGACGGGTGATGGCATGCGCACCATCAGCCAGGCGGATCGGTGCGGGTGCGTGCATGGCCAAGGGCTCCACTGCCAACTGCATGCAGCGCAGCGCGCGGCCGATGGCACCATCGTCAAGCACGTCCTGGTGCCCGTCGCCATCACGCAGCTGGCCGCCGATGTC
This sequence comes from Stenotrophomonas sp. YJH_SMC_21, assembly GCF_059369555.1. Classification (NCBI taxonomy): domain Bacteria; kingdom Pseudomonadati; phylum Pseudomonadota; class Gammaproteobacteria; order Lysobacterales; family Lysobacteraceae; genus Stenotrophomonas; species Stenotrophomonas sp. YJH_SMC_21. The sequence continues at coordinate 470,343 of NZ_JCAFSU010000001.1, forward strand.
TTCGATCCAGCACTGCAGTCGCGGACGCTGCTGGCGCATGCGCAGGGCCGCGTTGCGCAGCGCCGGCGTATCGCGGATGACCAGCAGGTCGCAATCATCCAGGTCCTGGCTGCGGCGGATCTGGCCGTCCGGCAGGGCCGATGCCACGCGCAGCCGCTGCAGCAGGGCCTGCTCACCCTGGATGTCGGTTCCCACTACCAGCACGCGTGCCATCCGTGTTCCCCGTGCGGCCACCTCCCCGGTGGCCTCGCGTCGCCAAGGCTAGGGCATCGCCAGCGGCAGCCGTCGTGATCGACTGCTCAGATCGAGGGCGGTTGCAGACGGTGTCCGATCAGTTCTGCGACGGCCATCGCGGGCAAGTTTCATGCCTCGTTGACGACATTCCGACAGCCGACGGGAATCACGGTTCTGGACGCGGGTCGAATGGGGTGAGATCCCTTTTGCATGGCAAAAGGGTTCTGACCCGGAGCCCAAAAGAAACCCGCGCCGAAGCGCGGGTTCCGGTGTCACGACCGAACGGCGATGGATCAGCCGCGCAGCTGCTCCAGCGCGGCGTTGAAGGTCGCGCTCGGGCGCATCGCCTTGCTCGCCTTGGCGACGTCCGGGCGGTAGTAGCCGCCGATGTCCACGGCCTTGCCCTGCACCGCGATCAGCTCTTCGACGATCTTCTGCTCGTTGTCGGTCAGTGCCTTGGCCAGCGGTGCGAAGCGTGCCTTCAGTGCCGCATCTTCGTCCTGTGCGGCCAGCGCCTGCGCCCAGTACAGCGCGATGTAGAAGTGGCTGCCACGGTTGTCGATGCCACCCAGCTTGCGCGACGGCGACTTGTCGTTGTCCAGGAACTGGCCGTTGGCTTCGTCCAGCGCCTTGGCCAGCACGCGGGCGGCGGCGTTGTCGTAGCGGTTGCCCAGATGTTCCAGCGACGCGGCCAGGGCCAGGAACTCACCCAGCGAATCCCAGCGCAGGTAGTCCTCTTCGACGAACTGCTGCACGTGCTTCGGGGCCGAACCACCGGCGCCGGTCTCGAACAGGCCGCCACCGGCCATCAGCGGCACGATCGACAGCATCTTGGCGCTGGTGCCCAGCTCCATGATCGGGAACAGGTCGGTCAGGTAGTCGCGCAGCACGTTGCCGGTCACCGAGATGGTGTCCTCGCCCTTGCGGATGCGGTCCAGCGAGAACGCGGTGGCTTCCACCGGCGGCAGGATGCGGATGTCCAGGCCGGTGGTGTCGTGGTTCTTCAGGTACTGCTCGACCTTGGCGATGACCTGCGCGTCGTGGGCGCGGGCGGCATCCAGCCAGAACACGGCCGGGGTGCTGCTCAGGCGGGCGCGTTCGACGGCCAGCTTGACCCAGTCCTGGATCGGCGCGTCCTTGGTCTGGCACATGCGCCAGATGTCACCGGCTTCCACGGCGTGTTCGAACACCACGTTGCCGGCATCGTCGGTGACCTTGACCACGCCGTCGGCAGCAATCTGGAAGGTCTTGTCGTGCGAACCGTACTCTTCGGCCTTCTGCGCCATCAGGCCGACGTTCGGCACCGAGCCCATGGTGGCCGGGTCGAAGGCGCCGTGCGCCTTGCAGTCGTCGATGACGGCCTGGTACACGCCGGCGTAGCAGCGGTCCGGAATGACCGCCTTGGTGTCCTGCAGCTTGCCTTCGGCGTTCCACATCTTGCCCGAGTCGCGGATCATCGCCGGCATCGAGGCGTCGACGATCACGTCGCTCGGCACGTGCAGGTTGGTGATGCCCTTGTCCGAATTGACCATGGCCACGCCCGGACGCTGCGCGTACTCGGCGGCCAGGTCCGCTTCGATCGCGGCGCGGGTGGCTTCCGGCAGCGACGGCAGGCGCGCGGCCAGGTCACCGATGCCGTTGTTGGCATCGAAACCGGCCTGCTTGAGCACGTCGGCGTGCTTGGCCAGCACGTCCTTGTAGAACTCGTTGACCGCCACGCCGAACATGATCGGGTCGGAGACCTTCATCATGGTCGCCTTCAGGTGCAGCGAGAACAGCACGCCCTGGGCCTTGGCATCGGCGATCTGCTCACCGATGAACGCGGCCAGCGCCTTGCGGCTCATGACGGCGGCATCGACGATCTCGCCGGCCTTGACCGTGGTCTTTTCCTTCAGCACGACGGCGCTGCCGTCCTTGCCGTGGAAGGTGATCTTCAGCGCACCGGCGTTGGCCAGGGTGGCCGACTTCTCGCTGCCGTAGAAATCGCCGGCGGCCATGTGCGCGACGTGCGACTTCGAATCCGACGCCCAGGCGCCCATGCGGTGCGGGTGCTTGCGCGCGTAGTTCTTCACCGACAGCGGTGCACGACGGTCGGAGTTGCCTTCGCGCAGAACCGGGTTCACCGCACTGCCCTTGACCTTGTCGTAGCGCGCCTTGTAGTCGCGCTGCTGGTCGTCGGCCGGGGTTTCCGGGTAATCCGGCAGCGGATAGCCCTGGTCCTGCAGTTCCTTGATGGCCGCCTTCAACTGCGGCACCGAGGCGGAGATGTTCGGCAGCTTGATGATGTTGGCGTCCGGGGTGGTCGCCAGCTGGCCCAGCTCGGCCAGGTCGTCGCTGACCTTCTGCGCGTCGGACAGCAGTTCCGGGAACTGCGACAGGATGCGGCCGGACAGCGAGATGTCACGGGTTTCCACCACGATGCCGGCAGTGGCGGTGTAGGCGTCGACGATCGGCAGCAGCGACTGGGTCGCCAGGAACGGTGCTTCGTCGGTCAGCGTGTAGAGGATCTTGGACATGGGGGACTTGGACTCTGTAGCAATGCTCAGGGGAAGGCCGGCGCCAGCGCCGGGCCACGTGCAACCGTGTCGCTTTCCCCCGTCGCCGTCAGGGTGGGCGCGCGGCGGGGAAACCCCTGCATTGTCGCGTTTTCAGCCGCGCGGGGCAAAGCCGCGCCATACGCGGCGGTACTGCACGGCGGCAACGCTGTGATCCATCCACGCGCGGCGTGGATCTGCGCGAACGCCGCCGTCAGTGAATCCACGCCATGCATGGATGAAGCCAGCCACCGGCCAATAAAAAAGGACGCAGCCTTGCGGCTGCGTCCATCGTGAGTCCTGCCGGGAGAGAGTCGGCAGGACTTACTTGACCTCGAACTCCTGCGGCGTTCCAGCCGCCTTGCCATCGACCGTGACCTCGGCGCGGTACTTGCCGGCCGGCCAGCCCTTTGCATTCTTGAACGTGACGTTGGTGGTCTCCGCGCCGCTGGCATTCAGGGTCGCGGTCTGTTCGCCGGCCACCTGGCCGTCCTGGAAGGTCAGCTTGGCACCGACATTGACGTTGTTGGCGGCGCCATCGGTCTTGACCGAGACGATGACATCATCCTTCGGCGAGAACAGTGCAGCCGGGGCGACCGATTTGTCGGCGGCAGCGGTCTTGCCCACGGTGACGGTGGAAACGCTGACCGCGGCAGCTTCCGCCATCGGCGGCGGTGCACCGGTCATCGGTGCCGGCGCTGCCGGCTCGGCCGGAGCCGTGGCGGCCGGAGCGGCGTTGGTGTCGGTCGACTCTTCCTTCTTCTTGCAACCGACCAAGGCAACGCTGCCCAACAGGGCGGCGATCAGGGCGGTCTGGAGCGGGGTGGTCTTGATCATTCGGGGTTCCTCCCAGGGATTGTCGGACGGCGTTTGATCGCCGGCTTACTTCGGCGGCAGTTTCAGGGTCTGGCCCGGGAAGATCTTGTCCGGGTCGTCAAGCACATCGCGATTGGCTTCGAAGATCTTCTTCCAGGCGTTGGCGTCGCCCAGATGCTGCTTGGCGATCTTCGACAGCGAGTCACCCTTCTGCACGGTATAGGTGCCGCCGCTGACGATCTCGGCGGTGCTGTCCACCGAAGCGCTCACGCCGGAGAAGTCCGCCTTCGGCACCTGCTCGGCGGTACTGTCGACGCTGGCGCTGACGCCGGAGAAATCGGCTTTCTTCTCGGTACTCATCCACAACTCCCGTCTGCATGACTACGTGGCTCGCACGGTGCCATGGCGGTTGTTAAATGGGGATGGTGCAGATGTGAAGCCGCCCCGGGGGGCGGCTGAACAATCGGGAGAGACGGTGCCCGGTAGTGCCGGCCGCTGGCCGGCTGTGCCAGGGGGATCCGGCCTTGGCCGATTGCCGGCCAGCGGCCGGCACTACCCGTAACCGCCTGCGAATCATGGTAGTGCCGGCCGCTGGCCGGTGTTCGCCGGGCATGGCCCGGCACAGCGGGCAACCGCCTGCGGCGGTTACTGGCGCAGTTCGCGGTAGGTCGCGGCCGGGGCGGCAATGCCGGGACTGGCGCGCCACGGGTTGATGTCCAGGCCGCCACGGCGGGTATAGCGCGCCTCCACTTCCAGCCATTGCGGCTGGCAGCGCGCAGACACCTCGCTGAAGATCCGCTCAACGCACTGCTCGTGGAACTCGGCGTGCTCGCGGTAGCTCACCAGATAGCGCAGCAGGCCGGCACGATCGATCTTCGGCCCGCGGTAACGCAGGCTGACCGTCGCCCAGTCCGGCTGGCCGGTGACCGGGCAGTTGGACTTCAGCAGTGCCGAGACCAGGGTCTCCTCCACCACCTCACCGGCATTGGCCGAGAGAAAGTCCGCCTGCGGCGGGCCGTAGCAGTCGATCTCCAGCTCCAGCCCGTCGATGGATTCACCGAGCGGCGTCTCGCGCAGGCCCGGCAGCCCGAACTCGACCTGGACCGGCGCACCGGCACAATCTGACAGATCCGCCACGATGCGCGCGCGCAGTGCCTCGGCGCTGTCGATGCGGGTGCTGTTGAGGGAGTTGAGGTACAGCTTGAACGACTTCGATTCGATCAGCCGCGGCGAGGTGCACGGCACCTGCACGGTGGCCACGGCCACCTGCGGCTTGCCACGCGGGTCGAGCCAGCTCAGCTCGAAGGCGTGCCAGCGGTCATGGCCGACGAACGGCAGCGCGGCGTCATCGAGGCCGATTTCGGCGCGGGCGCCGCTGCGGGGGATGGGAAACAGCAGGCCGGGATCGTACTGCGACGGGTAACTGACCTCGCGACCGAGGCTGGAATCCTGTGGGGTGTTCATGGGGGTCATTGTATCGCGCGGACGGCGGGCCTTCGGCCGGGCTGGCCAACGGCGGAGCCCCTCCGTGGTGGTTTTGTTGGTTGGTCGTGGAAGGCGGTCTATCGGCTTGGCCGGGTGGGTAGGCGGGTCGGGGGACGCCGTAAACCCGTCCTTGGGGGCTTGGCCGCGGCATCCATGCCGCGGACACCCCCGCCCCGCCCACCCACCCGGCCCCTGACAGTTCCTTGCGCGCCACCACCACCACGGGAAAGATCAGGAAAATCAAAATCAGAAGCCGATCCTTCAGACATTCATGACGCCTGCCGTGCCGACCAACGGTCGGCACCCACCAACAGCAGCGGGCACCAACAGCCGCGGGAAACTGTCGAAGGCGGGGTGGGTCCGGTTGAGGGGGTGTCCGCGGCATGGATGCCGCGGCCAAGCCCCCATGGACGGGTTTACGGCGTCCCCCTCAACCGGACCCACCCCGCCATCCCACGGAATGCCCGCTTTTGACGTTGACGTTGCCGTTGATCCAAGCGGGTGCAGGGCTGCAAGCCCTGCCGGAAACCCTCACCCCGCCGGAGTGCCGGCACCGTGCAGGTAATCCAGGCTCACCTGCAGCAGCGCGCGCAGTCCGACATCCAGCGCCTTCTCATCCAGCAGGAACTTCGGCGAATGATTGGCGGGCGCCGTCGCCGGGTCGATGCCCACGCTGGTGGAACCAACGAAGAAGAACATCCCCGGCACTTCCTTCGCGTACAGCGAGAAATCCTCCGCGCCCATCTGCAGCGGTGGCTCGTACACGTTGTCCTTGCCCACCACCGCCTGCAGGCTCGGCAGCATCTTCGCGGTCAGCGCCGGGTCGTTCACCGTGGCCGGGTTGCCTTCCGATTCGTAGATGTCGGTCACCGCCTTCGCACCGTGCGCGGCGGCGGTGTGCTCGGCGACGTTGCGCAGGTCGGCGAAGATCTGCTGGCGCATGCCCTCGTCGAAGGTGCGGATGGTGCCGACCATCTCCACCTCGTCCGGAATGATGTTGTAGCGGATGCCGCCGTTGATCGCACCGAAGGTCAGCACCGCCGGTTGCTTGGACAGGTTGGCGCGGCGGCTGACGATGGTCTGCGCGGTGCCGACCAGATCGGCGGTGGCCACGATCGGGTCGACACCGTTCCACGGTGCCGAGCCGTGCGTCTGGCGACCGATCACCTTGATCCCGAAACGATCCGAGGCGGCCATCAATGGGCCACCGCGCACCGCGATCTGGCCGGCCTGCACGCTGGAGAACACATGCAGTCCAAACACCGCCTCCGGCTTGAAGTCGGCGAACAGGCCTTCCTTCAGCATCAGCGCGGCACCGCCCTCTTCCGGCGGCGGTGCGCCTTCCTCGGCCGGCTGGAAGATCAGCATCACCTGGCCCGGCAGGTCCTTCTTCATCGACACCAGCGCTTCGGCCACGCCCAGCAGGGTAGCGGTGTGCGCGTCATGGCCGCAGGCATGCATCACGCCCACGGTCTGGCCGCGGTACTGGTCGGTGGCCTTGGAGGCGAACGGCAGCCCGGTCTGCTCGGTCACCGGCAGCGCGTCCATGTCCGCACGCAGCGCGATCTTCGGGCCGGGCTTGCCGCCTTCGATGATCGCCACCACGCCGTGGTGGGCGATGCCGGTCTTCGGCTTCAAGCCCATCGCACGCAGGCGCTTGGCGACCTCGGCCGAGGTGCGCACCTCGCGGTTGGACAGTTCCGGGTGCTGATGGAAGTCGCGGCGCCATTCAACCACCTTGGCCTGCAGGCGCTGGGCAGCGGCGGTCACTTCGGGGCGTTGCCCGTCCTGGGCGTGGGCAACGGCCGGCAGGGCCAGCAGCAGGGCGGACAGCAGCAGCGAACGGCGCATCGCAATCTCCACAGCAAGAGGGGTCCAGCTGAATGTAGGGCAACACCGCCGCCACGGGAACCTCCGCGGCCGGATCCGGTCTTAGCGCCCGTCCCATCCGTCATGCAGGAAACGTGATGTGGCACAGGTATGCTTTGCGCATTGCCAACCGGGGCCGCGCCCCGTCCAGCCCTCTTGGAGTCCTCGTAATGTCACGTGTTTGGAAGATCGTGCTGCTGGTCGTGGCGGTTCTGGTGCTGGCCGTGGTCGGCCTGCGCGTCATCGGCGGGGGCAAGGACAAGGCTGGAAAGCCGGCAGCGGGAGCGCGCCAGGGTGGCGAAGACCCGGATGCCGGCCCGGTGCCGGTGACCGTGGTCGAGGCCACGCACCAGGACGTACCGGTGTATGCCAGCGCACTGGGTACCGTGACGGCAATGAACACCGTCACCGTCAGCCCGCAGGTCGGTGGCCAGCTGATGAGCCTGAACTTCCGCGAAGGCCAGGAAGTGAAGAAGGGCGACGTGCTGGCAGTGATCGATCCACGCACCGCCCAGGCCAGCTATGACCAGGCCGCGGCAGCCAAGCGCCAGAACGAGGCGCTGCTGGCCACCGCGCGCTCCAACTACCAGCGCTCCAATGCGCCGGAGTACCGCCAGTTCGTCGCCAAGACCGATCTGGATACACAGCGAAACCAAGTGGCACAGTACGAAAGCGCAGTCGCGGCGAACGAGGCCAGCATGCGCTCGGCACAGGTGCAGCTGCAGTACACCAGGGTCACCGCACCGATCACCGGCATCGCCGGCATCCGCGCGGTCGACGCGGGCAACGTGGTCAACGCGGGCACCGCGCTGGTCACCCTGACCCAGATCCACCCGATCCACGTCCTGTTCAACCTGCCCGAACGCCAGCTCGGCGACGTGCGCCAGGCGCAGGCCGCCGGCGCGGTGCCGGTGGCGGCACTGGACCGCGCCGACTCGCACGTGCTGTCCGGCGACGGCAAGCTGGACGTGGTCGACAACCTGATCAGTGCCGACAGCGGCACCTTCAAGGCGCGCGCGCTGTTCGACAACACCGACAACGGCCTGTGGCCGGGCCAGTTCGTCAACGTGCGCATGCAGCTGCGCACGATTGCCGGCGGCGTGGTCATTCCGACCCAGGCCGTGCTGCGTGGGCCGGATGGCGAGTACGTCTACGTCGTGCAGGGCGACAACACGGTGAAGATGCAGACCGTGCGGAGCGGCGTGGAAGTGGGCGACAGCCAGGTGCAGATCGCCGAAGGCCTGAAGGGCGGCGAGCGGGTGGTCAGTGAAGGCCAGTTCCGCCTGAAGCCGGGCAGCAAGGTCACCGCGCTGAAGCCGGGCGAAACCCCGGCCGCACCGACCGAGGCCGAGCTGAAGGCGGCCGAACAGAAGAACGGTGGCGGCGGTGGCCGTCGCGGTGGCGGTCCGCGCTGAGCGCAGGCCACGGTTCTCCCTCGCGCCGGCGGACCCGCCGGCGCCGACATTGAAGTGCCAGCAAGGATCAGTCCGTGGGCTTTTCGACGATCTTCATCCGCCGCCCGATCGCTACCTCGCTGTTGATGGCGGGCCTGTTGCTGCTGGGCATCCTCGGTTACCGCAAGCTGCCGGTGTCGGCGCTGCCGGAAATCGATGCGCCCAGCCTGGTGGTCACCACCCAGTACCCCGGCGCAAACGCAACCACCATGGCCTCGCTGGTCACCACGCCACTGGAGCGCCAGTTCGGGCAGATCTCCGGGCTGGAGCTGATGACCTCCGACTCGTCGGCTGGCTTGTCGACGATCATCCTGCAGTTCTCGATGGACCGCGACATCGACATCGCCGCGCAGGACGTGCAGGCGGCGATCCGCCAGGCCACCCTGCCCTCGTCGCTGCCCTACCAGCCGGTCTACAACCGGGTGAACCCGGCCGACGCGGCCATCGTCACCCTGAAACTGACCTCTGACACGCGCCCGCTGCGCGACGTCAACAATTACGCCGACTCGATCCTGGCCCAGCGCCTGTCGCAGGTGCAGGGCGTCGGCCTGGTCTCGATTGCCGGCAACGTGCGCCCGGCCGTGCGCATCCAGGTCAATCCGGCGCAGCTGTCGAACATGGGCCTGACCCTGGAACAGCTGCGCAGCGCGCTCACCCAGGCCAACGTCAATGCGCCCAAAGGCTCGTTGAACGGCAAGACCCAGTCCTACAGCATCGGCACCAACGACCAGCTGGCCAGCGCCGCCGAGTACCGCGACACCATCATCAGCTACAAGAACGGCCGCCCGGTGCGGCTGTCCGACGTGGCCGAGGTGGTCGACGGCGTGGAGAACGACCAGCTGGCGGCCTGGGCCGATGGCAAGCCGGCGGTGCTGCTGGAAGTGCGCCGCCAGCCGGGCGCCAACATCGTGCAGACCGTCGAGCGCATCCGCGCGATCCTGCCGCAGCTGCAGGGCGTGCTGCCGGCCGACGTGCACCTGGAGATCTTCAACGACCGCACCGAGACCATCCGCGCCTCGGTGCACGAAGTGCAGTTCACCCTGATCCTCACCATCGGCCTGGTGGTGGCGGTGATCTTCGTATTCCTGCGCCGGCTGTGGGCCACGATCATTCCCTCGGTGGCGGTGCCGCTGTCGCTGGCCGGCACCTTCGCGGTGATGGCCTTTGCCGGCATGTCGCTGGACAACCTCTCGCTGATGGCGCTGGTGGTGGCCACCGGCTTCGTGGTCGACGATGCGATCGTGATGATCGAGAACATCGTGCGTTACATCGAGCAGGGCAAGAGTGGCAAGGAAGCGGCCGAGATCGGCGCGCGCCAGATCGGCTTCACCGTGCTGTCGCTGACGGTCTCGCTGGTGGCGGTGTTCCTGCCGCTGCTGCTGATGCCCGGCGTCACCGGCCGCCTGTTCCACGAGTTCGCCTGGGTGCTGAGCATCGCCGTGGTGCTGTCGATGCTGATCTCGCTGACGCTGACCCCGATGATGTGCGCCTACCTGCTCAAGCCCGACGCCCTGCCCGAGGGCGAGGATGCGCATGAGCGCGCAGCGGCGGCCGGCAAACAGAACCTGTGGACGCGCACCGTCGGCCTGTACGAGCACAGCCTGGACTGGGTGCTGGGCCACCAGCGCCTGACCCTGGCCGTGGCCGGTGGCGCGCTGGTATTGACCGTGCTGCTGTACGTGTTGATTCCCAAGGGGCTGCTGCCCGAGCAGGACACCGGCCTGATCACCGGCGTGGTGCAGGCCGACCAGAACATCGCTTTCCCGCAGATGGAACAGCGCACAAGGCAGGTTGCCGAAGCGCTGCGCCAGGATCCGGACGTGACCGGCGTGTCGGCGTTCATCGGTGCTGGCAGCATGAACCCCACGCTCAACCAGGGCCAGCTGTCGATCGTGCTGAAGGAGCGCAGCCAGCGTGATGGCCTGGATGAGATCCTGCCGCGCCTGCAGAAGGCGGTAGCCGGTATTCCGGGCGTGGCCCTGTACCTGAAACCGGTGCAGGACGTGACCCTCGATACCCGCGTGGCCGCCACCGAATACCAGTACTCGCTGTCGGACGTGGACAGCGCCGAAGTGGCCACGCAGGCCACGCGCCTGACCGAAGCGCTGCGCAAGCGCCCGGAACTGGCCGACGTGGACAACAACCTGTCCAACCAGGGCCGCGCGCTTGAACTGAACATCGACCGCGACAAGGCTAGTGTGCTGGGCGTGCCGATGCAGACCATCGACGACACGCTCTACGATGCGTTCGGCCAGCGCCAGATCTCGACCATCTTCACCGAACTCAACCAGTATCGGGTTGTGCTGGAAGTGGCGCCGGAGTTCCGTACCAGCACCGCGCTGATGGAACAGCTGGCCGTGGCTTCCAACGGCGCCGGCGCGCTGACCGGCACCAATGCCACCAGCTTCGGCCAGGTCACCTCGTCCAACTCGTCCACCGCCACCGGCATCGGCGCGCAGAACACCGGCATCACGGTCGGCGCCGGCAACATCATCCCGCTGTCGGCGCTGGCCGAAGGCAAGGTCAGCAGTGCGCCGCTGGTGGTCAGCCACCAGCAGCAGCTGCCGGCAGTGACGGTCTCGTTCAACGTGGCGCCGGGCTATTCGCTGTCCGAAGCGGTGCGTGCGATCCAGGAAACCAAGGACAGCCTGGACATGCCGGCACACCTGCATGCCGAGTTCATCGGCAAGGCTGCCGAATTCACCGGCAGCCAGACCGATGTGGTGTGGCTGCTGCTGGCCTCGCTGGTGGTGATCTACATCGTGCTCGGCGTGCTCTACGAGAGCTACATCCACCCGATCACGATCATCTCCACGCTGCCACCGGCCGGCGTCGGCGCGCTGCTGGCGCTGATGCTGTGCGGGCTGAGCCTGTCGGTGGACGGCATCGTCGGCATCGTGCTGTTGATCGGCATCGTCAAGAAGAACGGCATCATGATGGTGGACTTCGCGATCGAGGCGCGTCGCGCCGGTGCCAACGCGCATGAAGCGATCCGCCGCGCCTGCCTGCTGCGCTTCCGCCCGATCATGATGACCACCGCCGCGGCAATGCTCGGCGCGCTGCCGCTGGCGCTGGGCACCGGCATCGGCTCGGAGCTGCGGCGCCCGCTGGGCATCGCCATCGTCGGTGGCCTGCTGCTGTCGCAGCTGGTCACGCTGTACACAACGCCGGTGATCTACCTGTACATGGAACGCTTCTCCGAATGGCTGGCGCGCCGCCGCGAGCAGCGCGCACTGCGCAACGGTTCGCTGCAGGAGCCGCAGGCATGATCCACGCCCCGCTGCTGCGGTGGGCCGCACGATGAACCTGTCCGGCCCCTTCATCCGCCGCCCGATCGGCACCGCGCTGCTGGCCATCGGCCTGTTCATGGTCGGCCTGATCTGCTACCTGCGCCTGGGCGTATCGGCACTGCCGAACATCGAGATCCCGGTGATCTTCGTGCACGCCAGCCAGTCCGGCGCGGATGCGGCGACCATGGCCTCGACAGTCACCGCGCCGCTGGAGCGCCACCTCGGCCAGCTGCCGGGCATCGACCGCATGCGCTCGTCGAGCTCGGAAGGCAGCTCGCTGGTGTTCATGATCTTCCAGAGCGGCCACAACATCGATTCGGCCGCGCTGGACGTGCAGACCGCGATCAACTCGGCGCAGGCCGACCTGCCTTCGGGCATGGGCTCGCCGATGTACCAGAAGGCGAATCCGAACGACGACCCGGTCATCGCCATCGCGCTGACCTCGCAGACGCAGTCGGCCGACGAGCTGTACAACGTCGCCGACTCGCTGCTGGCCCAGCGCATCCGCCAGATCAGCGGCGTTGCTTCGGTCGACATCGCTGGCGCTTCGACGCCGGCGGTGCGTGTGGACGTCAACCTGCGCCTGATGAACGCGCTCGGCCTGACCGCCGATGACCTGCGCAACGCCGTGCGCGCGGCCAACGTGACCTCGCCCACCGGCTTCCTCAGCGACGGCAACACCACTACCGCGATCATCGCCAACGACTCGGTGGCGCGTGCCGCCGACTTCGCCGACCTGGTGGTCAAGACCCAGGGCGATGGCCGGGTGATCCGCCTGAAGGACATCGCCAACGTCTACGACGGCCAGCAGGATGCCTACCAGGCCGCGTGGTTCGACCACAAACCGGCGGTGGTGATGTACGTGTTCACCCGTGCCGGCGCCAACATCGTGGAGACCGTGGACCGGGTCAAGGCGCAGATCCCGACCCTGCGCGATTACCTGCAGCCCGGCACCACGATGACGCCGTACTTCGACCGTACGCCGACCATCCGCTCGTCGCTGCATGAAGTGCAGATCACCCTGCTGATCAGCCTGGCGATGGTGGTGCTGACCATGGCGCTGTTCCTGCGCCGGCTGGCACCCACGCTGATCGCTGCGGTGACCGTGCCGCTGTCGCTGGCCGGTGCCGCGCTGGTGATGTACGTGATGGGCTTCACCCTGAACAACCTGAGCCTGCTGGCGCTGGTGATCGCCATCGGCTTCGTGGTCGACGATGCGATCGTGGTGATCGAGAACATCATGCGCCACCTCGACGAAGGCATGCCGCGGATGCAGGCGGCGCTCACCGGCGCGCGCGAGATCGGCTTTACCATCGTCTCGATCACCGCCTCGCTGGTGGCGGTGTTCATCCCGCTCCTGTTCGCCAGCGGCATGATGGGTGCGTTCTTCCGCGAATTCACCGTCACCCTGGTGGCGGCCATCGTGGTCTCGATGATCGTCTCGCTGACGCTGACTCCGGCGCTGTGCAGCCGGTTCCTCAGCGCGCACGACCACAGCGCGCCGCCGTCGCGCTTCGGCCGCTGGCTGGATGCCGGCCATGAGCGCATGCTTCGCGTCTACACCGTGTTCCTCGACTTCTCGCTGCGCCACGCGCTGCTGCTGTCGCTGACCCCGCTGATCCTGATCGGCGCCACCGTCTTCCTGTTCGGCGCGGTGAAAAAGGGCGCGTTCCCGCCGCAGGACACCGGCCTGATCTGGGGCCGCGCCAATTCCAGCGCCACGGTGTCCTTCGAGGACATGGTCGCCCGCCAGCGCCGCATCACCGACATGCTGATGGCCGACCCCGCGGTGAAGACCGTGGGCGTGCGCCTGGGCAGCGGCCGCCAGGGCTCCAGCGCACAGTTCAACATCGAGCTGAAGTCGCGCAGCGATGGCCGTCGCGAGACCACCGCGCACGCACTCGCACGGCTGAGTGCCAAGGCCGACCGCTACCCCGACCTGCAGCTGCGCCTGCGCGCGATCCAGGATCTGCCCAGCAACGATGGCGGCGGTTCCAGCCAGGGCGCGCAGTACCGCATCTCGCTGCAGGGCAACGACCTGGCATCGCTGCAGGAATGGCTGCCCAAGCTGCAGGCGGAGCTGAAGAAGAACCCCAAGCTGCGCGATGTCGGTACCGACGTGGACAACGCCGGCCTGCGCCAGAACATCCAGATCGACCGCGCCAAGGCCGCACGCCTGGGCATCACCGTGGGTGCCATCGACGGTGCGCTGTACGGTGCGTTCGGCCAGCGCCAGATCTCCACCATCTATTCGGACATCAACCAGTACAGCGTGGTGGTCAACGCCCTGCCCTCGCAGACCGCCACCCCCGCCGCGCTGGACGAGGTGTACGTGCGTGCGCGCAACGGCGACATGGTGCCGATCACCGCGGTGGCCACGCAGATGCCCGGCCTGGCCCCGTCGCAGATCACCCACGAGAACCAGTACACGACGATGGACCTCAGCTACAACCTGGCTCCGAACGTGAGCATGGGTGAGGCCAAGGCGATCATCGACGCGACCGTGGCCGGCATGCGCATGCCTGGTGACATCCGCCTGGCCGATGATGCGGGCTTCGGCTTCAACTCCGACCCCAGCGACATGCTGATCCTGGTGTTCGCCGCGATCCTGACCGTGTACCTGGTGCTGGGCATGCTCTACGAGAGCCTGATCCATCCGGTCACCATCCTGTCCACGCTGCCGGCGGCGGGCGTGGGTGCACTGCTCGCGTTGTTCGGCACCAACACCGAGTTGTCGGTGATCTCGATGATCGCGCTGGTGCTGTTGATCGGCATCGTCAAGAAGAACGCGATCATGATGATCGACTTCGCGCTGGTGGCGCAGCGCGAGCATGGCCTGGCACCGCGCGATGCCGCGCGCGAGGCCAGCATCGTGCGCTTCCGCCCGATCATGATGACCACGATGGTGGCGATCCTGGCGGCGGTGCCGCTGGCGATCGGCCTGGGCGAAGGCTCCGAACTGCGCCGCCCGCTGGGCATCGCGATGATCGGCGGCCTGCTGTTCTCGCAGAGCCTGACCCTGCTCAGCACGCCGGCGCTGTACGTGATCTTCTCGTGTCTGGCCGAACGCTGGCGGGCCCGTCGCGCGCGCAAGCGCGAAGCGAAGCTGCTCAAGCGCGCGCAGCGTGCGTAGAACGGCCCATCCACGCATGGCGTGGATCTAAGGGTAGAGCCGGCCGCTGGCCGGCTTTCTCGGTACGGCAAATCTGCCGGCCAGCGGCCGGCACTACCGCGGTGGTCCGCCCTCCATATTTCACGCGCACCCCGCAATAATGGTGGGAGATCCTTCCGCCGAGCCTGCATGCCCGCCCGCCAATCCCGCCTCAGCCGCCTGTGGGCCCACGAGAAGGCCAGTTACGGCCTGCGCGTGTTCATCGCCCTGACCGCAGCGCTTGCCGTGTGCTGGCAGCTGGATGCGCTGACCGCCCTGCCCGGCGTTTTCCTCGGCATCATCGCCAGCGCCATCGCCGAGACCGACGACAACTGGTGGGGCCGGACCAAGGCGGTGGCGCTGTCGCTGCTGTGTTTCTGCATCGCTGCGGCGTCGGTGATCTGGCTGTTCCCCTGGCCGTGGATCTTCATCGGCGCGCTGGCACTGTCCACCTTCGGCCTGACCCTGCTGGGCGCGCTCGGCGAGCGCTACGCATCCATCGCCCAGGCCACGGTAACGCTGGCGATCTACACCATGATCGGGCTGGAGCAGCACGGTGCCAGCGACCTGCATACCGCGCTGCAAGCGGTCAGCCACCTGCTGGCGGGCGCCGTCTGGTACGGACTGCTGTCGATCCTGTGGACCGCACTGTTCGCCAACCGACCGGTGCGCGAGCGCGTGGCGCGGCTTTACATCGAGCTGGGCCGCTACCTGCAGCTGAAGGCCGCCCTGTTCGAACCGGTACGTGAGGCCGACCTGCAACGCCGCCAGCTCGACCTGGCCGAGCAGAACCGGCGCGTGGTCGGCGCGTTGAACGAGGCCAAGACCGCGATTCTCGCCCGCTTCGGCCGTTCCGGGCGGCCGGGCGTGAACTCCGGCCTGTACCTGCGCCTCTATTACATGGCACAGGATTTCCACGAGCGCGCCAGTTCCTCGCACTACCCTTACGGCGCCCTGGTCGATGCGTTCTTCCACAGCGACGTGCTGTACCGCTGCCAGCGCCTGCTCGATCTTCAGGGCCAGGCCTGCGCGCGCCTGGGCGAGGCGATCCGCCTGCGCCGCCCGTTCGTGTATGGCGAAACCAACCAGCAGGCCGGGCGCGACCTGGCCGATGCGCTGGCCTACCTGCGCGACCAGCAGCGCCCGCAGTGGCAGCGACTGCTGGGTTCGCTGGACCTGCTGGTGCACAACCTGCGCAGCATCGAACGCCGCCTGCTGGACGCCGAACGCTCCGAGGCCAGCCTCGACAATGTCGATACGCGCCTGCGCGACAGCAACCCGCATACCCTGCGCGAGATGGGCGTGCGCGTGCGCCAGCAGCTCACGCCCGGCTCGGTCCTGTTCCGCCACGGCCTGCGCATGGCATTGGCGCTGATCGCCGGTTTCGCCGCGATCCGTCTGTTCAATGCGCAGAACGGCTCGTGGGTGCTGCTGACCATCGTATTCGTGTGCCGGCCCAACTTCGGCGCCACCCGCCAACGCCTGGCGCAGCGCATCGTCGGCACCGTGGCGGGCCTCGTGCTCACCTGGGCGCTGCTGCAGTTGTTCCCGCAACTGCACGTGCAACTGCTGATCGCGCTGCTGTCGGCGCTGCTGTTCTTCTTCACCCGCACCGACCGCTACCTGGTGGCATCGGCGGCGATCACGGTGATGGCCCTGACCTGCTTCAACCTGATCGGCGATGGCTTCGTGCTGATCGTGCCGCGCATGGTCGACACGCTGCTGGGCTGCGCGATTGCCGCTGCCGCCGCGTTCCTGATCCTGCCCGACTGGCAGGGCCGCCAGCTGCACCTTGTGCTGGCGCGGGTGCTGGATACCGCCGCGCGCTACCTGGATTCGGTGCTGGGCCAGTACCGCAGCGGCATGCGCGATGACCTGGCCTATCGCATCGCCCGCCGCGACATGCACAACGCCGACGCCGCGCTGTCCACCGCGCTGTCGAACATGCTGCGCGAACCCGGTCATGTGCGCCGCAACCTGGATGCCGGCTTCCACTTCCTGGCGCTCTCCAACACGCTGCTTGGGCACTTGTCGGCGCTGGGTGCACACCGCGACCAGGTGGACAGCTACGCCGGCGATCCGCTGGCCTTGGCCGCCGGTGACCGCGTGCGGAAAGCGCTGCAGCAGCTGGCCTCGGCCCTGACCGCACGGCAGCCGGTCAACGAGGACGACAACGACGCTGATCGCGCGGTGGCGGCCGAGCTGGAGCAGATCGACGAGGCGATGCCGGCGAAGCTGCAGTTGATCCGCACGCAGATGGCGCTGGTGCTGCGGATGCTGCCGAAGGTGCGGGCGGCGGCGAATGAGGCCGTGCGCACGCTCACCTGAAGGCCGGCGCCGGGCAGGGCCTGGCGCGACCCGCAGTCCATCCACGCATGGCGTGGATCTACTGCACCGTGTGCAACCGTGTGTTGCGCCTGGCGCTGCATCCCGATCACGTTCCTGCGCGGATACTGGGTGATCCCCTGCTCCTGGACTCCCCCCATGAAGATCGAACTCGCCGGCCGCACCGCGCTCGTTACCGCTTCCACCGCCGGCATCGGCCTGGCGATCGCCCAGGGTCTTGCCGCGGCGGGTGCGCGGGTCATTCTCAACGGCCGCAGCACCGACAGTGTCGAACGCGCCCGCCAGCGCCTGCTCGCCGCCGTTCCGGGTGCCGAGGTGATCGGCGTCGCCGCCGACCTTTCCGATGCAGCCGGTGTCGATGTGCTGCTGGCCGGCCTGCCCAAGGTCGACATCCTGGTCAACAACGCCGGCATTTTCGGCCCCGAGGACTTCTTCGAGACCGAAGACGCCACCTGGGAGCGCTACTGGCAGACCAATGTGATGTCCGGCGTGCGTCTGTCGCGGGCACTGCTGCCGGCGATGGTCGACGCCGGCTGGGGCCGCGTGCTGTTCATCTCCTCCGAATCGGCACGCAACATTCCCGCCGACATGATCCATTACGGTGTCAGCAAGACCGCGCAGCTGTCGCTGTCGCGCGGCCTGGCCAAGCGCGTGGCCGGCAGTGGCGTCACCGTCAACGCGGTGCTGCCCGGCCCGACCCTGTCCGACGGTTTCGCGGCGATGTTCGAAGATGAACGCCAGCGCAGCGGCAAGCCGCTGGAGCAGATCGGCCGCGAGTTCGTGATGGCACACCGGCCGTCTTCGGTGATCCAGCGCACCGCCACGGTCGAGGAAGTGGCCAACATGGTGGTGTACCTGGCCTCGCCGCAGGCTTCCGCCACCTCCGGTGCAGCACTGCGCGTGGATGGCGGCGTGGTCGACGATATCGTCTGAGACCATCGACAGGTGTGCGGACCAACGGTCCGCACCCACAGGTCCGCATCCACAGCGGATAGGCAGGAATGCTAGGCTGCGCCGGTCAAGGAGGTTCCATGTCCGGTCACAACCAGTTCGCCCTGCTGCGCCAGCGCCGTTTCCTGCCGTTCTTCGTCGTCCAGGCGCTGGGTGCGTTCAACGACAACGTGTACCGGCAGGCGATCATCGGCCTGTTGTTTTATCTGGGCGTTTCGGAGGAGCAGCGTTCGCTTTACACCACGCTGGCGCCAGCCATCTTCATCCTCCCGTACTTCCTGTTCTCGGCGCTGGCCGGGCAGATCGCCGACAAACTGGAAAAATCGCGGCTGATCGTGATCACCACCACCATGGAGATCGTGATCATGTCGATGGCGGCTGTCGGTTTCGTTACCGAGAACCTGCCGTTCCTGCTGGTCGCGCTGTTCTGTACCGGCATGCAGTCGACCCTGTTCGGCCCGGTGAAGTACTCGGTACTGCCCTCGGTGCTGAAACCCGAGGAACTGACTGGCGGCAACGGCCTGGTCGAGATGGGTACTTCGATCTCGATCCTGTCCGGCATGATCATCGGCGGCTCGGTGTTCCTGCTTGCGGGGAGCCACGGCCCGATCGTGGCCGCCACAGCGGTGATCGTTCTAGCCATCTGCGGCAACATCGCCGCGCGCCTGATCCCCAAGGTCGACGCCGGCGATCCGAACCTGAAGATCAACTGGAACCCCCTGCCGGAGTCGCGGGTCGTGCTGCGCATGGCACGGCAGCAGAAGGCGGTGCGCAACGCCATCCTCGGGGTGTCCTGGTTCTGGTTCGTCGGCACCGTGCTGACCTCGCAACTGCCCAACTACGCGTTGGCCAACCTCGGCGGCGAACCCAAACTGTATCTGTTCGCCCTGGCCCTGTTCTCGGTCGGCACCGGCGTTGGCTCGCTGCTGTGCGAGAAGCTGTCGGCGCGCACGGTGGAAATCGGCCTGGTGCCGTTGGGCGCGTTCGGCATGACCGCGTTCCTGCTCGACCTGTACTTCGCGCGCAGCGGCGAGGCGACGGTGCACGGGTTGACCATCGGCACCTTCCTGCAGCAGCCGGGCAGCATCCGCATCGTCATCGACCTGATCGGCATCGGCCTGTTCACCGGTATCTTCGTGGTGCCATTGTTCGCGCTGATCCAGAGCCGCACGCCGAAGGCGCAGATGTCGCGCGTGTTCGCGGCGCTGAACATCCAGAATTCCGGCTTCATCGTCGGCGCAGCCCTGTTGTCGCTGGCCGCGCACAAGCTGCTGCACTGGACCATCCCGCAGCAGTTCCTGGCGCTGGCCATCGCCAACGCGCTGGTGGCGATCTACATCTTCACCATCGTTCCCGAATTCCTGATGCGCTTCCTCAGCTGGCTGATGGTGCGCACCCTGTACCGGCTGCGCCCGCACGGCATCGAAGCCAACGTGCCCGACGAAGGCGCCGCGCTGCTGGTCTGCAACCATGTCAGCTACATGGACGCACTGATCCTGTCGGCGACGATTCCGCGTCCGGTGCGCTTCGTCATGTACTACAGGATCTTCAACATCCCGGTGATGCGCTGGATCTTCCGTACCGCCAAGGCGATCCCGATCGCCGGTGCGCGCGAAGACCCGGCGCTGATGCAGCGCGCGTTCGATGACATCGACGCCGCGTTGGCCGAAGGCGAGCTGGTCTGCATCTTCCCGGAAGGCGCACTGACCAGGGATGGTGCAATCGCCCCGTTCAAGTCCGGCGTCGAGAAGATCCTCGAACGGCGGCCGGTGCCGGTGGTGCCGATGGCCCTGCGCGGCATGTGGTCGAGCATGTGGAGCCGGCGCGACAGCCGCCTCGGCCGCATGCGGGTGCCGCGCCGTTTCCGAGCCACCGTCGAGGTAGTGGCGGCACCGTCCATGGACGGCCACACCACCAACGCCCAGGCGCTGGAAGCCCAGGTGCGGGCCCTGCGCGGCGATCACGCCTGACAGAATCGGACTGACAGGCAGGCCCGGCAACCTCCCCCGCATACGCCACCGTCCAGTGGCGAACACGACATGCCGTGCGTGTAAACGCATACATGCAACGCCGGTTGCGGTAGATTACGCACCCACAGGGGGGAGGTTCGGCCGATTCACCAAGGCCGGCCACCAAGGAATGGAGTCTCGCTTTGAATCAACCACCACCGCTCAGCCGTCCGGTCTACATCCCCAACCATCTGGTCTGGGCGATCCTGACGACGCTGTTCTGCTGCCTGCCGTTGGGCGTGGTGTCGATCGTCTATGCCTCCCAGGTCGATGGCCGCCGCGCGGCTGGCGATCTGCCGGGGGCCTACAGCGCGTCGCGCAAGGCGGGCTGGTGGGCAGTGGCTTCGGCCGTGGCCCTGCCGGTCCTGTTGCTGTTGTGGCTCGGGCTGTTCGGCGGCTTGGCCGTACTGGGCGCTCTTTCCGACCAATGATTCACCACCACCACCCATCAAGGAGCTTGAACCCATGAATACCGCTACTCCGCAGGTCCCGAACAACCTGGTCTGGGCCATCCTGACCACCCTGTTCTGCTGCCTGCCGGCCGGCATCGTGTCGATCGTCTACGCCGCACAGGTCAACGGCAAGCTGGCCGCTGGCGACATCGCCGGCGCCCAGGACTCCGCCGCCAAGGCCAAGAAGTGGGCCATCTGGTCGGCCATTGCCTGGGCCGTGCTGGTCGTGCTGTACGTGCTGTTCTTCGTCGTGCTCGGCGGCATGGGCGCGATGAGCAACAGCGGCTACTGATACGCCTGGACGGATCCGGCGCCTGCGCCGGATCCGTTGTTGCATGTCCGCGCTTCCCGCTCGTTCCCGACTCGCCCGCTGGGCACCACTGCTGGCTTCCGCCGGCCTGGCCGTGGGTGCCACGGTGATGCTGCGCAACGTCAATCCGTATGTCGCCGGCAATCCACTGCCGAGCTGCCCGCTGTACGCCCTGACCGGCCTGTACTGCCCGGGCTGTGGCAGCACGCGCTGCCTGTATTCCCTGGTCCACTTCGACCTGCCCGGCGCGATGGCGATGAACCCGCTGCTGGTCATCAGCCTGCCGTTCCTGTTGCTGATGCTGCTGAACATCGCCGGCATCCGCCCACGCGTGCTCGACCCGCTGATGCGGGTGCTGGCCAATCCTGTGTTCTGGCTCTGGGTGCTGCCCGGGTATGCGCTGCTGCGCAACCTGCCGTGGGCACCGTTCACTGCACTGGCACCGATCTAGGTTTCCAGCCAACGGCGCAGCCCCTCGTGGTGGGCGGCGTTTGAAGGCAGAAGCCTTGGGGTTGGCCGGGCGGGATGGGTTTGCGGGGGACGCCGTGAATCCGTCCGTGGAGGCTTGGCCGCGGCATCCATGCCGCGGACACCCCCGCAAACCCATCCCGCCCGGCCACGGACAGTTTCCGTGCGCGTCCACCACGGAAAAGAAAGAAAAGATCAAAAGCAGAAGCGGATCGCTTCGCTACGCTCGCTCGGAGCCAAGCATGGCTCGGCTCTGGAGAACGTCCGTGCGCGGAAAACTGTCGAAGGCGGGGTGGGTTGGATGGCGGGGGTGTGAGCCGCATGGGCCCGAGGCATGCCTCGGGCGGGTTGGGCAGGACGCCCAACCCGGGTCTTGCCGTGTGCGCAGGACAGCGCACACGAGCAAGCGGCGACCAAGCCTCCATGGACGGATTCACGGTGTCCCCCGCCATCCGACCCACCCCGCCAACCCGCAGCAATCCAGCTGTTGCTGTTGCTGTTGCTCTGTTGCCTCTGCAGGTGCAGGGCTGCAAGCCCTGCCAAAACACCTACGTCACCCAGCCTGCAATCACCAGCAGGGCGAGGATCGCCAGCCACAGCAGCAGCATCCGCCACACCAGGCTCATCGCATCACGCAGGTCCGGCAACCGCTGCCACACCGGCAACAGCCCCGCCTCGGTGTAGTCGTGCGCATCCTCGCGCAGTTCGGCGTTGACGCTGGCCCGCGCCACCGCACCCAGGAACCCGGTGTTGCCGGTCAGGCGCTCGCCATGGGCCTGGCGCCACGCCTTCCACGCCGTATCGAAGTTGCCCACCAGCGCCATCGAGAACGCCATCAGCTGTGCCACCGGCCACTCAATCCAGCCCAGCAGCCGCTGCGCCAGCGCCAGCGGCTCCACCGGCACGCGGGCACGCATCGGGCTTTCCGCCATCAGCGCCAGCAACCGGTAACCGAGCGCGCCAGCCGGGCCCAGCAACAGGAACCAGAACAGCACCGCGAACCAGCGCCGCAGTGCGTTGAGCACCGTCGCCTCGACCAGTGACGGAATGTCCTCGCGCAGGCTGCCGCCGGCCGACTGCAGGTTGCGCACTGCAGCCTGCCGCGTCGCCGCATCATCGGCATCGATGATGGCCTCGATATCGCGGTCCAGGTCACGCGGGCCCCAGCACCAGGCCAGCACCGCCACGCCCAGCAGCAGCGACGGCAGGCCGAACAGCACCCCGCGCAACAGCCACGCCAGCAGCGCCATCAGCAACAGCGGCGGCAGCAGGGCCAAGGCAACGCCGGCCGGTCCCTGCCAGGCCTTGCCACCACGCGCATCCAGCCAGCCCAGCCAACGCCGGAAACCGTCGAAACGGCGCAGCGAGGCAGCAGCGGCCGGAGCAACATGGCCCAGGGCCAGTGCCACCAGCACGGCGGCCAGAGTGGTGAACATGGCGGGTCTCCCTACGAAACAGAACGCTCGGCGCCGCTACCTTACCTGTCGCAGCGGCGCCCTCAGCGGTGAACCGGACTGTAACCCGTGCCGTGTTCAGGTGGCGGCAATGCAATCGCCCCAGCCGGCCCCTCTCAGCCCTTCTGCTGCCGGTACCAGTGCTCGATCAGGCCGCGCGAAATCGAGATCGGCGGCGACAGGCGGATGCCCTGGCCATCGTCCTCCACATCGCGCGCCAGTGCCGCGCCGACCTCGTCGGCACTGAACCAGCGCGCGTCTTCCAGCTCGCCGTCCACGGTCGGCAGGTCATCCTGCGCCTGCGCCCTGAAGCCGACCATCAGTGCGCCCGGGAACGGCCACGGCTGCGAGCCCAGATACTGGCAAGCGGTCACCCGCACCTTGCTCTCTTCGTGGACTTCGCGTACCACGGTCTGCTCGAAGGTCTCGCCCGGTTCGACGAAGCCGGCCAGCACCGAGTAGCGACGTGGCGCCCAGTTCGACTGGCGGCCGAGCAGCAGGCGGCCCTGGTTTTCAACCGCCACGATCACAGCGGGGTCGACACGCGGATAGTGCTCGGTGGAACACTGCGCGCAACGCCCCACGAAGCCGCCACGGGCAAACGCCACGGCACCACCGCATACCCCGCAGAAACGGGTGCGCGAGTGCCAGTAGGACATGCCACGTGCGTAGCTGAAAGCGGTCGCATCAGCCACCGACCACAGCAGGGCGGCCTGGCGCAGGTCGAGGCGACGTGGTGCGGTGACGGTGACGCTGGCGGCTTCAACCGAGAACCACGCTTGTTCCCCGCGCAGGCCGAGGAAGATCGCGGAGCCGGGACCGCCGCCGATGTCGGCGCCGGTCAGCGCCAGCGGCTGGTCGTCATCGCCGGTGAAGGCGCTGCCGTCCTGATCGAGCACCAGAATGTGCGCGCCCGGCCACAGGCGCGCCAGTGCATCGGCATCTTCGCGCAGGGCATCGGCGCGCTCCAGCGGTTCGCCCACGAAGGCGAAACCGGAAAGCGGCGAAGGAGTATTGGGCATCCTGCAAGCGTGCCGCCAATCGATGCGGGTGGCAAGCCGCGGGCTTTGCCGAAGCCATCTGTGGGTGTGGAGCTTGTGCTCCACACACCTTGTCGCGCGGGACGCAGGCCCCGCGCCCCGCCTACATGCTGAAACTGCTGCCGCAGCCGCAGGTGGTCTTTGCGTTCGGGTTGCGGATCACGAACTGTGCACCGGTCAGGCTCTCGGTGTAGTCCACCTCGGCGCCCATCAGGTACTGCAGGCTCAACGGGTCGACCAGCAGGGTCACCCCGCTGGTCTGTACCGCCAGATCGTCCTCGGCACGGTTCTCGTCGAACTCGAACCCGTACTGGAAGCCCGAACAGCCACCACCTTCGATGTACACGCGCAGGGCCAGGTCGGGGTTGCCCTCTTCCTGGATCAGGGATTTGACCTTGGCGGCCGCCGACTCGGTGAAGTTCAGCGGGCGCTCCAGCGACTGGTAATCGGGCGCGGCGGCCGGGGTGGCGCCGGGCAGGGAGACTAGCGTGCTCATGGTGTCAGCATGGGGGTGCCGACGATGGCTTTCAAGCCATCGCCTCGGCCAGCTTGCGGCGCGCGGCGGTGTCACCCTTGCCGCCAGTGGCCTCATCAGCTTCCGGGGCCGGCAGGGCGGCCATCGGGGCGCTGGCGTGGATCAGGCGACCGTTCAGCTGGGCGCCCGCATTCATCTCCACCACCTGGTAATGGACGTTGCCGTTGACCCGCGCACTCGGGGTCAGTTCGACTTTCTCGCTGGCGTGCACGTCGCCGTCCAGGCGGCCACTGATGACCACCACCTGGGCACGGATCTCGCCCTCGATCACGCCATGCTCGGCGACCGTCAGGGTTGCGCCACTGGCGCCTTCGGCGGCGATCACCTTGCCATGGATGCGGCCTTCCACGTACAGGCCACCACTGAATTCCACATCACCGCGGATCACCACCTGGTTGCCGATCAGGGCATCCACCACCAGCTGGCCTTCGCGGTTGGATTTGCTGCTTCCGAACATCTGCCTACTCCCCTTTGCTGGCCGGCGCACCGGCCTGTTTCCAGTCGAATACCTGGGTGGTACCCCCCGTACCACTCCCCAATGTCACCCGCACGCGTTGCGGGGTGAAGTCAGCCGGCAGCATCACGCTGCCGGTGAGCTGCTGGAAGTACCGGAACGAGTAATCCTGTCCCGGTACCTTGCTGCGCTGGTGCAGATCATCCCAGCTGATCGTGGCCAGCTTGCCGTTCTTGACGCCTTCCACGGTGAAGCGCATCTGCCCCTGGCTGATGGCGCCGCGGTTGAGGTTCTGGGTCAGCACCGCGGTGTACTGCCAGGTGCCGGCCGCTTCCGGGCTGAACTCGATCGAATGGGTGTTCAGGCCCTTGCGCTGGCTGGTCGAACCCACCAGGCGCTCATAGAAAGCAACGTCGGCACGCAGGCCGGCGATTTCCTCATCGCGCTCGGCCAGCGAGGACTGCACCTCGGTGTTGGCGGCGCGGCTGATGCGGTCGGAGGCTTCCAGCGTGGCCTGCTTCTGGCGCAGTTCGGTCAGCTGCGCCTGCAGCGTCTCGGCACGCTTCTCGGCGGCCTGCAGGCGCTGGCCCTGCGCATCGCGCGGGGTGGCCATCCAGCAGCCGCCGAGCACCGCCAGCACCAGGCTGAGCAGCCAGATGCCGCCGATCACCAGCAGGCGGCGGCGGTCGGCCGGCGGTTGCGGCGCGCCGGGCAGGCGGACCTGCACGCGCATGGGAGGACGGTTGGTCATGGGTGGATTCCGGGGCATCGCGAGGGCGACACCGGTACGGCCCCTGTGGCAAACGACGGGCTAGTGTATGACAGGACGGGTGGGTTTCCTGCGCAGTGGCGAGCCACGGTCTGTGGCGTTCAGGCATGCCATCGTCGATAGTGTGGTCCCCTGCACAGTTCCGTCGCCGGAGCATCGCCATGACCGAAGCCCACCTGTTCGTGATCGGCATCCTGCTGGCCTGGCTGGCCGGCATCCGCGTCTACCTCACCGTGTTCGGTGTCGGCCTGGCCGGCCTGCTCGGCTGGGTCGACCTGCCACCGGCCCTGCAGGCCACTGAATCGTGGTGGGTGCTGGGCACCTCGGCGGCGCTGGCGGTGACCGAATTCTTCGCCGACAAGATTCCCGGCGTCGACTCGGCGTGGGATCTGGTGCAGACCCTGGCACGTGTACCCGCAGGTGCCTTCCTTGCCGCAGCCACGCTGTCGCCGGATGGGCAGCTGGGCACCGGCGCACTTGCTGCCGGTGCAGGTGTCGCGCTGGCCAGCCACGGCCTGAAGGCAGGCACCCGCGCCCTGCTCAATACCTCGCCCGAGCCTGCCAGCAACTGGGTGGCCTCCGCCGCCGAGGACACCGTGGTGGTCGGTGGCCTGGCCCTGGCCCTGGCACACCCGTGGATCGCGCTGATCGTGGTGCTGGCCTGCAGCCTGGCGGGTGCGCTGCTGGTGTGGCTGGTCTGGCGCACCCTGTGGAAGGGCGTGCGCTGGCTGGCACGCAGTGCGTCGCCCGACAGTCCACGCCAGCCCGGCACCGGTTGATCGCCGGGCTTGTCGCATAATGGACGCGAACACCAGGAGCACCGATGGCCGCAAACGAATCCCCCGCGGGCGCCCGCCCGGGACGCGCTGAAACCCCTCCGGCCGATCATTGGCAACGCTGGACCGCTGAACCGGCGAGCGCCGTCGCCGCAGCGCCGGCAGCGGTTCCGCCGCTGGCCGCCTCCGACGCACCCGCATCGATCGGCAGCGCACCGCCGCCGCTGCCCGGCCCATCCCTGCTGGCCGAGGCCGGCGGCAATGACCCGGCACCGCTGCATTCCGATTCGCCCTACCGCGTGCTGATCGTCGAGGATGATCGCGCCCAGGCACTGTTCGCACAGAGCGTGCTGCATGGCGCCGGCATGCAGGCGATCGTGCACAGCGATGCCGACGGTGCGCTGCAGGCGATCAAGGAACATCGCCCCGACCTGATCCTGATGGACCTGCACCTGCCCGGTCTGGACGGCATGCGCCTGACCGCGCTGATCCGCCAGCAGCCCGGCCTGCAGCTGCTGCCCATCGTGTTCCTCAGCGGCGACCCGGACCCGGAACGCCAGTTCGAGGTGCTCGACAGTGGCGCCGACGACTACCTGAGCAAGCCGATCCGCCCGCGCCACCTGATCGCCGCCGTGGCCAACCGCATCCGCCGCGCGCGGGCGCAGGCCGCAACCCTGCCCGGCGTATCCGGCACCCCGGCCACCAGCAATCCGGAAACCGGGCTGCCGACGCGGCATCACGTGCTGCAGCAGCTCAACGCCGCGCTCGCCCACCGCGACCAGGGCGGCGTGCTGTTCGTCGAGATATCCAGCGCACTGGGCCTGCGCGAGCGCTATGGCTATGCCGCCTTCGAGCGCCTGATGGTGCAGGCCGGGCAACGCCTGGCAGAAGCCGGCCACCCGCACCTGCTGGCGCGCCTGAACGACAACAGCTTCCTGCTGCTTGCGCGCAATGTCAGCGAGGACAGCCTGGAAGGCATTGCCGCTGCGCTGCGCGAGCAGTTGTCGGCGCGGGCCTTCGTGATCCGCGATGACGAATCGGTGCATCTGCGGGGCGTGGTCGGCTATGCACCGCTGTCGCCGGGCTTCGACGATGCCAACAGCGCGCTGGAAGCAGTCGAGCGCACCACCCTGCAGGCACGGCTGCTCAGCGCCGGCGTGGCCGGCCACGTGCACCGCGACGTGACCAGCGAGCAGGAACACCTGGCACTGCTGGAAGGCCAGCTTGAGCTGGCCTACCAGCCGATCGTCGCCGTCGCCGGCGGCAACACCGCGCAGTACCAGCTGCTGCTGCGCCTTCGCCAGGCCGACGGTACGCTGCTGGCGGCAGGCCAGGTGATCCCGGCCGCAGAGGCTGCCGGGCGCATCGCCGATCTCGACCAGCAGGTGATGGACCATGCACTGGGCCTTCTCGACCTTTACCGGCACGCGACGCAACCACTGAACCTGTTCGTTTCGCAGTCGCTGCGCACCCTGCAACGCGATGCGTTCGCGGATTGGCTGCTGGAATCGCTGCAGCAGCGCGACCTGCCCGGCAGCGCGCTGGTGATCGACGTCCGCCTGCCCGACGCGCTGATCCATACCGTGCCGCTACAGCAGTTCTGCCAGCGCATGGCCGGCGCCGGCGTGCGCTTCTGCCTGAGCCAGTTCGAACCCGGGGGCGAAGCCGATGCGCTGCTGACCCAGCTGCCGTTGTCGTTCGTGCGCATGGCCGCGCGCTTCTCCAGCAGTCATTCCAATCCGGCCACGCGCGAAGAGCTGCGCCGGGCAATCGAGCGGGCGCACGCCGCCGGGCAGCAGATCATCGGCCAGCAGATCGAAGATCCGCAGGCCGCCGCCGCGATGTGGGTGGGCGGTGTCGACTACATCCAGGGCAACATGGTGCAGTCGGCCGGCAGCGATCTGAACTTCGACTTCCACAACGCGGTGCTCTGACGTGCCGATGTGGGTCGCGCTGCTGGTTGCCCTTGCTGCGGCCTCCATCAGCGCGCTGCTGTTGGGCCTGCGGCTGCGCGCGCGCAACCGGGTACTGGCCCAGCTGCAACGCGAGCGCAGCCTGCTGGCCGCCGAACGTGACCAGCTGCGCCGCACCACCGAACGACAGGGGCAGCTGGAACAGCAGCTGCTGCAGGCCAAGCAGGCCGCCGAGGCGGCGGTGCTGGCCAAGGGTGAGTTCCTGGCCACGATGAGCCACGAGATCCGTACGCCGCTCAACGGCATCCTGCCGATGCTGGAGCTGATCGCACGCGGCCCGCTGGGCGAGGACCAGCGGCAGATGCTGGCCACCGCCTCGGCCAGCTCGCAGCAGCTGCTGCGCATCGTCGACGACATCCTCGACTACTCGCGGCTGGAAGCACAGGCGCTGGAACTGGAGATCACCAGCTTCAACCTGCGCGACCTGCTCGATGGCGTGGTGCAGCTGATGCAGCGCGCCGCCGACGCCAAGGGCCTGTCGCTGGGGCTGCAGCTGGACCCGTCGGTGCGCCTGCCGGTGCGTGGCGACCCGGTACGCCTGCGCCAGGTGTTGAGCAACCTGCTGGCCAACGCGATCAAGTTCACCGCGCGCGGCCAGGTACAGCTGCGCGTGCAGCGCCTGGGCGAAGGTCCCGCACAGCACCAGCTGCGCTTCGAGATCATCGACACCGGCATCGGCATCGACGACGCACTGCAGGCGCGCCTGTTCCAGTCCTTCAGCCAGGCCGATGCCTCAACGACCCGCATCTACGGTGGCACCGGCCTGGGCCTGGCGATCTGCAAGCGCATCATCGACCTGATGCACGGGCGCATCGGCGTGCTGTCCACGCCCGGCCAAGGCGCCACGTTCTGGTTCGAGATCCCGTTGTTGAAGGTGCCCGGCGACCTGCCGGCCATGGCGCGCACGCCAGACGCGGTGCTGCTGTTCAGTAGCGATGCCATCCTGCAGGCACGCATCGAGCGCATCGCGGCCCATCATGGACTGCTGGTGCACGCCCTGGCGCAGTTCGATGCCGTGGTCGAGCGCCTGCGCGCGGTGCCGAGGCCGGGGCAACCGGCACCGGCGTGGCTGCTGGTCGATGCACGTGCGCGCCGCATCGGTGAAGCGACGCTGCAACAGGCGTTGGCCGAACGTGGCGAAGACGACGGGCTGCAGGTGCTGTGGCTGCAGGACGATGCCCTTCCGCCACGCCCACGCCAGCGGCAGCTACCCTCGCATTTCGACGACGCTGGGCTGCATGCACTGCTGGCTGCACCGGTTGCGCATGCGCGCCCTGCCGCGCTGCTGGCCAACGCCGGACAGGGCCAGCCCACGCCCACGCTGCCGCCGCTGCACCTGCGCGTGCTGCTGGTGGAGGACAACACGGTCAACCGCATGGTGGCCGAGCAGCTGCTGCGCGTGTTCCAGTGCGAAGTGCGCAACGCCGCCGATGGCGAGCAGGCGTTGCTTGCCCTGCGCGAAGACGACGTGGATGTGGTGCTGATGGATTGCCAGATGCCGGTGCTGGACGGCTATGCCGCCACCCGCCGCTGGCGCGCTGAGGAAGTGGAAAACGGGCGCCCGCGCCTGCCGATCATCGCGATGACCGCCAATGCCATGGCCGGTGACCGCGAGCGCTGCCTGCAGGCCGGCATGGACGACTATCTGTCCAAGCCGATTGCACGCGCCACCCTGCATGCGCTGCTGCAGCGCTGGGGCGGCGGCAAAACCGCATCACCTGCACGGCCTTCGATAGAGCCGAGCCATGCCCGGCTGACGGCCGATAGCCGTCGCGCTCCATCAGCCGAGCATGGCTCGGCTCTACAGGACGATGACAGCCGAGTCGGCTCCAAGCCGCAGCCGGTGCTGGACCGCGACGTGCTGGACGAACTGCATGCAGTGATCGGGGAGAGCGCCATCCAGATCGTCTCGGTGTTCCTGGAGGATGCGCCGGCAATGGTGCAGCAGCTGCAGCAGGCCGCGCAGAACGGCGACGAGCCTCGCCTGCAGGCCGTCGCGCACAGCCTCAAGTCATCCAGCGCGAACGTGGGCGCACTGTCGCTGTCGTCAGTCGCGCAGCGCATCGAGCACGAAGCCCGCAGCGGCAGCCTGCAGCGCCCCGCAGTAGCGGTGGCGCTGCTGGTTGCGGAATTCGCCCGAGCACGCGTGGCACTGACGGGCTACCTGGCACAGCATCGCGCCGGCCAGGCCGGCTGACTCACTCTTCCAGCTTGCTCAGCAGGTACTTCGGTTCGCCGATGCGCTCGATCAGGTCGAGCTGGGTTTCCAGCCAGTCGATGTGCTCTTCTTCCGAATCGAGGATCTTCACGAACAGCTGGCGGCTGACGTAGTCGCCGACCGAATCGGCATACGCCACGGCCTCGCGCAGGGTGACCACGCCATCGCGTTCCAGCGACAGGTCGCACTGCAGGATCTCGGTCGGGTTCTCACCAATGCGCAGCTTGCCCAGCGCCTGGAAGTTCGGCAGGCCTTCGAGGAACAGGATGCGGTCGGCGAGCATGTCGGCATGCTTCATCTCGTCGATCGATTCCTTGTACTCGTGTTCGGCCAGTTCCTTGATGCCCCAGTTCTTCAGCATCTTGGCATGCAGGAAGTACTGGTTGATCGCGGTCAGCTCGTTGTAGAGGACCTTGTTGAGGAATTCGATGACCTTGGTGTCGCCCTTCATGGGGATGCTCCTGCACGCTGAAAACGCAGGCACTTTAACGCCTTGCCTGCAGCCGTGAAGGAACGCGAATCGTGCGCATTGGCCTGTGCGGCCGCACGTGAAGAATGCGAAAGCGCGCCGTCAACGCGCCGCCAAGAGACGATCAAGCGACCTGGGCCAGACCCAATACCGGCAGCGGCAGATCGTGGGTGGCACGCGCCTTGGCCAGCAGATCGCCGGCCATGTCCAGGCAGGAACCGCAGGTAGCGCCACAGCCGGTACGCATGGTCAGTTCGGCCACCGTACTGACGCCATGGCTGGCGGCTTCGCGGATCTGGTGGTCGGTGACTCCGTTGCAGATGCAGACGTACACAGGCGTGAACCGGGCTGGCAGGCCAGAAGCGGCCTGTTGGCTATTCCAATGGAAACGAGAATGGTTGTCAATCAGAGACCTGAACCATTCTCGATACCGTTCAGCCCGTCAGCTGGCCGGGCCATCGCCCGTGGCCTTCTTCGGCCAGTAGCCGCGGGTCCGAGGGCGCTTGCGTGGGCGGTCGTGCCCGGCGGTATGGCCAGGCATCCAGGCTTCGGCGGCGCTCTTGGGCATGGCGGTAACCCCCTGCCCGGCCACCCCGCGGGCCAGCGGCGCCAGATGTCGCAACGCACGCGCATAGACGCCACGCTTGAACATCACCACATGCTCCACCGGGTACCAGAAGTCCACCCAGCGCCAGTGGTCGAACTCGGGCGAGTCGGTGTGGTCCAGCTTCACGTGGGATTCGTCGCCGGTCAGGCGCAGCAGGAACCAGACCTGCTTCTGGCCGATGCAGACCTGCCGCTCATTGCGGCGGATGGCCCGCGCCGGCAGCTTGTAGCGCAGCCAGCCGGGCGTCGCCCCGAGCACTTCCACATGCTCGGGCAGCAGGCCGGTCTCTTCCTGCAGTTCACGATACATGGCCTCGACAGGCGTCTCGTCGGTGTTCATGCCACCCTGCGGGAACTGCCAGCCGTCCCGGCGCACGCGTCGTGCCCAGAACACCTGGCCGTCCTGCCGCATCAGCACGATGCCGACGTTCGGTCGATAGCCGTCCGGATCGATCACGATGCGGACTCCTAAGAAAATCTACTGGCCGGGACTATCCCATGCCCTCTGTCGGCCCACAAGCACGACACAAAAGTGTTGACAGGGGCGGTACACATCCGCAGAATAGCGGGCTCACCAAGGCTATGTAGCTCAGCCGGTTAGAGCACAGCACTCATAATGCTGGGGTCGGTGGTTCGAGTCCACCCATAGCCACCACACTGAAAATCAAGTTGTTTTTCAGCGTGAAAAGTGAGAAAATAGTTGCACGTTTTGCCCCGTCGCCAAGCGGTAAGGCACCTGACTCTGACTCAGGCATTCGGTGGTTCGAATCCATCCGGGGCAGCCAGATTAAAAACAAAAGGCCAGATCGAAAGATCTGGCCTTTTGTTTTTAATCTGGTCGCGCATTCCACCTTGTCCCCGCGCCTGTCGGCACACCCCCTTGAACAACAAGGGGACTCTTCCCCAGAGAGAACCCCGGGGGTCGGATCCTTTTCCGCAGGGAAAGGCCCTGACCCCACCCTCCCGGCACGCGAAACCACGGGTAGTGCCGGCCGCTGGCCGGCAACCAGGAAATCCATGACCCCGGAACGACAAAAGCCCGGCCGAAGCCGGGCTTTTGCTTTTCCATCCAGCGGGCTCCCGAAGGAGCCCAACCAGGCGCGGTAAATCAGCGCTTGGAGAACTGGGTGGCGCGACGGGCCTTGTGCAGACCGACCTTCTTACGCTCGACTTCACGGGCGTCACGGGTCATGAAGCCAGCCTTGCGCAGCTCGGACTTCAGGGTTTCGTCATACTCGACCAGAGCACGGGCGATGCCCAGACGGATCGCACCGGCCTGGCCGGTGGTGCCGCCGCCAGCGGCGGTGACCAGGATGTCGAAGCTTTCGGTGTTCTTGGTCAGCTCGAGCGGCTGGCGCACGATCATGCGCGCGGTCTCACGACCGAAGAACTCGTCCAGCGGACGGCCATTGACGGTGATGTTGCCCGAACCCTTGCGCAGGAACACGCGAGCGGTGGAGGACTTGCGGCGGCCAGTGCCGTAGTTTTGAGTGATAGCCATGATTAGATATCCAGAACCTGCGGCTGCTGTGCGGCGTGCGGATGCTCAGTGCCAGCGTAGACCTTGAGCTTGCGGTACATCTGGCGACCCAGCGGGCCCTTCGGCAGCATGCCCTTCACGGCGATCTCGATCACGCGCTCCGGGTGGCGCTCCAGCGCCTGTGCCAGGGATTCGGTCTTCAGGTTGCCGATGTAACCGGTGAAACGGTGATACATCTTGTCCTGCAGCTTCTTGCCGGTGACGGCAATCTTTTCTGCATTGATGACGACCAGGTAGTCGCCGGTATCAACGTGCGGGGTGTAGACCGGCTTGTGCTTGCCACGCAGACGGCGGGCCAGCTCGGTGGCGAGACGGCCCAGGGTCTTGCCCTCGGCGTCGACGAGGTACCAGTCGCGCTGGACGGTCTCGTTCTTGGCAGTGAAAGTGCTCATGAAGAACTCTAGGTTAGGTCGGGCTCATTGCGGCGAAAGGCTCGCCGGAACTCTGCCACGCGTTGTGAAAAGGTGAAGCGTAAGAGGCGGGATTGTACTCATCCTGCCGCGGGAGCGCAACCCGTCCCCTGGGCCGGGTTGGCAGGGGCGCGGGGCCGGGCGAGAATCGGGGGGTCTTCCGCCCCACCGCGTACTGCCATGACCGTGCTCCGCCAGACCACTCCGCTGGACCACCTGCTGACCGAGGCGCAGCGCGCCCTGGACACAGTGTTCGGCAATCCGCCGGCGGCCCGCCCCTACCCCGCCACGGACACCGGCGAGCCCGGCATGGACAGCGCCGAGCGGCGCCATGCCGCAGGCCTGATGCGGATCAACCACGTCGGCGAGGTCTGCGCGCAGGGCCTGTACTTCGGCCAGGCCGCCGTGGCGCGCGACCCGGCCACGCGGGAACACCTGCTGGAAGCGGCGCAGGAAGAAACCGACCACCTGGCCTGGTGCGCCACCCGGCTGGCCGAACTGGACAGCCGTCCGAGCCTGTTCAACCCGCTTTGGTACGCCGGCAGCTACACCATCGGCACCCTGGCCGGGCTGCGCGGCGACGGCTGGAACCTGGGCTTCGTGGTCGAGACCGAGCGCCAGGTGGAGGCCCACCTGGACGAGCACCTGGTCGACCTGCCGGCCGGCGACCTGCGCAGCCGCGCGGTCATCGCGGTGATGAAGGAAGACGAGGCCCGCCATGCGGACCACGCCGAGCAGGCCGGCGCTCGCCGCCTGCCGTTCCCGATCCCGGGCGTGATGGCACTGGCCTCCAGGGTGATGAAGACCATCGCCTACCGCATTTGAAGGGTCGCCCGCACCAACGGTGCGGGCCTACCAGGAGATGCGGGGGGGCGACGGTGGGGCCCGACCGTTGGTCGGGCCATCAATCAGTTCGGCGAGACCAGCTTCAGGCCGATCACACCAGCCACGATCAGGCCCACGCAGGCCAGGCGGGCCGGCGATGCGCTGTCGTTGAACAGGTAGATGCCCAGCACCGCCACGCCCATGGCACCGATACCGGTCCAGATCGCGTAGGCCGTGCCGACCGGGATGCTCTTCATCGCCTGGCTCATCAGGTACAGGCTTATCAGCGCGGATACCACCGTGGCAGCGGTGGGCAGGGGTTTGCTGAAGCCTTCGGAGTACTTCATTCCGAGGGCGAAACCGATCTCGAACAGGCCGGCCAGCAGCAGGTAGATCCAGGGCATGGGTGGGGGCTCCTTACCTTTTTTGAAAAAAACGAAACGGCCCGGTGTTTTCACACCGGGCCGTGGGTCGGTACATCACCGTGGAACTGTAACGCGTGCGGGGGCACTGGTTCCACGGGGCGGGTCGTCCCGCCTGGGTGGCGATGCCTGCGGGCATCGCACATGGGCTTACTCGGACAGGTTGCGGCCGTGGAACAGCTCTTCGATCTCGCGCTTGAGCAGCGCTTCGATCTTCATGCGTTCCTTGAACGACAGGTTCTTGGCCTTTTCCTCGAACAGGTACTGGTCCAGGTCGAAGTCCTTCAGGTGCATCTTCGTGTGGAAGATGTTTTCCTGGTAGACGTTGACGTCGAACATCTCGTAA
Organism: Stenotrophomonas sp. YJH_SMC_21; assembly: GCF_059369555.1. Classification (NCBI taxonomy): domain Bacteria; kingdom Pseudomonadati; phylum Pseudomonadota; class Gammaproteobacteria; order Lysobacterales; family Lysobacteraceae; genus Stenotrophomonas; species Stenotrophomonas sp. YJH_SMC_21. The sequence continues at coordinate 505,549 of NZ_JCAFSU010000001.1, forward strand.
CGCGACTTGATGTTCTTGGCCAGGAAGTTCTGGATCGAGTTGATCTTGTGGTCGATGAAGTGCTTCTTGCCCTTCACATCGCGGGTGAAGCCACGGACGCGGTAGTCCATGATCACGATGTCCGACTCAAGGCTCTCGATCAGGTAGTTCAGGGCCTTCAGCGGGGAAATGACGCCACAGGTGGCCACGTCGATGTCCGCGCGGAACGTCGCGATACCTTCCTGCGGATGGGTTTCCGGGTAGGTGTGGACAGTGATGTGGCTCTTGTCCATGTGCGCGACCACGGCGTCGGAGATCAGCTCCTTGCCGGCCAGCTTCTTGTCGATCACCGGCTCTTCGGAGATCAGGATGGTCACCGAGGCACCCTGCGGGTCGTAGTCCTGGCGGGCCACGTTCAGGATGTTGGCGCCGATGATCTCGGCGACATCGGTCAAGATTTGAGTCAGCCTGTCGGCGTTGTACTCTTCATCGATGTATTCAATGTAACGCTGACGCTCCTCTTCGGTGCGCGCGTAACACACGTCATAGATGTTGAAGCTCAGCGCCTTGGTGAGGTTGTTGAAACCCTGCAGCCTCAGGCGAGGCAACGGCTTGACCACGGCGGTCGATTCCTGTGTAAGAAGGGAAAGGGGGAATTATGGGGCAAACTGCCCCCGGGGGGAACGTGAAGACGCAAGAGTTCTGGCACACTGTTTGCCCTTAACAATTGCGCTGGTTAAGCTCCGCTATCGACCCCGTGAATCCGTTCATGCGCAGAGGGAGCGCCCCTATCGTGTCAACCGTGCGCCTAGCTAGCAGTCCACTGGCCTTGGATATCGCCACCATCGATCGTTTCCTGGCGCACAGCCACCGGCGGCGATATCCCACCCGTACCGACGTCTTCCGACCCGGTGACCCGGCGGGAACCCTGTATTACGTTGTCAGCGGCTCGGTTTCAATCATGGCCGAGGAAGATGACGATCGAGAGCTTGTGCTGGGCTACTTCGGTGCCGGCGAGTTCGTTGGCGAAATGGGCCTGTTCGTCGAATCGGACCGCCGCGAGGTGATCCTGCGGACCCGTACCGCCTGCGAACTGGCCGAAATCAGCTACGAGCGCCTGCACCAGCTGTTCCTCGGCCCGCTGTCGGCCGACGCCCCGCGCCTGCTGTATGCGCTGGGCCAGCAGATCTCCAAGCGCCTGCTCGATACCAGCCGCAAGGCCAGTCGCCTGGCATTCCTGGATGTTACCGATCGGATCGTGCGCACACTGCACGATCTGGCGCAGGAACCAGAAGCGATGAGCCATCCGCAGGGCAGCCAGCTGCGCGTGTCACGCCAGGAACTGGCGCGCCTGGTCGGCTGCTCGCGCGAAATGGCCGGCCGCGTGCTGAAGAAGCTGCAGACCGACGGCCTGCTGCATGCCCGCGGCAAGACCGTGGTGCTGTACGGCACCCGTTGACCGTTGAGCACCCGGTGGGTGCGGACCTTGGTCCGCACTCCTTCGCGCGCTAGGCTCGGTGCATGGAACTGAGCAGCGAATTCTGGTGGTTCATCCTCATCGGCCTTGGCGCGCAGCTGGTTGACGGCGCACTGGGCATGGCCTTCGGCCTGGTGTCCTCGTCGGTGATGCTGAGCATGGGCCTGCCACCGGCGCAGGTCAGCGCCAGCATCCACACCGCTGAAGTGTTCACCACCGGTGCCTCGGGCGTGTCGCACCTCGCCGCCGGGAATGTCGATAAACGCCTGTTCCTGCGGCTGGCCCTGCCCGGTGCGGTGGGCGGCGCCCTGGGCGCGTACGTGCTCACCCAGATCCCCGGCGACATCATCCGCCCCCTCATCTATCTGTACCTGCTGGTGCTGGCGATCATCATCCTGGCGCGCGCCGCGGGGCGCTGGATGCCCAAGGGCGAGATCCGCCGGGTGCCGGTACTGGGCTTCTTCGCGGGCCTGCTCGACGCCAGCGGCGGTGGCGGCTGGGGACCGATCGCCACGTCCACCCTGCTCGCCCGTGGCGGCCAGGCGCGCACCACCATCGGTACGGTCAACGCGGCCGAGTTCGTGGTCACGTTGACGGTGTCAGCGACCTTCCTGTTGTCGATGGGCGTGCAGCACCTGCAGATCGTCGCCGGCCTGCTGATCGGCGGCATGATGGCCGCGCCGGTGGCGGCGATCCTGGTCAAGCGGGTGAAGGAGCGCTGGGTGCTGGTGGCCGTTGGCGTGCTGGTGCTGGGGATCAGCCTGTTCCAGATCGGCCATGCGGTGTACGGGTACCTGGGGCATTGAGCGTTTGCCGGCCAGCGGCCGGCACTACCGGGACGGAGGAGGGTAGTGCCGGCCGCTGGCCGGCAGATCCGTCATCGTGCGATGGGGTCAGGCCCCGGACGGGATCCGGCCCCGGGCTACGCCTTGTCGCCGCCGCGGTCCACGCAGCCCCAGTTGAGGATGCGGGTGCCGGCCGGCAGCACGCGGCGGAAGAAGTCCACCTTGGATCGCTTCGGGTTCACCACCACCGGCGCCTTGGCGGCCAGCAGCAACGGCAGGTCGGCGGTGCTGTCGGAGTAGGCGATGTCGATATTGCCGTAGCCGCGCTCGCGCAGCATGCGCATCTTTTCTTCGTTGTGGCAGTGGCGGGTCGGGCCGACGCCGCCCAGTCGCGGGCCGACCTCGGTGCCGATCACCGGCACGTCCTGGTGGGCAACGAACGCCAGGATGGCGCGGGCCAGTTCCGGCGGCGCGCCGGTGGCGACCACTACACGGTCGCCCTTGGCGCGGTGCGCGGCGAACACCTCCAGCGCCTGCGGCAGCAGCTTGGCGCGCATCTGCGCCTCGTTGCGCAGCACGTAGGCATCGATCACCTTGTTGAAATCGCGCGCACGGTGCAGGCCGAAGCTGCCGATCCACACGTAGACCGAAATACCCGTTCGGCGGGTCGGCAGCATCGCCACCAACGGCCCGGCGATCGGCGTGACCAGCAGCGCGGCCAGCATGCGCAGCGGGTTGCGCTTGATCAGCGAGGCGAACAGATGGGTGCCCGAATCGCCGTCGTAGAGGGTGTGGTCGAAATCGAAGACCACCAGCGGCGCATCGTCGCGCGGCGTCGGATAGTGCGTTGTCATGCCGCGAAGAATAGCTGACGCAGGCCCTCGCCCGGCTCTTCCACGCGCATGAAGGCCTCGCCGACCAGGAATGCATGGATGCCGGCATCGCGCATCAGCGCGACGTCCTGCGGGCCGAGGATGCCACTCTCGGTGACCAGCAGGCGGTCACGCGGCACCGCCTGCTGCATGTCCAGCGTGGTCTGCAGCGACACCTCGAAGGTGCGCAGGTTGCGGTTGTTGATGCCGATCATCGGCGCCGGCACCTGCAGCGCATGCTCCAGTTCGTCGATGTCATGCACTTCCACCAGCACGTCCATGCCCAGCGACAGCGCCAGCTCGGACAACGTGGCCAGCTGGGTATCGTCCAGCGCGGCGACGATCAGCAGGATGCAGTCGGCGCCCAGCACGCGCGCCTCGTACACCTGGTAGGCGTCGATGACGAAATCCTTGCGCAGCACCGGCAGCGTGCAGGCTTCGCGGGCCTGCTGCAGATAGGCGTCGGCGCCCTGGAAGAAGTCCACGTCGGTCAGCACCGACAGGCAGCTGGCGCCACCGAACTCGTAGCTGACGGCGATGTCGGCCGGGCGGAAATCCGGGCGGATCACGCCCTTGGAAGGGCTGGCCTTCTTCACCTCGGCAATCACCGCCGGGTCGCCATTGGCCACCGCCGCCTGCAGCGCGCGCACGAAGCCACGTACCGGCGGGGCGCTGGCCACGGCGGCCTGCAGCTCCTCAAGCGGGCGCTGGGCGCGGCGCTGGGCCACTTCTTCGGCCTTGCGGGCCAGGATCGTCTGCAGGATGTCGCTCATCGTCTTCGGGTCGGTGCGGGGGGCGGTGAGGACGGCCATTATCGGCCATCGAGAGGGTCAGGCTGAACCGCGCGCTCAGGCAACCAGCGCGCGGGTGGTCTCCACATACTGCTGCAGGCGCTGGCGGGCGCTGCCGTTGGCGATGGCGGCACGGGCGCGGGCCAGGCCATCGCCGATGTCGCTGGCCACACCGGCCACGTACAGGGCGGCACCGGCATTCAGCGCAACGATGTCCAGCGCCGGGCCCGGCTCGTTGTCGAGCACGGCGCGCAGCATCTGGATGGACTGTTCCGGGCCGTCCACGCGCAGGTTGCGGCTGGCCGACATGGCGATGCCGAAGTCCTCCGGGTGGATCTCGTACTCGCGCACCTTGCCATCGCGCAGTTCGCCGACCAGAGTGCCGGCGCCCAGCGAGATCTCGTCCATGTTGTCGCGGCCCCAGACCACCATCGCGCGCTCGGTACCCAGTTCGCGCAGCACGCGCGCCTGGATGCCGACCAGATCGGGATGGAACACGCCCATCAGTACCGACGGTGCGCTGGCCGGGTTGGTCAGCGGACCGAGGATGTTGAAGATGGTGCGCACGCCCATCTCGCGGCGCACCGGCGCGACGACCTTCATCGACGGGTGATGGATCGGCGCGAACATGAAGCCGATGCCGGTCCGGTCGATGGCCGCGGCCACCTGGTCAGGCTGCAGCTCGATCACCGCGCCCAGCGCTTCCAGCGCATCGGCACTGCCGGACTTGGACGACACGCTGCGGTTGCCATGCTTGGCCACGCGCGCGCCTGCAGCAGCAGCGACGAACATCGCGCAGGTGGAGATGTTGAAGGTGTGCGAGCCATCGCCACCGGTGCCAACGATGTCAACCAGGTTGGAGGTATCGGCCACCGGCACTGGCCGGGCGAATTCACGCATCACGGTGGCCGCCGCGGCGATTTCGTCCACGGTCTCCTTCTTCACGCGCAGCCCGGTGAGGATGGCGGCGGTCATCATCGGCGAGACATCGCCGCGCATGATCTGCCGCATCAGGTCGACCATTTCGTCGAAGAAGATTTCGCGGTGTTCGATGGTGCGATGCAGGGCTTCCTGGGGGGAGAAGCTCATGGGAATGCTCCTTGGATCAGGCCGCCGGGCGCTGCAGGAAATTGCGCAGCAGGGCGTGGCCGTGTTCGGTGAGGATGGATTCGGGATGGAACTGCACGCCTTCCACCGGGAACTGGCGGTGGCGCAGGCCCATGATCTCTTCGATCGAGCCGTCGTCGTTCTCGGTCCAGGCAGTCACTTCCAGCACATCGGGCAGGCTGTTCTTGTCCACCACCAGCGAGTGGTAGCGGGTGGCCTGGTAGCGGTCCGGCAGGCCAGCGAACACGCCCTTGCCTTCATGGCGGATCGGCGAGGTCTTGCCGTGCATGATGTTGCCGGCACGGATGACCGTGCCGCCGTAGACCTGGCCGATGCCCTGGTGGCCCAGGCACACGCCGAGGATCGGCGTGGTCGGGCCCAGGCGCTCGATCAGTTCCAGCGACACGCCCGCTTCGTTGGGCGTGCACGGGCCGGGCGAGATGACGATGCGCTCCGGCTTCTGCGCGGCGATCTCGTCCACGCTCATTGCATCGTTGCGCACCACCTTCACCTCGGCGCCCAGTGTCTGCAGGTACTGCACGAGGTTGTAGGTGAAGCTGTCGTAGTTGTCGATCATCCACAACATGGTCAGGTTCCGTCGCTTATCAGGAAAATGGCGTACACGTTTTCGGTGTAGGTGATGGGGCCGGCTTCCACCGACTCGCGCAGGCGCGAGCCCGTGGTCTCGATGCTGTTCATCGGTGCCTCGGGCGCGGGCGGCGAGGGCGGCGTCACCAGATCCCCACTGCTGGGCCAATTGCCCGCCTGCACGCCATAGGCGAAGTTCGGCGCCACATCGGAGATGCTGTACAGCCCGCGCAGCTGGGTGCCGTAGGCCTTGGCCAGGCCCTGCGCAGACTCGCGGGTCTGGGCCGCCGCCTCGCCCTTGAGTTCGCGGCGCAGCGCCACTTCGCCCGAGTAGGTCGGGGCCACGCTGCTGACCTGCACGTTCTCGTTGGCCTTCAGCGCCCCCAGCACGTCCTGCATCTGCTGGACGCTGGCGAAGCTGGCGCGCAGTTGGCGTGACACGCGGGTGCCGATGAAAACCTGCCGATTCTGCTCATAGCGCGTCGCAGGACCAATCCGCAGGTTGTCCGCGCGCACGCTGCCTTCCACCGCCTTGTGCTGCTTGAACAGTGCCAGCACGCGGGCAACGTTGTCCTGCACGCGGCGGCGCGCGGCGTCGGCGTCCATGTCGGTCTCTTCGATGTTCAACTGCAGGCCGAACCGGTCCGGCATCACCACGCTACGCGCCTCGCCCTTCACCAGCAGGTGCGGCTGCGACGGAATGGTATTGGCCTGCGCCCACGCAGACGGGGCCATCGTGGCCAGCAGTGACGACCACAGCAATGCGCTCAGCAGCTTCATGCGGTACTCCTTGTCTTGAAAGGGAACAGCGGAACGACCACGGCGCGGCGGCCGTGGCGAGGCAGGCTTACAGGCCCTTGGCGGCCTGGGCGACGGCGCGGAACAACGCGCGGCCCTTGTTCATCGTCTCGTCCCATTCCTTGTCCGGGTCCGAGTCGTAGACGATGCCGGCGCCGGCCTGCACGTACAGGCGGCCGTCCTTGATCACCGCGGTGCGGATCGCGATCGCGGTATCGGCATCACCGTGCCAGCCGATGTAGCCGATGCTGCCTGCGTAGACATTGCGCTTGATCGGTTCCAGCTCGCGGATCACTTCCAGCGCGCGGATCTTCGGCGCGCCGCTGACGGTACCTGCCGGGAACGTGGCACGCAGCACGTCGGCATAGCTCAGGCCCGGCTGCAGCTGCCCGGTCACTTCGCTGACGATGTGCATGACGTGGCTGTAGCGCTCGATCACGAACTGCTCGCCCACTTCCACGGTGCCCGCCCTGGACACACGACCGGCATCGTTGCGGCCGAGGTCGATCAGCATCAGGTGCTCGGCACGTTCCTTCGGATCGGCCAGCAGCTCGGCTTCCAGCGCCAGATCCTGCTCGGGCGTGGCACCACGCGGGCGGGTGCCGGCGATCGGGCGCACGGTGACTTCGCCATCCTGAAGGCGCACCAGGATTTCCGGCGAGGAGCCGACCACCTGCAGGTCGCCGACATCCAGGAAATACATGTACGGCGACGGGTTCAGTGCACGCAGCGCGCGGTACACATCCACCGGCCGCGCCTTGAACGGCACGCTCAGGCGCTGGCTCAGCACCACCTGGAAGATGTCACCGGCGCGGATGTACTCCTTGCTGCGCTGGACCGCATCGACGAACCCTTCGCGGGTGAACCCGGAAACGAAATCGGATTCGTCCAGCACATCGCTGTTGAGCGGTGCCGGATAGCCGGCGCCCGGCGCGCGCAGCTTGGCAGTCAGTGCATCCAGGCGCGCCTGCGCCTGTTCGAAGGCGCCGTCGACACGCGGGTCGGCGTGCACGATCAGGTACAGGCGGCCCTTGAGGTTGTCGAACACGGCCAGCTCGTTGGAGTCCAGCAGCAGGATGTCCGGCGTGCCCAGCTCATCGCGGCCGGCCGGCGGGGCCAGGCGTGGTTCGATGTAGCCGATGCACTCGAAGCCGAACCAGCCGACCAGGCCACCAGTGAAGCCCGGCAGGCCTTCCAGCTTCGGCACCGAGTGGGCGCTGCGCAGCGCCTCGACCTCGGCGAACGGGTCGGCCACCTCGCGGGTGTCCACCACCTGGCCGTCTTCGCGCACGGTCAGCGTGTGGCCGTGGAAGGCGTACACGCGGCGCGCCGGCAGGCCGATGATCGAATAACGACCAAAGCGCTCGCCGCCTTCGACGGATTCAAACAGGTAGGTATTGGGGCCGTCGGCGAGCTTCAGATAGACCGAAAGCGGCGTGTCCAGGTCGGACAGCACTTCGCGGACGACGGGAATGTGGGTGTGGCCTTCAGCGGCCTGCTGCTGAAACTGAGCGTGCGAGTTCAAGACGACTTTCCTTCCGGGACACAGCGTTATGGGGGCGGACGACGGCAACGGGCCACCATCGCCACCAACGGCGTGCGGAAGAAAGGGTATGCGGGGTCGTCAGGCTGGACACCCCTTGACTGTATCGCAGCTTGGACGGCAGGGGAACCCTGGGAAACTGAACCACGGGACGGGCGGGGCCAGCCACGGGAACCGACGACGCGGACCGGTAGAGTCGACTGTTGGTCGACTTGCGCGCGTAGCGCGGGGTTTTACGCCGTCGGAACGAAGAGCAGTCGACTAACAGTCGACTCTACCTCCCTACCCACCCAGCAACGGGCAGCCAGCCGGAAGATGCATCCGTACCCTGCCCGGCACGCACTCGATGCGGAACTGGCGGGCCTGTACCGGCTCGCCATCCAGATTGAGGGTCAGCGGGCGCTCGGATGCGATCTCCAGCCACGGCAGCCGCGCACGCGTGGCCAGCTGTTCCAGCGCAGCCTGGGTGCCTGACTTCAGCATCTGGCCGAGGGTGGCGGTGACCTCCCCTTCCAGCTCTGGCAGCACGGTGACATCCAGCAGCCCGTCGTCGATCAGGGCCTGCGGGCACAGCTGCTGGCCACCGCCGGCCTGGCGGCCATTGCCGATGCCGAGCGCAATGAAGTCGCCTTCCCACGCGAAGTCCGGACCGGACAACCGTGCGGTGATCGGCTCGATGCGGCCCAGCTTGGCGATGCCGGTGATCACATAGGCCAGCCCGCCCAGCATCTTCTTCAAGCCCGCATCAGTCTCCACCGTCACCTGCGTGCCGAAGCCACCGCTGGCGAGATTGGCGCACCACCATTGGGTGCCATCGGCGTTCACGCGCAACAGGTCAATGGCGTGCGGCGTCGCCTGCCCGATCAAGGCGAAGGCCTCCTTCGGTTCGGTCGGTATGCCGGCCGCAGTCGCGAAATCGTTGGCGGTCCCCATCGGGATCAGCGCCAGCGAGGGCAGCGCATCTGCCAGCTCCTCACGATGCGCCAGTGTCTCGGCCACCGCACTGAGCGTGCCATCGCCACCGGCGGCCACGATCACATCCACGCCATGATCGATCGCCTCGGCGACATAGCGCTCGGCGTCACCGTCCTCCCAGGTCACCCGCACTTCCAGCTGCACGCCCTGTCCGCGCCAATGGCCGACGGCGTCGCGCAACTCATCATTGCCGGCGGATTTGCCGTTGAGGATCAGGCGCCAGCGCGGGGTGGTCATGCAGAGCTTCCAGGGATGCGGTGGCACAGGCTAGCAATGCGCTGTTTGCCTGCGGTGAATGTCACGCAGATGTCATTCAGCTACCGGAGAATGGGAGTCCATAGCAGGGACGACGGATGGAGGCAGGATCAGCCTCCCACGCATGCAGCGAGGCCACGCCAGTGATTGGCGTGGCTTTTTTTTGGGGTGTGCAGGGAGTGCGAACCAAGGTTCGCACCCACCAGGTTGCGGTTCGCTCTCCCCCGGGTTGCGGTTTGCACCCACCCGGTTGGTAGATCCACGCCATGCGTGGATGCACTTCGCTTCAATCGTTGGCGAAATCGTGCAGCGCCTGGCCCTGCAGCCGGTACACGGTCCACTCGTCCTGCGGCTTCGCACCGGCAGCGGTGTAGAACTCGATGGCCGGGGTGTTCCAGTCCAGCACCGACCATTCGAAGCGACCGCAGCCCTCGGCCACGGCCTGGCGTGCGATGTACTTCAGCAGTGCCTTGCCGGCGCCCACGCCGCGCTTTTCCTGGCTGACATACAGGTCTTCCAGGTAGATGCCCTTGCGGCCCAGCCAGGTGGAGTAGTTGTAGAAGTACACCGCATAGCCGATGGCCTCGCCGTCGCCTTCGCAGATCAACGCGCGCGCCGTGGCATCGACACCGAACAGGCTCTCGGCGATGCCGATCTCATCGGTCTGTACCGAATGCTCGGCCTTCTCGTAGATGGCCAGTTCGCGGATGAAATGCAGGATCAGGCCAGCATCGGCCACGGTGGCCGGACGGATGTTCAACAGTGCCATGCGCAGATAAAGGGGACGGAGGGAATTAAACGAGATTAATCCCCTCCGCCCCCTTTTTGTCAGCGTGCCGCAGCGACGTTCGCGCGCATCTGCGCGATCACGTCCTGGTAGCTGGTCTTGGCGTTGAAGATGGCCGAGCCGGCGACAAAGGTGTCGGCACCGGCAGCCGCGATCTCGCCGATGTTGTCGGCCTTCACGCCGCCGTCGATCTCCAGGCGGATGTCCTTGCCGCTGGCATCGATCATCTTGCGCACCACCTTCAGCTTGTCCAGCGCCGAGTGGATGAAGGCCTGGCCACCAAAGCCCGGGTTGACCGACATCAGCAGCACCAGGTCCAGGTCCTCCAACACCCAGTCGAGGATGTCCACCGGCGTGGCCGGGTTCAGCACGATGCCCGGCTTGCAGCCCAGCGAGCGGATCAGCTGGATGGTGCGGTGCACGTGGCGGCTCGCCTCCGGGTGGAAGCTGATGTAGGTGGCACCGGCCTCGGCGAAGTCCGGGATGATGCGGTCCACCGGCTCGACCATCAGGTGCACGTCGATCGGCGCGGTCACGCCGTGCTTGCGCAGCGCCTGGCAGACCATCGGGCCGATGGTCAGGTTCGGCACGTAGTGGTTGTCCATCACGTCGAAGTGGACCCAGTCCGCGCCAGCGGCGAGGACGTTGTCGACTTCCTCGCCGAGGCGGGCGAAGTTGGCGGACAGGATGGAGGGGGCGATGAGGCAGTGGGACATGGCCGGGCCTTGCAACGAGGGGAAAGGGGTCAGCGCTTGCGCAGGGTCTTGATGCGGTCGTAGGCGGCGTTGATGCGCCGCGACTTCTGCTCGGCCTGCTGCTGCAGCTCGGGGGCGGCGCCGCCAAGCTTGTCGGGGTGGTACTGCGAGATCAGCTTGCGGTAGGCGCGCTCGACCTCGGCATCGGTGGCCTCGGAGGTCAGCCCCAGCTCCCGGTACGGGTTCTCCTTGTTCAGGCGGAACCAGTCCGAATCAAAGGCATGGCCGATCAGCAGGCCGACCACCGCCCCGAACAGCGGATTGGGCCGGAACAGCAGGGCGCCGGCGATGAATCCGAGCAGTTTTCCGTACCAGCGCATGGCGCTCCGGGGTCGACCGACGAAATGGACGCTCATTTTACGTCACAGCGGGCCCGGACGGCTTTACACTAGGCCGCCCGCTGGTCAGCGGGCCCGCCGGGTCCGTTGGGCAGCAGCCGTATCGACAACGCCCCAGGAGTGCCCGTGCCAACCACGCTGTTGCAATCCGATCTCCCCGGCCTGCCCTTGCGCCATCGCGGCAAGGTGCGTGATGTGTTCGATATCCCGCGCGAACGGCTGCCAGCCGGAACCCCGCCGGGCGAGTACCTGCTGATGGTGGCCACCGATCGCCTGTCGGCGTTCGACGTGGTCCTGCCCGACCCGATTCCGGGCAAGGGCGAGATGCTCTGTCAGGTCTCCAACTTCTGGTTCGCCAAGACCGCGCACCTGATGCCCAACCACCTGACCGGCATCGACGTGGCCAGCGTGCTGCCCGAAGGCGTGGACCCGGCCCTGTATGCCAGGCGCGCGGTGGTCACCCGCAAGCTGAAGCCGGTGCCGGTGGAAGCGATCGCCCGCGGCTACCTGATCGGCAGCGGCTGGAAGGATTACCAGCGCACCGGCAAGGTCAGCGGCATCGACCTGCCCGACGGCCTGCGCCAGGCCGAGCAGCTGCCCGAGCCGATCTTCACCCCCTCGACCAAGGCCGCCGTGGGCGATCACGACGAGAACATCGATTTCGATGCGATGGTGAAGCAGGTCGGTGCGGAACTGGCCGAGCGCGTGCGCGACGCCACCCTGCGCATCTACAAGTTCGCGGCCGATTACGCCCGCGAGCGCGGCATCATCCTGGCCGATACCAAGTTCGAGTTCGGTACCGACGCCGATGGCCGCCTGTACATCATGGACGAGATGCTGACGCCGGATTCCTCGCGCTACTGGCCGGCCGACGAGTACGAAGTGGGCACCAGCCCGCCGAGCTACGACAAGCAGTTCGTGCGTGATTACCTGGAGACGCTGGACTGGGGCAAGACCGCCCCGGGCCCGACCATCCCGGCCGAGATCATCGAGCGCACCCGCGCCAAGTATGCCGAGGCACTGCAGCGCCTGGCCGGGATCAGCGTCGACTGATGCGCCTGCGCCCCCGGCCGGAAAGGCGGGGGGCGCTCTGAAGGGTAGTGCCGGCCGCTGGCCGGCAACCTCATGAACTCGGCTATGCTCTGGAGTGCCGGCCAGCGGCCGGCACTACCGTTGTCCGAGGAAGCAACGCAGCATGCAGACATCCACCGAGCTTGCGCGGCCGATCGACCGCTATTTCGCCAGCTACTCCGACGACCACCGCAATGTGATCAACCAGCGCATCCACGTGGTGGCGGTCCCGGCGATCCTGTGGTCGGTGGTGGCCCTGCTCTGGTGCCTGCCGCCGCTGATCACCTGGTTCCAGTACGGCATCTGGTCGGCGTTCGCGATGTTCAGCGCCTGGTGCTTCTACAACAAACTGTCGCGCCCGCTGGGCATCGGCATGCTCATCCAGTTCTTCGTGTTCGGCTGCCTGTGCCGCCTGCTGGAGGCCGAAATCGGCCTGCACAACCTGTTCTGGCTGGCGGTGGGCGTGTTCGTGGTGGCCTGGATCGCGCAGTTCATCGGCCACAAGTTCGAGGGCCGCAAGCCCAGCTTCCTGACCGACCTGACCTACCTGCTGATCGGCCCGGCCTGGGTGATGGCCAAGTTCTACCGCAAGCTCGACTGGCGCTACTGACCTGCCCAGGGCCGACGGCGCCCCTCGTTTCCTGAACGGGCAGATTCCATCACCCGCACTCCACGACGGCCCTGCCAGCCTGCGCCGGTGATCCGCTCCCCACTTCCCGCCCGTCGACGGCAGCCCCTGTGCGACAGGGCCTGCGGTCTCCCTGCGTGGGCGTAGGGCGTCCCCCGAGGGCAACCGGGGAGGGACTGCAGGAACGCGATGTTGCGTCGCAGAAAATATGAATCAGCGGACGTTACATGCAATTGATCGCTGTTCGATGGGTTTCAGCGACATTTCGCAGCCTGTTATCCTCCCTGACCTGCTCGTGAATCATGGATTCCCTGCATGCTCTCCAGCCTGCCCCTGCTGCTGGCCCTGCCGTTCCTGATGGCAGCGGCTGTTGCGGCCTTCCCCCGTAGTTCGCGCTCGACTGCTGCCTGGCTGGCGGCGCTGGCGCCGTTGGGCGGACTGGCCATCCTCGGCTGGCTGACCCCGTCCGTACTCGACGGCCAGGTGGTGCGGACGATGGTCCCTTGGCTGCCGCAGATCGGCCTGGACTTCACCCTGCGCCTGGACGGGCTGGCGTGGATGTTCGCCGGGCTGGTGCTGGGCATCGGCGCGCTGGTGGTGCTGTACGCGCGCTACTACCTGAGCCAGCAGGACAACGCGCACCGCTTCTACTGCTACCTGCTGCTGTTCATGGGCGCCATGCTGGGCATGGTGCTGTCGGGCAACCTGCTGTTGCTGATGATCTTCTGGGAAATGACCAGCATCAGCTCGTTCCTGCTGATCGGTTTCTGGTCGCACCGCCAGGACGCCCGCGAGGGCGCGCGGATGGCGCTGGTGATCACCGGCGGCGGCGGCCTTGCGCTGCTCGGTGGCGTACTGCTGATCGGGCGCATCGTCGGCAGCTTCGACCTGGACGTGGTGCTGGCCGCCGGCGAGCAGATCCGCGCCAGCGCGCTGTACCCGTACGCGCTGTTCCTGGTGCTGGCGGGCATCTTCACCAAGAGCGCGCAGTTCCCGTTCCATTTCTGGCTGCCGCACGCGATGGCCGCGCCCACTCCGGTCTCTGCCTACCTGCACTCGGCCACCATGGTGAAGGCCGGTGTATTCCTGCTGGCGCGCCTGCATCCAGCGCTGGCCGGCAGCGACCTGTTCTTCTACACGGTCAGCGGCATCGGTGCGATCACGCTGTTGATCGGCGCCTGGAACGCGATCTTCCAGCACGATCTGAAAGGCCTGCTGGCTTATTCGACCATTTCCCATCTGGGCCTGATCACCCTGCTGTTCGGCCTGTCCACGCCGATGGCGGTGGTGGCCGGTGTATTCCACATCCTCAACCACGCCACCTTCAAGGCCTCGCTGTTCATGGCCGCCGGCATCATCGACCATGAGACCGGCACCCGCGACATGCGCAAGCTGGGCGGCCTGCGCAGGCTGATGCCGTTCACCAGCGCGCTGGCGATCATCGCCTCGCTGGCGATGGCCGGCATCCCGCTGCTCAACGGCTTCCTGTCCAAGGAAATGCTGTTTGCCGAGGCGATCACGGCCGGAGGCCCGGGAATCATGCGCACGGCGGTGTCGATCGCCGCATTGCTGGCTGGCGTGTTCGGGGTGGCCTACAGCCTGCGCTTCGTGCACGACACCTTCTTTGGCCCCGGCCCGCACGACCTGGATCGCGTGCCGCATGAGCCGCCGCGCTGGATGAAGGTACCGGTGGAACTGCTGGTGGTGATCTGCGTGGCAGTGGGCATCGCCCCGGCACTGACCGTGGCACCGGTGCTGCATGCCGCTGCGGCGTCGATCCTCGGCAGCGCCATGCCCGAGTACAGCCTGGCGGTATGGCACGGCTTCAACCTGCCGCTGGCGATGAGCGCGATCGGCGTGATCGGCGGCGTGGCGCTGTACTTCGGCCTGCGCAAGCTGATCAACCTGCATGCCGTGACCAACGTCAGCACTGGCCGCAATGTGTTCCATGCACAGCTGGATGCCGTGTCCGCACTGGCCATGCGCCTGACCAACGGCATCGCCAACGGCAGCCTGCAGCGCATGCTGCTGGGCCTGGTGCTGGTGGCGATCGCAGTTGCCGCCGCGCCATTCGTGGCAAATCCGGCGTCGCCAAACTGGACCGCGCCGCAGCCGATGCCGCTGCTGGGCTGGGCGCTGTGGCTGGTGATGATGGCCTGCGCGGTGGCCACCCTGCGCATCTACAAGCAGCGCCTGCTGGCGGTGCTGCTGGTCGGCGGCGTCGGCCTGATGGTGGCGCTGACCTTCGTGTTCCTGTCCGCACCCGACCTGGCCCTGACCCAGCTGCTCGTGGAGATGGTGACCCTGGTGCTGATGCTGCTGGGCATGAACTACCTGCCCGCGCAGTCCGGGCCGGAACGTCCGCGCTGGCGCAAGCGCCGCGATGCGGTGATCGCGATCATCGCCGGCGCCGGCCTGGGTGCGCTGGCCTATTCGGCGATGACCCTGCCGCCGAACACCATGGCCGGCGAACTGCTCGCCCGTGCGTTGCCCGAGGCCTACGGCCAGAACGTGGTCAACGTGATCCTGGTCGACTTCCGCGGCTTCGATACCTTCGGCGAGATCACCGTGTTCGGCATCGCCGCGCTGGTGGTGCACGCACTGCTGCGGCGCACGCGGATGGCACCGGAACAGATCATGCCCGGCCCGCCGATCAAGCTGCCGGTGCCGGCCGACCTGGCGCAGATCATGTTCCCGCTGACGCTGACCGTGTCGATCTTCCTGTTCCTGCGCGGCCACAACGCGCCCGGTGGTGGCTTCATCGCCGGCCTGGTGCTGGCGGTGCCGCTGCTGATCCAGTACGTGATCCAGGGCACCGCGTCGGTGGAATCGCGCTTCGGCTTCGACTACATCCGCTGCATCGGCATGGGGCTGCTGATCGCCCTGCTCAGCGGCAGCGCCTCGATGCTGTTCGGCGTGCCGTTCCTGACCAGTGGCCACCTCGACCTGCATCTGCCATTGATCGGCGACGTGCCGCTGGCCAGCGCGATCGGTTTTGACATCGGCGTCTATCTGGTGGTGTTCGGCGGCGCCATGCTGATGCTGTCGATGATGGGCACGATCAAGCCCTCGCGTACCCGCGCTGCCCGCAAGGGTGAGATCGACCTGCAACGCCGTTCGGCCCGCACCGGGGAGATGCACTGATGGAACTGGCCCTGGCTACCGCGATCGGCGTGCTGACCGCCATCGGCATCTACCTGCTGCTGCGTGCGCGCAGCTTCGACGTGATCCTCGGCATGACCTTCCTGTCCTACGCCACCAACTTGCTGATCTTCGCCGGTGGCCGCGTGGTGCTGGGCAAGGCGCCGGTGCTGCAGGAGGGCGTGGACAGCCACCTGGGCAACTACACCGACCCACTGCCGCAGGCACTGGTGCTGACCGCGATCGTGATCGCCTTCGCGATGACCGCAGTGAGCATCGTGCTGGCCATGCGCAGCCGCAGCGACAACCACAGCGACCATGTGGACGCCCACGAGCCCGACGACGACCTGCAGGATGAGAGCGCATCGGCGCGCCAGGGCGAGGATCGCGCATGAACCATCTGGTGATCCTGCCGATCCTGATTCCGCTGCTCGGCGCCGCGCTGTCGCTGTTCGTCGAACACCGCCGCTACGGCCCCAGGGTGCAGCGCGCGGTGGCCTGGACTGCACTGTCGGCGCTGGCGCTTGCGGTGGGCCTGCTGTTCGCGTCGACCGCGGGCGGTGACATCAACGTCTACCTGCTGGGCGACTGGCCGTCGCGGCTGGGCATCGCGCTGGTGGCCGACCGGCTGTCGGCATGGATGCTGCTGACCACCCTGCTGCTGGCCATTCCCTGCCTGCTGCACGCCTGCTCGGGTTGGGACCGCCGCGCACCGCACTTCCATGCACTGTTCCAGTTCCAGCTGGTCGGCCTCAACGGTGCGTTCCTGACCGGCGACATCTTCAACCTGTTCGTGTTCTTCGAGGTGATGCTGATCGCCTCCTACGGCCTGCTGCTCAGCGGTGGCCGCGGCCTGCGCATGCGCATCGGCCTGCACTACGTGGTGTTCAACGTCACCGCCTCGACCCTGTTCCTGATCGCGCTGGGCCTGCTGTACGCCACGCTGGGTTCGCTGAACATGGCCGAGCTGTCGCAGCGCATCGCTGCGGTGCCGCCGACGCAGCTGACCCTGGTGAAGGCCACGATGGGCCTGTTGCTGCTGGTGTTCTGCGCCAAGGCCGCGCTGATGCCGTTGTACCTGTGGCTGCCGGAAGCCTATTCGCGCGCGCCGGCTGCAGTAGCGGCCCTGTTCGCGATCATGACCAAGGTCGGCCTGTATTCGGTGCTGCGCATCCAGATGCTGTGGTTCGGCGACGATGCCGGCGCGATGGCCGGCTATGGCCGCGACTGGCTGCTGTGGGCCGGCGTGGCGACGCTGGTGCTGGGCGGGCTCGGCGCCCTGGCCGCGACCCGCCTGCGCGTACTGATTTCCTACCTGGTCATCGTGTCGGCAGCCACGCTGTTCATCGCCTTCTCGGTGGGCACGCCGCAGGTGCTCTCGGCCGGCCTGTACTACCTGCCGCACAGCAGCTTCGTGGCCGCTGCGCTGTTCCTGGTTGCCGACCTGATCCGCCGCCGCCGTGGTGGCGCCAGCGACCGCAAGGAGGTGGTGGCGCCGATGCCGGGCAAGGAAACGCCGGCGGTGCTGTTCCTGATCGGGGCAGTGTCGGTGGCCGGCCTGCCGCCTCTGTCCGGCTTCCTGGCCAAGGCCGCGCTGCTGGCCGGCATGCCGGCGCAGTACACCGGCCCGGTCTGGACCGCCGTGCTGGTCAGCAGCCTGCTGGTGATCATGGGCCTGACCCGCGGCGGCATCCGCCTGTTCTGGCGCGTGCCGCCGGTCGATCCGGAGGCACCGAAGCCGCGCAAGGCTCCCCTGCGCCGGGTAGAACTCTACGCCGCCTGCCTGCTGCTGGCCTACGGCATCGGCATGACCCTGGCTGCGGCACCGTTGATGCGCTACACCGACGCCACCGCCGCACAGCTGCTGCAACCCAGCGAGTACGTGCAGCAACTGCGTGCGACCACGCCGGAGATCCGCCAGCCATGACCGCTCAGCGCTCCCTGTTCCGTCGCCTGATTCCCTCGCCGATGCTCAGCATCATGGTGGTGGCGTTTTGGCTGCTGATGTCCGACAGCTTCACCCTCGGCCAGATCGTGCTGGGGCTGCTGCTGGGCGTGGTGGTGCCGTTGTTCGCCGCGCGCCTGGACCGCGAGTTCGCCCGCATCGGCACCCTGCGGCCACTGCCCAGGCTGGTGTGCGTGACCCTGTGGGACATCCTGATGTCCAACATCCGCGTCGCCCTGCAGGTGCTGGGCCCGGAAAAGAACATCCACCCGGGTTTCATCTGGCTGCCGCTGGACATCGCCAACATCCACGGCATCGCCGCGCTGACCAGCATGATCACCCTGACCCCGGGCACGGTCTCGGCCGCGCTCAGCGACGACCGCAAGTTCCTGCTGGTGCATGTGCTGCACCTGGAGGACCCACAGGACCTGATCGATACGATCAAGCGCCGTTACGAGGCGCCGTTGATGGAGATCTTCCCATGACCGGTTTTGAAGTCATCCAGACCACCCTGGTGGTGTGCATGCACGTGGTCGGCCTGGCCATGCTGCTGGCCACCTGGCGTCTGCTGCGCGGGCCGACCGTGCCCGACCGCATCCTTGCGCTGGACACCCTGTCGGTGACCGCGATCGCCGAGCTGATGCTGTTCGGCATGTACCTCAATTCGCCGATCTACTTCGAGGCGGCGCTGATCATCGCCATGCTCGGCTTCGGCAGCACCGTGGTGCTGAGCAAGTTCGTGCTGCGCCGGGACATCGTCGAATGATCACCGCGATCCAGATCGGCCTGTCGATCCTGCTGCTGTTCGGCTGCTTCTTCATCCTGGTCGGCGCACTGGGCCTGGTGAAGCTGTCGACCTTCTTCAAGCGCCTGCACGCGCCGACCAAGGCCAGCACGCTGGGCGTGGGCTGCGTGCTGGTGTGCTCGGTCTGCTACCACATCTTCCTCGGCCAGGACCCGCAGCCGCGCGAGCTGCTGATCACCGTGTTCCTGTTCATCACCGCACCGATCAGCGCGCACATGATGGCCAAGGCCGCGCTGTCGCTGCTGATGGAGACCCGCCCCACCCTGCCGGGCAACGAACGTGCCGCCGAGGAGCAGCTGCCACCGCCGGAGCCGGTGCGGGAAGAAGAAACCACGCAGAACCGGTAGTGCCGGCCGCTGGCCGGCAGTGGCAAGGGTTCCGTCAGAGGCAGTGAGGTTGCCGGCCAGCGGCCGGCACTACCTCATGCCGCGCCGACCAGCAGCAGTTCCAGCACGAACCAGCCGACAAACGCGACCAGCAGGATCACACCTTCGCCGCGGCTGATCTTCAGGTCGCCACGCAGCATCGGGTACAGCACCAGCGCGAACGCCAGCAGCGCCGGCAGTTCCAGGCGCACGAACGAGGCCGGCAGCGCCAGCGGCTGCAGCACGGCCATCGCACCGATCACCAGCAGCAGGTTGACCACGCTGGAACCCAGCACGTGGCCCAGTACCATGTCGCCATGCCCGCGACGCGCGGCGGCGATGGCGGTGGCCACCTCCGGCAGTGCGGTACCGATCGCCACCGGCAGCAGGCCGACCAGCAGCGGCGTCCAACCCAGGGCGGCGCCGAAGTCGGCGGCGGCGCCCACCACCAGGCGCGCGCCCCAGTACAGCGTCAACGCGGCAATCAGCACGCGCAGCACGTTCAACGGCAGGCTGGTGCGGCTCAGTGCGGACTCGGCGATGGCCACCTGCACCTCCGCGCTCTCGCTGCGACCACGGCGCAGCAGCAGCACCTGCACCACGATGAAACCGGCCAGCAGTATGCCGCCTTCCCAACGTGCCAGGCCGCCATCAAGCCCGAACAGGATCAGCAGCACACCCGCCGCCAGCAGCGACCACCACAGCACCGTCTGCAGGCGCGCGCGCAGCAGCAGGGGCGCAGCCATGGCCGCCACGGCCAGGGTCAAGCCCAGGTTGACGATGCTGCTGCCCACCGCGTTGCCCAGTGCCAGCTCCGGTTGGCCCACCGCCAGGGCGCGCGCGTTGACTGCCAGTTCCGGCAACGAGGTGGTCACTCCGAGCAGCAACAGCCCGGCAGTGAATGGGCTGGCGCCGAAACGCTGGGCCAGGCCGGACACGGCCTTGACGATGGAGTCCCCGCCCAACGCCAGCAGCAGCAGGCCGAGCAGGAACCAGGCAATGGCAATGGCGATCATCGAGCACTCCCCCAGCGGTCGTGGCGCGATTCTACGCTTGGCCCGTACGCGCGGCTGGGCCGTGGATCAAGGATCAGCCACAGCCTTCCGCATAATCGATCTGCGGGGTCTGTCCGACGCGCCAAGCACCCACCCGGCCATCAGCACCGAGTGCGAAGTCGATCACCGCCCCGCCCTCCTGCGCCGGGCGCACGCGCAGGTGCTGGGCCTTCTCGTCATACTTGTCGGGGCCGACGTCCGCGCGCTCGGGATACAGCACCTGCAGCTCACCCAGGGTCATGCCGACCTTTCCACCGCCCGGTGCGGTGATGGCGGCGCTGCGCACGTCGTAGCGCACCAGCTTGCGGCCCTCGATCATCAGGCGCGGATCTTCGGCATCCTGCGGGCGCAGGAAGTAGCAGCCGTCGTTGCTGTCGTCAGCCGGCAGCGGCTTGCCGGCCGCATCGGTGCCCAGACCCTGCAGCGGCGTGCCGAAGCCGGCACGGACCTCGGCTATGCCGGCACCCAGCTTCGCCCCAGCGAAGCCATCCAGGCGCGCGGGACTGTCCTCGCGACGGTCATTGGCTGGACGGGCGGCCAGGTCGGGATCCGTCGACTGCGCGGGTCCGGTCGCCGAGGCGGTTTCCGCCGGGGTGTCGCTGCCGCTGCCGGCCGCCCCCTGCTTGTCGGGGCCAGCACTGCAGGCGGTGAGCGAAAGGAGCAACAGACCAGCAAGCGGAAGGTGCTTCATCGGTGCGGTTCCCTGGCACAAGGATGGCTGCACGCTAGCCCATCCGGTGTGCAGGCGCTGCATTGTCATCGCGGTTTCATCGCCTTCGTTCAGGCTCGGCGAGCACCGACCTGGCCGTCCCTTCCATGCAACCGCGCAAGACCGATCTCGCCCGAACCGCGCTGCAGGCCCACCGCGCGCCGCTGGACATGCGCCAGCGCCGGCTGCTGATCCTGTGCGACGGCCAGCGTACCGTCGCCGACCTGACCGGTCTGCTCGGCCAGGAAGCACCGGCGATGGTCATCCAGCTGGTACAGGCGGGGTACCTGAGCACCGGCACGGGCGCCACGACCCCAGCACCGTCGACCGCAGCCGCGGTAGCGCCGGTGCCCGCGCCGCCGGCAGCGACACCTGCTGCACCCGCGGTCGAACGCCGGCGCTCACTGGTGGCAGCGCGCATCTACGTGCTGGGCATCCTGGAAATGCAGCGGCATCCACAGGCGGCGGCGCTGTTCCGCGACCTGCAGCAGGCGCGTGCGGAGGACGAGGTGCTGCAGCGACTGCAGTCGGCAATGCAGCTGCTGCCCACGCTCACTTCGGATGGCTATTGCCAGCGCGTACGGCAGCGCCTGCTGGAGGCGTTGCCATTGGAACATTGCGACGCGTTCGCCGAGGTCGCCTGAAGAAAAAGGGGACGGAGGGGATTAAGTCGTTTCAGGCACACGTGTGCTGATTGCGGCTTAATCCCCTCCGTCCCCTTTTTAGGGTCAGCGGAAGTTATTGCGCAGGCCGTTCCAGCACTGCTGGTAATCGCCCTGGCGGTGGCCGGCGGCCAGCGCCTGTGCGGTCGGGCGGATCACTGCGCGGGTCTCGAACATGAAGGCCATCGTGTCCTTGATCACATCGGCCTTGGACAGATCGGCATTGGACGCCTTGTCGAAGGTCGGCGCGTCCGGGCCATGACCACTCATGCAGTTGTGCAGCGATGCGCCACCCGGGACGAAGCCTTCGGCCTTGGCATCGTAGGCGCCATGCACCAGGCCCATGAACTCGCTGGCGATGTTGCGGTGGAACCACGGCGGACGGAACGTGTTCTGCGCCACCAGCCAGCGCGGCGGGAAGATCGCAAAGTCCATGTTGCTGGTGCCCGGGGTGTCGCTGGGCGAATGCAGCACCAGGAAGATCGACGGATCCGGGTGGTCGTAGCTGATCGAACCGATGGTGTTGAAGCGACGCAGGTCGTAACGGTACGGCGCGTAGTTGCCGTGCCAGGCCACCACGTCCAGCGGCGAATGGTCGATCGGCGCACGCCACAGGCGGCCCTCGAACTTGGCGATCAGTTCGAAATCGCCATCCACATCCTCGAACGCCGCGTGCGGGGTTTCGAAGTCGCGCGGATTGGCCAGGCCGTTGGAACCGATCGGGCCGAGGTCGGGCAGCTTCAGCAGCGCACCGTAGTTCTCGCAGATGTAGCCACGGCTGGGGCCATCGGGCAGTTCAACGCGGAAGCGCACGCCGCGCGGGATCACCGCGATCTGCTGCGGCTCGATCTCGATCACGCCCAGCTCGGTCAGCAGGCGCAGCGCGCCCAGCTGCGGCACGATCAGCAGCTCGCCGTCGGCGTCGTAGAAGTAGCGGCCGACCATGTCGCGGTTGGCAGCGTATAGGTGGATGCCCACGCCGGCATGCGCATCGGGCGAGCCGTTGCCACCCATCGTGTACAGGCCTTCGACAAAATCGGTCGGCAGCTCCGGCAGCGGCAGCGGGCTCCAGCGCAGCTGGTTCGGTGAAGCCGGCTGTGCGCCGAAATCACACTGCAGCTGCGACTGCGCGAACGGGGTGAACTCGCCATGGGTCACCGCCGGGCGGATCCGGTACAGCCAGCTGCGGCGGTTGCTGCCACGCGGCGCGGTGAAGGCGGTGCCGGTCAACTGTTCGGCGTACAGGCCGTGGGCCACCTTCTGCGGTGAGTTCTGCCCGACCGGCAGCGCGCCGGCAACGGCCTCGGTGGCGAATTCGTTGCCGAAGCCGGACTGGTAGCCGCGGGCGGTGATGGCGGGGGACATGGGAACTCCAGAGACTGCCGGCCAGCGGCCGGCACGACCATTCGGACAGGCAATGCCGGCGGGACGCCGACATTGCCTGCAGACCTTACAGCACGCCGCGGCGGATCTGGTCGCGCTCGATGCTCTCGAACAGTGCGGTGAAGTTGCCTTCGCCGAAGCCTTCGTTGCCCTTGCGCTGGATGATCTCGAAGAAGATCGGGCCGATGCAGTTCTGGGTGAAGATCTGCAGCAGCTTGCGCTGGTGGGTTTCCGGATCGGCATCGATCAGGATCTTGTTCTTCGCCAGGCGCGGCACGTCTTCACCGTGGTTCGGCACGCGCTGGTCGATCACGTCGAAGTAGGTCTCCGGCGTATCGAGGAAGTCCACGCCCTGCGCGCGCATCGCTTCGACGGTCTCGTAGATGTTCTCGGTGAAGCAGGCGATGTGCTGGATGCCCTCGCCCTTGTACGCGTCCAGGTACTCGTTGATCTGGCTCTTCGGATCGGACGATTCGTTCAGCGGGATGCGCACGATGCCATCCGGCGCGGTCATCGCCTTGGACACCAGGCCGGTCTTCAGGCCCTTGATGTCGAAGTAGCGGATCTCGCGGAAGTTGAACAGGCGCTCGTAGTAGTCCGACCACTGCTGCATGTTGCCGAAATACAGGTTGTGGGTCAGGTGGTCGATGAAGGTCAGGCCGAAGCCCACCGGGTGCAGGTCGGCACCGGCGATCGGCTCGTAGTCGCCGTCATAGATGCTGCCGGCGCTGCCGTAGCGATCGACCAGGTACAGCATGCAGTCGCCGATGCCCTTGATGACCGGCGCGCTGACCGCCTTGCTGTCCGGCTTGAAGGCGATGGCTTCGGCGCCGTTGCCCAGCGCGGTCTGGTAGACCTCCTGGCCCGGCTTCTTGAAGCGGATGGCGAAGCCGCAGGCGCACGGACCGTGCTTCTCGGCGAAGTCGGCGGCGAACGAATCGGGGTCCTCATTGACCAGGAAGTTGACGTCGCCCTGGCGATAGACGGTAATCGGACGCTGCTTGTGCTTGAGCACCGCGCTGAAGCCCATCTTCCGGAAGTACTCGTGCAGCTCCTGGCCACGGCCGGCCGGGGCGGCGAATTCGACGAACTCGAAGCCGTCGATGCCCATCGGGTTCTCGAAGGTGGTGACCTGCATGCCGGGGTTGGGATGCGAGGCGGTCGGGACTGCGGTATTCATGGCGTGGCTCCGAATCGGTACCGCATCGGTACAAACCAGGTGCGGGCAGGTAGGGACCCGGCGAGAATGCAGGGTCTGGACCCACCCCTTATAGTTACACTTGAAACCACCAGCAAGGTGCACCGCAACATGAGCCCCGCCGATCCCGTTTCGACCCGCCTGCGTTCCTCGCACGTCCTGCTCGACCTGGAACAGTTCCTGCCGTACCGGCTGAGCGTGCTGTCCAACCGGGTCAGCGGCAACATCGCCAAGCTATACGGCGATCGTTACGGTCTGGCGATTCCCGAATGGCGGGTGATCACCATCCTGGCGCTGTACCCGGGCTCCTCGGCCAGCGAGGTCTCCGACCGCACGGCGATGGACAAGGTGGCGGTCAGCCGCGCCGTGGCCCGCCTGCTGGAGCGCGGCTTCATCAAGCGCGAGACCCACGGCGACGACCGCCGCCGCTCGGTGCTGGCGCTGTCGGCAGCCGGCTTCGAGGTGTACGAGACCATCGCGCCGATGGTGATCGAGATCACCCGCAAGCTGATGTCGGTGCTGAGCGAAGAGGAAGAGCAGGTGCTGGAGAAGCTGATCCTGCGCCTGGCCGGCGAAGGCCTGGAACGGATGGGCGAAGGGGCCTGAAAGAAAAAGGGGACGGAGGGGATTAAGTCGTTTTGGGCCCCAAGTCGCGGGTGCCGACCCCGGCCGGTAGCGGAACAGTGGCTGGGCGATTGTCGTCCGCTCCCTTTGATCTGACGGGACCCGCTCTTTGGCGGACTGCGGACCGACCGCAAACGATGCCATCGGACGCATTCACCTTCCGCAGATCCCGCCCTGAAGTGTCTCAGAGAGCTGATCTGCGCGGCGCGCAACAGGATGCACAGGACCATCAACGCCGAGCTCACTCTGTTGTACTGGCGAATCGGGCGTCGCATCCATGTGGATCAGATGGCTGGGCGACGTGCGCGCTACGGAGAGGTCCTCTTCACCCGGATCGCCAAGGCGCTGTCTGCCGAGTTCGGCACATCCTTCGGTGAGAAGAGCCTGCGCCGGATGGTGCAGTTCTCCATCGCATTTGCAGACGAGCAGATTGTCGTATCGCTGATACGACAATTGAGCTGGACCCATTTCATCGCGCTGATCCCACTGGCGGACCCACTCAAGCGCGACTTCTATGCACAGATGGCCGCCACCGAGGGCTGGAGTGTACGTACGCTGCGCCAGCGCGTCGATTCGATGCTGTATGAGCGCACGGCACTCTCCAGTCAGCCAGAGCAGACCATCGCCGAAGAGTTGGCGGCACTGCGCGGCAACCAGCAGCTGTCTCCAGGGCTGGTACTGCGTGATCCCTACGTGCTGGACTTTCTTGGCCTCAAGGACAGCTGGGACGAGCAGGACCTTGAAACCGCGATCCTTCGCGAGATGCAGGGCTTCCTGCTTGAACTTGGCACGGGCTTCAGTTTCGTCGCCCGCCAGAAGCGCATCCAGATCGACGGCGATGACTTCCACCTGGACCTGCTGTTCTACAACCGGCGCCTGCGCAGACTAATTGCCATCGAGTTGAAGATCGGCGAGTTCAAGCCGGCCTACAAGGGACAGATGGAACTCTATCTGCGCTGGCTGGACCGGTACGAACGTGAGGACGGCGAGCAGGCGCCGTTGGGCATCATCCTCTGCACAGGGAAGAAGGCGGGCCAGATTGAATTGCTGGAGCTGGACC
The DNA here is from genome assembly GCF_059369555.1 of Stenotrophomonas sp. YJH_SMC_21. Classification (NCBI taxonomy): domain Bacteria; kingdom Pseudomonadati; phylum Pseudomonadota; class Gammaproteobacteria; order Lysobacterales; family Lysobacteraceae; genus Stenotrophomonas; species Stenotrophomonas sp. YJH_SMC_21. Next base: position 531,245 of record NZ_JCAFSU010000001.1, read on the forward strand.
GCTCAGGCATCCATGTTGCGGAGTACCTGACCACGCTGCCCTCCCGGGAGGTCCTCAAGCAAAGATTGCAGACTGCCATGGAGCGGGCGCGGCAGCAGCTGCAGACCGCGGCGCCCGGCCTCCCGTAGATCTACGCCACGCGCGGATGGCGTTCAAGCTTCAGCTCAGATGCTTGCGCCGTGCATGGATCCACGGCACCGCGAGCGCCGCGATGGCACCACCGGCGAAGCCGAGGGAAGCCGCAACCGTGGCGGCTTCGACCGCCCCCGGCAGCGCCAGCGCCGCCGCCACGAGCAGCAGCGACGGCAGGCCGACGAAGGTGCCCAGGAAGAAATGCCAACGCGGTGACCAGGTATTGAGCTGCAGCAGGCTGACCGGTTGCCAGGCTTCCGAGGCAGCGTCCTCGGCGATCTTCGCCACCGCCTTGGCCAGGTCCACTTCCGGCAGCGCGCGCCCCTGCCGTGCGGTCGCCAGCAGCTCGGCCACGGCCTCCACCGGCGGGAAACTGGACGGCCACGCGACCGGCGCCGGCACGCCATACGCGGTCAGCACCGGCACGCTCAGCCACGGCGCCACCAGCGGGCGCATGCGACGGCGGCCATGCACGCACCAGATCTGTTGCTGCCCATGCGCGGTGACGCTGTACAGCGCCAGTTCGTTGGCCGGCGGGTAGCCGAGCATGGTCACCCGCGCGGCCAGGCTGTCCTGCCCCATCGCGCGCAGGAAGCCGGGGCGGCTGCGCCCTTCCTGCATCCACGCCAGTCCCAGCGCACCCACCAGATAGGCCTCGGCCACGTCCTTGCTGCCAGCGGTGGCGCGTTCGTCGCTGGCCAGGTACCAGGCCAGCGATTTCGGTTCGGCGACATCGTCCAGGCCCCAGCGGCTGTCGTCTCCCAGCACATGGCGCACCGGCAGGCGCGCGGGCGCGGTTTCGCCACGTTCGCCGGGTTGCAGGAACGGCAGCACGCCCTGGATGAAGGTGGACAGCTCGATCGCACGCACGCCGTGCCCCTGCCACTCCGGTGGCAGCAGCCCGGCCAGCTGGCCATCGGCGGCCAGCGCATCAAGCCGGGACTTCTGCTCGACCAGCTTCTGCACCGCCCCCTTCAGCACCACGTTGTCGGGCAGCGCGATCTGCGGCAGGCGATGACGCGGCGGCGCCAGGTCGACGGTGGCCTCGCCGGTTCCGGTGTCATCCAGCAGCGCCTCCTGCGGCGGCAGGGTTACGCCCTCGCCTGCTCCACCCTCGGCCAACTCACTGGCGGGTTCGGGCAGTCGTTCGGCGTGGTCGCTGTGCATGGGCGTTCCGGAAGGTTGCATCGACGGGATGTCGACTGAGGTCCTTGCCGGTAACGGCGAGCGCGTTGCGATATTGAGATGCCGATTCCGGGAATGTGACCGCAACCACAGTAGATCCACGCCATGCGTGGATGCACTTCTGTGCCGACCAACGGTCGGCACCCACCAGGGAAGGCGGTCAGCGGTCGGCCCACCCCTGCCGGCCAGCGGCCGGCACTACCCCTATTCCGGTTTGTCAGGCGCCCATTGTTTCAGGAAGGCGCTCACCCGTGCCGGCTGGAAGGCTTGGCCCCTGCGCAGTTCGCCGGTGGCCTGCGAGACCAGCAGGCTTCCATCGGCATCGAGTACCAGCAGGTATGGGTAGTCGCGCTCCATCACCGGGAACTGGGCGAAGAAGGCGGTGTTGGGCTGCTCGTCGCTGGCGTTGACCTTCACCCACACGTAGTGGGCATCGCGGAAGCGGCGCAGGTCGCCGTTGCCTTCCACCACATCGTCCAGCGCCCGGCAGCGCTCGCAGGCGGCGTTGCCGACCTCCAGCAGGATGCGCTTCTTGCCCCGCTGGGCTTCCACCTTGGCGGTGGCCAGATCATCGGCGGGGTTGCGGGCCGGGTCGAACTGCGCACCGAGCCCGGCGATGGCGGCGATGTCTGCCGCCACCGGGGTGTTGCCCGAGGCCACCGGTTCGCTGGGGTCAGCGACCGGTGGCTCGGTGGGTCGGGTATCCAGGGGCTGCGTGGGCTCGGCGGTGGCAGGCGGTTGCGGTTGGGAACAGGCGCCGATCAGCGCCGCACAGACCACCACTGCCGCAGTACCGAGCTTGCTACGCATGCCTTCTACCCTCTCATCATTACTTGACGCCGTGCATCAGCTTGTTGATCAGCGGGGCGATCAGGAACAGCACCACGCCGGAGCCGATCAGGGCCCAGAACCCGAAGGTATACCCCTTCAGGGCCGACTCGACCGTCATGCCGCCTTCACCACTGACCACACCAGCGAAGATGCCCGACAGGTTGTTGCCGATGCCGGTGGACAGGAACCAGCCACCCATGCCGAAGCCGACCAGGCGCACCGGGGCCAGCTTGGTCACCATCGACAGGCCGATCGGCGACAGGCACAGCTCACCCACGGACTGGATGACGTAGACCATGAACAGGGTCCAGAACGGGATCTTGCCGTCCACGACCATCTGCGACAGGGCGAACATCAGCAGCGCGAAGGCGGCGCCGTTGAACAGCAGGCCCAGGCCGAACTTGCGCGGGATGGACGGATTGGCGCGGCCCATGGCCACCCAGATCCAGGCGATCACCGGGGCCAGGGTGATGATCGCCACCGAGTTGACCGACTGGAACCACGCGGTCGGGAAGGTCCAGTCACCGAACTGGCGGTTGACGATGTTCTCGGCCAGGAAGGTGAACGAGCTGCCGGCCTGTTCGAAGAACATCCAGAACATCACGTTGAAGGCGAAGATGATCAGCATGGCGATCACGCGGTCGCGCTGCACCTTGCCTTCGCGGATGCCCTCGACCAGCAGCAGGACGGCCAGCGCGGTGAACATCGCACCCAGGATCCAGGCCAGCGCGGTGGCGCCGGTGGCCAGCAGGAAGTACGCGACCGGGATGGCGACCACGGCACCGGCCAGCACCATGATGATGCGGCCGAAACCTTCAGCGCCGGCCGGCGGTGCACCGATGCCCTTCAGGCCGGCACGACCGATGTAGAACCACACCAGCGAGATCAGCATGCCCACGCCCGAGGCGATGAACACGACCTTGTAGGACGGCATCGCGTCGGTACCGAACACCTTGCGGGCCAGGTACTCGGTCAGCACCGGGGCGATCATCGCGCCGATGTTGATGCCCATGTAGAAGATGGTGAAGCCCGAATCGCGGCGCTCGTCCTTCAGCCCGTACAGCTTGCCGACCATGGTCGAGATGTTGGGCTTGAACAGGCCGTTGCCGACGATGATCGTGGCCAGGCCGAGCTTGAAGATGTGCTCCTGCGGCAGCGAGATCATGAACAGGCCGGCGGCCATGATGATCGCGCCGGTCAGGATCGAGCGCTGGTAGCCCAGTACCCGGTCGGCCACGTAGCCACCGAAGATCGCCGCGGCGTACACCAGGGCCAGGTAGGCGCCGTAGATGCGGCTGGCGTCGCCTTCACCGGCAGCGCTGCCGTTGTAGAACTGGGCGACGATGTACAGCACCAAGGCCCAGCGGATGCCGTAGAACGCAAAGCGTTCCCAGAACTCGGTCATGAACAGCATCCACAACGGGCGCGGGTGGCCCAGCGTGGTCTTGAAGTCCGGCAGCGCCGGCTCTGGGGTGTTCGCAGTGGCGTTTACGCTCATGCGGGTTTCCTGGTTCGGTGGATGACGAGCACGTCCGCTGTGCAGTTGGAGCAACGCGCGAGGATCACCGACTTCTGGCGTTCACGTCAAATACACGCCGTTTGAGGCAGGTGCCAGCCTGCTCGCTGAACTTGCATCTGAAACGATCCAGCCGTCGGCCGCGATCCAAGCTGAATACGGATCAGGCCTGTTCTGCCGGGGGCGCGGCCTGCAGGCTGGTGCGCACCTGGAACAGCTCGGGGAAGAAGGTCAGCTCCAGTGCCTTGGCCAGGAAGCCCACGCCGGATGAGCCACCGGTGCCGCGCTTGAAGCCGATCACCCGCATCACCGTGCGCATGTGGCGGAAGCGCCACAGCTGGAAGGCGGTCTCCAGGTCCACCAGGTCTTCGCACAGCGCGTACTCGCGCCAGTAGCGGTCGGTGTCCTGGTAGATGCGTTCGAAGACCGGCTGCAGGGCGTCGTCGGCCACGTGCGGCTGGGTCCAGTCGTGGGCCTCGTAGACCGCCGGCACGGCATGGCCGAAGCGGGCCAGGTATTTCAGGAATTCCTCGTACAGGCTCGGCGCCTCCAGCACGGTGCGCAGCTGCGCCTGCCCGGCCGGGTCGTGCTCGAACACCTGCAGCATCTGCGCGTTCTTGTTGCCCAGCAGGAACTCGATGTAGCGGTACTGCAGCGACTGGAAGCCCGACGACGGGCCCAGCACGTCGCGGAAGCCCATGTATTCGGACGGGGTCAGTGTTTCCAACACCGACCACTGCTCGGTCAGCTGGCGCAGCACCTGCTTGCTGCGCGCCAGCACCTTGCGGCACTGCCAGACTTCATCGCGCTGCAGGAAGCCGATTGCGGCACGCAGCTCATGGCCCAGCAGCTTCAGCCACAGCTCCGAGGTCTGGTGCTGGATGATGAAGAGCATCTCGTCATGGTGCGGCGGGCTGGACAGCGGCTGCTGCGCGCTGAGCAGCTGGTCCAGCCGCAGGTAGCCGCCGTAGGTGAGGCGTCCCTGCAGGTCGGTGTGGATGCCGGCTTCGAGATCGCGTTGGTTGTTGTCGACGGACATGGGCGGGACCAGATCGGGGGCGGCAAGGGTAGCGCGTTGCCGCCGCGCTGGCAGCCGCCGGGTCCATACCCGGGCGTGCGGTTGGCCGTGGAGCATCGGCCGATCCCGGGCCTGCGCGTGGAACCGTCCAGGCCGTTGTACTGGCGGTCAGCCAGAGGCGTATTCTGATGCTTTGCAGCAACGACTGAATACGTTGTTGTTATTGGCCCCCCACCCGCCGGCAGGGGTAAAACGGGGAATCCCCGTGTTGCGGCGCAGGAAGGCTATTCCGTACGCGTTCCTTAACATGGCGATTCATATCATTTGTAACTTCTCTGTCGAAGGTGCAGTACGCAATGACGGTTGCCGCTGAATTCAAGATCGAATACCTGCAGTACCTGGATACGGACGGCAAACTCGTCCGCGATGACCTGCCTGCGTCGCTGCGCGACCCCAAGGTCCTGGTACCGCTGTTCAAGCAGATGCTGTTCGTACGTACGTTCGACAGCAAATCCATCGCACTGCAACGCACCGGCAAGCTCGGCACCTATGCCGCCTGCCTGGGCCACGAAGCCGCGCACGTGGGTATCGGCGCGGCGATGCAGAAGGACGACGTGTTCGCGCCTTCGTACCGCGAGTATGGCGCGATGTTCATGCGTGGCGTGCGCCCGCACGACGTGCTGATGTACTGGGGCGGCGACGAACGCGGCAACGATTACGGCGGCAACGCGGCCAAGGACTTCCCGTTCTGCGTGCCGATCTCCACCCAGTGCCTGCATGCCGCAGGCGCGGCGCTGAAGTTCAAGCTCAACAAGGAACCGCAGATCGCGGTGGCCGTGTGCGGCGACGGCGGCAGCTCCAAGACCGACTTCTACGCAGCACTGAATTCGGCCGGCGCCTACAAGCTGCCGCTGATCCTGTGCATCGTCAACAACGGTTGGGCCATCTCGGTTCCGCGTTCGGCCCAGACCGGTGCCGAAACGCTGGCGCAGAAGGGCCTGGCCGGTGGCCTGCACTGCCTTCAGGTGGACGGCAATGACCTGATCGCGGTGCTGGCGGCAATGGAGCAGGCGCGCGAACGTGCGCTGGCCGGCGACGGCGGCACCGTGCTGGAACTGATGACCTATCGCCTGTCCGACCACACCACCGCCGATGACGCGCGCCGCTACCGTGACGACGCCGAAGTGAAGGATGCCTGGCAGCGCGAGCCGATGCTGCGCCTGCGCAAGTACCTGATCAACGCCGGTGTGTGGAGCGAGGACGAAGAGACTGCCTGGGTCGCCGAGTGCGGCACGCGCGTGGACGAGGAAGTGAACCTGTACCTCAACACGCCGGTGCAGCCGGTCGAGGCGATGTTCGACTTCCTGTATGCCGATCCGCCGCCGGACCTGCTGGCCCAGCGTGCCCAGGCGATCGCCCTGGAGAAGCGCCATGGATGAGATCAAGAACGGCGCGCCCGGCGCGCACACCAACGCCGCCGACAGCGCTGCGGTCGCGCGCGGAGAAGAGAGCATGACCACCACCCCGATCACCCTCATCGAAGCCATCACCCAGGCGCTGGCCTGGGAGCTGGAACACGACCCGTCGGTGCTGGTGCTGGGCGAAGACGTGGGCGTCAACGGCGGCGTGTTCCGCGCCACTGCCGGTCTGCAGCAGCGCTTCGGCTCGGACCGCATCCTCGACACCCCGCTGGATGAAACCACCATCGCCGGCCTGACGATTGGTCTTGCCGCGCAGGGCATGAAGCCGGTCGCCGAAGCCCAGTTCGATGGCTTCATGTACCCGATGGTCGATCATATCGTCTGCCACGCCGCCCGCCTGCGTTACCGCACGCGTGGCCGCCTGCACTGCCCGATGGTGCTGCGCGTGCCGTGGGGCGGTGGCATCCGCGCGCCGGAACACCACAGCGAAGCCAACGAGGCGATCTTCACCAACGTGCCGGGTCTGCGCGTGGTGCTGCCGTCGTCGCCGCAGCGCGCCTACGGCCTGCTGCTGGCCGCGATCCGCGAACCGGATCCGGTGATCTACATGGAGCCCAAGCGCATCTACCGCCAGTACAAGGAAGTGGTCGTCAACGACGGCGAAGCCTTGCCGCTGGACGTCTGCTTCGTGCTGCGCGACGGCACCGACGTGACCCTGGTGACCTGGGGCGCGCAGGTGAAGGAAGCGCTGGAAGCGGCCGACAAGCTGGCCGGCGAAGGCATCAGTGCCGAAGTCATCGACGTGGCCACGCTGCGTCCGCTGGACTTCGCCACCATCGCCGAATCGGTGGCCAAGACCGGCCGCTGCGTGATCGTGCAGGAGGCCCCGAAAACCGCGGGCTTCGGCGCCGAGATCGCCGCGCGCCTGGCCGAGGAATCGATCTACGACCTGCTGGCCCCGGTCGAGCGCGTCACTGGCTACGACACCCACATTCCGCTGTTCCGCCTGGAAATGAAGTACCTGCCGAGCGTTGAGCGGATCGTGGCTGCGGCCAAGCGCGCGGTGGCGGCCGGCTGACATGCGGGCCCGCCTTCTGGGGGCTTACCGCAGCCAGTATCCCAACCCGCTCCGGTTCCACACCGGCCAGATCGTCGAAGTAGGTGTACGTGACGAGGAATGGCCGGCGTTTGCCTGGGTACGCACCAACGATGGGCGCGCTGGATGGGCGCCCATCGCCTGGTTGCAGCTGCTGGACGAGGGTCGCGCCGAAGCGCTGTGCGACTACGACGCCCGCGAGCTGGATGTGGAAAGCGGCGAGATGGTGAAGCTTCATCACGAACACGGCGGGTGGTGGTGGTCCGAGCGCGCCAATGGCGCGACGGGTTGGCTGCCGGCCCGCGAACTGGAACTGCTGGAAGAGAACTGCAAATGAGCCAGACCAAGAACTTCAACCTGCCCGACCTGGGCGAAGGCCTGCCGGACGCGACCATCGTCGAGTGGTTCGTCAAGGAAGGCGATGTGATCAAGCTGGACGAGCCGCTGGTGTCGATGGAGACCGCCAAGGCCGTGGTGGAAGTGCCCTCGCCGTTCTCCGGCAAGGTGCTGAAGCTGTCCGGCGGTGCCGGCGACATCATCCCGACCGGCTCGGTGCTGGCCAGCTTCGAACTGGACCCGAACCTGCCGCAGCGTGCCGATGGCCAGGACACCGGCCACAGCCATGGTCATGCCGCACCGGCCGCGCCGGCTGCCGCACCGACCCCGCCGCCGCTTCCCACTGCTGCCGCACCGGTGGCCGCAGAAGAAGCCAAGCCCGCCGCTGCCGAGCGCGATGATGCCGGCACCGTGGTCGGCGCCATGCAGAGCTCCAACGCCGTGCACGCCGAGCAGGCGCTGGCCGTCGGTGGCGTCAAGGCCGTGCCGGCCGTGCGTGCGATGGCGCGCAAGCTGGGCGTGGACCTGAGCCGCGTGGCCGCTACCGGCACCGATGGCGCGGTCACCATGGCCGACGTCAAGCAGGCCGCCGCCAACGGCACCGCCAAGCTCGGCGCTGCTCCGGCACCGGTTGCCGCTGCTGCCTATGCCGCGCCGGCCCCGGCGCAGGTGTCTGCCCCGGTGCAGAGCGAAGCCCGCACCCCGCTGTCCGCCGCCGGCAAGCCGATGCGTACCCAGCCGCCGGGCGTGGTCGCCAAGGGCCAGCCGGAACCGCTGAAGGGCGTGCGCCGCAACATGGCCCGCGTGATGGCCGATGCGCACAGCAAGGTCGTGCCGACTACGCTGAACGACGACGCCGACATCCACGCCTGGGTGCCGGGCAACGACGTCACCGCGCGCCTGGTGCGTTCGATCGTGGTCGCCGCGCAGAAGGTGCCGGCGATGAACGCCTGGTTCGACGGTGAAGCGCTGACCCGCACCCTGCACGCACAGGTGGACATCGGCATCGCCGTGGACACCGACGACGGCCTGTTCGTGCCGGCCCTGCGCAATGCCGACATGCTGGATGCACGTGGCATCCGCGAAGGCGTCAACCGCCTGCGCGAGCAGGTGGAATCGCGTTCGATCGCCGCCTCGGAACTGAGCGGCTACACCATCTCGCTGTCCAACTTCGGCATGTTCGCCGGCCGCTACGCGACCCCGGTCGTGGTGCCGCCGTGCGTGGCCATCGTCGGTGCCGGCCGTGCCCGCCACCAGATGACCCCGGTGATGGGCGGCGTGGAAGCGCACAAGGTGATCCCGCTGTCGGTCACCTTCGACCACCGCGCGGCCACCGGCGGCGAAGCGGCGCGCTTCCTGCGCGCAATGATGGACGACCTGGCGCTGGCCAGCTGATCGGCCACCTGATCGGTGGGTGCCAACCGTTGGTTGGCACATGACTTGGAGAAAACGCCGGGCATTGCCCGGCGTTTTTTTGTGCCTGCTCCGTCGCGCTCCATCCACGCATGGCGTGGATCTACACAATGCGGGCGATCAATCGCGCGCGACCAGGCCCTCGGCGCGGCTGTACACACGCAGGCGGTGGCCATCAGGATCTGCCCCGACAAAAGTATGGCCGAACTCCAGCGTCACCGGCGCCTGCAGGATCTCCACACCAAGAGCGCGCCACGCATCGTGCATCTGCTGCACAGCCTCCGGGTTGGCCACCACCATCGCCAGCTCCGCGGCACCGGCCTGCGCGGACACCGGCGGCTGCACGTCATCGCGCTGCCACAGGCCCAGTGCGGCGCCATCGCCGAGCAGGAACAGGGCAAAGCCGGGCGACTGCTCGACCGGCGGCTTGCCGAGGATGCCGCTGTAGAAGGTGGCGCTGGCGGCGACGTCGCGCACGTACTGCAGCAGGGTGCTGGGCGTGAACATGGGGAAGCTCCGTTGTTGGGAGCGCTCATGGTGGTACGGCCCTGCTGACAGATTCTGTCAGTAGAGTCGATTGTTGGTAGAGTCGACTGTTAGTCGACTGCTCTTCCCTCAATCTGCCTAAAACTCCGCGCTGCGCGCGATAGTCGACTAACAGTCGACTCTACACGCCCCGTTCCCGGCTGTTGCTGTGGTTATGAACGATCCAGCCAGTCCGGCGCGATGCCCTGCGCCTTCTGCCAGCGTCGCAGCAGGGTGGCGCGTGGCACGAGGTAGTGATCCTCCAGCACGCGCACCTGGCGGATGCGGTCCAGCCTGAAATGCCGGAAGTCCTCGCGGCGCTCACACCACGCCGCCAGCATCGGCACCTCATCGAAGTAGCCCAGTGCGAACGGCCAGACGATCCGCTCGCTGCGCTGACCGTGCGCGTCCTCGTAGCCGAACTTCAGGCGCTGCTGTGAACCGACAGCCTCTCGCACGGCCTGCAAGCGCCCAGCCGGCACCTTGGCCGCGGCGCGCGAAGGGCCAACGCGCAGGCCGCTGTCACGCAAGGCCTCGCGTCGCGCTGCAGGCAACACATGCGCGATGCGCGCCAGTGCATCACGCGCCGCCTCGGCCAGCGCCGGCTCGGTGCGCGCGGCGACCCAGCGCAGGCCGAGCACCAGCGCATCGATCTCGGCCGGCGGCAGGGTCATCGGTGGCAGGGTGTCGCTCGGCGCCAGCTGGTAGCCAACGCCGGCCTCGCCACGCAGGTCAGCGCCCTGCTCACGCAGGGTCTCGATATCGCGGTACAGCGTGCGCAGGCTGATGCCCAACGCTTCGGCCAGCGTCTGCCCGGCCACCGGCCGCCGATGGCGGCGCAGCAGCTGCAGCAACTGGGTCAGGCGCAGCGCACGCGACATCAGCCGACCAGTGCGCTCGATGCAACCACGTGCTCACCCGGCTGCGGGGCCAGCGCGGACTCGACCAGTGCCTTGGCGATCTCGCTCGCCGGGTTGATCCGCCACGCCCGTGGCAACATCGGCCCCAGAGCACCCAGCACCATCAGCGCCAGGCGCTCGCCACGACGCACCTCGTTGCGCTCGCCCCCGATCAGCCCTGGGCGAACCAGGGTCAACGCGTTGAAGCCCAGCGCGCGCAGGTCACGCTCCAGCTCGCCCTTCACCCGGCTGTAGAAGATCGACGACTGCGGGTCGGCACCGGCCGCGGAATTCAGCACATAAGTCTGCGCACCTTGTGCCTGTGCGAGCCGCGCGAACGCCAGCGGGTAGTCATGATCGATGCGGTGGAAAGCCTCGCGGCTGCCGGCCTGGGCAATGGTGCTGCCCAGCGCGCAGATGACCGCGTCCACGCGCGCCCATGCTGGCGAAGTGGGCAACGCGTCGAAGGCCAGTACCGGGTTCTCCAGCTTCCGGTGGGTCATGCCCAACGGGCGGCGGGTGGGCGCCACCACGCCACTGCAGCGCGGGTCGTCCAGCAGCCGGGGCAGGGCCAGCCCGCCGACCAGGCCGGTCGCCCCCAGCAACATCACGCGCATCACCACCTCCACTGCGGCATCCTGTCGCCCATCCTAGCCGTTCAAGCCGTCGGCGACCGCGCCGATATGCTGGAACCAGTCCCTGCCAGCCCCAGGATTCGCTCCATGACGGACCAGCCCGACCACCGCCCTGCCCCCGGTACCGCCCTTGGGCCGCCGGCACGCGTGCGCGCGGTGGTGGACGATGGGCTGGGCGACCGCGTGGTACTGCAGGGCGGTGGTGGCATGGCGCTGCAGCAGCTGTTCGCCGGCGCCGACGCGCCGGAACCGCTGCTGGCCGCCTTCGCCAACGGCATGGCCACCCTGCCCGGCGAACTGGGTGACATGGGCGACCGCCTGCAGTCGGCGCAGGCCAGTGCCGATTGGCCGCGCTACGGGCGCGCGATGCGGCAGCTGATCGACAAGTACATCCGCACCATCGAACAGCATTCGCCGGACGGTCAGCCGGAAAGCCTGCGCCTGTCCGAGCAGCTGCGGCTGCTGCTGGGTGGCGCCGTGGTGGCCCTGCTGCAGCACGACCCGGATCTGCGCGAACAAGCGCAGGCCCTGGCCACGCGCCTGCGCCAGTGGCAGCCGGGTACCGCACTGGAGCCGATCGAGCAGGGCGTGCGCGAACTCGGGTACCAGGTCGGCGTGCGTGCCGAGAGCTGGCAGGAGCAGCAGGCGCTGCTGCTGGAACTGTTCGCGCTGCTGTTGGAAAACGTGAGCGAGCTGCTGGACGACCGCAGCTGGCTGCAGGGCCAGATCGCGGCGGTGCGCCAGCTGCTGGACGGGCCGCTGGAAGCCGAGGCAGTCGAGCGCACCCGTGCCGAACTGCGCGAAGTGATCTACAAGCAGGGCCTGCTGCGCCAGGGCATCGACGATTCGAAGGCGGCGATGCGCGGGTTGATGGGCGAGTTCATCGAGCGCATGGATGGCATGGCCACCAGCACCGGCGAATACCACGACCGCATCGGCAGCTACGCACTGCAGCTGCGCGAGGCGCGTAGCATCGCCGACCTCAACCAGCTGCTGCAGGACGTGATGCGCGACACCGGCAAGGTGCAGCAACAGGCCGCGCAGGCCCGCGATCACCTGGCCAATGCGCGGCAGGAAGTGGAACGCGCCGAACAGCGCATTGCCGAGCTGGAGCAGGAACTGCGTGCCGCCGGTGACCTGGCGCGTATCGATCCGCTGACCCAGGCGCTGAACCGCCGCGGCCTGGACGAACTGCTGCAGCGTGAACTGGCGCGTGCTGCGCGCAACAACTCACCGCTGGGCGTGGCGGTGATCGACCTGGATGATTTCCACCTGACCAACGAGGCGCACGGCCACGCCGGCGGCGATGCGTTGCTGCAGCACCTGGTGGCCGTTTGCAGGCTGCTGCTGCGCGCTACCGACGGCATCGCACGGCTGGGTGGCGACGAGTTCGTGCTGGTGCTGCCGGAAACCCAGGGTGCCGACAGCATGGCCACCGTGCAGCGCCTGCAACGCTCACTGGCGCACCGTGTGCTGACCGTGCAGGACCGCCGCGTGCCGGTGCACTTCAGCGCCGGGCTGGCGCAATGGCAGCCGGGCGACGATACCGAGGCCCTGCTGCGCCGTGCGGATGACGCGTTGTATGCGGCCAAGCGACAGGGCAAGAACCGCGTGCAGGCGGGCTGACCGTCCGGCCCGTCGCGAACCGCTTTGGTAGGTGCCAACCTTGGTTGGCACGAGCGCCAAACAAAGCGCCGACCAAGGTCGGCCTCTACCTTGCGACCCGCCGGTGATTACTTGCCGCGCAGCTTCTGGAACCCGGTCACGGCCGCCAGCACGATGGCGCCGGCGATGATGCCGACCACCATGTTACCCACCGCGCTGACCAGCCAGCCCCACTGCCCCTCGCCGCCCATCGCCTGTACTGCGTGGTGCAGCGCCGGCACGTTGTGCACCAGGATGCCTCCGCCCACCAGGAACATGGCAATGGTGCCGGCCACCGACAGGAACTTCATCAGCCACGGCGCCGAGGCCACCAGGCCGCGACCGAAGGCGGCCACGGCCCCACCCTTGCGCGACAGGTACAGGCCGACGTCATCAAGCTTCACGATGCCCGCCACCAGCCCATAGACGAAGACCGTCATCGCCAGTGCAACCACGGCCAGCGTGACCAGCTGGTTGGTGAACGATGCGGTGGCGACCACGCCCAGGGTCAGTACGATGATCTCGGCCGACAGGATGAAGTCGGTGCGGATCGCGCCTTTCACCTTGTCCTTCTCCCACGCCACCATGTCCACCTGCGCGTCGGCCAGCGCCTTGCGCCGCTCGGCCTGATGCTCGGCGTCGTCCTCGGCTGAGTGCAGGAACCGGTGCGCCAGCTTCTCAACGCCCTCAAAGCACAGGAACGCGCCGCCGATCATCATCAGCGGCACGATCAGCGGCACGTTCCAGCCGCGGCTGTGCAGCCAGGCCTCCAGCGCACTGATCGCCAATGCTGCCGGCACCAGGATCACCTTGTTGACCAGCGAGCCCTTGGCCACCGCCCACACCACCGGCAGTTCGCGGTTGGCGTTGACCCCGGTGACCTGCTGCGCGTTCAGCGCCAGGTCGTCGCCCAGCACGCCGGCGGTTTTCTTCGCCGCGACCTTGGTCAGGACCGAGACATCGTCGAGGAGGGTGGCGATATCGTCGAGCAGGGCGAACAGGCTGGCACCGGCCATGGGAAGTCCAGAGAGGGAATGAGCGGATTCTGACCGATCCGGTGTGGACTGCGGAAGACGTCGGATTCACCGCGTGCCCACCGCCCCCCGGCGACACTGCTGAATCCGGACATTGCCGGCCCGTGGCCGGCGCTACCTGTCTTCGTCGCATGGGAGTTCCGCTTGAGCAATCCGCCCACCGCCAATGGCAATCCTCCGCTGGTCAAAGGCATGAACCGGCGCAGCCAGATCCTGCGCCTGCTGATGCGCTATCGCCATTCAGGGGTGTTCTCGGGCATGAACCTGGATGCCGCAGGCAATCCAGCCGACGTTCCCGCGGACGGCAACCCGGAACAGTTCGTCAGCGATCTGGAAGCGCTGGGCCCGACCTTCGTCAAGCTGGGCCAGATGCTGTCCACGCGCCCGGACATGGTGCCGGTGGAGTTCGCCACAGCCCTGGAGCGCATGCAGGAAAAGGTGGCCGAGATTCCGGTCGAGCGTATCCATGCGATCGTCGAGCAGGAGCTGGGCGCACCGGTGAACAAGCTGTTCGCCTCATTCGATCCCGAACCGCTGGGCTGTGCCTCGATCGCGCAGGTGCATCGCGCGGTGCTGCACGACGGACGCCAGGTGGCAGTGAAAGTGCAGAAGCCTGAAGTGGCTGCACAACTTCGCTCGGACCTGGAGGCGCTGCGCAGCTTCGCGCTGGCCGCCGACCACCTGACCCAGGTAGGCCGCCGCGTGCGCCTGCGCGACTGGCTCAACGAGTTCGCAAAGACCCTGATGCAGGAGCTGGACTACCACGCCGAGGCCGAGAACCTGGCCCGTTTCGGCCGACACCTGAAGCCGTTCCGCCGCCTGTGGATTCCGCAGCCGCTGTGGGACTACAGCAGCCAGCGCGTGCTGACCATGGAACTGGCCACCGGCGTGCGCGTGGATGCGATTCCCGACGTGCGCCGCACCGAACAATCGATGGACCCGCTGGCGGCGGCGCTGATCCGCGGCTACCTGGACCAGATCTTCGTGCACGGCGAGATCCACGCCGACCCGCACCCCGGCAACCTGCGGGTGATGCCCGATGGACGGCTGGCGATCTTCGACCTGGGCATGGTCGCGCACATGCCGCCACGCCTGCGCGAGCGGCTGCTGAAGATCCTGTTCGCCGCAGTCGATGGCCGTGGCGAGGAAGTAGCCGACGATCTGATCAGCATCAGCACGCGGCTGGAGGCCTTCGACGAAGAGCGCTACCTGCGCGAGACCGGCCAGCTGATCGCGCGCTACGCCGCCAGCGGCAGTTTCTCCGAAGGCCGCGTGGTGCTGGACATGGTGCGCATCGCCACCGCCTGCGGCCTGCGCACCCCGCCGGAACTGAGCCTGCTCGGCAAGGCGCTGCTCAACCTGGAAACCGTATGCCGGTTGCTGGCACCCGAACTGGAGACCCGCCGCATCGTCGAGCGCCAGCTGCAGCATGTGATGCGTGCGCGCCTGAAAAAGTCCCTGTCGGCAGCCAACATCGCCAGCGAGGCGATGGAGCTGCAGCAGCTGCTGCGCGATGGGCCGCGCAAGCTGTCGGACATCATGGCGCTGCTGGCCGAGAACCGTCTGCAGATGAAGGTGACGGGCCTGGAAGAATCGCGGCTGATGGAGAACCTGCAGAAGATCGCCAACCGCGTGGCAGCCGGCATCATCAGCGCGGCATTGATCATGGCCGCCGCGATGATGATGAAGATCGACACCGGCTGGCATCTGTTCGGCTACCCGCTCATCGCCTTGGTTCTGTTGTTCATCGGCGTAGTGCTCGGCCTTGGCATCGTGACCAGTGCATTGCTGTTCGATCGTCGCGCGCGGGCACGCGAAGAGCGCGGGCATCGCTAGCGAATCTGCGAAAACACCCGTATTCATGCGGTTTTTAATGCAATCCAACGAAGCCTTTCACGCTCGTTTTACCTTCTGAGCGCGATTTCGCGCGCGTCATTTCAACAAACATTTCAGTCAGGTTCGTGCATGCACTATCGGGTCATCGGCCTGTCACATGCATGTGCTTGCGGCAGCGCCGGTCGGATGGACACGCGTCGGTACGACGTCCATCACCACCACCCCGTCACTGCCGAAGCTGCCTATGCTCTGGATACTGCTGCTGTCGTTGTTGCTGCTGTGCTGGTTGTTCCTCGCGTCCGGCAAATGGGTGTGGTGGAAGGCCAGTGCGTTCTCGCTGCTGCTGCTCACGCTCAGCGCATGGTGGCTGATCGACAAGCTGTCCGGTGATGGGCTCAACGCCGCCACGCTGTACCACCTCGGCGCCGACATGGAAGGCGCCGGAGTCTCCGACTTCAAGGGCTACATCGCCGGCTTCATCGTGCTGGCGCTGGTCTCGCTGCTGCCGCTGTTCGCCACGCGGGTGAAGCGCTGGCGCCGGCCCGGCCACGGTCGTGCGCTGTTCGCGGGCTTCGCGGCCGTGTGGGTGGCCACGATCATGATCAGCCCGCTGGCCCGCGACGGCCAACGCCTGTACCAGCAGCTGCGCCCGGTCGACTTCGCCCGCATCGCCCCCGAATACCAGGTGCCGACGCAGCCGCTGCAGCGCCCGCGCAACATCGTCTGGATCTACGGCGAGAGCCTGGAGCGCACCTACCTGGACGAGAACGTGTTCCCGGGCCTGATGCCCAACCTCAACCGGCTGGCGTCCGAGTCGCTGGACGTGCGCAACCTGGCCTCGGCCGAGGGAAGCGGCTGGACCATCGCCGGCCTGGTGTCGTCGATGTGCGGCGTGCCGCTGACCACCTCGCAGGGCGATGAGAACAGCATGGACCGGATGGGCAGCTTCCTGCCCAAGGCAGTGTGCCTGGGCGACTACCTGAAGCAGCAGGGCTATACCAACCATTACCTGGGCGGGGCCAACGGCCAGTTCGCCGGCAAGGGCCAGTTCCTCGCCAGCCACGGCTTTGATGAAGTGCATGACCTCGCCTGGTTCAAGCAGCAGAAGAAGATCGGGCGCATCCACTACTCCGCCTGGGGCGTGCACGACGACGTGCTGCTGGACACCGCCTACCAGCGCTTCGAACAGCTCTCGCGCGCCGGCTCGCCGTTCATGCTCACCACGCTCACCATGGACACCCACCACCCGGCGGGCCACCTGCCGGTGTCGTGCAAGGGCGAGCGCTACCAGAGCCAGTACGGCAACATCAACATGCTCAACGCGCTCAAGTGCAGTGACCGGCTGATCTCGCAGCTGGTCGAACGCATCCAGGCCAGCCCGTACGGCAAGGACACGCTGATCGTGATCGCCTCCGACCACCTGGCGATGCCCAACGATCTGACCCACATCCTGACCCGGCAGAAGCGCGAGAACCTGCTGCTGTTCCTCGGCGATGGCATTGCGCCGCAGCAGCTCAGCGCCGACGCCGGCACCACCCTGGATTCGGGTGCGACCCTGCTCAGCCTGCTGGACCCGAACCTGAAGACGATGGGCTTTGGCCGTTCACTGATCGATACCCAGCGCGCGCCCAGCGCCAGCGTGGCCACCCAGCGTGATGGCGGCCGAGATTACCCGCAGTACCTCGCCTTCGCCCGCTCGCTGTGGCTGGGTGAGCCGACCCGCGAACTGAGGATCGACGGCGACGACCAGGTGGTGGTCGGCCTGCAGCACGTGCAACCGCCGGTGCTGCTGGAATACGACAAGGACTGGGGATTGAAGTCGGTGTATCTGGAGAACACCTCGCGCCAGTTCGATGATGCCGACCCGGACAACACCCTGGCCTATGTCGACCGCTGCACCGCGTTCGAGGACGGCTCGGCCGATGGCGACTGGTGCGCCCTGCTGGTAAACCGTGACAACGGCATCAAGCTGTACCGCGACAACGACCTGCGTGGCGGCATTGCCGTGGACGCACCGCTGGACGCATTCCAGGGCCCGCGCCCGAGCGTGCGCCAGGCGCACATGATCACCCAGAAGGGTCGCCGCACCCGCGCCGGCCAGTACATGCTGCAGCTGGTGGCGAGCACGCGGCCGGATCGTGGCTTCTGGATCGAGGCGGTGTCCTCGCAGCGCAAGGTGGTGCTGGCCCAGCAGTGGGTGCAGCCCGATGCCAACGGCAAGATCAACGTGTCGTTCGGGCTGGACCACGAAGTGGATGATCTGGAGATCCGCGCGTGGTTGAATCATGCCGAGAAGCTGGCGGTGGACACGTTCGCACTGGTGCCCTCGCGCGGCCGACCGCGGGGGTAGGGCTCTTTGCAGGGCTGCGCCCTGCACCCGCCGAAGCAACGGCCGAAGCAAGAGCAACAGCAACGGCAACAGCGGGCATTCCGTGGTTTGGCGGGGCGGTGTCGGAGTGCGGGGACGCCGTAAATCCGTCCCTGGAGGCTTGGCAGCCGCATCCATGCGGCTGACACCCCGCACTCCGACACCGCCCCACCTCTGACAGTTCCTGCGGCTGTCGGTAGGTGTCGACCTTGGTCGACACACTCTGTCAGATATCGAAAATCAAGATCGGGTCAGATCCGTTTTCCTCCGGAAAACGGATCTGACCCCGAGAGCAATTCCAACAGATCGCGGGAGATTGTCGAAGGCGGGGTGGGTCCGGTTGCGGGAGTGTCCGCGGCATGGATGCCGCGGCCAAGCCCCCATGGACGGGTTTACGGCGTCTCCCGCAACCGGACCCACCCCGCCAAACCACGGAATGCCCGCTGTTGCTGTTGCTGTTGCTGTTGCCTTTGCTCCGGCTCGTAGCGGGTGCAGGGCGCAGCCCTGCAGAACACCCCCTACTCCTGCGGATCGCGGGTGATGTGGATATCGGTCGGGGTCGACAGCGGAATGTTCCGCTCCGCCAGTATCTGCAGCAGGCTGAAGTACAGATCGCTGCGGGTGGCGTAGACCTGCCGCGGGCTGGCGACGTACGCGAAGCTGTTGATGGTGATCTGGCCACCGGCAATGCTGTCGATGTAGACCGTCGGCGCCGGCTGCTTCAGCACGTTGGTATGCGCGGTGTACGCATCCAGCAACGCCTGCCGCAGGTTGCCGACATCGGTGCTGGGCGGCACCGCGAACTGGATCTGGATGCGGCCTTGGTTGTTGCCCATCGTCATGTTGCGCACGGTCTTGGTGACCAACTCGGAGTTGGGCACGATCAGCGTCGACTTGTCGCCCACCTGGATCTCGGTCGAACGCAGGCTGATGCGGCGGATGTCGCCCTCCTGGTCGCCCAGCTTCACCCAGTCGCCGATCTTCACCGGGCGCTCGGCCAGCAGGATCAGGCCGGAGACGAAGTTCTGGGTGATCACCTGCAGGCCGAAACCGATACCCACTGACAGCGCACTGACCAGCAACGCCAGCTTGCTCAGCTGCAGGCCCATCGCGCTCAGCGCCCAGATCACCGCGATGATGATGCCCACGTAACGGGCAACCGTACTGACCGAATTGCGTGCGCCCAGATCCAGTTCGGTCTTGGGCAGGTAGGTGTCGGTCAGCCAGCGCTGCACCAGCTGGGTGATCGCCAGGCCGGCCAGCAGCGCCAGTACCGCCAACACGATCCCCGCCGGTGCCAGCTTGGTGCCACCGATATCGAATCCGGTCGTGAACAGTGAAGTGAAGCGCTCCACCACCGCGCCGATGTTGCCGAACGGTGCCACCAGGGCCAGCAGCGCGATCAGTACGACGATGGTACGCAACGCCGCCGACAGCAGCACGCCGGCCTGCTCCAGCCGCGATACGCTCAGGCCGGTGCTGAGCAGGATGGTCTGGCCAACCTTGCTGTCGGCGTTGAGCATCCAGGTGCTCAGGTCATCGACGAACTTGAACAGCAGGGTCGCGGCCAGCACTACGATGCTGCCGCCGATCAGCTGCTGGTTCACGAACTTGGCGAAGTTCAGGTAGCCCAGCAATGTGGCGATGATGGCCGCCACCACCGCAATGTTGCCCGCTACCCGGGCCAGTACCAGCCAGCTGCTGCGACGCACCGGCGTGGCCGCGCCCACGCCATCGGCCTGTGCCTCCAGCTTGGCCTCGGCCTCGGCGGTCTGCCGGCGATGCAGGCGTGCCAGGGTCACCAGCATGGCCATGATCAGGCCGAGGTAGGTCAGCGCAATCAGGCCGTCCAGCGCCACCGTGGTGACGTCGCTGGTACGCGTGGCCTGATCGAGGGCGACCAGCACCGTGCTCAGCCAGGCCAGCGCCGCCGCGCCCCACGCGTACTTGCGCAGCTTGAGTGCGGCGGTGTCATCCAGATTCAGCAACCGCCACGACGGACGCTTGGGTACCAGCATGCACGCGCTGAGCGCCGCAATGAAGGCGGCGCGGAAGGTGGCCGTCTCCAGGCCGTCGGCCACCACCTGCAGGCGCGGCGCGATCGCATCGATCGCATCGAGCGCTGCCATCAGCACCACCACGGCATAGCCGGGCAGCAGCGTACCGACCAGCAGCAGCCACATGGCCAGGCCGGAGCGGCGCAGGCGACCGTCCGGCGCACGCTCGGACGCCGCAAAGCGCCGCCCCAGCCTGCGCAGCCACAGCCGCAGCGGGAACATCATCACCAACGCGGCCAGCAGGCCCAGCAACGGCGTGCCCCAGCCATTGGCCCGGACACCAGCAACAAACGTATCGCGCCCCTGCTCGGCCAACGGCGCGACGCGTGCGATATCGATCGGCAGGCGCTCGGCCACCTTGCTCCACAGCGCCGGAGACAACGGCGAGGCGACCTTCTTCCCCATGTCTTCGGCGCGTTGCGCAGTGCGCTGCTGGTCGATGTCGGCTGCCAGCTGCTGGGCACGCACGGCACTGGCCTTGGCCTGCGCTACCGACGCGGCCAGGCCGTCGCGCTGTTTGGTGATGGTGCGTCGTTGCGCGGCCAGTTCCGGCGGTTCGGTGGTGCCTTCCGCAGGCGTGCCCAGCTGCGCCAGCTGTTCGCTGATCCGATCCAGCTGCGGCTGCAACGCCTTCTCCAGCGCTTCGGCATCGCGCCGGGCCTGCGAGGCATTCTCGGACAGCATCGCCAGTGTCTCGATGGCCTCTGCATCGCCCCGCTTGCGCTCGACCTCCTTCAGCCTGGAATCGATGTCCGCCAGTTGCTGCTTCGGCGTGGGGTCCTCATCCTGGGCCAGCACCGGTGCGGACAGCAGGAAGGCAGTGCACAGCAGCAGGGCCAGCCAAGGCCCCCGTGCACGGATCGATCGCAGGAAAGAAGACACGCCAGCCACACCGTTTCGCGCGGACCACCGCGCCTGCGCGCGACTATACGGCACAGGCGGTAAAGGCTGGATGGTGGCTCAGAGGACCACACCCACCGCGATGGGAGCTTCGAAGGGGTGAAGGCGCGGGGTGGTCACGACGGGGCGATAACGGCCTGGCGATTGCGGCGGGGTGATCGTGGCCGGGCGAATCGACGGGGTAGAGTCGACTGTTAGTCGACTATCGCGCGCAGCGCGGGCTTTGGCACAGCGTCCAGCGAAGAGCAGTCGACTAACAGTCGACTCTACCCCGTCGGTTCACCCCGCCCACGTTTCCGCGCGCACGCACGCCACGCCGGCGAAGTCAGTACTTCAGGCGCAGCTCTTCGACGGCCGGCTGCTGCAGCGCGTACCAGTCCTGGAACTCTTCCTCGGTGATCTCATCGGGCGCGTACACCGCCACCGGGTGCCAGTCGTGGTCGGTGGGCAGCGGCTGGCGCGGGCCGGCACGCAGGCTGTAGCTGACGCCCTCGTAGTCGACCAGGTCATCAACCTGCGGCCACTGCTCGCGTGCGAACGCGGATTCACTCTTCAACAGGATTACCTGGTACATCGGCACCTCCACCTCGGTTGGATCAGGAAAACACGGCGCTGGCGGCAGCATACCGCCACGCCGGTGACAACGGCCACGCCGCAGCGGCGACGGAACGTTCTGGACACGGCCATCGCCCAGGCTTCACCCGCCCATGGCAAGGCCATCGGCATCGTGGAGGCCCACCCCTGCCACGACCGCCGATGACCGACCACCCGCCGCTGAAGACCGTCGCCGACCTCAAGCTGCCCCGCTACCTGGGCACCTGGTACGAAATCGCACGCCTGCCGATGCGCCACGAGCCGGAAGGCTGCACCGATGTGTCGGCGCACTACACCCTGCTCGACAACGGCAACGTCGGCGTCACCAACCGCTGCCGCATGGACGGCGACGTCGAGGAAGCCACCGGCGAGGCCTGTGCCGTCGACAACGACAGCGCGCGCCTGGAGGTGAGCTTCCTGCCCAAGGGCCTGCGCTGGTTGCCGTTCGCCAAGGGCGACTACTGGGTGATCCAGGTCGCTCCGGACTACAGCGTGGCGCTGGTCGGCAGCCCGGACCGCAAGTACCTGTGGCTGCTGGCCCGCGAACCGCAGCTGGACTCCACCGTGCAGGATCATTATCTGGCTACCGCCCGCCTGCAGGGCTTCGATCTGTCCGAACTGATCCACACCCCGCACACCGGTCGCCCCACAGCCTGAGCCGCCCACTCATGGACCTGAAGAGTGGCTACCCCTGGTGGGCGGTGCGCAACGGCCTGATCCACGCCTTCCCACCGCTGGAGCGGGATCTGCGCTGCGACGTGCTGGTGGTCGGCGGCGGCATCACCGGTGCGCTGATTGCCGACGAGTTGTCCGGGCATGGCCACGACGTGGCGGTGATCGAGCAGCGTGACATCGGCTGGGGCAGCACCGCTGCCAGCACCGCGCTGCTGCAGTACGAGATCGACACCCACCTGCTGGAACTGGCCCAGCGCTATGGCCAGGACGCCGCGGCGCTTGCCTATCGGGCGTGTGCGGAAGCAATCCCAGCGCTGGGCGACGTGGCACGCGGGTTGAAGGACGTGGATTTCCAGCGCATGGACAGCCTGTACCTGGCCAGCCGCCATCGCGACGTTCCGCGCCTGATGGCCGAAGGTGAGGCGCGGCGCAGCATCGGTCTGGATGCCCGCTGGCTGGGCCCGGAGGCACTGCAGGAACGCTTCGACGTGGACGCCGGTGGTGCCCTGCTCACGCGCCAGGCGGCGCGGGTCGATCCGTATCGGCTGACCTATGCACTGCTGCAGCGCCTGCGTCGGCGCGGCGGCCACGTGCATGACCGCACGGTGCTGCACAGCCTCGACGCCACTGCGCGCGGGGTGACCGCCCGTACCGAAGACGGTGCCACCATCCGCGCACGCCACGTGGTGCTGGCCATGGGCTATGCCAACCAGCGCTGGCTCAAGCAACGGGTTGCACGCAACCGCAGCAGCTACGCCTTCATCACCGATCCCATCGATGCGGACGTGCTCGGCCGGCTGCGCACCACCATGGTGTGGGAGAGCGCCCGCCCCTACCTGTACCTGCGCGCCACCGGCGACCGTCGCCTGCTGGTGGGCGGGCTGGACGACGCCATCGACATCCCCGCCCGCCGCGACCGGCGCGTTCAGAGCAAGGCCGACAAGCTGATGAAGCAGCTGCTGCATTGGTTCCCACGGCTGGACCCGGTGCCGGCGTTTTCCTGGGCCGGCACCTTCGCCGAAACGGCGGACGGCCTGCCGTTCTTCGGCCCGCACGATCAGTGGGGGCCGCGGGTGCACTTCGCCATGGCCTACGGCGGCAACGGCATCACCTATTCGATGATCGGCGCGCAGCTGCTGCGGGCCGGGATCGAGCGGCGGGCGCATCCGCTGGCGGGGCTGTTCGGGTTCGGGCGGTTGTAGCCTGCAGCCAGGCATGGCCTGGCTCTACCGCGAGCGGGCGCCGACAGGCATCATTCAAGCAGCCCCTGCTAGCGTCGGCCTGTACCGCCGCGTGTTGCGCGGCCATCTGTCCGCTGGAGCACCGTCATGATCCGCCCCCTGACCCTGCTGCTGTGCCTGGCCCTGCCGGGAACCGTGCTGGCCCAGTCCGCCGCCGGCGCCACCGCGCCGCAGGCTGCCGGCCTGGACCTGACGCTGCCGCAGGCGCCGATGCGCTACCTCAACGACCCGGCCCTGCAGCAGGACCCGCCGGGCACGTACTACGGTGACAAGAGCGGCCCGCGCGTGCACGACGACGCGAAGATCGCCGACGTCACCGATGACAAGGTCAAGGTATCCGGCAGCTTCACCACCGGTATCGGCTATTCCAAGAACGGTGGCAACAGCCACTACAACGCCGCCACGCTGAACCTGAGCAAGAACTACACCACCGATGAGGGCAAGACCCACGGGGTCAACGTCAACATCCACGTGAGCGAAGGCAAGGGCCCGGGCTTCTTCGGCCCGTACGGCGGCTACTACGGCCGCGGCCCGGGCTATTGGGATTACCCGCCGCCGTTTGGCTGGTAAGCCCCGCGTCGGGCCTGGGCCGACCAAGGTCGGCCACTACCGCTGCGTACGCTTGGTAGGTGTCGACCTTGCATGTGCCGGTGGGTGTCGACCTTGGTCGACACGCTCTGCATTCCGTGCCGGCCAGCGGCCAGCACCTACCCGCACGGGAATCAATCCAGCCAGCCATCGCGCTCGCTGTGCAGGATGCGGCCGTCATAACCGCTCAGGCGCACCTCTACCTTCTGGTTGCGGGCATTGCGGGCTTCGAGCGACCAGGTCGCACCATCGCGTTCCAGCGAATGGATCTCGCGCAGGCCATGCGCCTGTGCCCGTGCCAGCACCTGCTCGGTGGTCAACAGCGCGCGGCTGCTGTGCTCATCGAAGATCTCGCCGGTCTTCGGGTCCACGTAGACCTCGCTGAAGCGGCCATCGGCGAGGCTCACGTCAGCCTCCCACAGGCCATCATCCCGTTCGATCTCATGGATCCGGGTGTAGCCGGCCTTGCGCAGGGTCTGTTCAACCTGGGCCATGCCCAGCGGCGCAGCCTGTACGGCCGGCGCGACGGCCAGCAGGGCAACAGTGGCGAGGGTGAGTGACTTCAACATGGGGGTTCTCCTGTTCGTGTTCGTGGCCGGACCATCCCGGCAACGCCACAATGCACCCCGTGGTTAACAGCGCCTTAGCCGGCACTGTTAGCCAGCTGTTAGTCACCTCCGCCACACTCACGCCTGGTCCTACAGTCCTCCCCGCGCCCCGATGCTCTCCACCCTGCCCCTGCTGCTGGCCCTGGCCAGCGCCCCGACCGCCGCCGCGCCCGCACAGGACCCGGCGCAGCAGGTCGCGCGCCGCGCCGTGCAGCAGGGCCGCTACGTGCCATTGGAAAGCGTGGTGCGCGATGCGCTCAAGCGCTTTCCGGGCCAACTGCTGGAAGTGGAGCTGGACGACGGCGTCTACGAAGTGGAGATCCTGCGCGGCGACGGCGTGGTGGTGGAGCTGGACTATGATGCGCGCAGCGGAAGGCTGCTGAAGACGGAGCTGGACGACTGATGCGCATCCTGTTGGCCGAAGACGATGCCGCACTGGCACAGCGCCTGGTGCCCCTGCTGGAACAGGCCGGCTACGTGGTGCACGTGGTCGCCGACGGCCGCCAGGCCGAGGAGATCGGCCAGATCGAAGACCTGCAGGCGGCCATCGTCGACCTGGGCCTGCCCGGGCTGGACGGATTGAGCGTGATCGAGCGCTGGCGCGGCAACGGCCGCAGCTTCCCGGTGCTGGTGCTGACCGCACGCGGGCGCTGGCACGACAAGCTGGCCGGATTCGACGCAGGCGCCGACGATTACCTCACCAAACCGTTCCAGGCCGACGAACTGGTGCTGCGCCTGCGCGCCCTGATCCGCCGCAGCCATGGCCACGCCAGCCCGCGCCTGCACTGCGGCCCGCTGCAGCTGGACGTCAACGCCGGTCGCTTCGAACTGGACGGACAGCCGCTGGCGCTGAGCCCGCAGGAGTTCCGCCTGCTCAGTTACTTCATCCACCACAGCGGCCAGGTGATCGGCCGTGATCGACTCGGCGAACAGGTGTTCGAGGGCGGGCTGGATCCCGACTCCAACGCGCTGGATGTGCTGCTGGGGCGCGTGCGCCGCAAGCTCGGTACCGAACTGATCCAGACCGTGCGCGGCCAGGGTTGGCGGCTGGCGGCGCCGTGACGCGGCAGCCCTCGCTGCGGCGGCGCCTGCTGCTGGCCGGTGGCGTCGGCCTGCTGCTGGTCTCGTTGCTGGCCAGTGCGCTGCTGGGCGAACTGTTCAAGCGCAGCGCGCGTGACCGCCTCGACCACGAACTGCAGCAGGACATGCTGACCCTGCTGGCGCAGGCCGAAGTGGACCCCGAAGGACAGCTGCGCCTGCGCCAGGAACCGAATGACGCGCGCTTCCAGCGCGTGTTCTCCGGTGCCTATTGGCAGATTGCCGGTGCCGATGGCCGCGTGCTGCTGCAGTCGCGCTCGCTGTGGGATGAAACCCTGCCGGCCATGGCCACAGGTGCGGCCACGCGCAATCTGGCTGGGCCACTCCAGCAGTCCCTGCGTGCACGCGTGCAACAGGTGCGCCTGCCGCGCGCCAGCGCACCGTTCGTCGCCGTGGTTGCCACCGACCGCAGCGCGCTGGATGCGGATGTGGCCGCGTTCCGCAAGCGCACCGCCATCGCGCTGGGTGTGCTGGTCGCGGCCTGGCTGGCGGTGCTGGCCAGCCAGGTGCACTTTGGATTGCGTCCACTGCACCGCCTCGGTGCACAGCTGGAACGGGTTCGGCGCGGCGATGTGCAGCGCATCGAGACGCGGGGACTTGGGGCGGAAGTCGCACCACTGGGTGAGGAACTCAACGCGCTGCTGGACCACCAGCAACGCATGGTCGCGCGCGCGCGCACCAGCGCACAGGATCTGGCGCATGCGCTGAAAACCCCGATGAGCGTATTGGCCACCGAGGCCGACGGCGACGGCAGGGACTGGCGGGCGACCGTTCGTGAGCAGAGCGCCCGCATGCAGGCCAGTGTCGACCGCTACCTGGCCGCTGGGTTGGCCGCCGACCATCGCCAACGCACCGACGTGGCGACTGTCGCGCAGGCGCTGTGCCGGCTGATGGCACGCGTGCATGGCGAACGCGGCATTGCGTTCACAGCGGAAGGCATTGATCCGGCGCTGCAGTTCGCCGGTGCCAGTGCGGATCTGGAAGAGATATTGGGTAATCTGTTGGACAACGCCGGGCGGTGGGCGCAACAGCAGGTCACTGTCGAAGCGGAAGCCCACGACGGGCAGTTGCGCATCGAAGTGCGTGATGACGGCCCTGGCCTGGCGGCGGATGCGCTGTCACAGGTCACACAGCGTGGTGTACGCCTGGATGAGCGCGAGGGCAGCAGTGGATTGGGGTTGGCGATTGTGAGCGATATCGCCGCCAGTTATGGCGGGCGCCTGGCGCTGGAAAATGCGCAGCCCGGCCTGCGCGCAGCGTTGTGGTTGCCGGTGGGGTGAAGCGGCCAACCAAACGGTGGGTAGTGCCGGCCGCTGGCCGGCAACCACGTGGTCACCGGAAACGCCCTGCGGAAGCCGGCCAGCGGCCGGCTCTACCAAGCGCCAATCCGGCCGGTCGCCGTACGCCCGGTAGGCGTCGACATTGGCCAACCCAACGATGGGGAATGCCGGCCGCTGGCCGGCAACCGCGTGATCAGGGAACGCCCCGCGGAAGCCGGCCAGCGGCCGGCTCTACCAAGCGCCAATCCGACCGGTCGCCGTACGCCCGGTAGGTGTCGACCTTGGTCGACACACATCAAACATCAACGGTGATGCATCCACCAGCAATCAATCGCGTCCAGCACGATGTGGATGATCAAACCGATGCCGAACAACCGCGTTTTCTTCGGCACGCACAGGCCTGCATACACGGCAATCGCCGGTGCGGTGTGCAGCGGATGGAAACCGATGCTGCAACGGTTCGGTGCGTAGATCGGGTCGGCCAGCAGGTGGTCCAGGTCGATGATCCAGCCCAGCAGCATCAGCAGCCACGCCGAAGCAAAGCGCTTGCGCCAGAACAGCCATGCCAGCAGGGCTGGCACGGCGGCATGCAGGAACAGGTGGAAG
Source organism: Stenotrophomonas sp. YJH_SMC_21 (assembly GCF_059369555.1). Lineage (NCBI taxonomy): Bacteria > Pseudomonadati > Pseudomonadota > Gammaproteobacteria > Lysobacterales > Lysobacteraceae > Stenotrophomonas > Stenotrophomonas sp. YJH_SMC_21. The sequence continues at coordinate 558,781 of NZ_JCAFSU010000001.1, forward strand.
ATCGCGCGGACGCTCATCTGCAACGGTGGCGCCGGGCAGGCCCGGCGCCGTCCATCAGACCAGCGGTTCGTCGGACAGGTAGGTGTAACCGGTCAGGCCGGCTTCCAGCGCCTCCGACAACTCCTGCGCACGTTCCGGCGACAACTGGGCCTCGGCCACGCGCTGCGCATAGGTCGCACGCAGTTCGTCCAGGCGGTAACCCACGTAATCCAGCATCACGTCGGTGGTGTCACCACGGCGCTGCTGGGTGATCGCGTAGCCATCGGCATCGGCCAGCACTTCCACCGCGTCGGTATCACCGAACAGGTTATGGATGTCGCCCAGGATCTCCTGGTAGGCGCCGACCATGAAGAAGCCGATGCGGTAGCTCTCGCCCGGCTTCATCTTGTGCAGCGGCAGCGAGCTGTCCAGGCTCTCGTTCTCGACATAGGTTTCCACCATGCCGTCCGAGTCGCAGGTCATGTCGGCGATGATGCCGCGGCGGTCGGGGGTTTCGTCCAGGCGCTCGATCGGCACGATCGGGAACACCTGGTCGATCGCCCACACGTCCGGGATCGACTCGAACACGCTGAAGTTGACGAAGTACTTGTCGACCAGGCGCTCGTTCAGTTCGTCCAGCACCGGGCGGTGGCTCTTCTCGTCATAGCTCAGGCGCGCACGCACGCCGTGGGCGATGGCGTAGAACAGGTCGTCGATACGCGCACGCTGCGGCAGGTCGATCTGGCCCAGCGCGTAGCTGGCCAGGCCTTCGGCGTGGAAATGCTGCGCTTCCTGGAACAGTTCCACCGCCGGGCGCACGTCCAGCTCGTCGTGGATCTCGCGCAGGTGGCGAATCGCCGCCGGTTCGTCGTCGTGCTGGTCCGGCACGCGGCCTTCCTGCGCCTCTTCCACTTCCGAGACGTTGGCGATCAGCACCGCGTGGTGTGCCGTCATCGCGCGGCCGCACTCGGTCACGATGCGCGGCGGGGTCAGGCCGAACTCTTCGCACGCATTGGCCAGCGGCTGCACGATGTTGCTGGCATAGGAATGCAGGCCGTAGTTGATCGAGCAGAAGCTGCGCGAACGGGTGCCTTCATAGTCCACGCCCAGGCCACCGCCCACATCGACGTGGGTGATCTTCGCGCCCAGGCGCGACAGCTCCACGAAGTAGCGGGTGGCTTCGCGCATGCCGTTGGCGATGTCGCGCACGTTGGAGATCTGCGAGCCCATGTGGAAGTGCAGCAGGTTCAGGCAGTCGGCGTACTCGGTGTCACGCAGCGACTTCCACAGGTCCAGCAGCTGGCGCGGCGACAGGCCGAACTTGGCCTTGTCGCCACCGCTGTTCTGCCACTTGCCGGCGCCCAGCGAGGCCAGGCGCATGCGCACGCCCAGGCCCGGCTTCACGTCCAGCGCCTTGGACTCTTCCAGCACCAGCTTCAGCTCGGACGGCTTCTCGATGACGATGAAGGTCTGCAGGCCCAGCTTGCGGCCGATCAGGGCCAGGCGGATGTACTCGCGGTCCTTGTAACCGTTGCAGACGATCAGGCCACCCGGGCGCGACAGCGCCAGCACGGCCATCAGCTCGGGCTTGCTGCCCGCTTCCAGGCCGAAGCCTTCGCCGTGGTGGCTGGCCAGGGTGCCGGCCACGCCGCGGGTCTGGTTGACCTTGATCGGGTACACGGCGGTGTAGCCGCCGCTGTACTCCCAGTCCTGCTGGGCCTGGGCGAAGGCCGCCTGCAGCTTGCCCAGGCGCTGGCCGAGGATGTCCGGGAAGCGCACCAGCAGCGGCAGCTTGGCACCGGCCGCGCGCGCCGCATCGACCACCTTGGGCAGCGACACCACCGGGCCGTCCGCCCCGGTCGGTCTCACCACCATGTGCCCGGCCTGATCCACGTCGAAGTAACCGTCCGCCCAATGCGGGATCGAGTAGGTCTTGCGGGCTTGGTCGAGGGACCAATCGGTCATTTCAGTCGGCCTTGTTGGCAATAAAAGGGGGGGCATGATAACGCCTATATGCCCACAGGTTCGTTATCATGCGCGCCCGCGCCCGTGACAGGTTCCAACCTGAACGGGCCGATCCGTCCGGATGTGGCATCTGTGCCACGCGGCCCCGCCCGCCAGCCCGGCTCCACCCCTCCGAACAGGACTGTTTTCCAATGACTGACAGCAACAACTGGTACATCGAACACTTCGAGCGCACCGGCTCGGCCATCGGCTACCGCATCACCGGCAAGCTGGACGAGGTGCAGTCGCCGTTCCAGAAGATCGAGATCTTCCAGACCACCGACTGGGGCAACCTGATGACCATCGACGGGGCCATCATGCTGACCAGCAAGGACAACTTCTTCTACCACGAGATGATCAGCCACCCGGTGCTGTTCACCCACGCCGCGCCCAAGCGCGTGGTGATCATCGGCGGCGGCGACTGCGGCACCCTGCGCGAAGTGCTCAAGCACACCGGCGTGGAGAGCGTGACCCAGTGCGATATCGACGAGCAGGTCACGGTGATGGCGCGCAAGCACTTCCCGGAACTGTGCGACTCCAACGACGACGCCCGCGCCGAGCTGCTGTTCGACGACGGCGTGGCCTACATGGCCAACTGCCCGGCGGGCAGCGTGGACGTGGTGATCGTGGATTCGACCGACCCGGTCGGCCCGGGCGAAGGCCTGTTCAACAAAGCCTTCTACGAGAGCTGCTTCAAGGCCCTGAAGGACGACGGCATCCTGGTGCAGCAGTCCGAGTCGCCGCTGATGCAGTTGGACCTGATCAACGAAATGCGCACCGAGATGGGCAAGGCCGGCTTCGGTTCGTTCAAGACCCTGCCGTTCCCGCAGCCGTGCTACCCCACCGGCTGGTGGAGCGTGACCATGGCGCGCAAGGGCGACAGCAGCTTCGATTTCCGCCAGGCCGACTCGGCCGCCAAGACCTTCAACACCCTGTACTACACCGCCGCGCTGCACACCGGCGTGCTGGTGACCCCGCCGTTCGTGCAGGCGGCATTGAAGTAAGGCGTACCGACCAACGGTCGGCACCCACCCATGCAAAAGAAAAACCCGCGCTGGCGACAGCGCGGGTTTTTTTCATGTTCCGGTAGTACCGGCCGCTGGCCGGCAACCTCATGTAACGATCAGAGCGCCCAGATACCGGCAATCACCGCCACCACCAGGCCCCACTTGATCAGCTGGTAGGCCACCACGCTGCGCTCGCGCAGTGCCTTGGCCTTCAACCGCACCTTGTAGACGCTGCCGAACGCCTTGTTGACGCCACCGGTCGGGTCACCCGGCAGGTTCGGCGAGGCACCGCCGGCCAACAGCGTGGCCGCCACGGCGCGGTTGAACAGCCCCGGCAGGCCGAAGCGCAGCGGGCGGGCGATGTCGCAGAACAGGATCACGCGGTCATCGGGCGTCTCGTTGTGCGCGTGGTGGATGTAGGTCTCGTCGAACATCATCCACTCGCCATCGCGCCAGCTCTTCTTGATGCCGTCCACTTCGATGTAGCAGCCGTCGTTGTTCGGCGTGGCCAGGCCCAGGTGCAGGCGCAGCGAACCAGCGAACGGGTCGCGGTGCGGACGCAGCTCGCTGCCCGACGGCAGCTGCGCGAACATCGCCGCACGCACGTCCGGTAGGGACTCCAGCAACGCCGTGGTCTTGGGGCACATCGCCTTCGCCGACGGGTGCGACGGGCCGTACCACTTCAGGTAGAAGCGCTTCCAGCCACGGCGGAAGAACGAATTGAAGCCGGCATCATTGAACGTGCTGGACGCGGCGATCTTCTGCGCATCGCGCAGCGCCAGCGCTTCATCGCGGATCATCTGCCAGTTCTGGCGCAGCGGCTCCAGCTGCGGGAACTCCTTGGCCGGGTCCAGGAACGGCGTGGTCGGCACCTTCGAGAACATGTACATGACCACGTTGATCGGGGCCATGAAACTGGAGTGGTCCAGCAGCTGGCGCGACCAGCGCGCGCGGACCTTGCCACGGAAGTGGATGTACAGCACGCAGGCGACGAACAGCGCTGCAATGACGATTTTGATGATCAAAGCACTTTCCTCCAGCCGCGGCCGGAACGGGAATCGGGGTGGTGCACGGCCTGGCGGCCAGCACCGGTAAGGAACGCGGCAGGGAACGGGACGTGCCGAAGGGTGCGGCCGCCGATGTCGCGAATTAACAGCTTATGGTCGGCAGGCCGTGCGTCGGGGTCAAGCCGGACGTGCGCGACGTTCAGCGGGCCGCGGATGAACGAACCGATGCGACGCCCAACCTATTGATTCGGAAAGAACCGTCGACCAAGTGAGACATAATTGTCCGATTGAGCGCGACGAACTGTTCCAGCCACGCCCCTGACATTTCTCCGACAAATCGTGGAATAGCGAACTGGCGAGTACTAAAATTAACGAAAACTTAGTAACTCCCTGTAACACCGGTTCGCTTGACGCTTTGCGCCACCCACCGGGTCGTCCGAGACCCCGACATGTATCTTCCTGCTCTGCCCCCCTCCTCCTGCGGCGATGAGGCCGCCACCCCGCTGCTGCTCAAGCGCGGCGAACGCTTCCTGGCCCCTGACGTCTATCGCACCTGCCTGGACGGGCGCGAGGCAGTCATCAAGGACTATTCCCGCTGCCGCGGCACGCCCGTTTCGCTAATCGCGCGACTGATGGTGCGCCGTGAAGCCCGCATGCTGCAGCGCCTGGGCGGCTGGAAGCATGCCCCCGCGCTGCTCGGCACCCTCGGTGGCCTGGCGCTGGGCATGGAATTCATCCCCGGCCAGACCCTGAGCACCGCGCAGGCCGTGGGCAATGACGTGTTCGAGCAGCTGCAGCACGCGCTCAGCCGCCTGCACGCCGCCGGCATCAGCCACAACGACCTGCATGGCACCAACGTGGTGGTCAGCGGCGGCGTACCGGTGCTGCTGGACTTCACCTCGGCCTGGCGCGCTCCACGCTGGCTGCGCCGCAACCCGCTGAGCCGGCAACTGAGCCGCAGCGACATGAAGAACTTGCTGAAGATCCGCCAGCGCGTGACCGGCCAGGCGCCAAGTGCCGCGCAGGCCGCACTGGTGGCCGACCCGGGCTGGGTCGCGGCCGTGCGGCAGGGCTGGAAGCGGTTCTACAAGTGGGCCAAGCGGCGGTAAGCGCTGTTCGCCCTGCATTGCTTGCGCGACTGCTGTTTGCCCCGCATTTGCCCCGGGCCACACGCCCGATGTGCTCTGCGATACTCGTCGGCACGCCACTCGCAAGGATGCTGGGGATGCCGACACCTGAACACACCCGCCTGCTGACTGCAGCCGCAAGATCCATACTGCGCCCCTTGGGCTGCGTGCAAAAGGGCCGTTCGCGCACTTGGCTTGACGACCAGGGCTGGTGGGTCGGGGTGGTCGAGTTCCAGCCTTCGGCATGGGACAGGGGCAGCTACCTCAATGTCGGCGCCTGCTGGCTCTGGGAAGAAAAGGACTACCTGTCCTTCGACGTGGGCGGCCGCGTTGCCGGATTCGAACGCTTCACCGAAACCGCCGAGTTTGCCTCGGCCGCACAGGCACTGGCCGAGCAGGCCGCCGCCGAGGTACTGGCCCTGCGTGACCGTTTCCCCACCCCGGGGCATGTGCGTGCATTGATGAACCGCCACCCCAAACCGGGCATCCGCGAACACATCCATGCGGGCATCACTGCCGGGCTGGCGGGCGCTTACGACGAGGGTCGCAGGCACTTGGCACTGGCCGCTACGGAGACCCACCCAGCGCCATGGGTCGATGTGCTGAAGCAACGCTGTGCCGAACTCATGCCGCTGCTGCAACGTGATGGCGGCTTCGAGGCAGAGATCGCCGCCACCGTGACGCGCACCCGCCGCGCGCTCGGTCTGCCGGAGTGACGGTCGTCCTCCCTCATTCCGCCGGGTTGATCACACTGGGAGGGTACTTCGTCGAACACGGGTGTTCGCTCCGCCCGATCCCGGTTGTGGAGTCGAGCTTGCTCGACTCTACAACAGAGGGGGCAAGCATCCCGTCGCTCAGACTGCGCAGCGGTCCAGCCCCCCCCTTACAACGCGTCCGCGTCCAACTCACCGGTACGAATACGCACCACACTGCCCAGGTCGTACACAAACACCTTGCCGTCACCAATCTTGCCGGTACCGGCGGCCTTCACGATGGCCTCAACCACGGCCTCCACCTGGTCATCGGTCACCGCCACTTCCAGCTTCACCTTCGGCAGGAAATCGACCACATACTCCGCGCCACGGTACAGCTCGGTGTGGCCCTTCTGGCGACCAAAGCCCTTCACTTCCGTCACCGTGATCCCAGTGACCCCACGCTCGGCCAGCGCTTCGCGCACGTCGTCGAGCTTGAACGGCTTGATCACCGCCATGACCATCTTCATCGTCTATCTCCTGTCTTCCGGCGTGGAGGATAGCGCCTGAACGCGGCCCGTGCGAAGCCGCTGCCGCCTGTCCGGGCAGTGGGTGCCAGCAGTATCCTTGTGCCTGAATGGCCTGCCCGCGCCGGATGCACGGGCCCACCCCCACGGAGCACCCCATGATCGACCTGAATCAAATCGATGACCTCGCCCGTCGCCTCAGCGACCTGGTGCCGCCGGGCCTGCGCGAATCGCGCGAGGAACTGCAGGCCACCTTCAAGAGCGCGCTGCAGGCCGGCCTGGCCAAGCTCGACCTGGTCACCCGCGAGGAGTTCGAAGTGCAGCGCGCCGTGCTGCTGAAGACCCGCGAAAAGCTGGATGCGCTGGAAACCGCCGTGCGCGAGCTGGAAGGGCGCGGCGCCGCAGAATGAAAAAAGGAGGCGCACCGCGCCTCCCGTTTACAGATTATTTCCCGGATGGGGCCTTGCAGCAAGGCCCACCGGGCGCCCTAGACTCGCCGGCCTGTCAATCCGGCAGGACACGCGGGGGCAGCAGCGATGGCGCAGGACACCGATTGGACACCCGTTTCGCATGACACCTGCGACCAGGTCGCCGGGCCGTTCTATCACGGTACCCGCGCTGATCTGGCGGTGGGCGAGCTGCTGAGCGCGGGCTTCCGCTCCAACTATCGCGACAGTGTGGTGATGAACCACATCTACTTCACCACCATTGCCAAGGGCGCCGGGCTGGCTGCGGAGATGGCCCGCGGTGAAGGGCGGCCGCGCGTGTATGTGGTGGAGCCGACCGGGCCGTTTGAAGACGACCCGAACGTGACCAACAAGAAGTTTCCCGGGAACCCGACGCGTTCGTATCGGAGTGCGCAGCCGTTGCGGGTGGTTGGGGAGATTACGGAGTGGGAGCTCTACGACGCGGAGTTTATTCGGCAGTTGAAGGCGTTCGTTGCTTCGGGGAGTGGAGAGATCATCAACTGATGGCCTGCTGGCGCTGGGCGTTGCGCACTTCTTCATCGGCTTCATAGATGTCCAGCCCGAGCTCAATGCCGCGCTCACCCAAGGCGAGCAGCGCGCGAGGCGAAAGCGAGACACCATCATTGCTGCTGCCCATGAAAAGGCCACAGAACAGATCAGGCCGGAAGCGTGCCAGAGCCTGCCATACGGCGAGATCGCCGGTGAGTTGATCGAGGATCTCGAAGATCTGCGCTTCCAGATCTTCAGGCTCACGACGCTCCGCATCAAGTCGCCAGCCCCCGGTCCTGGCGATACGCACGGTGCCTGATTGGTTGCCTCTGAGTTCCTGGCCCTTGTGATGCGATGCGGTTGGAGTCGCTCCGAGCAAGGCACTGACTTCTTCGGGCAGGAGGCCGTCTCCGAAGAATCGGAGGGTTACCAGGGAATGATCGAATGCTGACATGGGAATCCAGTTGTCCCTTCGGAATCTCTTCCAATCCACACGTCTCATCGACGCTAGATCAGTTACCCGCCATCGACCCTGAATGAATTATTCGACGACTAGCTAACGAAACCTTCAATGCCGCGATCAGAAAAGCGATCCAGCCCAAAGCAGTGCAGAGATATTTGCGCCGCCGATCGCGTGAGCTTATAGGTCAAATCAAACGGCTTCTCGTATATGTCCGACGCAATTTTCAACATATTTGCACCTGACTCACTGCCGCGCGACGGATTCTTTATCCCCATGATCATCAATCCGTTGGCCATGAATATATTCTTCTGCTGGGATGTAGCGAGTCCGCCCGGGTGCGGATCTGAGAGCAGCTCAATGTCTTTCAAATATACTTTCGATATGATATCTGCGAGACGAAGGTACTCATCGACGGCAATATCCCTTCTAGCACATGCATTGAATAGTTTGCCAACGAATTCTGGCTTTTTCTCTGAATCAAGTCTATCAATCAGGTCGAGGATAGCTGTTCCCGCCGCCTCGGTACCGCCCTTTTTTCGGGATATATCGTCAATGACGCGATCCCGCTCCTCTTTTGATGTCTGTCCAATAACCTTAAGAAATTTGTATATCTTTGCAGCAAATATCCTGGCACTGATTGATGTAACCGCATCATTAGCCTTCATTATTAAGCCAAAGAAAGGGATGTCTTTGGCAAGCCCATCATCGAGAAGGGAGTCGATAGCGACCTCCCCAACCTCCAGGGTGAGGTCAATTAAAGACGGGCTTTTCATTGACTCTACAACAGATGTTTCAATGGTCGCTGGAAGATTGGCCATAGCCTTCTAGAATTTTAGTTAAGCCGCGCCGCGAAGCGGCGTCGGCCTGGATGAATTGTTAGCCGATTTGCTCAATCCACATGTTCGCTTGCCGCTTGCCATTCAACCAATCCGCATAGGTAATCATCCTTTTCCAAGACTGATCATTATCCAACTGCTGGATGCGAGAACTCGACTCATGGGCATTGGAAACCTCAACGAATCTTCTGGCTTGATTGGTGAAACCACGCCGAATCTTCATTGGGCGCCCCATATAGCCGCCCCTCTGATCATCGTCAGCGACAAAAAGAATCCTATCTTCACCATCCGCATTAAAAGTAGGGTCACGAAAAACATCGCCCAGCTTGTGAACTACGTGGCGCTCAGCCTCAATGTAAGACTTGGGCAGGTACCAGATCTTGTACCCAAGCACCTTTTCGCCACCACGCCCTTCTATCAGCTTATCGACATTCATCTCGCAACATGACTGTCGACACCAAAGCTCGGGGATAACATCAACGAATATGGGCGCCCCCTTGCTGATTGACTTGCAAAAGTCTCGAACTTTCGCGTCTATTTGCCCCGGGGTTGTCAGCCCATCAAGCTCCATCAATTGCTCCTCTCGGCTAATTATCTAATAGACGACCCCAGGGTCCGGCTATACAGCTTATCCGCAAAACAGCGCATGGCGGCCTTTCACCTTAATGCAGTTCGATCCTAGACCGACCATGCGCAGCTGACAAGCCAGCGCGTACCCGGACCCGGCGGTGGGCTCATTGACCGAGCCAATGTCCTTTATGTTTCGCATGACGCCCTGTGGCCAGATGCGGACACTCGCAATATCTCAACCACGCCCAGCCACGAAGCGGTTTGGCCCTGAGAGAATGTTCGAGCCGGCCCCTACTTGAACATGTCCAAAAAGTCCTCGTCTTCATGCTGCTGCTTCCACGTGGAGAGTACGCAGAGACTCATCCCACTACGCATGGCAACCACCTGGAATCCTACGAGTTCATTCTTCGTGACACGCTACTGCAAGGCGATTACCGGCTAGCGGCTTTGGTCTCTGGAGCAGCTCCAAGCCGGAACTAGGCATCTACTTCAGCGATTCGTCATTCCCGCCTTTCCGCCTGGATATGGATAGACGAAACACCGGAAACCAAGGAATGATTGGACCAAGCATCCAGCTCTTCCGCAATTGAACCACTCAGGAGCCATCCGCGGCCGGTGCACTGTGCCGAAGCCAGGGCAAGAACCACAAACTCAGGCCACGATTGCGCAGCATGACGGGAGCAGGCACTCACCATGAAGCCGCCCTTGTGATATGGCTCGGCGTGGAGATTGCTGACTTCAAGACCTGCTTGCTCAAACATCCGCGCCGCGACCTTGAGAGCCGCCTGCTGCGATGTGCAACTGGTGAACAAGCGCCAGTACAACTCCATGAGCCCACAATCTTCCAAAAGGCCCTCTGGGCGCGGTCCCTACTTATAGCAGAAGGCGCGCACGACCTTTCCCCTCTTACCACCCGTGGTGCCAGCATCAAGGAACAGATGGTTGAAGAGCACCCACGGCTTGAACAGTGAGCACCCTGGCATGAATCCCGAGAAGATCACCTTGAGCTGGGGCCGGAGAATCGAGAAGCCCTTGTTCGGCCCTCTATGTTCCTGTCGCGCGCCGCCATCAATGCACAGGCTCCGCCTTCAGCGCGCTTGAATCCCTGCGCATCAGGTACAGCGCAACCAGGAACGGCCACAGCGAGTTGATCGACGAGAACAGCCGCTGGGTCAGCCCCCTGAAGCCCTCCGGATCCGCTCCCACCACGTTCAACCAGAGATAGACGATGCCCGCGATGCTCACCATAGCGGTCACGGCGTACGCCCTTCGGTTGGCCGACCACGCGCTCAATTCGATGTGCGACATCGCCGGTGCAATGATGTTGGCGATACCGATGGTGTAGAAGCCGTGCATCGGATGGCCCATGGGCCAGAGCCCGTTGGTCAGCATGGAAATGCCAAAGACCAACCAGCAGATTGCACCTACTGCAATCCGGCGACCGGACTCCCGCCATACCCCGATGGAGAACGCCACGAAGCCCATACCGGAGCCGATAGCCGCAATCCTGCCGCAGATGCTTGCAAGCGTTGGCGCCTGCAGCAGCTCGCTGGCGTGCTGGGCAAGCGGGTTGTAACCCGGCGCGAACAGGGCAGCAACGCTGGTCCCGAACAGGAACCACGGAAGCGGGAGCAGACCCGCAGACAGAAGAAGTCGATTGCGGCGTAACACGTCCAGTGATCCTTGTAGCGGCCTGCGCCAGTGGGTGGAGTCCGTTCAAACGCCGCAGAACCTTCCTGCTGCGGGCAGGACAGTTCCTGGTGACTACAACGGTAGTCAGGTTCTGCGTGACGCCCCACGGGGTCAATAGGCAGAAAGTCACTCACGCATGGAGGCGAATTACGCGGCATCCATCAGCGACAGTCAGACCAATGCTGTCGCATTTGCCGCGCCCTACATCTCTGACGGAAGGTTCTGACGACTCCGTTCCAGAAGTGCCGCTGCGCCTAGCACACCAAGGCTCTCGCCCCTTTCCACGCTATGCGACAATGCCAAAAGCGTCTCGGGTTTTGGCGGCATTGACCCCTACCCGTTGGCATTCCGAACAACAGCAGGTAATCGTTACTGCGCCACCGTGCATCGGTGGTCGGGACTCGAAAACCCGTTTTGTTGGGAAGTAGTTTGCGCTTGCCAGCCGGCACCACCGCGCGTGGTGCCGGCTGGCAATCCGTCTGCCGGCTATGGCGGGCGGGGCGTGGGGGTCTTGTACCCGCCGGTTCCCAACATCCGGTTTTCGAGCCACGCTCTGCCCGCCACCTTTATCGGTGGCGGCTTCTGCCTGCTTGCACGGAGCCCGCCATGACCACGCCGCACTCCCCTCCCCCGCGCCCGATCCAGGAAGCGCCCTCGGCCGCCCCGGCCCTGGATCCCAACAGCCTCATCGCCATCCTGCACGCCATCGGCGCGGGCGCTGCGGCCGACGGCCAGCCCTGGCCCGAGCGGCATCACCTGCGCAGCCGGCAGATGGCGTTGTCCGACGCCGACTGCGCGCTCACCGGCCAGCGCATCGTGCAGGAGATCCTGCTGGCGGCCGAACGCACGCGCCAGAACGGTGAGCCTGAGCAGTACGTGGGCGAGCGGGTGATGGAGGGGCTGGTGATGGCCGATCTGGCGCTTACCGCGTTCATCCACGAACGGGTACGGCCCAAGGACTGAGCGCGCTTGTGGCGCGCACGTTTCTGCCTGTGTCTGGGGTGACAAATGAAGAACCACGGCCTTGCCGCTGCGGCGGTGTGCGCCTCGATCATGGCGGCGGTGTGGATGGGGTGGCCCGAGCCTGCGGGCGATCAGGTGTGGGCCTACCAGAAGCTGCGGCCGGCCGATTACCGCCTGCTGCACAGTGATGCGCTTGGCTTCGTGACCGCGAAGGCCCACGAGGGCTTTGAACTGCACGCGCGCCATGCCGGGGCGACGTCCTTCGAGATCCGGTGCAAGGGCGTGCTGGTGATGGACGTGGAGAACGCGCCCTCGCGCGTGCTGATCCGCATGCCTGCCGATGCACGGTGGCGGGCGCCGGACATCGAACGTGTGCGCACCAGCTTCGAGCGTTGGCTGGATCTGCACCAGAGCCAGGGGCGGTTGCTGGTGGAAAGTGCGGGGCCTTCGTGGGTTGAGGCACGGCTTGGGCGCCTTGACAGGTCGGTGCCTGATGACCAGCGCTGCGTGTTCAGGGACCCAGGCCACCCTCGGCTGGAATCTCCCTCGTCATTCCGCCTATCCAGCAGACCATTGCAGGCAGTGGAAGGAATGGCAGCATCATCCTCGGCATTGCTCCGAAATTCCAAAATAGCCGCGTGAATCACGTGCCCTCGGCACCGTTTCGGCGCAACTTGTGGCTGCGCAGAAGCCCCGCTAGCATCGGCTCAACGGTTTTTCCCGTTCTGCCCCCGCATCCATGATGGAAGCCCCCGTGACCGAATCGACCGCCACTGAAGTTTCAGCCGAAGCCGCATCCCACAAGGGCGAATTCTTCCTGATCGACGCAGGCTTGCTGAGCAATGGCGGGGTACCCGGTATAGAGATCGCCAACGAAGACAAGCTGATCGATCCGGGGATGAATGTCATCTCGCGTCCTGATGGAACGCCAGGCCAGTATCCGGAGCGCCCCCACCTGGTTCATGTGCCCGAGAAGGGCGCAATGCCACGCGATCTGGAAGAGCTCGCTGGCATCTGGATTGTGTCGGAGCCGTTGAAGCAGCTGTTTGAGCAGATGGACCCCCAGGCGTTTGCCTTTGTGGCCTGCGACTTCAGCCTTGCCGACGGCAGCCCCGGGCCTCAGTACTACCTGGGCAATGTGCTGCGCAGGCTCGACGCGCTGGATGAAGCCTCGTCCCGCGTGAGAATCAAGCTCGACCACAATTATCAGACCGGCGAGGACGAGAAGCTTTACAGCCTTGTAGGCGGCGCCAGCCTGGTGTTCAAACAGGACGTTGTGGGCGATGCCCATATCTTCCGCCAGGATCGCATGGGCGCACCGCCCATCTGCGACCGCGCGATGTTTGATGCATTGAATGCCGCCAACTTTTCCGGCGTACGGCTGCGCGATGTAGCCGATCTCTAGGACGAGCTCCTTCAAACGGATTCTTGAATGAGGTGGTGCGCATGGCCGACACACCGGTTTTCCAGGGACACCATCTGATCGAACAGAATGCGTTCGAACAAAGCCAGCTGCTGAAGTCGCTTGCCAGGAGTGGTCATTTCACGCTCCACGGTTCCGACAACATCCTCAACCTGCCCGCGAACCCCGCGCTGGCAACCCGGTTGGGTATATCGCCGCACTCGGGCGGCCCGTTGAGTGCGTACTCGGATCAACTGAAGTTCGTTCTCGACGACCTCGCAGAAACCTACGATGGCCGAGCGCTGTTGGCGAAGGATTCTGCGCCGGATGTGCGCGCTGCCGCCGCCGAGCGTATGGCTGCCCGCATCCAGAACCTGGAGTTCACGCTTCGCGCCGGCATCCTCAACGGCGACCTGGTCACCAACACGCCGGAGAACATGACCCCGGCCGAAGCCAACGCCAGGATCCGCACCTTCTTCGCCGATCTGGACGGCTACCAGCGCACCCACGCCGCGCAGATTGCGGAACTGAAGACCCTCAACCCGACCGAGTTGCGCTGGCGCGGCGTCACCCACTCCGAAGCCAACGTGACGGCGGCGCTGGATGCCATCGACCAATCCGGCAACTCCACCCTGAGCGAGCGCTGGGGGGGCCGCGCATCGTTGGGCACCGCAATCCAGGAGGCCAACCAGGGCGGCCGCCTGCCGCTGAGCGAGCACACCGCGGCCCGCGTGCGTACGGCGTTCAACCCGGAGATGCCACTGACCATCGTGCGCCCTGGCCCGGCAACCACCGCTCCGGAACTGGCCGGCTCTGCCGGGCGCGCTGGCGCTGCGGAAGGTGCCGCCGAAGCTGCCGCCGCGCGCGGACAGATCACCGGCGCGCGCGTACTCGGGGCCGCGGGTGTTGCCGCACTGGCCGTGGACTTCGCCATCACCGGCCACCGCGTGGCCGAGTTGCACAGCGAGGGCAACAACGCCGGCGCAAAATCCGCGGCCACCCACTTCGTGGGGCGCACTGCAGGCGGCTTCGGTGGCGGCTTCCTGCTGGGCGCGGGGTACGGATTGTTCACCGGATCGTGGACCGGGCCAGGTGCGCTGGCTACCGGGCTGCTGGGCGGCGTGGCCGGTGGCTTCGGCGGTGAGTACTGGGCCCAGTACCAGGACAAGAAAGCGGTTTACACCCAGGTGGACCGCAGCGGCAACGAATGGAGCCGCGATCCGGAAGATGCCAAGGGCACCTGGAGCCGCAGCGTGCGCACGCCGCAACCCGACGGAAGCTACCGCGAGACCACTATGGTCGCCGGTGGCCGGCTGCAGGATGAGCTGAACTACAAAGCCGCCAACGACTCATATTCACTGGGCATGGCCAACCTGCCCAAGCCGCAGAACCCCTTCAAGCTCGATGCAGGCGGCGAGAGCATGCCGCCGCGCGAGCCGTTTGAAACCAACCGCCACTACGTGCGCAATCCGCACAACGGCGAATGGAACCTCTCCATCCACTCGATGATTGATGGACGCGTCCCTTTTGACTACAGCGTGCCTGTCAGCCCGGAAAAGTCGGGCCAACTGGAACGGGAATCGCAGCGCATCATTGCCCAGAACGCCTTGAACACGCCGGAGGCGCTTGCCGCCCGTTACCAGGTGGCGTTCAACCAGTACAACTGGCACGAGTTCGCCACCATTGAGCCGGTACCGGAGGTGATCACCAACGCGCTGACCCAGACGCAGCCCCTGCGCGCTTCCAACGGCGAGAAGTACACGCAGGACCCCAACGGGCAGTGGCAAACGCCGGGTTGGCTGTATGGCACCAACCCGGCCGAGGGCAGCATCGTCGAGGAGCTCAATCGTACGCGCCAGAGCCAGCAAGCCGGCGTACAGGAGCTGACGTCCATGGCCGACATCGCCCGGGCCAACCCCACGCCAACCGAATACGGCCTGCGCAGCCAGGTGGTGGACGCCTACCGTAGTGCCGGCATTGTGCGCAGTGCAGAAGAGATTGATGACGCCGTAGCCGCCGTTGCCCAGGATCATGCACGCGCCGTGCCCGACTTCGGTACGTTCATGCTGCAGGTGCAAAAGGATGGCTCGCTGGCCACACTGGCCGGGAAAGATGACGAGCGCATGCAGATCGTCTGCGTCACCACGCCACAGGAGATTGCCCAGGCACACGTGCAGCGCTCGACTGCGGAGCAGCAGCCCGCGGATGCCCTGCCGCGCGCGCCAACTTCACCTGAGCCCGCACCGAGTGCATCGCCGCCACACACCTCCAGGCCTGCCACGCAGCACGACGCTGACGTAGACCGGCACCACGGCACGGCCCTTCGCCCAGATGGCAGCGGGCTGCTGGAACAGCTGCGCTCGTCGGTAGCCATGCTGGATGAGAAGAACAACAAGCCGTGGGACCAGAGCAGCGACCGCCTGCTGGCCAGCGCCTACCGGCTTGCAGCAGAAGCCGGGTTCAAGCCCGGCGACCAGGTAGACATGGCACTGAGTGAAGCCACCGAAACCCGTGCTGCGGGCGCCACGCTGTTCGTGACGCGCTCAGGACCGGGCGCGTCATCGGACCCCGCCGCCAACCGGGTGCAGATGCCAACACAGGAGGCCCTGGCGGTCGCACCGGAGCAGCAGTATGCAGCGGCCAACCGGAGCCTCGGCGCTCAGGATCAGGAGCAGTCGCAGCAGCTGGCACAAGCGCAGGAACGGCAGCAGGAAGAGAGCCGGCAGGGGCCGCGGTTGGGTTGATGGCAACGTGACGCTTGGGTTCTTCATGAGAACGCCAGGGTTCCTGCCTGGACGGAATCAGGCGAATGCTCCCTCCGAACATCTCAAGCCTTCCGGGCGTTAGCCCGCACTCCGGAGCGTGCCCATTGCTGGGAGTGCCACGGCACTACCGCTCTGATCTGCGAGGTCATACACCACCAATGCCTCGTCTCCAGTTCCGGCGCGGCACTTCAGCGCCCCCCTGTTGTCCCAGGCGGCGGACCCTCCCGTCATCTCGAATCCATCGGCATGGCCCACGCCGTTGCATACCAACACGTTCATCCCAAGCTCCCGCGCGACTGTTGCGTAGTGGCGGTGAGCCCGCTCCATACCGATCATGTTCTTTGCAACACTGGCAACGTAGACCGTCGCTCCCGCGTCCTTGGCCCGCAATGCACTTTCCATCTGTAGCGACTCGAAGCAGATGGCGGGGACAAGAATTTCCTCTCCAAGGGTTACTGACAGGGACGTGTTTCCTGCCTTGAAATAAGGCAGTTCGTCGGGATGCAGCATCTGCTTGGTGTAGACAGCCGGTGCCTGACCGCTGCGGAAGACGAACATGCCGATCTCCGGCCTATCGTTGCCACGATATGGCCCACCGACTGCGACCAGAATCTGGTGCCGATCGCTCAGAGACTGGAATACCTCCAGACGCGCGTCATCTGGGGTCATTGCCAGCTGTTCGGCCAACCGCGGCTCATAGCCGGTCAGCGACATCTCCGGAAAGAGGACCGCCGCACCGCCACACGAGGCGGCTCGTTCAATGAAGTGCACGTGCCGTTCGATATTGCCAACGATGTCGCCAGGAGCTGACCGCATCTGTGCTGCAACAATCTTCATTCCATCCTCTCTACTCAGACGCAGGCCGAAGCAAGAACCGCCTCGTACGCTGATTATGCAACCGCCGGTTGAGTGCATCCATCGGGGATCGAGGCGCGATTTTGACGCTTCAGCGAGGCGACTCCTGATGCGCAGCGATGACTATTCAGAGCGAAGGATCGCCCTTGACCGGAATCCCCCTAGCCGTTTCACCCGCAATGCCCGATGGCGCCGTGCCGAATGCCTGCCGCACCATCGAACATCCATCCGCAGGAAACCACACATGAGCCTGGCGCTGGTCCACAGCCGTGCCCGCGCCGGGGTCGATGCCCCGCTGGTGCGGGTAGAAGTGCATCTCTCTGGCGGCCTTCCTGTCACCCAGATCGTTGGCCTGGCCGAAACCAGCGTGCGCGAATCCCGCGAGCGTGTGCGGGCCGCCCTGCTCTGCGCTCGCTTCGACTTTCCACAGCGGCGCATCACCCTGAATCTGGCGCCCGCCGACCTGCCAAAGGAAGGCGGGCGCTACGACCTGGCGATTGCCTTGGGCATTCTTGCGGCCAGCGGCCAAGTCGATCCACAGTCGCTGCTTCAATACGAGTTTCTGGGCGAGCTGGGGCTGACCGGCGAGCTGCGGCCGGTGGCCGGTGCACTGCCGGCCGCGATTGCCGCCGCTGAAGCCGGTCGCATCCTGGTGGTACCGCCAGGGAATGCCGCAGAGGCAGCTTTGGCCGAGCACGCCGATGTGCGTGTAGCGCGTACGCTGCTGGAGTGCTGCGCCGGGTTGGGCAATCCGCGCCTGTTGCCGCCCGTGGAACGCGTGGACACGACACCGTTGCCACTACCCGATCTGGCCGACGTGCGCGGGCAGGCGCATGCACGACGCGCATTGGAAGTGGCTGCCGCCGGTGGGCACCATCTGTTGTTGATCGGCAGTCCTGGCTGCGGCAAGACACTGCTGGCTTCGCGCCTGCCCAGCCTGTTGCCGGATACCGAAGAGACTGAGGCGCTGCAGCTGGCCGCGATTGCATCGGTGAGTGGCGAAGGACTGGACCCGCGACGGTGGCGGCAGCGGCCCTTTCGGGCACCGCATCACAGTGCCAGTGCGGCGGCGCTGGTGGGTGGGGGCAACCCGCCCTGCCCCGGTGAGATATCACTGGCCCACCATGGAGTCCTCTTCCTTGACGAGCTTCCAGAGTGGAACCGCAGCGCACTGGAAACCCTGCGCGAGCCACTGGAGTCCGGCCACATCCGCATCGCCCGCGCGGCACGCAGCGTGCAGTATCCCGCGCGGTTCCAACTGGTGGCCGCGATGAATCCCTGCCCGTGCGGCTGGGCCGGTGACCGCAGCAACCGCTGCCTGTGCAGCGACGAACGGATCAATCGCTACCGCGCGCGGGTGTCTGGCCCGTTGCTGGACCGCATCGATCTGCATATCGGCGTGACGCGGATGGACGCGGTGGAGCTGCGGGAGAGCACGCCGCTGGGTGAGCCCAGTGCTGCGGTACGCGCACGGGTGGAAGCCGCCCACGCCCGGCAGCAGGCGCGTGGTGCGCTCAATGCGCATCTGCCGCCAGCGGCGCTGCGGGAGTGCACGAAGCTGAGCGAGGCCGATCAGGATCTGTTGGAGCAGGCCATCGAGCGTCTGCAGCTTTCGGCACGTGCGATGCATCGAATCCTGCGGGTGGCGCGCACGATTGCTGATCTGGCGGGTTGCGAAGTGATCCAGACAGCGCATCTGGCTGAGGCTATTGGTTACCGGCAGTTGGACCGGGGAAAGCCCTAGAAGCACCGTCCCGAGTGGTCGTTGGTAGAGTCGACTGTTAGTCGACTCGCGCGCGAAGCGCGGTATCTTGGTGGGCCGACGCGAAGAGCAGTCGACTAACAGTCGACTCTACCAGGAGCGGGTCATGGCCGCCTGGCGGCGCTAATGCCGCCCCCGCCATCACGCCGCGGAATCCACCCGCCCCCGCTTCGCCAGCAGCGCCACCCGACGGCTGACCAGCGCATGGAGCTCCGCCAGCTCCGACGCCCGGTCAGCCGTCATGTTCCCGCCAAACAGCACCCGCGACAACGCCGCCTCGTCGCTGTCGTCCGGGTGCTGCCACCGGTCCCGGTAAACCTTCTGGCACACCAGCCAGGCCAGCCGCAGCCCCCCACCGGGCAACGGACGGACCACGCGCTCGTAGACGTGCCAGAACTGGTACTCGGCCTGCAGGTCGATCACAGGCGTCACGGACGGCACCTGCCGGAGCCGTCCTGGGCCCCGGATGCCGAACAGCAGGGTTCGCGGGTTGTGCTGTGCCATGCCAACAGGATGACCCAGCAACATTGTGGGAACCTTGCGTCGTTGCCGGAAAATCGCTGCCGGCCGCGCAAAGCTGGGTCTGGGGTCAGAGCCCTTTGCTGCGCAAAGGGATCTGACCCCGATCACGGGATGGCTGCGGGGTCGGATCCCTTTGCGCAGCAAAGGGCTCTGACCCCGGCCTTCGTTGCCTCAGAACGTCATCGAGGTACTGAACATCAGCTGCCGTGGCGCGCTGCGCTGCAGGGTCTGGTAATCCCCCGAGAATGACGAGCCTGCAATGGTGGCGGTGCCGATGTTGTGGCGGTTGAACAGGTTGCTCACGTCCAGCCGCAGCTCCAGGCCGGGCACCGCGCTGTCCGTACCGAAGCGGTAGGCGGCATAGGTATTGACCTGCCAGAACGTCGGCACGCGGATGTCGTTCTCGTAGGTGAAGGGCTGGCGCAGGTAGGAGGTGCTGGTGGCACCAAAACGCCAATCGCCGAAATGCGCCGACAGGTCGCTGACCAGCGAGATCTGCGGGTAACCCGGCTGGGCGTTGCCCTTGATCGGGTACACCGTGTCGCCCACCACGAAGTCACTGTCGTAGTAGGAACGGGCCACGGCCACGCCCTGGTAGAACTGCAGGTGGTCGGTCAGATCGGCGGTGATGCCGAGGTCGGCACCGATCACGTGCATCTTCGGCATCAACCGCACGGTATTGATCTGTGCGAACTGGGTGCCGATGGCCGCCGACAGCAGGCGATTGCGGATGTCGTTGTAGAACACGTCGCCGGTGATCGTCAGCCGGTCGAAGCGATGCGACGCGCCCACGGTGAGGTTCCAGTTCTTCTCCGGACGCAGCGTGCCCGCCACGCGATCGAACTCTTCCTGGTCGGTGATGGTCCACGCCGAGGCGGTGTAGCCGATGTTGCCGCGCTGGGCGACGCGGTAGCCGTTCATGGTGTTGGCCAGGTCGATGAAGGCATCGGTGGATTCGGTCGGGCTCCAGAACAGCGAGACATGCGGCAGGAAGTTGCTTTTCGCGCGCAGCGTGCCGTTCACCGGCCGGTCCTTGGCATCACCGAGGCCGCCACCACTGGTGCGGAAATCCACGGCCTTGAAGCCGACACCCAGCTTCAGCGTGTCGTTCAACACGATGTCGTCCTGCAGGTAGAACTGACGCGAGCGGGTCACCCAGCTCGATGCGTTGTCGGTCTTGAACGCGGGGCCATACACATCGAACGGACCGGTGGCCTTCAGCGGCGGGCCCTCGCCCAGCAGCGGCTGCTGGTACCACTCGGTCTTGGCGGCGGCCTTGCTCTTCTCCTGCCAGAAGCCGGCGGTGAAGGTGTGCGCGCCCGCCTCGAACTGCAGGTTGAGCATGCCGCCCAGCCGGTTGAGGCGCGGTGTCTGCACCTGTTCGGAGAACGGCGCGCCGTTGGGTGACGGTACGGTCGGGTCGGTCAGCGTGGCCTGGGTGTGGCTGTTGGCGTTGTACAACTGCACGTTGCCGCTCAGCGCCGGACTGATCTGGAAGCGATGGCTGATCGAAGACACCCGGTCACGGGTGATCTGACCGGTGTCGTACGGAATCAGTTCGGACAGCTCACCGCAGGTGTAGGCGCCGCAGGACTTGTCCGCATTCTCCGGCGAGGCCACGTAATACGCCCAAGCGTAGTCCGGGTAGAAGATGTCGGCCTTCCAGCCCAGCTTGCGGATCATGTCGAAGGAGATGTTGTTGTAGCCCCAGACCTTGGCCTTGCTGTCTGACAGGAACACGGTGAAATCGCCCCAGGCGACGTCCTGCTGGAGCTTCAGGTCGCCGCGCAGGAAGTTCTGCGTGCCCTCGCCCTGGTACTTGTCGGCGGACACACGCTGCAGGTCGACCAGTACTTTCGGGCCATGCTCGCCGAGCTGGCCGCTCTGCCCGGATGCGGTGGTGACCAGCGTGTTGTTGCTGCCCACGCCCTGCTTCACGCGCAGGCTGGGCGTGTCCTGCAGCTCGCGCAGGCGGTATTCCAGGCTGCCGCCGTTGACGCTGCTGGAGAACACGCTGACCGGTGCGCCACCGGGGCTGACCGTGATCGCGCCGATGCCATCGGGCACGCCCACGTTCACCACGCTGGTGCCGGTGAGCGAGAGGAAGCCGTTGTCGTTCAGCGGCACGCCTTCGAAGGTGATGCCCATTTCGTTCATGCGGAAGCCGCGCACGAACAGGCTGGTGGCCGAGATATCCAGGCCCAGCCCGTCGGTGGCGGTGTAGCTGGCGCCCGGCACCTGCTTCAGCATCGCCAGGCCGTTGTTGCCGGTGACCATCGCGTCGAGGTCGTCTGCCTTGATGATGTAACGGTTGGGGCCGACCACCTGGGTCGGTGCCACGGCCGCACCGCGCGGTGTGGCAATGACCTGCAGGGCGTTGAGCGTGGTGGGCGAGTCGTGCGCGGCATCGTGCGTGTCTGCTGCGTACGCAGGTGCGGTGATCGCCGCGATGATGGCCAGGGCGAGGCGCGTCGTGGGTGGGGTGTTCATGGGCAGATCCAGGTGCAGGGAGAGAGCGGCGCAGGCGCACGCCCAGCGCGTTGCAGCACCGGTGTCGGCGCCCTGGCTGGCGGTGCGATCGCGTTGAGGGGGTGACGGCGCGCTGCGCGCCGGTCAGCAGACGAAGACGATCATCTGCCGTGGGATTCGGTGGGGTGATTTCGACGTGCGAAATTCTTGCATCGCACTGCCGCATCCGCCATTGCACCGTGGTACAGCGCGGCTATACGCAGGTATCGTCCTGTCCGGTATCTTCAGATACCCGATTCCAGATTGGCAGGAGCCTTGATGACCCGCTGGACCACCTGGAAAGCAATAGCCAGCGTTGGCATGATGTTGCTTTCGTGCATGGAAACTGCGCTATCGCACGACAGAGTTGAAGTGCGTTCCCCACAGCGTCTGGATGCCCTGATCGACGCGCTCGTCACCACGCCGTCGCCGATCAGCCCGGCCCAGTTGCATGAGCTGGGCATCATCGCGCCGTTTTCATTTGAGAAGGATGCAGGACCGCGCATCTACCGGTCACAGCCGATGCTGACCGCCGATGGCTTTGCCATCGATAACGTGGAGTATCGCGTTATACGCGGCGAGGACGATGAAATCCGCCTTCTGTTCGTCACGTTCGTGGATACGCCATGCTTCCCACTGGAGCGGTTGGCTAAGCGTTACACCCTGCAGCCATTCATCTATCCACCCAGCCATGGTGCGCCATTGATCGCGCGGAACCACGAGCAGCACCATTCGCTCACCGTAGGAGCGCAGGAGATCATCGTCCGCAGCCAGCGCGATGCTCCGCACTGCGTGCTGGGCCTGAGGCGCTGAGCGCCGCTTGGCGCCTCAACGCAATACGTAGGCCTCAATGGCGCGCGCCACGCCGTCATCAGCATTGCTGCTGGTCTCAAACCGCGCCACCGCCTTCACCGCATCGATGGCATTGCCCATCGCGACGCAGGTACCGGCGTACTGCAGCATGGTCAGATCGTTTTCCTGGTCGCCGATGGCCATCACGTTGGCGCGGTCGATGCCCAGGTGCTCGGCCAGCTTCTGCAGGCTCGGGCCCTTTCCCGCGCGGTGGTCGAACACTTCCAGGAAGTACGGCGCGCTCTTCAATACCGCGAAGCGCTCGGTCAGCGCGCTGGGCAGGCGCGCGATGGCGGCATCCAGTACCTCGGGCTCGTCGATCATCATCAGCTTGATGAAGGACATCGACGGGTCCATGTCTTCCACGCGGCGATAGGACAGCGGCATCCGCGAGAGATGCGAATCGGCCACGGTGTAGTAGCTGATGTCCTGGTTGGGCGTGTACATGCGCTGGCTGTCCAGCGCCTGGAAGTGCACGCCCACTTCGCGGGCCACCTGCTCGCAGAACAGGAAATCGTCGAAGCTGAGCGGATAGTCGACCACGGTTTCGCGCGTGCCGACGCGCTGCACCAGGCCGCCATTGCAGGCGATGCAGTAGTCGTCGTTGCCGGTGATGCCGAGCTCGTGCAGGTACGGCGCCAGGCCCGGAACCGGGCGGCCACTGGTCAGCACGATGTGCACGCCCAGCGCGCGCGCCTGCGCGATGGCCTTCCTGGCGCGTGGGGTGAGCTGGTGCGACGGGTCCAGCAGGGTGCCATCCATGTCGATGGCGACCAGTTCGATGGTCGATTGCCTGCGGCCCATGTCCATTGCGTTCAACTCGTGCGGGGCACGCCAGTTTACCCCCTCATGGCCGGTTCACCTCTTTGCCCACGTTGGCCGGGATACTGCAGGAGCCTGTGCGTTCCCCACCGCAGGACGGCCCATTGACCGCCCTTCCCTGGAGAAGCTTGCGACGCATGACCTACCGTGCCCCCGAAACCGACGACAGCGCCCCCCTGGCCCAGCAGATCGAGCAGATGATCGACGAGCTGCCCGGCGACCAGGTGAGGGTCGGCACCCTGCTCAGTGCGCTGGGCGATGAAGGCCTGTTGCTGATCGTGATCCTGCTCTCGGCCATCTTCATTATTCCGGTGTCGATTCCGGGGCTGAGTACCGTGTTTGGCGCCTCGATCCTGCTGATCGGCCTGAGCCGGGTGCGCAACCGCCCGCTGTGGGTACCGCAGAAACTGGCGCGCCGCGAGATCGCCACCGACAAGCTGAAGGCCAACCTCGGCCGTGCGCTGAAGTGGGTGCACCGCATGGAGCGGTTGTCGCGGCCGATGCGGCTGGCGGTGATGGTGCGCTCGAAGAAGATGATGCGCCTGAACAACCTGATGCTGGTGTTCGCCACCTTGCTGCTGATGGCGCCGGCCGGACCGATTCCCTTCAGCAACACGCTGCCGGCATTGGCGCTGATGTCCTTTGCGATTGGCTTCATCCAGCGCGATGGTGCGGCGGTAGTGGCCGGTTATGGCTTCTTGGTGGCCACGGTGGTGTATTTCGGCGTGTTGCTGGGTGGCGTGGGGTTTGCCGCCGAGTCGGTGTTCAGCGGGTTCCGGGCACGCTGAACCCGGTGGCAGAACCGGCAGGGCGGAGTCGACAGGGTAGTGTCGACTGCCCTTCGCTGCTTACCGGGGAAGCACGCGCTGCGCGCTCGAGTCGACTGACAGTCGACTCTACCGGATGTTCTTCGGCCATGGCTCGACGCTACACAGCTACTTGGCCGACACCCGCCACACCACGTCGCCCACGTCATCAGCCACCAGCAGCGCGCCTTCGGCATCCATCGCCATGCCCACCGGTGCGCCCATCAGGGTCTTCTCGTCCTTCGAGGCGAAGCCACTGACCACGGTCTGCGGCCGCCCGGTCGGCTTGCCGTCCTTGAACGCTACGTAGACCACTTCGTAGCCACTCAGCGGCGAACGGTCCCAGCTGCCGTGCTCGCCGATGAAGGCGCCGCCGTGGTACTGCGCCGGCAGTGCCTGGCCGGTGTAGAACAGCAGGCCCAGCGGTGCCACGTGCGAGCCGATGGCGTAGTCGGGCGTGATTGCTTTGGCCACCAGGTCCGGCCGCTGCGGCTGCACGCGCTCGTCCACGTGCTGGCCGTAGTAGCTGTAGGGCCAGCCGTAGAAGCCATCCTCCTTCACCGAGGTGAGGTAATCCGGCACCAGGTCGGCACCGATCTCGTCGCGTTCGTTCGCCACCGCCCACAACGTGCCAGTGCTCGGCTCCCAGTCCAGGCCGGTCGGGTTGCGGATGCCCGACGCAAAGATACGGCTGCCACGGGTGGCTACGTCCACTTCCAGCACCACTGCGCGGCGGTACTCGACGGCCAGACCATTTTCGGTGATGTTGCTGTTGGAGCCCACGCCAACGTACAGCTTGCGGCCATCGCGGCTGGCCAGCAGTTCCTTGGTCCAGTGGTGGTTGATGGTGCTGGGCAGGTCGGTGAACTCGCGGCCCTTGTCGGACATGCGGGTTTCGCCGGGCACGTAGTGGTACTGCACGATGTTGCCGGTGTTGGCCACGTACAGCGTGTCGCCGATCAGCTGGATGCCGAACGGCGAATGCAGGCCTTCGATGTAGACATGCTGGGTCCAGGTGTTCGTTCCCGGCGTGCGGCGCAGCAGGGTGACCCGGTTGCCGCCCTTGCCGGCCTTGCCCGAGCGCGCCTTCACCTTGCCGGCGATCCACTGCTTGGGCGTGGTGACTGGTTCTTCGCCGGGGCCGTTGCCTTCCACCACCAGTACATCGCCGTTGGGCAGGGTCAGCAGCCGCCGCGGATGCTGCAGGTTGGCGGCGATGCGCTCGATCTTCAGGCCCTCGGCCACCGTGGGGGTCTGTCCATCAGCCCAGCCAACGCCCTTGGGCACCTGCATCGGCGGCATCAGGAAGTTGGCCGGCTTGGGCAGCGGCGGCTGCGGGCCCGACTGGTCGGCCGGATGGTACTCGGCCTTGCCGGCGCAGGCCGACAGGGCGGCGGCCA
This sequence comes from Stenotrophomonas sp. YJH_SMC_21, assembly GCF_059369555.1. NCBI lineage: Bacteria > Pseudomonadati > Pseudomonadota > Gammaproteobacteria > Lysobacterales > Lysobacteraceae > Stenotrophomonas > Stenotrophomonas sp. YJH_SMC_21. The sequence goes on from NZ_JCAFSU010000001.1 coordinate 584,298, forward strand.
ATGCCAAGGCGGCGACGGTGGGCAGGATGTGCTTAGCCATGACGACCTCCCTGCAGCACCGGCGGCTGCAGTGACAGCAGGATCAGGCCCAGCGCGATCAGGGCCACGGTCAGCGCCGACAGGATCGTGCCCGGCACTGCAACGGCATACGCATCGCGGCTGTGCACGAAGGCGTTCCAGATGGCCAGCACCACCGCGACCAGGTTGAGGAAGAAGTCGATGCGGTCGATACGGGTGGCCGTGCCGTTGCGGCGCCAGACCGCGAACAGGTTGATCAGGCGCGGAAGGATGGCGATCATCAGGCCGAAGGTGATCAGCCAGGCGGCGGCCTTGCCCCACATCACCTCGGCGCTGTTGAGGTAGATCGCGTCGAAGATCAGTGCACCGACGAAGAAGCCGAAGGGTATCGGGTTCAACAGGCTGAACAGCGTGGTGCCGAACCCGCGATGGGCCTGGGCGAGCGGATTGACCATCATCGTGCTCCGTGCGGAAGGGTGCACGGGCTGTAGTAGCACAGCGGGCTGTGAGGGCGCGCGATGATGCCCCGGCGGGGCTGCCACATCCGCCGGGAGGGCACCGCGCTACGCGGGTTCGTCCTCGCGCACCTCGTGGAAAGGCAGCATCGTCTCGAAGCCGAATTCGTGTTCCATGCTGGTGCGGACCAGGCCGCCGATGGCGTAGAAGCTGGTATTGGCGTGCACATCGATGCCACAGGGACCATCCTCAGCCAGCAGGTGCAGTGTCTGCGCCCTACGCATCTTCACTCTTTCCTCCTGCAGCAGCGCACGTCGGTGCCGCTTCATCAGCAAGCGCAACTGTTTGACCGTGGTGATATTGAATGTGGCTAGCGCCGGCAGCAGCTCGGCGATATCCGCATCGGTCCAGTAATCGTGGCGACGGTGGTACATCGACAGCACCACCTTGCGGATGGCGGCAACCGAGAGCGGGGTCTGGTCTGCGCGCGCACGTGCACGCTGGCGTCCATTCTTCATGTGTCTTCACTTGCATGTGATTACCCGAGTTTCCCGCACCGGAAGCAAGCGCGCGAAGATGGCGTGAAGGCATTCGCGCGCCCTGTCATAACCTGACGTACTAAGTGTTTGTGACGCAATTGGCACATTCGCACATTGCGGGTGTGAAGAGGTAGGGAGTTCTTCGTTGTGTCGCGTTTGGCTCGTTGCGATGGGGTAGTTCCGCCCCGCCGTCCTGCCATGCCGATTCACAACAGAAGGATTCGTGTATGAAGCGACACACGCAACGCTCCGCGCCACCGCGCTCTGCGCGCCTGGCCCTCGCCACTGCCCTGGTGCTGGGCAGCCTGGCCGCCACCGCCCAGGCCCAACAGGCTGATCCGCTGGCGGGTATCCAGTGGCACCTGCTCAACACCGGTCAGACGGTCCCGGCCGACACACTGCCGGTGGCCGGCAACGATCTGAACGTGGATGGCCTGTTCCGCAATGGCATCCGTGGCCAGGGCGTCACCATCGCCATCGTCGACGATGGCCTGCAGATCGCGCATCCGGACCTGGCGGCCAACGTGGCCGCGGTGGCCGGCAAGAACTTCACCAATGGCTCGAACAACCCCACCCCGACCAACCCGGATGTCGACAACCACGGCACCATGGTCGGTGGCATCGCCGGTGCGGTGGGCGCCAACAACCTGGGCGTGCGCGGTGTGGCCCCGGCGGCGACGCTGAAGGGCTTCAACCCGATTTCGCGCTCAGCCCTGGGCAACCAGCAGAGCAACATCGAGTACGCCTGGTGGGACGGCGCGGAGTCGGCCGACGTGCAGGTGTTCAACAACAGCTGGGGCGCCGGCCCGGGCAATCCGAACCTGCCGTTGGCGTACAGCGAAAACACGATTCGTTCGTATGAGCAAGCCCTGTCGGGTACGCGCGGTGGCCGCGGCGGCATCTACGTGAAGTCGGCCGGTAACAACTTCAACAATGCCTCGATCAGCCAGACCCAGGATGTCTGCACCACCGACACCAAGAACCGCAACACCGGCTGCGTGCCGGCTGGCCGCGACCCGCGCAACAACCTGTTCAACGTCATCACCGTAGGCGCGGTGCGCGCCGATGGCGTGCGCTCGTCGTATTCCTCCACCGGCTCGGCGCTGTGGGTGTCGGCCTTTGGCGGCGAGTACGGCCTGCAGGCGCAGTACGCCCCGGGCCTGGTGGCACGCGCCTACGACCCGGCCATCGTCACCACCGACGTGACCGGGTGCGCGCAGGGCAGCAACAAGAACACCAACCGCCAGAACACGCTGGACAGCAACCTGTCGGCCATCGACAGCACCTGCAACTACACCGCCAAGATGAACGGCACGTCCGCGTCGGCACCGATGGTGTCGGGCGTGGCCGCACTGGTGCTGGAAGCCAATCCGAACCTGTCCTATCGCGATGTGAAGTACATCCTGGCCACCACCGCCACCCGCAACCACCCGAACCAGCCGGCGGTGACACTGGCCGACGGGCGCACGCTGGTGCCGGGCTGGACGGTGAATGCTGCCGGCCGTGCCTACAGCAACTGGTACGGCTTCGGCGTAGTCAACGCTGCACGTGCAGTGCAGGTCGCCGAGAACTTCCAGTCGCTCGGTGCGCTGGTCGACAGCGGCTGGCGCAACACCACGCGTACCGTGGCCATCGGCAACACCTCGGCTGCCGCCGCACGCCTGACCTTCCAGTTGGCCAACGGCGCGCGCAACATCGAAAGCGTGCAGCTGGGCTTCCGGGTCAACCACCGCAACACGCGCCAGCTGCAGTTCGTGCTGGTGTCGCCCAGCGGCACCCGCAGCGTGGTGCAACCGGCGTTCACCGCGATCGGTTCGGGCACGGGTGGCGCGCAGAGCAACTTCACCAGCTGGGACCTGCTGTCCAGCAATGCCTTCCTGGATGAGAGTGCCAGCGGCACCTGGACGCTGGAAGTGACCGACATGGGGCAGGCCGCGACCGCTGCATCGCGTGGCAACCTCGAATTCTTCAAGATCCGCGTTCTGGGGCACTGATGATGAAGACCACCATTCTGTTGAGCACGCTCGCCTTCGCGGCGATGACCTCCCCTGCCTGGGCACAGAGCTCGGGGCAGACCCCTCCAGCCAGGACCCTGTCGACCGTGGATGCGCAGGAACTGAAGGCCTCCGCTACCGGCCGTTCGTTCGATGTGGGCGGCACGCGCTTCCAGCTATCCCCCTCGACCACCGTGAAGCAGGCCAGCGGCGGTCAGTTCACGATCACCCCGCAGGCGGCGGCGACCACCAGTTCGCGTACCAAGCGTTCGCTGGATGGCGCAGCGGCCGCGCCTGCTGATGCCGGTGCCGGCAAGTTCGCGGCGGCGGTCTCCCGCGACGGAGCGCCGGTGGTGGCGACCTCGCGGGTCAAGGTGTTCTTCACCGATGCGGCATCGGCCCAGCGCGCGGCTACGGCCACCGGTGGCACCGTGGTGAAGGTGTCGAAGGCTTCGGGCCAGGCCATCGTGGAGTATCCGTCGGTGAACGCGGCACTGGATGCGACCACCAGGCTGCTGTCCACCGCCGGTATCCGCGCCACCGAGCCGGACGTGGTGCAGTGGGAAGAGACCAAGTAAGGCGTTGAGCGGTGCCCCGGCCGGCTGGCTCTCCTGGCCGGCCGGGGATTGGTGTGGGGGTGTGCCGACCAACGGTCGGCACCCACCGCGGTGGAGGTGGCGTCAGCGGGCGGCGAGTGTGCCGCTGTGCTTGAGGTGGCAGCTGGCCAGCGCGTCGTTGCCGGCGGCCGGGTGGCCGGGCTCGAGCAGCAGGCGCTGCACGTCCGAGAACAGCTTTTCCACCGGCATGCCGTACGGCGCGAACAGGCGCAGTCGCCCCTGGCGGTCGAACACGTAGCCACCGGCAATGTGGCTCATCGTGTAGGTATCCGGTACCTGACCGGGTTCCTTTTCGTAGAACGCCTTGAAGTCGCTGGCCATCGCCGCCAGCTGCGCTTCGTTGCCGACCAGTGCGATTGCCTTGGGGTCGAACGCTTCCACGTAGGTCCGCGCAACCTCCGGGGTGTCGCGGGCCGGGTCAACGCTGACGAACACCACCTGCAGCTGGTCGGCATCCTTGCCCATCAGGTGCTTGACCTGGCTCAGCTCGACCATGGTGGTCGGGCACACGTCCGGGCAACTGGTGAAACCGAAGAACAGATAGGTCACCTGCCCCTGCAGGTCCTTCGGGCCGCGCACGGTGCCGTGGCTGTCGGGCATCGACCACTGCTGGCCGAGCTCTTCGCAGGCGATGTCCTTGGAGTAGAAGTCCATGCGCGACTGCGCACTGCAGCCGGCCAGCAGGCCGAGCAGCAGGCCTGCGGCCAGCCGCAGGCCACGTTGGGGGAACGCAATGCCTTTCACGGTTCGCAGGCTCAGTTGATCATCATGTGGTAGTGCATGCTCCAGATGATCCAGACCGACAACGCGACGATGATGAACAGGATCACCAGGGTGAACACGAAGCTGGCCAGGTTCCAGCCACCTTCGGACTTGCGGTCCATGTGCAGGAAATAGACCAGCTGCACCAGGATCTGCGCCACCGCGAAGCCAACCAGCAGGAACAGCGTGAGCGGCCGCGACAGCACCGGGTTCATCACCAGTGCGAACGGCACCACGGTCAGCAGCGCGCATAGCACGAAGCCGATCAGGTAGGACTTGGTGGAGCCGTGCGCATTGCCGGCGCGCGAAGTTTCGACGTGGGCCATGTCAGAAGGCTCCAATCAGATAGACGAAGGTGAAGACGCAGATCCACACCAGGTCCAGGAAGTGCCAGAACAGGCTCAGGCACGACACGCGGGTGATGTTGGTCGGGGTCAGGCCACGGCGGTAGACCTGGTGCATGACCACCGCCATCCAGATCAGGCCGCTGGCCACGTGCAGGCCGTGGGTGGCGACCAGCGCGAAGAACGCCGACAGGTAGGCACTGGTGCTGGGGCCTGCGCCTTCGTGGATCAGGTGCGAGAACTCGTAGATCTCCATGCCGATGAACGAGGCACCGAGCACGAAGGTCACGCCCAGCCAGCGCAGCACCGCCGAGGTGTCGTGGCGATGCATCGCCAGTACGGCCTGGCCGTAGGTGATGCTGGAGACCAGCAGCAGGAAGGTCTCGGCCATCACGAACGGCAGCGAGAACAGGTCCTTGCCGGTGGGGCCGCCGGCGTAGGCGGTGCTGAGCACCGCGTACGAGGCGAACAGCGAACCGAACAGCACCAGGTCGGACATGAGGTAGACCCACATGCCGAACACCTTCATGCCGCCCTGTTCGTGGCCGTGGTCGTGCTCGTGGTGGTCCTCGTGCGCCTGCGTGTCGCTGGCCAGCTCGGGGCGGGTCAACAGGTTCATGCGCGTACCTCCTTCAGCTTGGCAAGGTTGGCCGCTTCGGTGCGCGCCACCTCGTCGGAACTGACGTAGTAGTCCACGTCCTCGTCGTAGGACCGCACGATCAGTGTCACGATCATCGCGATGAAGCTGGCCGCGGCCATCCACCAGATGTGCCAGACCAGGGCGAAGCACAGCACCAGGATCCAGATGTTGAGGACCAGCGGCACGCCGGTGTTCTTAGGCATGTGGATCGGTGCGTACTTCTTCGGCGGCGGCGGCAGGCCGCGCTTCTTCGCTTCGTGGAAGGCGTCCAGCTCATCGGCCTTGGGCACCACGGCGAAGTTGTAGAACGGCGGCGGCGACGGCGTGGCCCATTCCAGCGTGCGTGCGTTCCACGGGTCGCCGGTCAGGTCCAGGTTGCGCTTGCGGTCGCGCACGCTCACGTAGATCTGCACAAGCATCAGGATGATGCCCGCGAACACGAACAGTGCACCGATGAAGGCGGCGATCAGGTACGGCGTCCACGCCGGGTTGTCGTACTGGTTCATGCGACGGGTCATACCCATGAAGCCCAGCATGTACAGCGGCATGAAGGCCAGGTAGAAGCCGATCACCCAGCACGCGAACGACCACTTGCCCAGGCGCTCGTTGAGGGTGAAGCCGAACACCTTCGGGAACCAGTAGGCGAAGCCGGCCAGGTAGCCGAACAGCGCGCCGCCGATGATGGTGTTGTGGAAGTGCGCGACCAGGAACAGGCTGTTGTGCAGCAGGAAGTCCGCACCCGGAATGGCCAGCAGCACGCCGGTCATGCCACCGATGGTGAAGGTGACCAGGAAGGCGATGGTCCACAGCATCGGCACGCTGAATTCGACGCGGCCGCCGTACATGGTGAACAACCAGGTGAAGATCTTCACGCCGGTGGGGATGGCGATGATCATCGTCATGATGCCGAAGAAGGCATTGACGCTGGCACCGGAGCCCATGGTGAAGAAGTGGTGCAGCCAGACGATGAACGACAGGATGCCGATCGCCAGCGTGGCGCCCACCATCGACTTGTAGCCGAACAGCTTCTTGCGCGCGAACGTGGCAGTCACTTCAGAGAAGATGCCGAACGCCGGCAGCACCAGGATGTACACCTCCGGATGGCCCCAGGCCCACACCAGGTTCACGTACATCATCGGGTTGCCACCCAACGTGTTGGTGTAGAAGTTGAAGTCCAGGTAACGGTCCAGGGTGAGTGCACCCAGCGCCACGGTCAGGATCGGGAAGGCGGCGATGATGATCACGCTGGTGACCAGCACGGTCCAGGTGAACACCGGCATCTTCATCAGGGTCATGCCCGGCGCACGCATGCGCAGGATGGTGATGAACAGGTTGACGCCGGTCAGCAATGTGCCGACGCCCGAAGCCTGCAATGCCCAGATGTAGTAGTCCACGCCGACGCCTGGACTGAACTCGATGCCCGACAGCGGCGGATAGGCCACCCAGCCGGTCATGGCGAATTCGCCAACGCCCAGCGAGATCATCATCAACGCTGCGCCGACCACGAAGATCCAGAAGCTGAAGGCGTTGAGGAACGGGAATGCCATGTCGCGCGCGCCGATCTGCAGCGGCACGATGATGTTCATCAGTCCGACCACGAACGGGGTGGCCACGAAGAAGATCATGATCACGCCGTGCGCGGTGAAGATCTGGTCGTAGTGCTCCGGTGGCAGGAAGCCGTCACTGCCCGGCCCGGCCGCCGCCAGCTGCGCGCGCATCATCAGCGCATCGGCAAAGCCACGCACCAGCATGACCAGCGCCACCACCACGTACATGATGCCGATCTTCTTGTGGTCCACGGTGGTGAACCAGTCACGCCAGAGCGGACCCCACAGCTTGAAGTACGTCACCGCGCCGAGCAGCGCGAGGCCGCCCAGCACCATGGCCGCCAATGTGACCACGACGATCGGCTCGTGCAGTGGCACGGCCTCCCACGTCAATTTACCCAACATGTTCGTTACTCCTGGGAAACCTGGGCACCGCCGGCAGCGCCCGCCGGGGTAGCAGCAGCGGTGTTCTCACCGACGCCGATGAACTGGTCGATGACCTTCTTGAACAGCAGCGGTTCAACACTGGAGAAGTGCTGCACCGGTACGTTCTTCGACGGTGCGGCCAGCGCCTTGAACTGCGTGAAGCTGAGCGCGTCCGGCGCGCTGCGCACCTCGGCCACCCAGCGATCGAAGTCTTCGTTGCTGCTGGCAGTGGCGATGAACTTCATGTTCGAGAAGCCATGCCCGCTGTAGTTGCCGGACATGCCACGGAACTGGCCGGGCTCGTTGGCGATCAGGTGCAGCTGCGTGCGCATGCCGGCCATCGCGTAGATCTGCCCTCCCAGCTGCGGGATGAAAAAGGTATTCATCGTCGAGTTGGAGGTGATGTTGAACGCCAGCGGGCGGTTGGCCGGGAAGTTGAGCTGGTTGACCGTGGCGATGCCCAGATCCGGATACACGAACACCCATTTCCAGTCGGTGGCGATCACGTCCACGTGCAGCGGCTCACCGGCCACGTCCAGCGGCTTGTACGGGTCCAGCTCGTGGGTCGACTTCCACACGATCACCGCCAGCACCGCGATGATGATCAGCGGCACGCCCCAGACCACGATCTCCACCTTGGTGGAGTGCGACCAGTCAGGCATGTATTTGGCTTTGGTGTTGCCGGCGCGGTAGCGCCACGCGAACACGAAGGTCAGCACGATGGCCGGTATCACCACGATCAGCATCAGGCCGATGCAGATCAGGATCAGGTCGCGCTGGGCGAGCCCGACCATGCCCTTCGAATCCAGCAGCACCCAGTCACAGCCCGACAGGCCGACGCAGGCCAGGGCGACCAGCGCCAGGCGGATGCGGTTCCAGCAGATATTCATTGGAGGTCAACCCTGTTGAAGAAGCGCGCTTGACCGGCTCGCCTGCGCGCAGCGCCCGGGCGTGGAGCGGCTACACTGTGGGTACGAGGTCGCCTACAAGCAGGCGAACCACTCCAATCAAGCCAATACAAGATACATCATTGTATGGAATTGTGCATCTGCACGTATGGAAAAAACTGACCGATGACGCCACCTGCCGCCGGCCGCCGCCTGAAACACCCCAATCGCACCTGGGTTCGCCCCTTCCGCGAGGGCGCCGGCCCGCTGTACCTGCAGATTGCCCAGCAGGTACGCGAGGCGGTGGATGACGGCGTGCTGCGCCCGGGCGACCGGCTGCCGCCGCAGCGCGACCTGGCCCAGCAGGTGGGCGTGGACCTGACCACGGTCACCCGCGCCTTCGCCGAGCTGCGCCAGGCCGGCCTGCTCGACGCGCAGGGCGCCGGCGGCACCTTCATCGCGCTGTCGGCCGGCAACCGCAGCACCTCGGTGGACCTGAGCATGAACATCCCGCCGCTGCTGGGCAGCGCGCCGTTCGCACAGGGCATGGAGGCCGGCTTCCAGCACGTGGGCCAGCAGCTGGGCCAGGGCGAACTGATGAGCTATCACGTCGGCGCCGGCACCCGTGAGGACCGCGCCGCCGCCGTGCAGTGGCTGGCGCCAATGCTGGGCACGGTCGGTGCCGACCAGGTGGTGATTTGCCCGGGCGCGCAGACCGCGCTGTGCGCGCTGATCCTGGCCCGCACCCAGCCGGGCGAGCTGATCGCCGCTGAGCAGCTGACCTACCCGGGCCTGCTGGCCGCCGCGCGCGTGCTGCAGCGGGGCGTGGTGCCGGTGGCGATGGACGCCGAGGGCATGCTGCCGGGCGCGCTGGAGGAGGCCTGCCAGCTACGTCGCCCGCGCCTGCTGTACCTGGTGCCGACCATCCAGAACCCGACCACGGCAACGATGTCGGCGCAGCGCCGGCAGGCCCTGCTGGCGGTGGCGGAGCGCCACGATCTGACCGTGATCGAAGACGATCCCTACTGGTTGCTGGCCGGTGACGCCGCGCCACCGCTGGCCGCCCACCGCCACGCCGGTTGCCCGGTGTATTACATCTCCACCCTGTCCAAGTGCCTGGCGCCGGGCCTGCGCACCGCCTACCTGGTGGTGCCGGCCGGCGAGCCGATGGAACCGGTGCTGGACGCCCTGCGTGCGATCGCACTGATGCCGACCCAGTCGATGGTGGCGGTGGCGTCGCAGTGGATCCGCAGCGGCCAGGCCCGGGACATGGTGCAGCGCTTCCAGCAGGAACTGCGCGAGCGCCAGGCGATTGCCGCGCAGTTCCTGCCGCCCCGCGCCCAGGCGCATCCGGCCGGCCTGCATGTGTGGCTGCCGCTGCCGCCACGGCTGGACCAGTACCGGTTGATCCAGGCCGCACAGGAACAGGGCCTGGGCATCGCCAGCTCGGATGCCTTCAGCGTGGAAGAGCCGCCGCCGGGCAACGCGATCCGCCTGTCGCTGGGCGGCGCGGTCGACCAGGGCGCGCTGGCCGGGGCGCTGGCCAAGCTGAACGAGATTCTGTCCGAAGCCCCCGAGGCCCGGCACAACGCCATCGTCTGAACCGGGTGCATGGCACTTCATCCATACAAGATGATATTTTGTATGCAATGTATGGATGAAGGGACGTGCATCGATGCGCGCCGAGAAACTGAAGTTCCACCTGGTGATGGCCGGGTGCGGTGGCTTTGTGGTGTTGATGCTGGCCGCGCTGGCCTGGGTCTGCCTGCAGCCGCAGACCGTGGACGTGCAGGCCGCCGAACGCCACGCCATCGAGCAGTGCGTGCAGCGCAGCGAGGATCCGTCGCGTAGCGAGATCCAGCGCCGCGCGCAGGCCGATTCCTGCCGCGAGATGCGCAAGCAGTACGTGCACAAGTTCGGCGGGGACGCGTCCTGATGGGCGCAGCCGCGCCGCGTCGCCGCTGGCTGCTGCCGACGATGATCGCCCTCGCCTGCCTGTTCATGGCCGGCGTGGCGGCTGCGCTGTGGCAGTACTTCGGCTACAGCGCGCAGTCCACCTTCACCGAACAGGCCATCGTCTTCGACGACTCGCAACTGCGCCTGCCGGCCGATCTGGCCGGTGATACCGGCCGCATCCGCGTGGTGCATTTCTGGGACCCGGCCTGCGGCGTGTGCAACCGCGAGACCGGTGCGCACCTGAGCTACCTGATCAGCATGTACCGCCGCGCCGGCATCGACTTCTATGCGATCCGCCGCCCCGGTACCCAGGGCGAGCTGCCCGAGCCGCTGCGCAACAAGGTGATCAACCTGCCGACCATCGACGGTATCGAACACATCCCGGCCAGCCCCGCCGTAGCCATCTGGGATCGCCAGGGCCACCTCGCCTATGCCGGGCCGTACAGCATCGGCATGGTCTGCAACTCGGCCAACAGCTTTGTCGAACCGCTGCTGGACAGACTGGTGCGCGGCGAGACCGTGCGCCCAAAGGGACTGCTTGCCGTGGGCTGCTACTGCCCCTGGCAGGCCAAGCGCTGAGGACGCGCAATGACATCACTGACGCTGGCCGGTGCGGCCGCCGCAAACAACAACGGCGGTCACCTGTCCGAACCGACCGATGGTTATGGACAGGCTCCCGCCGTTGGAAGCAACGATACGCCCCGACATGCTCCGTACATGCCGCGACCGGATGTCGCAGCGCGCGAATGGGTGCAGGACGTGCTCGCGCACAACGGGCCGATCTACCTGCGCATCGTCAATTCGCTGGAACGCACGGTGCGCCGTGGCGGCCTCGCACCCGGACAGCGCCTGCCCTCGCAGCGCGCGTTGGCGCAGCAGCTCGGCATCGACCTGACCACGGTCACCCGCGCCTTCGATGAAGCACGCAAGCGCGGCCTGATCGAAGCACGCGGGCCACAAGGCAGTTTCATCGCACCGCCCAAGGCCGGCTTCGACCAGGTCGTGGACCTGAGCATGAACGTGCCACCGGTGCCCGACGCCGATGCGCTGGCCGAGACCCTGCGCCGCGGCGCCGCCGCCGTGCTTGCACGCAGCAACGCGCCCAACCTGATGACCTATCACCTGGGCGGCGGCAACCCGACCGACCGCCACGCAGCGGCGCGCTGGCTGCAACCGATGCTGGGAAAGGTGGACGACGCCTGCCTGCTGCTGACCGAAGGCGCCCAGGTGGCGCTTGCCGCGATCCTGGTCAGCCAGGGCCGCGACGATGATGCGATCCTCTGCGATGCGCTGGTCTATCCGGGCCTGCTGCAGGCCGCCGCCGCACTGGGCCGGCGGCTGCTGCCGGTGGACAGCGACGAACACGGCATGTGTCCCGATGCGCTGGCCCGGCTGGCACGCGAAAGCGGCGCGCGGTTGGTCTATCTCAACCCGACCTGCCAGAACCCGACCGCGCTGACCCTGCCGCTGCAGCGGCGCGAAGCGCTGGCACGCGTGCTGGAGCGCGAGGGCCTGCTGGCGATCGAAGACGATCCTTACTGGCACCTCGCCGAGGATGCACCGACACCGCTGGCGGCACTGGCACCGCGTCATGTGTTCTACGTGGCGACGCTGTCGAAGGTGATCAGCCCCGGCCTGCGCACCGCCTTCGTGCGCTGCCCGAGCGCGGCGCATGCCGAGGCGATGACGGCTGCACTGCGGGCGACGCGGCTGATGGGTCATCCGCTGGTCTCGGCGTTGGCCAGCCAGCTGTTGCTGGATGGTTCGGCGCAGTCACTGCTGGCCCAGGTGCGCACCGAGGCACGCGAGCGCATGCGCATGGCGCGCTACCTGCTGGCGCCATCGCTGCTGCAGCGCGCGGAAGGCCTGCATGCCTGGTGCCGGGTACCAGCGCCGTGGACCGACGCCACGCTGGTGCGTACCGCACAGCTGCAGGGGCTGGCGATTGCGCCATCTTCGGCGTTCTGCCCGCAAGGCGTGTCTTACCCAAATGGCGTGCGGCTGTCGCTGGGGCTGGCGGCGGACCGCCGACAGCTGGAGAGTGCGCTGCGACGGATTGATCGGTTGTTGTTGTCCGATGCGTTGCCGGCGATCGAGCGGTAGCCCTGGAATGGGATGTGCCGACCAACGGTCGGCACCCACCCGACCGGTAGTGCCGGCCGCTGGCCAGCGGAAGATTCCCCGGCACGGTTGGAATGTGCCAACCAACAGTTGGCACCCACCCGACCGGTAGCGCCGGCCGCTGGCCGGCGGAAGATTCCCCGGCACGGTTGGAATGTGCCAACCAAGGTTGGCACCCACCAGATCGGAGGTAGATCGTGGAATGGGATGTGCCGACCAACAGTCGGCACCCACCCGACCGGTAGCGCCGGCCGCTGGCCGGCGGAAGATTCCCCGGCACGGTTGGAATGTGCCAACCAAGGTTGGCACCCACCAAAGCAGGGTCAGGCCAAGGCGGAGAGGGCCTTCACCAGCGCATCCATCTGCTCCGGCCGCGTGAACACTGATGGCGTCACGCGTACACAGGCACCGGAATCCAAACCGTCGCGATGGGTGGTGAACACGCGATGCTCATCCAGCAGGCGCTTCTGCAGCGCGAGGTTGTCAGCCACGCTGGTGCGCCCGCGCAGGCGGAAGCTGGCCAGCGCACTGGCCAGCGCCGGGTTCGGCGAAGACAGCACTTCGATGTGCGCCATCTGCCGCGCTGGCAGCGTCCAGCGCTCGCGCAGGTAGCGCAGCCGCGCCTGCTTGTTGGCCACGCCGACGCGCTGATGCAGGGCAATCGCCTCCGGCAGTGCCAGGTAGGCGGCGAAGTTGACCGTACCGGTGTGCACGCGGCTGCCGACACGGCCATCATCGGTCTCGCCCATGTACGGGTCCAGGTCCGCCACGCGCCCCCTTCGCACGTACATCGCGCCGACGCCGACCGGCGCGCCGATCCATTTGTGCAGATTGATGCCCACGAAGTCAGCCTTCAGATCCGGCACGGCGTAGTCGATCTGACCGAAACCATGGGCAGCATCAACGATCACATCGATACCGCGTGCCCGCGCACGCTCGGCGATCTCGGCCACCGGCAGCACCAGCCCATGGCGATGGCTGACCTGGGTCAGCAGCACCAGTTTCAGGCGCGGCAACCGCGCGAACGCGGCCTCGTAGGCCTGCAGGATCTGCGCGTGGTCGGGCACGGCCGGTAGCGCGATACGCTCGACCTGCACGCCGCGACGCTGCTGCAGCCAGCGCATCGCGCCGATCATGCTGTCGTAGTCGATGTCGGCATACAACACCTGGTCGCCGGGCTGCAGGCGGTTGTAGCCACCGATCAGCGCCAGCATCGCCTCGGTGGCCCCCCGCGTCAGTGCGATCTCATCAGCACCCACACCCAGCAGTTCGGCTACCTCTCGCTGCACCGCCATGTATTGCGCCGGAAACGCGCGGCGCCCATACCAGGCGTTGCCACGGTTCACTTCAGTGGTGTGGCGCTGGTAGCTGGCCAGCGTCTCGCGACCCATCGCGCCCCAGTAGCCGTTCTCCAGGTGGTTCACTTCATCGGTGATGTCGAAGTGGCTGGCCACGGCGGCCCAGTAGCCTTCATCGAGGGCCAGCACGTCCGGCGCCACGGTCGTCGAGGGAATCTCCATCGGCGAAGCGTAACGCGCAGCGGCGCTGGCAGGCAGTGAAGACAGTGCAGCTGCGGCCGGCAGCAGTGTGCCGGCGCGCAGCAGGGAACGACGACGAGCGTCCATCAGAAGGTCAGCCGGTACTGCGCGTACAGGTTGGCACCGTCGGTGTCGTACGGCGCGTTGCGCGAGTAGACCAGGCCACGGCTGGCCTGGAACGTGGCCTCATCCGGGTAGCGATCGAACACATTGTCGGCGCCCACGCGCAGGCTGTGGTGCTCGTTGATGCGATAGCCCACGGCCAGGTCGAGGAAGCTCATCTCACCGAAGCGCTGGTAGATGTCGCCCACCGCGTTGCCGCTGGAATCGGTCCAGGCGCCGTAGTAGCGCATGCGCGCCATCAGCGACCAAGCACCGATGTCCCAGCTGCTGGTCAGACTTCCCTTGTGCTCGGGCAGCCGGTCTTCGAACAGCACGCGCTGGGTCTCATTGGTGGCCACCGAGGTGCTGCCGTTGTCCACGCGTGTACGGTTGTAGTTGTAGGCCAGGGTCAACGTCATGCGGCCGGCGCCGAGATCACGCAGGTAGTTGCCGACCACGTCCACGCCAGTGGTGGTGGTATCGAAGTCGTTGGTGAAGTAGTTCACCGAGGTGTAGCCCAGTGGATTGGGCGTACCGGCCGGAATGGCGAAGCTGGCCGACTGGCTGAAGCGGTCGGTGAGCTTGATCTGGTAGACATCCACCGAGCCGGACAGACCCAGGTCCGTGCGCCAGGTCAGGCCCAGCGAGGCGGTGCGCGATTCCTCCGGCTTCAACGGCTTGGCTCCAAGCAGCTGCGCCAGCGGATCGTTAGGCGACAGGCGGCCACTGGTGAAGATCTGCAGCGTGCGCGTGTCCAGGCCCTGGGTGGTGCTGGTGGTGTTGAGCTGCGCCGGCGTCGGTGCGCGGAAGCCGCTGGACACGGTGCCGCGCAGGGCCACGTCCGGGGTGATCGCAAAGCGCGCCGACAGCTTGCCATCCAGTGTGCTGCCAGAGCTGGAGAAGTCCTCGTAACGGCTGGCCGCACCGATGCTCCAGCGCTCACCCAGCGGCACCTCCATGTCCACGTAGGCAGCCTTGCTGCGCTGGCTCCACTGCCCGGCCTGGCTGGCCGAGAAGCCCGGTGCACCGTTGGAGTTGGCTTCCAGCCCAGCGGCAGCGCCCGGGCCCACGGCGTACGAAGCCGGATCACCGGCACGCACCTGGTAGGTCTCCTGGCGGAACTCGCCACCAAAGGCTACGTTGATCGGCTTGGACAGCGCGGCCACGTCCCATTCGTAGTTGAAGTCGGCGTTGGCGTTCTTCTCGGTCTGGGTCAGGCGGCCGAGATCGAAGTCGGTCGGGCTGGCCGGGCCGAGCGAGGCATTGATCGAGTTCTTCAAGCTGTAGTCGATGGCGTTGCGGCCATACGAGGCGCTGACATCCCAGCGCAGCTTCGGCGTGATCTCGCCGCGCAGGCCACCGACCAGCTGCAGGTCGTTCTGGACGTTGCCGTACTGCGGGCTGAAGCCGACCGGATACAGCGAGCGCAGGTTCCAGCCGGGGAAGATGGAGGTGGTGCGGTACGCGCCGGTGGTGGTGTCCGGGTTGCGCCAGTTGAAATCACTGACGCCATCGCTGTGGCTGTACAGGCCGAAGGCATAGAGCTCCAGCGTCTCGCTGGCATTGGCCTTCACGTTGAAGCCGACGCGGCGGCTTTCCAGTTCCGGCTGGCCCCAGCGCTGCACCGGATTGGGCACGTCCAGCTCCGGATGTGCAGCCTGGAGGGCGATCGCGTCCGGGCGCTGGCGCGTGCGCGAGGTGGCGTCGGAGTTGGACAATTCGGCGAACAGCACCAGGCTGCCGTAGTCGCCCAGCGACCAGCCGGTGCGCGCACTGAAATCGCGGGAGGCACCGTCGCCCTGCGCGTACTGCGAATAGCCGGCGGTGATCTCGGTGCCCGGACCATCCTCGAGGATGATGTTGATGACACCGGCGATGGCGTCCGAGCCGTACTGCGCCGATGCGCCGTCGCGCAGCACTTCGATGCGCTTGATCGCGCTGGTCGGAATCTGAGCCAGATCAGCGGCCTGCGCACCACGGTTGCCGAGCAGCGCGCTGCGGTGGAAGCGGCGACCGTTGACCAGCACCAGGGTCTGGTCCGGCGACAGGCCACGCAGCGTCGCCGGACGCACGAACACCTGGCCATCTGCCATCGGCAGGCGCTGCACCACGAACGAGGGCACCAGCTGGGCCAGCACGTCCTTCAGGTCGGTGGATTCGACGGACGTGATGTCTTCCTTGGTGAACACGTCCACCGGCGCCAGTGTTTCGAACTGGGTGCGGTTGGAGGCGCGGGTACCGGTGACCAGCATCGCGTCGAGCTGGGTGGGTGCGGCGCGGTTGCCGCCTGCGGCATCGACCGCATCGGCTTCCGCTGCGATCGCGCCTCCTGCGCTGGCCATGGAAAGGGCGAGGAGGATGGAACGCGAAAGCTTCGAACGATGCACGGCAGGGCTCCGGGAGGACGCGACAGGGCCAGCACCTGTGCGGACACAACAGGGCTGGACAAGGCGCGCAGTCTCGGCGCGATCTGTGAAGGAGGCATGACGTCAGTACGACAGCTTGATGCGCCAACCAAGGTTGGCCCCCGCCAGGGCTCATCCGTAGATCCACGCCATGCATGGATGGGCAATGCAGACCCACGCCCCATCCCCGCACACTGCGGCTAGCCGTTGGCGTCGTCGCCAAAGCCGAAACGGGCCGGCCGTGCCGTTCGCAGCGGAACGAACATCATGGCGGCGAACACCACCAAGGCGGGGGTGGACATGATCCAGATGCCCCTGTTGCGAATCCCGATCCCCATGAAGTCGACCTGCAGATCGCCGATCCATTGCAGCTGCGTCAGTATCATCACCAGCCCGCCGATAGTCGCGCACGGCAACCCACCGTGACCGGCCCCCAACAACGTCGGTGTCAGAAACCCGCCCAGCAACGCGAAGCCGACACGGTACACCCAGGGATTGCCGCGCCACCGTGGCGCGCCGAACAACATCAGCAGCATCAGCGCCAGGGTCAACAGACTGGGAAGTACCCAGAGGGCAAGCAGCATTTCGATCATCTCGATCATCGGCCGGGCTCCGCTGGCCTGGCATCCCACGTCGTCGATCGCATCTCCCTGCTCCTCATCACGTCCATGAAGCACGCATTGTTGCCGGCACGCGGGCAGACGCAAAGCCCCGGCAGCGCAAGAACTGCTAAACGCCGCGCCTACCGATCCGCTACTGTGCCCGGCATCGGATTCAAGGAACGGCAGGATGAGCGCGGCAGGCAAGGCGTTGTGGTACATCGAAACCCATGCGGATCGACCGCTGGCACTGGCCGACGTCGCCGCTGCGGCGGGGCTGTCGCCGTTCCATCTGTCGCGCCTGTTCCAGGCCCGCACCGGTACCTCGGTGGTGCGCTACCTGCGCGGACGGCGCCTGACCGCGGCCGCGCAGCGGCTGGCCGCCGGCGCAGGCGACATCCTGCAGGTGGCACTGGGTGCGGGCTACACCACCCATGCAGCGTTCACCCGTGCCTTCAGCGAACAGTTCGGACAGACACCAGAGCGGGTACGCGAACAGGGCACCGACGGCCTGGCACTGGTGCAGGCGATCCGCGTGGACGAGGCGCCTGTACCCTGCGATGAGGCACCGCGCCTGCTCGACACGCCCGCCTTCCAGCTGGCGGGTATCGGCATGCGGCATACCCGCGACAGCGGCGGTGCGATTCCCGGACAATGGGCGCAGCTCAACCGGGAATGGCCGACGCCCGCTCCAATCAGCTTCGGCGTGTGCTGCAACAGCGATGACGATGGCGGCTTCGATTACATCGCGGCTCTGCCGGCAAGCGCGGTGCCGAGCGTGCCTGCGCATTGGCAACGGGTGGACGTGCCGGCGCGCCGCTATCTTGTGGCCTGGCACGGCGGGCACATCTCGGCCATCCGCTCGACCTGGTTCTGGCTGCTGGACCATTACCTGCCAGGCTCCGGCCTGAGCCTGGCAGAGGCACCGGACCTGGAACGCTACGACACCCGCTTTGATGAGCACACCGGCAACGGCGGCGTGGAGATCTGGCTGCCAGTCGACGAACGTCCCAACTGACAAGGAACTGAAGATGCGCATGATGGCCGCTGTGCTGGGAATGATCCTCATGGTCTCCACTGCCATCGCCGAGGGCAGCGAGACGCAGGCGGCCGGCGAGCGCCACGGCGCCACCATGGTGGCCAGCGCGGCTGTACGCGATGCGCAGCACCACGACGCGCTGCGCTACACGGTCTGGTACCCAGCGCTGGCCGGCAGCCGGGAAACCGCCCTGACCATCGGCCCGCCCGACGCACCGCTGTTCGAGGTTGGACGCGCAGCGGTGGATGCTCCCGTCGCGGGGGCTCGCCTGCCGACGCTGCTGCTGTCGCACGGTAACGGCGGCAGCGCACGCATGATGGGCTGGCTGGGCACGGCGCTGGCGCGGAACGGTTATCTGGTGATCGCGGTCGATCATCCCGGCAACAACGGTGCCGACGAGATGACGCTGGCCGGCAGCATGCTGAGCTGGCTGCGCGCGGATGATCTGCGCGCTGCGCTGGCCGCCGTGCAGGCCGATCCGATCCTCGGCCCGCATGTCGATCCAGAACGGCTGGGCGTGGTCGGCTTCTCGGCCGGTGGCTACACCGCGCTGCTGGCAGCCGGTGCACGGCCCAGCCTGCAGCGACTGCTGGCCTTCTGCACCGCGCACCCGGATGACGGCGTCTGCCAACCGCAACAGGAGGCGGCCACGCACACGATGCAGGCGCGCCGGGCCGCTGCGGCTTCGCCCGCGCTTGCCCCCTGGATCGCCGAGGCTGACGCACAGCGCGCGATTCCCGGCGTGCGTGCCGTGTTCCTGCTGGCACCCGCCATCGTGCAGGCGTTCGCGCCCGCGCAGCTGTCCGCGTTGCGGCAGCCGGTATCGATCATGTTGGGGACCGCAGACACCGTCGCGCCACCGGAGACCAATGGTGAGGCCGCACAGGCGCAGATTCCGCGCGCAACGCTGCAACGCCTGCCGGACGTGGGTCACTACGACTTCCTGGCGGCCTGTACCGTTGTCGGCGGGCAGAGGCTGCCCGAGCTCTGCAGCACTGCGGTTCCCAGGACGAAAACCCACCGGCAGGCGGTGGATGCAGCCACGCGATTCTTCGCCGACGCACTGCGCTAGTGGCCGCCGGATGCGGCCCGGCGCTACAGTGATCGCGTCCACGGAGAACGATCATGCGCCTGCTGCACCTCACCCTGCCGGTCTCCGATGTCGGCGCCGTCGCTGCGTATTTTCACGATGTCCTGCAGCAACGCGTGATCGGCCCCCATGTGCACATCGGCTGGAGCACGATCGAACTGCAGCCCGCTGAAGGACGTCCGCTCGGAGGCGTGCACCTGGCCTTCAACGTACCGGACAACCGCTTCGGCGAGGCAATGACCTGGCTGCGCGAACGCACGCCACTGCAACGCAATCCAGCAGGGCTGGATTACTTCGCGCTGGAAAGCAGCTGGCAGTCGCAGTCGGTGTACTTCACTGGCCCCGATGGCTTGATCCTGGAACTGATCGGCCGCCGCCGCTTGCCCGACAGTACGCATCAGGGCGCCTTCAACGGCAGCGAACTGACCTGCCTGAGCGAGGTCGGCCTGCCCAGCCACGATGTCGATGCTGTGCGCGAACAGTCCAGCCTGCGGTTTGGCCTGCAACCGATCAGCCCGCCTTCGCCGCAGTTCGCGCCGATGGGCGACGACGAAGGGCTGCTGATCGTGGTCGCTGCGGACCGGCGCTGGTTCCCCGAGCAGAAGGACCTGCCCAATGCGCAGGGGCTGTTGCTGCAGGTCGGCGACGTGGCCGGCCCGGGCGTTGTGGAGGACGCTGCACTCGGCTGGCGTGTGCAGGCGACCTGATCTACCAGCTGCCCGACGCGCCGCCTCCGCCGCTGCGGCCGCCGCCTCCGGACCAACTGCTGGAGCTGCTCGACGACGAACTGCTGGATGACGAACTGGACGCGCTGCGGTGGCCGCCGGATGATCTGCGGCTGCCGCGAGCCTTCTCACCTGGCAGCATGGTGAAGATCCAGGTGAAGTACAGCACGAGCGTGCCGGCACTCCACCCGATCGTCGTGGCGAGGCGCGCACCCGGGCCGGCGCGATCGATGGCCAGCAGTGCGAAGAGCACGTAGCCAGCGGTCAGCAGCAACAGCACTGCGCACCTCACCCCGAAGCTGCTGCGGTCCTTGTGCCAGCGCGCGCGGCACGCCTGTACGAGGAAAAACACCAGCATGGCCATGATGCCTACCGCCAGGTCCAGCGACGTGTGCAAGGCCAGACTGGGTGGCAACTGGCCACGCACCACCATCACCACGAAGAACCCCGAACTGACCCCGAGCATGCCGAGCAGCACCACGCGCACACCGCGGCTACGGCGCCAGCACCAGCCAAGCAGGCTCGCCACCGGTACGCACAACGCCAACACGATGCAGAGCGCTGCCAGTGCCTGGCGTGGCGCCCACATGGCCGCCGCCAGCAGGCCCGCGGCCACCACGGCCGTCACCAGCAGCGGACGGGCCCAGGCCGGCAATCGCTCCGGGTGCGCCTGCGCCGAGGGCGGCGAGCGCCACAGACCCGCAAGGAAGCCGGCCAGCAGCGTCAGTGCAACCACCGAGTCTGCGCTGCGCCAATCGGCCGGCAGCACGTTGCGCATCGATGGTTCTTCCCATGCCGGTAGGTCCTCGCCATCGATCAGCGCCACTATGATCTTCGTTCCGTCCAGCACGCCCTGGTCAAGGTCGCCATCGCGGAAGCGCGGCACGATCGCCTTGTCGATGATGCGGGCGGCATAGGCATCGGGTATCGCGCCCTCCAGGCCGTAGCCGGTCTGGATGCGTACACGGCGGTCCTGCACGGCCACAAGCAGCAGCACGCCATCGTCAACGCCTTCGCGGCCCAGCTGCCACTGGTCGAACACCCGCTGTGCGTTAGCTTCGATGCCTTCGTCGCCAACATGGTTGACTACCATCACCTGCAGCTGCGCGCCGGTGCGCGCCTGCAACTGGAATGCCTGCGTGCGCAGTTTGTCGCGGGTATCCGCCGAAAGTGCGTTGGCGGCGTCCACCACCGGATCATCCAGCGCAGGGACTGCAGCACCGGCCATCACCACCCTCGGCAACAGGCACAACAGCATCAACAGCCATGCCGTGGCCCAGGTGCACGTCATCCTGCGCAGCATCCTCACGTACCCCGCCCTGCCTCGATCCGCGCATGCAGCGCCTGCAGCTGTGCCGCCGTCTGGTTGAACACCTGGAGATCGGCATCCACCAGGGCCGCCCAGTCAGGCGCGTGCCCCAGCAGTTGCGCCACCTGCTCGTTCGGCGCGCGATCGAAGCCCTCGCCAAGCACGGCAAGATAGCGCGCACGGAACCCCTCGGGGTCGCGCTGGTCCTGCACATACAACTGCACGGCCAGCAGACCCGCATACAGGTAGTTCACCAGATAGTTCGGGTCTTCATACATCAGGCGCTTGCCGATCCAGGCGTTGCGCAGCTGCGGGTAGCGCTCCGGTTGCTGGCCGAAGCGTGCGAGCACCCGCCCGGTCAGCGCGTCCAGGTCATCGGCGGTGCCCAGCGTGCCGGCGGCAACGCCCTGGTAGATCGACTGCTCCAGCTGCGCTTCCTCGGATGAGGTGAACAGCTGCAGCACCATGTCGTCCAGCAGCGATTTCAGGTAGTAGGCCTTGGCACGCGGGTCCTGTGCCTGCTGGTACAGCTGGTCGCGGAAGCGCAGCTCGTTGTAGATCGCGAACGCCTCGGTCAGCCACTGGCTGCCATTGCGCTGCAGCGGCGACGCATGACCCCGCTGCATCCACTCGCCGTGCAGGGCATGGCCAGCTTCATGGGCGATCTCGACATCGCTTTCCAGGTCCCCGCTGCGGACACCAACGAACAGCATTGCCGGCACACCGGGAGCGCTCACGGAGAACGCGTCCTGGCTGCGGTCACCGCGTTCGGTGGCCAGATCCATGCGGTGGCTGGCCGGATCGAGCAGCGCGCGCAGTTCAGCGACGTACGCCGGGCCCAGGTGCTGCATGGCATCGGCGGCGTTGTCGCGCAGCTGCGCCAGCGTCAGCATCGGTGGCGTGTAGCCGGCATCGGGCACCGTGGTATCCCAGATCTGCGGCGCGTCGATGCCCGATCGCGCAGCGTGGTGCAGCAGCATCTCCTGGTAGGCGCGGCGGTCTTCCGCATGCTGTTCGATCGCCACCAGCGTTGCATCCACTGCAGCAGTATCCAGGCCCATGCGCTGATAGCCATGTGCCGGCGCCGAGCCGTCACCCTGCAGGCGTGCCGCGGCGTCATTCACCTGCACCAGCCCCAGCAGCACCGACGCCATCGGCTCACGGCGCGATTGCAGACCTTGCCAGTAGCCCTTCCAGCCCGCCTCGCGCAGGGCGCGGTCGGGCTGCCGGGCCAGTGCCTGCCTGTCGCGCCCCGTGTCCCAGTGCCGGCCGCCGTGCTCGATCTGCGGGTACTCGGCGCTGCGCAGGATCTGCCCACGCAGGCGCGCGAAGCTGTCCAGCGCCGGATCGGCCAGTGCCTCCACGGCCTCATCCAGCGCGGCGTTGGCCGGGGCGGCGGCCTCCTTCAACGCGCGTGCGCGCAGGAAGCCATAGGGTGCTGCCCATGGTGCATCCGCGGACGCCTCGCGCAGAGCGGCGCGGCCGCTGCGGGCAATGCGGCTGCACAGCCCCATCACCTGGTCCAGCGCCTGGGCCGGACGCTGATCACGCGCATTGCGGGCGGCCTGCAGGTGCAGGTAGCTGTGATGGCGCAGGCACTGCGCCTCCAGTACCTCGGCCTGCCGGAAGCGTTCCGCGGGTGCAACGGTGGACGCCTGCTGCAGAGCCTCGACGCGCTTGCCCAGTGCGTCACGCGCGGCCTGTTCGGCGGTGGCATTGGCGAAGTAGGCGCGGTCATCGGCATGCACCGACTGTGCCTGGGCGCCGCTGAGGGAGGCTATCGCCAGCACAGCTGCGATGGCGGTGGTGGTGGCGTGCTTCCTGAAAGCCTGCATCGGCGTCTCCCTGCCTGGACCAGGGATCGAGCCTAGCAGTCACTGGCCCGCCGCGCCTGTGCCGGATCAGGTTTCAGATCGACTCGTCCTCACGCTTGACCAGTGTCCAACACGGCGTCTGCGCAAAGGTGTAGGTCTGCTGGTCGCTGCTGTCCGGCATACGGATCTGCACCTGCCGCTGCCCATCGGCCAGGGGGCTGATCTGTATTTCGCGGCCCTGGCCGGCCAACGCGGCAGGATCGGGCATCACCGGCCACTCCACATCGGCCAGCGCCAACCGGCTCTCCACCTTGCGCGGTTCCGGCTCGGCCTCCGCATCGATGTAGCTGTCCAGCAGCGGGTCGGCAGTGGCCTTTTCCTGCAGCGCGATCTCATTGCCGAAATGCTTCAGGAATGCATCGAATTCCGGGTGGGGGCATTCACTGCGTGCAGCCACAGGTGTGGGCTCGGCGGCAGTGATCGCCGGCGCCGCTGCGGCAGGCCCGGCTTCGCCCGCTGTCTGCTGCGGCTGCGGCGCAGGCGTGCAGGCAACCAGCACCACGCCACAGGCGAGCATCAGCAGTGCGGCAGAACGGTATCGACACATGGGCTCATCCTGAATCCGGTCCGGTCGCTCCATGCTACCGCGCGCCCTACAATTCCGGCATTCCGCCTGTCCGAGAGTCCTCATGCATCGCCTCCTGCTCCTGATCGGCCTGCTGCTGCCCGCCCTGTGGCCAGCGGTGGCGATGGCCGTCGATGTCCACGAAGGCGATCTGCTGTTTGTCACCGCCGGCCGCAGCGGCCTCAGTGCCGCCATTGACGATGCCACCGGCAAGCAGGGCGCGCCCAGCTTCGATCACGTCGCCCTGGTCGCTTCCACGCCGAAGGGCTGGGAGGTATTGCATGCGGACGAGAAAGGATCGCGCCGGCAATCGCTGGTCGAGTTCCGCCAGGAGGCGCGCGCCAAGCAGCGGCAGATCGTGGTCTATCGCCTGCATGCGCCGCAGCAGGCGGCCATCAAGGATGCGGTCGCCACCGCGCGCACGATGCTGGGCAAGCCGTACAACACGTCGTATGTGTTGAACGAGGACAGCTACTACTGCTCGGACTTCATCGAACGCGTCTTCCGTGCGCACCACGTGTTCGCATTGCAGCCGATGAACTTCCGCAACCCGCAGACCGGGGAGATCGCCCAGCACTGGGTGGATCTGTACCGCGGCATGGGCATGGACGTACCGCAGGATCAGCCCGGCACCAATCCGAACGACATGTCGGCAGCGCCGGTGCTGCAGCGTCTCGGCGTGCTGGAATAAGCAAAGCCCCGCACGGGGCGGGGCTTTGCATCACCGGAGCTGGTGGCGAGGTCACTCTTCCTCGTCCTGCCCACCCTGCTGCTGGTTGCGCTGGTTGCGCTGCTGCTGTTCCTGCTGCTGTTGCTGCTGCTGGTCGCGGCCACGACCCTGCTGCTGATCCTGCTGGTTCTGCTGGCCCTGCTGCTTCTGGTTCGGGTTCTGGTTCTGCTGTGCCATGTCCGATCTCCAAAGCCACTCGCGGAATGCGGTGGACGTGGCCATCGTCTGCAGCGAATGGTTAATCACGCGTGGGTGCGCGGCTACATCTGCGTGTACGCCTGTGAATGAACGCGCAGAAGCCCTTGTGGCACAAGCGGCTGAAGAATTCATGCGGGTTCGGCATGTGCTCATGCAGTGGTCAGCATGGCGCGCATTCATGGCGTTCTCAGCCGGAAACACGCGCGGAAGGAGGCTGGCTTCCCAACTCACGCAGGCAAGCAAGCCCAGCATTCAGGGCATCACCGGCGGCACATACGCCAGGGTCATCCCCAGCAGCCACAGCAGGCCCAGCACCAGCGGGATGTGCACCAGCAGCTGTATGAAGGTGAAGCCCACGATGTCGCGTGCCTTCAGACCCAGCACGCCCAGCAGCGGCAGCATCCAGAACGGATTGATCAGGTTCGGCAGCGCTTCGGCCGCGTTGTAGACCTGCACCGCCCAGCCCAGGTGTGCCTTCAGTTCGTTGGCGGCCTGCATCACGTACGGCGCCTCGATGATCCACTTGCCACCACCGGAGGGCACGAAGAAGCCCAGCACCGCCGAGTAGACGCCCATCACCAGCGCGAAGGTATCGGTGCTGGCCACGTGCACGAACAGGCTCGACAGCCGGTGCGCCAGTGTCTGCCCGTCGCCACCGGCAGCGTGGGTGAGGATCATCGCGATGCCACCGTACAGCGGGAACTGGATCAGCACGCCGGTGGTGCTGGGCACCGCCTTGGCCACCGCGTTGAGGAAGCTGCGCGGCCGCCAGTGCAGCAGCAGGCCCAGCGAAATGAACAGGAAGTTGTAGGTGTTGAGGTTGGCGATGGCGGTGACCACCGGCTTGTTGGCGAACTCGTTGAACAGCCAGCCGAACGCCAGCAGCGAGAGCAGCACGGTCAGCAGCGGGCTGTACTCCAGCCATTCGCCCGGGCGCGTGCGGCGCTGCAACGGCTCCGGCTCGGCCTGCGCGGCGCCGGGGAAGTCTTCAGCGGTACGGGCACTGCCGGCGGCCGGTGCGGTCAACCAGGCGATCAGCAGCGAGACCAGGATCAGCACCGCGGTCAGTGCGATCGACTGCCACAGGAAGATGGTTTCGGTGAACGGCAGGACGCCGGTGATCTCGACCAGGCCCGGCGGCATGCTGGCCGGGTTGGCCTGCAGCTGTGCGGCCGACGAGCTCAATCCCATGGCCCACACCGCACCCAGGCCGAGGTACGCCGACGCACCGGCCGCGCGGTAGTCCATGCGCAGTTCGGTGCGGCGGGCCAGCGCGCGCACCAGCAGGCCACCGAACACCAGCGAGAAACCCCAGCTGAGCAGCGAAGCGAGCATGCTGACCAGGCCTACGTACACCACCGCACCGCGGCCGGTACGCGGCACCCGGGCGAGGAAATCGATGAAGCGTGCGACCACCGGCGCGGTGGCCACGGCGTAGCCACCGATGACCACGAAGGCCATCTGCATGGTGAAGGGAATCAGGCTCCAGAAACCGTCACCGAAGGCGCTGGCGGTGGCCTGCGGGGTCGAGCCGAAGCCCATCGCGGCCAGCGCGACGATGACCACGCCCAGCACCGCGAACACGTACGCATCGGGGAACCACTTTTCCGCCCAGGCGGCCGAGCGCAGCGCTGCGCGCGCCATCCAGCCGTCCTGTACTGCTGCCGTCGAGGCCATCGCCTACCCTCCCAGGTTCGATGGATCGATTCTGGGCGGTGGGGTGCGGCCTGTCAGCCACCTATTGGTCGTAGGTCGCGGAGGAGGGTAGTGCCGGCCGCTGGCCGGCAACCTCGGGATCGCACACGGGTGCAGCCGGCCAGCGGCCGGCTCTACCAGATCCAAGCATCATCGCAGGTGGTGGAAGGCGGTAACGCCGGCCGCTGGCCGGCAATTTCCCAATTGGGATGGTCGTGCAGCCGGCCAGCGGCCGGCTCTACCTCACCTTGGGCTCAACGCAGTGCCAGATCCACGGCGATGCCGGCAAACAGCGCGGCACCCACCCAGTTGTTGTGCAGGAACGCCTTGAAGCACGGGCCGCGCTCGCGGTTGCGGCAGATCCAGAATTCGTACACCACCAGCGCGGTGGCCACGGCCACGCCGGCCAGGTAGTACCCACCCAGCCCGCCACGCACGCCGACCAGCGCCATGGTGGCCAGGAACAGCGCGTACAGCACGCCCTGGATGACCAGGTCGAGGTCGCCGAACAGGATCGCGGTGGAGTGCGAGCCCATCTTCAGGTCGTCCTCGCGGTCGACCATGGCGTACCAGGTGTCGTAGGCGGTGGACCACAGGATGTTGCCGGCGTACAGCAGCCAGCCCAGCATCGGCACCTCGCCCTGCACGGCGGCGAAGGCCATCGGGATGCCCCAGCCGAACGACATGCCCAGGTAGACCTGCGGCAGATGGGTATAGCGTTTCAGGTAGGGGTAGCTGGCGGCCAGGAACACGCCGATGAAGCTCAAGCCGATGGTCAGGCCATTCAGGGTCAGCACCAGGCCGAAGGCCACCAGCATCAGCACGGCGAACAACGCCAGCGCAGCTCGGCCGCTGATTGCGCCGGTGGCCAGCGGACGCGCCTTGGTGCGTTCCACGTGCGGGTCGAGCCAGCGGTCGGCGTAGTCGTTGATGACGCAACCGGCCGAGCGGGTCAGCCACACGCCGGCTGTGAACACGAACAGCGTCCACAGCGGCGGCAGGCCGCCAGCAGCCAGCCACAACGCCCACCAGGTGGGCCACAGCAGCAGCAGCGTGCCGATCGGGCGATCAGCACGCATCAGACTCCAGTAATGCCGCCAACGCGGCGTCGCCGGCGACTGCGGCGAAGTGAGGGGGGTATCAGCCATGGCGATAGGATACTCCTGCCCCTCCGGCAGGGCTTTGCCGGTGGGGGGAGATTTGTTCGACGAAACTGGATAGAATGCCGGTCCCGCACCGCCTCATGGCGCTGCGACGCCCGCCCCGGCACTGGCCGACGGCGCGGCGGTTCTACAACGCGCCCGTAGCTCAGCCGGATAGAGTAGTGGCTTCCGAAGCCATTGGTCGGGGGTTCGAATCCCTCCGGGCGCGCCATTTTTCCTTCATTGCCTGTACGCAGCGTCCCAACCGGGCGATGCTGCGAAGTCGCAAGGAATCCGGCTCGCCGCCAGGAATGTCAGGGAATGAACGTTGCCGAGCGATGTTCGCAACCGGCAGCGTCCTGTACCACGATGGAGTAATTCGCGCCCGCGCTGGATGCGCCGGGCAGGAACAGGCCATCACCATCGAACAGAACGCTCTGCTGTTCATCCTGCCCGATCGACACCCCGATCGCTCCCGGTGTGATTTCCTCAAGGATCACGTTGTAAGGCCGCCAGGCATCTTCGCCTGTGCGCCTCATCTCTGCGCGAGCGGTCCTTGAGTTCAACCTGCGTCTCTCATCCACCCACAGCTGAAGCGGCTGACCAGCGTTGTGGCTGACCTGGAAGCGCCCATAGGTCAGCCCGTCGATGCTCTCGGTGCCGATGTAAGTGAATTGGGCAGGCTGACACTTCGTCGTGCGGTTCGGATGCGCCGCACAGGATGTCAGTGCGGCCGCGAGGCAAAAGGCAGTCAGGCGCTTCATGGGTTCGAGGCCTGATGTGGGTGGTTGTCGCGGCGGAATGCGGCGGTGAGGGCAACCAGCACTACGCCCCAGAGCGGCGTGAGCAGCACGACGCTGATCACCGTCAGCGAAACCGGTACCTGCCAGAGCAGCGATGGCCTGAATCCGCTGAATCTGTAGGCTTCCAGTACAAGTACCACGACCTGGGCCAGAAGGCCCGCGAGCAGCCCCAAGCCAGCCCCCTTGGCAAGCCGCCTGAACGTCAGGCGGCCAGCGGCGGGAACCCGTGCGCCAATTCCCAGCAACAGAAGGCTGACGGCATACAGCCAGAAGAAAACCTGATGTGAGTCGAAGGCGTAAAGCGCCCTGCCCACAAAGTGCAGGAACAGCCAGAGTGCTCCACACGACACTGCGTAGGCCAGCCCGTACCGAAGAATCTGCCTCGCTTTCATCTTGTACCTCTCCGAGGCGTGCAGGCCGATCGCGTTCTGTTGTGGAGGAGCGCGGGAGCTCATGCACCTTGCCTCCTGCTTGGCGGCCTACTCACGCAGCCCATCGCGCAGCGCTGAGAGTACCTGCCTGCCCGAGTCACTGTCGACACCGAACCGGGAAAGCAGTTCGCTGAGTACAGGATCCATGATGTTCATCGAGCTGCACGCACGGTAGAGCCCATTGCGTTGGCCCGATGGTGATCCGTCCTGTAATCCATCCCTTCGTCAGCTCCCTGCCGGCCTACATGCCCCGCAACCTGCCCCAGCTCAAGCCAAGCGGTGCGTGCACCGCGGGGTGATGCCCTCAATCGATCAATGCGCCACAACGGCCAATCGCTCCGCACCCACCATGGATTCGCATGAAAAAGAACAGCCCGTCCCCATCTGGCCTAGCGGTCTACCGTTACGCCTGTGATCGATAGCTCGATCGTCCCGGGAAGCTCTGCTCAAGAATCATGATTTGACAGGAATCAACCGGCCTTCCCAAGCGCCCTCTACTAGAAGTGCAATCTTCTGCGCCGACAGAGGCCTCAATGAAGACCACGGTGTCGCCAAGCCGCTCAACAGCTGCAATCTATGCCCCCGCCCGCAAACACACCAACAGAGCGCTCGCAAATGAAATTCCCACTTCCCTATTCCCACCTCAGACCCACACACATAAGAATCTTCAAAGCGCTCCTGAACACCCTCCGAAGACCTTGGCAGGCCTCTTACTCAGGCTCACAGCAACCACTCGATGCACTTGCTCCCCACAACTTCCCATTACCCCGTACAAGATGAGAATTCCATTTTCATTTATGTAGCCGACAAAACTCCCGCCTCCTGCACCCGAGGCCGCTCTGACGAGATAAACAGTCTCCCCCTCTGCCGGCACTAACCCATTCAACTGTAGTGGCGCGAATTTCTCAGCCGCATCCGATGCTTGGATGATGCTCAAGTTCTGATCGAGCATCCACTGAGCAATCGATTTTTCGCTCTGCGGATTCAAGGTGGCCAAGCGGTCACTTCGAAGTGTCGTCGAGTTCCCAGGAATGATCTCATCCGATGAAACGTCCACCCAATCTGAGTTCCATTCAATGTGTTTGATCTGGCTAGTGCCACAGCCTCCGAGCAATGGAAGAAGGAGCGCAGCCACGCGTAGACTCACCATCATTTGCACCCCAACCGCTTCTTGATAGCATCCCGAACCCTATCGTCTGGAACGCCAAGATGCTCTGCCATGATGTTTCCCTCCCACCCCGGAACGGGCTTGGTAGAACGAGATGGCGCCTGCGACACCACATCGTACATATCAAAACGACCATCGTACTTGAATTTCATCAAATGCCCTGCTTCGTGCGCAGCCGTCCACTCAGTGTTTCCTGCATACCATTTACCGACACTGCCTCCAGTTACGGTCACCCCCCCTCCCCAGCGGAACCTCAACACGGTTTAACCGACCTTTCTCCGGCTGGCTAACAGTCACTGTAAATCCGGGCGCAGACCAGGTCGATTCAATTGCATTTATCATTTTACTCAAAGTCTCAGGAGTAGCTCCCTCAGCACTGAAGCGAATAGGGATGTCGATATGAACTCCACCATCCACGCAAGTGCAATTGGCCAGCAGTCCGAGCGGATCAACCGCCTGCACTGGATCAGCTGATACATAGGAGAAGGTAGATACCCCCCGTCGAATCCCATCGGATCACTCTGCGAATAGCGCCCCGCTGCCGGGTCATACTCCCGCTGGTAGTTGTAGAACAACCCACTCGCATCCGTGGCCTGCTGGCCCGGAAATCGCAGCGCCAGCTCGAACGCCACACCATCGCCATCCGGATCAGCACTCGGAATCTGGTTACCGAACACCTCACTCTTGTTGCTCCACTCCCAGATCGCCGCATCGCGCATCGGATCGATCACCACGCGCGGCGTACTCAGATGATCCGGCTGCACGTAGGCCAGCTGCGGAACACCGGTACTCGGCACATTGATCAGCGCCACCGGATAGTTGTCCAACCAGATGGCCTGCAACTGCGCCTGGCCCGTGGCCGAGTAGTTGCCCAGCCACTGCCCGGCCTCATCGTACAGCGTGATCTGAGCTGCGCCACCGGCTGGAGTACGCAGCACGCGCTCGCCGCGATGGTTGTAGGCGTAGCTCTCCAGTACAGCATCGCCCTGCTTCACCGCGTTCATGCGGTTGGCATCGTTGTAGGTGAACGTCTTGCTGCCGATGCTGCTGGTATTGCCCGCTGCGTCATGG